>CAYVQE010000033.1:0-44413 GCA_964454005.1 uncultured Myxococcales bacterium
GGAATCGAGTCGTCCAGATTCTGGATCGTCACCAGCCCGCCATGTTCTCCGCCCTCCCCACCCTTGCTGGACGCGCGATTCCCACGCATCGAACCGTCGGATTCATGGCACGGGACTTGCTGTTCCGTTTTGGCAGCGAAACAGGACATTCCATTTCCAAATCAACGTCGGCAACTCGGCCCGGAAAGGCTACACCGATGCGATGGCTGGCTCAGATCTCAGCGCAACTCCGCCCATCCGAGCGGCGCATTCCGCACCGGCGGCCAGCCACACCTGCGGGGCGAGGTGACCGGCGGGTCCGGAGCCGATGGAGGCGGCCGTGACGCGGGCCCACCTGCTCCAGGCGGTCTCGTATGCGGCCCGGCGGCTCCTCAAGGGCGACGCCTTCTCCGACGGGGTGCACGACGTTCTCGAACGCTTCGGCGCGGCGATCCAGGTCGAGCGCGCCTCTCTGTTCGAGAACCGCTGGGCGAACGGCCGGTCCACCTGCGCCCGCGAGATCTGCACCTGCATCGGCTGCAGCGACCAGCTGATCGACACGCCGACCCTTGGAATCGAGCTGCCCCTCGACGGCGGAGACCTGTCCCGCTGGGCCGAGACCCTGACCGACGGCAGCTTGCTCTGGGGCCATGTCCGGCACCTGCCGGGCTCCGAGCGGGGGGTGCTCGAACCCCTCGGCGTGCGCTCGATCGCGGTGGCGCCGGTGCGGGTCAACGATGGCTGGTGGGGCTTCATCGCCTTCGGTCAGCTGTCCGCCGAGCGCAGCTGGGAGCCGGCCGAACTCGAGGGCATGAAGGCGTTGGCCGACATGATCGGCAGCGCCATCCAGCGTTCGCTGATGGTCGATGCCCTGCGCCAGTCCGAGCAGCTGCTGCGCACGGCTTTCGAGGGCATGGCCTCGGGTTTGCTGGTGACCGATCCCGAGGGGCGCATCGTGTTGGCCAACCGGGCCGCCCTGGCCATCCTGCAGATCGGCGGCGACAACTATCAGGGCACCTCGCTGACCGACCTGTTGCCCGGCATGGCCCGCCTGCTCGAAGAGACGGGCGCCGAGAAACGTTCAACCGTCGTGGTCAACCTGCCCGACGGACGCAAGCACCAGATCGGCTTCACCAGCACCCAACCATCGCGCAGCGCCAACCGCATCACCGTTTTCCGCGACCTGACCCACTTCATGGCCGAAGAACAGGAACGCCGGCGTATCCAGCAGCTTGCCCGGGTTGGCGAGATGACCGCCAAGATGGGCCACGAGATCAAAAACCCACTGGCCTCGATCCTGATCGGGCTGCGCCTGCTCGAGGGCGATCTCTTCCTCGGTTCCCACCACAACTCCGTACTGCAGAGCATCATCGAAGAGACCCGGAACTTGTCGCGGCAGATCCACGAGCTGCTCGGCTCCACCAAGCCCTGGCACATGAACGTCGAAAACGTACGGTTGGCGCGGGTCATGTACGACGCCCTGGACGCCCACCTCGAGCTTGCCTCGGCTCGGGGCATCGAGGTGGAGCTGGCACCGCTGGAGCAGGACGCCTTGGTCGCGGTCGACCCGGACGCGCTCAAGCGCGTGTTGAGCAACCTGCTGCACAACGCCTTCGAAGCCAGCCCGGCCGGGGGTCGGGTCCGGGTCCAGTGGCGCTACATCGAGTCGGACGAGATCCAGCAGCGCTTCCCCTATTTCCCGGGCCCGGTGGTCGGCATCGGTGTGGCCGATCAGGGCTGCGGCCTGGATCCCGAACTCCAACGGCGCATCTTCGAACCCTTTTTCACCACCAAGAGCAGCGGCACCGGCCTGGGACTGGCGGTCTGCCGCGAGGTGGTCGAGGCCCACGGCGGCCTCATCGCGGTCGAGTCGAGCCCGGGCCGTGGAGCGTGCTTCGAGGTGTGTCTACCGGCGGGCGAGAGGAACTACTGCTGGCAGTGCGGCTGCGGCACCGGCACCGGCCAGGACGCCTGCAACCTGTGCTCCTCGCGCTCCAGCCTCTGCTGCTGGGCGTTGGCCGGCGGCAACCGTTGGGCCGAGACCGGCAGCTGGCCCGACAGCTGCCTCCACTGTGCTTACTTCAAACGTTACAACCTCCAACCCTATTGTTCCGAGGAGGCAGGTCGATCGTGAATGCTCCTGCGACAGCACGTAATCGAATGCCGGGTTCAAAACCGGCGGGAGGATCGAAGGAGATGCACGGGTCCATCCTGATCATCGACGACGAGAAGTCCCTGGCCGACACCTACGCCCGCATGCTGGAAAACAAGGGCTACACCGTGGATACAGCCTACAGCGCCGGGGACGCCCGGGCCAAGATGCGGCGGTTGTATCCGGACGTGGTGTTCGTCGACCTGAACCTACCCGACGCCCGCGGCGATCAGCTGCTGGCCGAGCTCAAGCAGGTGCAGCCGGAGGCGCACTTCATCATCCTGACCGCTTACGGCTCCATTCGCTCTGCGGTGGACTGCACCCACAAGGGTGCCTCCGACTACCTGACCAAGCCGATCGAGTTCGAGGAGCTGCTGTTCGTGGTCCAGCGCAACCTGGAGGGCTGCGCGCTGCAGGCCGAGGTGCAGCGCCTGCGCTCTTGCACCAGCCACCTGCCGCGCCAGGCGCTGGACGCCGACCCCCTCAGCCGCTATCCATCGACGGCGATGCGCAAGACACTGGAAGTGGCCGAGAAGGCGGCCCGCCAGAACGGCATCGTGCTGTTGTTGGGCGAAAGCGGGGCGGGCAAGGATCACCTGGCGCGTTTCATTCACCAGCGTTCGCCGCGGTCCAAGGGGCCGTTCTTCACCATCAACTGCGCGGCCCTGCCCCGCGATCTGGCCGAGTCGGAGCTGTTCGGTCACGAGCCGGGAGCTTTCACCGGGACCAAGGGCCGCAAACGCGGCCTGGTGGAGCTGGCCCAGGGCGGCACCCTGCTGCTGAACGAGATCGGCGAACTCGATCCCCTGATCCAGGTCAAGCTGCTGACCTTCCTGGATTCCGCCAGCTTCATGCGCGTCGGCGGCGAACGCCAGATCGAGGTCGACACCCGCATCCTGGCGGCGACCAACCGCGACCTCGTCCAGGATGCCCGCGCGGGCAGCTTCCGCTGGGACCTCTACTACCGGATCAACGTGTTTCCCATCCGAGTGCCGGCGCTGCGCGAGCGAAGCGGGGAGCTGCCGCTGCTGATCGACGAGCTGCTCGATGCGCTGGTCGAGAGGATGGGCCTGGCCAGCAAACCCACCCTGGCCGCCGGCGTGCTGGAGAAGCTGACGGCCTACCAGTGGCCCGGCAACATCCGCGAGTTGCGCAACCTGCTGGAACGCGCCATCATTCTATCGGAAGGTGACACCATCCGCCCCCAACACTTCAGCTTCCCCGGTGATGAGCGAGAATGGAAGCTGGAAGTGGGCTTTCCGGCCGAACAGCAGCGCGACCTGCACCAGATCACCAAGGAAGTGGCCCGCTCGCTGGTGCGCGAGGCGCTCAAGAGATCCGGCGGGCGCAAACAAAACGCCGCCCGCTTGCTGGGCATCTCGCGCCACGCCCTCGCCTACCAGATCAAAAACCTCGACGTCCGCGAGTGAGTCTCACGCCCGCTGCGGAGGCTGATGCGTGCACGGCACGCCCCCGGCCACGGCTGCCGCACCCAGATCCAGCCGCTGCCTGTTCGACGTGCGTGGAGTTGACGCAATCCGGCCGACTGCTGCGGTCCGTCGTGCCGAGTACCGGCCGAACCCTGGTCGGCAATACCATTTTTTCAATGGGTTGTAGACACGCCGGCAGGAGGAACTTTTTGGCGTGCCCATTGCACAACGCATCCGGGCACGACCACGAAGACCCGGTGCGGGTCCGAGAGGCGGAGGATGAAGCGGGTTCTCATCGTAGAAGACAACCGCCCTTTGGCGATGTTTGCGGCACAGCACATCGATCGCGCGATCGCGGATGTGGAGGTCGCGACCGCCAGCACCTGCGAGCAAGCGCGGCAGTGTCTACAGCCCGATGGCCCGGTCGTGTTGATCGCCGATGAGAACCTGCCGGACGGCAACGGCATCGATCTCAGCAACGAACTCAGTGCCCTTCATCCGGTGACCGGGGTGATCATCATCAGCGGCGATCCCATCATCCGTATCCCGAAGGGCTATGCAGGTGGACTGCAGAAACCTTTCGAACCCCACCAGCTGGTACAGATGGTCAGCCGCATCTTCGGCTCGGCCAACACGCAAGACGCCGATGCGGCGGTCCAGAAATCGCCAGTCTCCGGGCGCGGCCCAGCGCCGGACCGACACAGCATCCAGAACCGCCTCTCCGGTTTGCTGGCCGGGCTGCGGGCGATGGCCGCCGACTTGGAGGCCGGCGCCGGGGATCCGGACAAGGTGCGAGCCGCCGTGGCCGACTACGTCGACCACCTATGCGCCATGGTCAAGAACGTGTCGGCCATGCTGCGCAAGGAAGACGAGTGATGACCGAAGCCAAACCGGATCACATCCTGCTGGTCGACGATGATCCCGAGATCCTCTGGGGCGTGGGCCGGTGTCTCACCCGGGCCGGTTTCGAGGTGACCACCTGCGGCGACGGCGCCGAGGCCATCCCCTTGCTGGAGAACGGCCGCTTCGACTTGCTGGTCACCGACGTCCAGATGCCCGAACTCAACGGTCTGGCGCTCATCGACTGGGCGCGCGAGCACCGGCCGGCCATGCGGGTGATCGTCATCACCGCCTATGGCTCGGCGGCGCTGAAACAGCTCAGCTTGCGCAAGGGCGTGGTGCAGTACTTCGAGAAACCGCTTGATCCCAACCTGCTGATCGAATTCCTCGGCCAGTCGAGCCGCGGCAACACCTTCTCCGGCAGCATCGACGAGATCGACCTGTTCGAGTACCTCCAGCTGCTGGCGCTGTCCAAGCGCTCGGTGCGAATCGAGGTCACCTCACGCGCCAACGAGCGCATCTCACTGTACATCCGCGACGGCCGGGTTCTCCACGCCAGCTCCGCCGAGATCGAGGGCGAATCCGCCTTCTACCGGTGCCTGAACTTCGCCGGCGGCACCTTTGTCACCAAGGTCTGGCAGGACCCAGCGCAGGTGTCGATCGACAAGCCCTGCGATTTTCTGTTGATGGAGGCCGCGCGGCTCAAGGACGAGGCCGCCCGCGACGCCAACCCCGCGCCGGAGTCGGAGATCGACGGCGCCTTCGGCGAGACGTTCGGGGAAACTGAAGAGGGGACGAGCGATGGTGGATGAACACGACAGACAGTCAGAGCAGGTGCAGTCCGCCTCGATCGACAGGATGATGCCGACATCCTCCGAGATCGGACCCCAGCTCAAGACCCTGGTAGGCAACTCGGGTGCCATCACCTCGATGTTGATCACCAAGGACGGCACCGGGGTGGCCGAGGCCGGCGACACTTCATACCTGAACACCACCGCCCTGGCCGCGCTGATCGCGGGCATGTTCAGCGCCACCCGCGAGGTGGCCCGCATGGTGGGTGAGCACCAGTTCTCCATTTTGTTGCAGCAAGGCGAGAACCGCCACATCCACATCTCGCTGATCACCGACGCGGCCATGCTGGTCGTCATCTTCGAGGACTACCAGCGCATCGGCCGGGTGCGGCACGAGGCGCGCAAATGCGGCGAGGAGCTGGCCCGCGTCCTGGCCGGGGCCAAGGACCGCGAGCAGACCTCCCAGGAGGTGTCGCTGCCCCAGTTCAAGGAGTACGCCCTGAACCTGATCGATCGCATCTTCGTGTCCAAGTAGAGGGACGCCATGCCCCACATCAACTACCAGGGCCGCGAGATCGTGTTCAAGATCGTCTACTACGGCCCGGGCCTCAGCGGCAAGACCACCAACCTGGTGCACATCCACCGGACGCTCGAGGAGAACATCCGGGGCGACATCGTGACGCTGGACACCGAAGAGGAACGCACGCTGTTCTTCGACTTCTTCCCGCTGGAACTCGGTGAGATCGAAAGCTTCAAGGTGCGATTCAACATGTACACCGTGCCCGGTCAGATCTTCTACGAGGCCAGCCGGCGACTCATTCTCGACGGCGCCGACGGCATCGTGTTCGTGGCCGATTCGAACGCCATGCGGCTCGACGATAACATCGTCAGCTTCGAGATGATGGAAGGCAACCTGGAATCGTATGGCGTGGACTGGCACCGCTTCCCGATCGCGCTGCAGTACAACAAGCGCGACTGCCCGGATCCGCTGCCGCTGGGCAGCCTCGAGAGCGAGCTGGACCTCAACGGGATCCCGGTCTACGAAGCCGTCGCCATCCGTGGCGCCGGCGTGATGGAGACCATCCGCGGTCTCAGCCGGATGGTCATCGAGCAGTTCCGGTTCTGAATACCGGATTGCAGGGGAACGCCCCATGGCCTTGCGTGGAAGCCTGGACGACCTGAGTGCCGTCGATCTGGTGCAGCTGCCCTTCTCGGGCCGCAAGACCGGAGAGCTGATCGTGGTCGGCTTCGAGCAAGAAGCCCGGCTCTATTACAAGGACGGGGCCCTGGTGCATACCGTGATGGGCGGGGAGCAGGGACTCGATGTGCTGGTGGAGATGCTCGGCTGGACCGAAGGCGAATTCGAGTTCCGCAAGGGCATCGAGGCGGAGACGAGTTCGATCGACATGGACCTGCACCGGGTGGTGATGCAGGCGCTGAAGCTGCGCGACGAACGCGCCATGGAGCGCAAGCGCAAGGAGACCGACATGGCACGCACGAATCTGGCCACAAAGCGGACGGCCGGCCGGCCGGAGAACATCGACGCACGGACCATGAAAGTCGTCGAGCGCTTCATGAGCGCTTCCGACTTCGCCGCCTATGCCTGCGTGCTGGACGCCGACGGCACCCTGAT
Source organism: uncultured Myxococcales bacterium (assembly GCA_964454005.1). Classification (GTDB taxonomy): domain Bacteria; phylum Myxococcota; class B64-G9; order B64-G9; family B64-G9; genus CAYVQE01. The sequence goes on from CAYVQE010000033.1 coordinate 6,826, forward strand.
CGCCCAGGTGACCGGCGAGCCGGTTCAGGAGGGCGATGTGGCCGCGCTGCAGGATCTGCTCGAAGCGATCCACGACAGCTATCCGCGCGGGATCCTACAGAAGGCGTACTTCATCGACGAGAACGGAACGGTGGTGTTGGAGCAAACCACTTCGGGGAAAAAGGCCATCGTGCTCGCCAAGCCCGGAGCCAACCTGGGCTCGGTCTCGCTCGGCGTCGGCAAGCTGGCCGGTGGCCTGGATTGAGGGCCGTGATGCAGGAGCAGGAACAGGCGGCTCCGCCGCTGTCGCTGCCCTCGTTCTTGGGCCAGTGCGTACAGGCCGGCCTGATCGCACAACCGGGAATTTACACGCCGGTCCTGCTCGAGCCGGCCCTGCGGCCGGAGTGGGTCTTCGATTCCTTTTACGTCGCCGAATCCTCGCGCGAAGCCGTCGCCGCCGCTCGCACCGTGGCCAGCGGCCAGCGCTTGCCGGGCGGCGGCCTGGTGCTGCAAGCCGGTCCCGGTCAGGGCAAGAGCCACCTGCTGGCCGCCATCCTGGCCGAACGCGGCGATGAGCGTACCCGGTTCATCGACGTGGCCGACTGGGACGCCGAGTTGGAGCGGGCCCGCTGGTTCTGCGCCCGGGCCGAACTCCGCCAGGCGCTCGGCGACTGCGATCTGCTGCTGCTCGACGATCTCGACGCCTGTCGTCGCGACTCCGACCTGCAGCAAGAGGTGCTTGCGGTCTGTAAGCGCCTGGCGACGCGCGACGCCATGGTGGTGGCCACCACCAGCACACCGCTGACCGAAATGGAAGAGATCGCCGACCAACTGCACTCCAGGCTGGCTGCCGGCGTAACCCGTCGGCTGGGCCCGACCGGCCACGAGGAACGGCTGGCATTGTTGCAAGCCCATCCCGCCGCCCGCGGCCTGCCCGAGGCCGTCCGCGTCCATCTGGCCACCTACCTCGGCGACGACGTGCGGCGGATGGTGGCGGCCGCCCGGCAGATCGAAGCCATGACCCGCGAGACGGGCGAGATCCTCTCCGAAGAGCTGGCCCGCGCCGTGGTGCCGTTGCCGATCGATCTGGCCGCCGAGGCGCGCGGGCTCGAATCGATCGACACCGCGATACCCGAGGCTGCCGAGCGCGCCTCGCGTTTCAAATCCATGTTGGCCACGGCCGAGACGCCCGGGGAACAGGCTCTGGCGCTCGAGATCGCGTTCAACGAACGCCTCCGTGAGCTGCGGGCATCCGGCGCCTCTCCGGAGCAACAACGCCGTTTCGAGACCGCGGTGCAGCACTTGCGCGACGGGCAGATCGAGGAGGCGCTCCGATGTGTCGAATCATGAATCCGCAGCGGCGCAGCCGCTATCCGCCATCCGGCGCGGGACGACCGGACGATGGCGATCAGGACTGAACAACAACAGAGAGCGAAGGGAAAGGAGAATCGTAATGGCAACGAAAGCGCAGACGATGTTGAGGGAACTCAACACGACCGACGGCGTCCACGAGTCGCTGGTGGTCGGCCGCGACGGTTTCGTCATCGAGCACGTCGGGGACATGGACGCGGACGCGGTGGGAGCGGTCATCTCCACGGCCATCGGTGCCATCGAGGCCATGGGGCGCGACACCGAACAGGGGGGTCTGTTCGAGGTCATGGCCGAGTTCAACGGCGGAGTGATCATCTCGGCGCCGGTCGGCCGCGATGCCGTGCTCGGCGTGGTGGCCACCGCGGACGCCAACCTGGGCATGATCCGGCACAACGTCAAAAAGGGCATCGCCGAGCTGGAGCGGGTGCTCTAGGCATCCGCGACGACCCGAACACGGATTCCCGGAAAGGAGACCCCCATGCCGGAAAAGGTCGATGTCAAAGCAGTCGAAGCCATCCTCTACGGAGTCTACAAGGCCCTGCACAAGCTGGCCGGAGCCAGCGCCCCGGCGGTCATGCGCCAGGCCGCGCCCGACATCCTGACCGAGATGGGCAAGCTCGGGGTGGACTTCTCGTGCGTGGACGACATCGAGAAGCTGGAGTCGAAGCTGGGCGAGACGGTCAAGAACACCGGGCTGTGCGACGACATCAACTTCCAGTTGACCGACGACAAGCTGACCGCCAAAATCAGCGGCTGTTCTTTTTACCAGCTAACGGTCGACCTGGGCAAGGAGGGCATCGAGCCCTTCGGCTGTCCCTTCGCGGCCCTGACCATCGCCCTGGCCGAGCGCAACCTGGGCAAGCGGGCCAAGGTGGTCGAGCTGCATCCCACCGAGGGCGGCGCCAACGGCGACACCACTCTGGTGGTGGAGCTGCACGAGAAGTAGAGCCCGAAACCGTTCGCTTCACCGGCCCGCGGCGGGATCCTGGCGGAGTCCCGCCGCGGGTCGGCGGCGACGGCGGAAGAACGAACGGCATGACCGGGGAGAACATGGACTGTCACTGCATCACCACCGACGAGCCCCAGGCTGTATGCGATCAGCTACCGGCCGCTGAACGGGCCACCCGGCGGATCGAGCGGGCCGCCTGCCTGAGCGCCACGATGCTGGATCTCAGCCGCCTGCGGCTGGAAGAGCTGCCGGCCGGCCTGGGCCGGCTGAAGCGCCTGACCCACCTCGACCTGCGGATGAACCGCCTGCGCGCGCTGCCCGCCGAGCTGCTGGAGCTGACCGAGCTGCGCGAGTTGCGTCTCGAGCGCAACCGGCTGCAGACCTTGCCGGACGGGCTGGCCGCGCTGGAGCGGGTGGAGACGCTCGATCTGGGGTTCAACCGTCTGGCCGAGGTGCCGGCGGTCGTCGCCCGACTTCCCCGGCTGCGGCGGTTGAGCCTGGTCTACCAGAAGCCCGCCCTGGCCCAGCACGGTTCTGCGGCCGAGTTCTCGCCCGGCGGAAAACCCCGCACACCGCGACCGGCCGGCGGCCCGTTGCGCTGCTTGCCGGACGCGCTCTGCCAACTGTCCGCACTGATCCATCTGGATGTGCGGCTCAACGCCCTGCAGGCGCTGCCGCCCCAGATCGGGCGGCTGCGCCGCTTGCGCGAGCTGTTGATCAACAACAACCACATCGGCGCCCTACCGGACTCGTTGCAGGCGGCCGGGCAATTGCGGCGCTTATCGGCGCACTTCAACCGCTTCCGCAGCCTGCCGCCGGTGCTGCGCCACCTGCACTCGCTGCGCATCCTGTCGCTGCGGGGCAATTCCATCGGCCGACTACCCGATTGGCTGGGCGAGCTGACGCGGCTGGAATGCCTGGACCTGGCCCACAACCGACTCGATCGGCTGCCCGCAGCCATCGGCCGCCTGCACCTTCTGGAACAGCTCTGGCTGGACTGCAATGCCCTGGGCGAGCTGCCGGACTGCATCGGCGAGCTGCGGCGGCTGCGTTGGCTGGTGGTGCGCGACAACCGCCTCGCCGATCTGCCGGCCGGTATGACCGGGCTGGCCGAGCTGCAGCACCTCGATCTGAGTTCCAACCGGCTGCGCCGGTTGCCGGACGACTGGGAGCGGCTGCGCGAGCTCGAGGAGCTGCAGCTGCAGCACAACCTGTTGACCGATATACCGGCCGGGCTGTCCCGGCTCGATCACCTCGACAGTTTGATGAGCTATGGCAACCCGCTGGCGGAGTCGGCCTGAGGGCGAGGCGCGCCGGGTTCGAGGAGGCGGCATGGTTGCCACGATACACTTGCCAGCCGCGCTGCGCGACAGCCTGACCGATCACGCCAGCGGCGAGCGCAGCGCCCAGCTGACCATCCGTGCCAGCGGACACCCCCTGGGTTGCGTTGTGCTGCACCGTGGCCGGATCGCCTGGGCCGTCTGTCGCCAGCAGACCGAGACGCTGGGCGCCTACCTGCGCCGGCTGGGCAAGGTCAACCAGGCCCAGCTGGAAGACGTCGGCCGGCAGTACGCCGCCTGCCAGGGCCGGCGCAAGCTCGGCGCGCTGCTCGAAGAGTCGGGCTACATCAAGCGACCGGTGCTGCGCCGCTGCCTGCTGCTACACACCCGCATGGCCCTGGCCGGCTTCGCCCGGCAAGGCGAGCTCGAGGTCATCGACGGCCGGGGACCGGTGGTCGAGGACGAGGAACTCACGTTTTCGCTGGAGGAGATCATGGATACGCGGCTGAACCGGCAGAACGACGAAGCCGAGCGGCAAGAGCATCGATCCGGACGGCCCGTACTGGACTCCGCTCGCTGCGAGCGGTTGCTCGACGACCTGCTCGCTGTTGCGGGCTGTCGTGCAGCCGCCGTCATCTCGGCCGACGGGGAGATCCTGGCCGGCCGGCAGCCCGACGGCCGGGCCGACCTGACCGTGCTGGGCGTGTCCATGGTGACGGTGCTCGAGGACTCCGAGCGAGCGGTCGAGCCCAGCGCGCTAGGTGGGGTGCGGCTACTGCTGCTGGAGTGCCGCCAGGGCATGCTGCTGTCGCGCTGGCTCGACGCCCATCGCTGGACCCTGGTGGCCCTGCTGCTGGATCCGGAAGGCAACCTGGGTATGGCCAAGTACCGGCTGGAGAGCGCCGCCGAGACCATGGCCGACATGTTGGCCGCCAACCGGTCCCAACCCCGCTCGGCCACGAGCGGTTCCGGAGAAAGCGGATGAAGCATCCCGGCCCGCCAGGCACGAACGAGCCCATTGCGGCCAACGGGACCGCCGCAGCGGAGCGCCAGAAACTCGGCGAAGGCAAGGGGATGCTGGCCCGCGGTATCGCCCATGACATCAACAACCTGATGTTCGGCATCTTGGGCAACCTCGATCTGCTGCTGCGCGAGATCGAACCGGACCAGCGCCTGCGCGAGCGGGCGGCCCGCATCGAGGCCCTGGCGCAGCGGGCATCCGAGCTGTCGCGCTACCTGCTGGCCCTCGGTCGCCGGCCCGATCAGAGCGTGCGGGTGGTCGAACTGCGCAGTCTGGTGGCCGAAGCGGTGGCCATGAGCCGCTGCAGCCTGTCTCCCAGCGTCGCCATCGAGACCGAGATGGCCGCCGACCCCTTGCCGGTCGAGGGCGACACCATCGAGCTGCGCCAGCTCTTCGCCAACCTGATCGGCAACGCGGTCGAGGCCGTCGGGCCGGACGGCGGCCGGATCCGGGTCAGCACCAAGACGGTGCTGGTGCGCAATACGCGGCAGACCGAGGGGCTCGTCCACTGGGGCATGCGCTCCGGCATGCACGCCTGCGTCGAGATCACGGACGACGGTTGCGGCATGGACGACGCCACCCGGCAGCGGGTCTTCGAGCCCTTCTTCTCGACCAAGGCCACCGATCGCGGCATGGGCCTGCCGCTGGCCCGGCTGGTGCTGCAGCGCCATGCCGGCGCATTGACCATCGACAGCGTACCCGGCCGCGGCACCCGGTTCCGCGTGCTGCTGCCCAACGCGACCAGCTAGCACCATCGAATTGCCCCTGCTGTTGGCAGGGATCCCCGATCCCGGTCGTGGCCGAGCGTGAACCTCACCCATAATCGATCCGCCGCAGTGTGAAGACCACGCGTGGGCGCGACCGCGCCGGGTGGACGTGGGTCGCTGCCGGCCGCCGGAGCGTGCATTCCACGCGCCGGCCGGCGCCCGCCCACCCCGGCTGCCCATTGCGCGCGTCCAGCTCCAAAAAAAACCATTTGTTTTCTTCGGACAACGCAAACATTCCAGCAGCGGGACCTTTTTTTGAAAGGCGTACCGATTGCAACCAAATCGGCAAAGCGGTTGCAGCCGACAGAAACGATCCACGCGAAAGGAGGCAGTGCATGGCGACCAGGGCCCAGTCTTTGCTGCGGGAAATGAACACCACCGACGGGGTGCACGAATCGCTTGTGGTCGGCCGCGATGGCTTCGTAATCGAGCACGTCGGCGACATGGATGCGGACGCGGTCGGAGCGGTCATCTCCACGGCCATCGGCGCCATCGAGGCCATGGGGCGTGACACCGAGCAGGGTGGCTTGTTCGAGGTCATGGCCGAGTTCGACGGCGGCGTGATCATCGCCGCGCCGGTCGGCCGCGACGCAGTGCTCGGTGTGGTGGCAACGGCGGAGTCCAACCTGGGCATGATCCGCCACAACGTCAAGAAGGGCATCGGTGAACTCGAGCGCGTGCTCTGAGCGGCGCCGACCCGGGACCGAAGAGGAGTACGATATGCCGGAAAAGGTAGACGTCAAGGCGGTCGAAGCCATCCTTTACGGAGTCTACAAGGCCCTGGACAAGCTGGCCGGCGCCAGCGCGCCGGCTATCATGCGCCAGGCCGCACCCGACATCCTGACAGAGTTCGGCAAGCTCGGGGTGGACTTCTCCTGTGTGGACGACATCGGCAAGCTGCAGGCGAAGCTGGGCGAGACGGTCAAGAACACCGGTCTGTGCGACGACATCACCTTCCAGCTGGCCGATGGCAAGCTGACCGCCAGCATCCGGGGATGCTCGTTCTTCCAGCTGACCCAGGATTTGAAGAAGGAAAACATCGAGCCCTTCGGCTGTCCGTTCGCGGCGCTGACCGTCGCCCTGGCCGAGCGCAACCTGGGCAAACGGGCCAAGGTGGTCGAGCTGCACCCCACCGAGGGCGGGTCCGAGGGAGACACCACTCTTGTGGTCGAACTCCACGAGAAGTGATCCCCTGCCTTCACTGGAGTCTCCAGGGGGAACCCCAGCTCAGCGGGAGCCGGAACCGGGCCGCTCGATCTTCAGCTGGAACTTCCTGATCTTCTGATACAGCGAGCTGCGCGAGATGCCCAACCGCCGGGCGGCGGTCTCGACGTGGCCTTCGGCCCGGCGCAGCACGGCCTCGATGTGGTCCCGCTCCACCTCGGCCAGCGGCCGGTCCCGGTCCGGAGCGGGGCGCCCTCCAGGCCGGGCCAGCGCGGCCTGCAGATCGCGGGCGTTGATGATCGGGCCATCGGCCAGCAGCACCACCCGCTCGAGAAGGTTGCGCAGCTCGCGGATATTGCCGGGCCAGGGGTGGGCCTGCAGCAACTGCACCGCGGCCAGCGTCAGCCGCAGCTCTTCTAAGCGGCCGATCTCGCCAGCCACCTGGTACAGCAGCTGCTCCGTCAACCGCGGGATGTCCGCGACCCGCTCGCGCAGCGGCGGCACCAGCAAGGGAAAAACGCTGAGGCGGAAGAACAGGTCTTCGCGAAAGCGACCCCGGACGACCAGGCGCTCGAGATCCTGGTGGGTGGCGGCAACGATGCGAATGTCCAGCAGGCGATCCTTCACCCCGCCCAGTCGGCGAAAGCGGCGCTCCTCGATCACCTTGAGCAGCCGCGGCTGCACCCGGGCATCGACGTCGCCGATCTCATCCAGAAACACCGTTCCCCGGTTGGCGATCTCGAGCAAGCCCGGCTTGTCGCGGGCCGCGCCGGTGAAGGCGCCGCGTTGGTAGCCGAACAGCTCGGATTCCAGCAGCTCGGGCGTCAGCCCGGCGCAACCCAGGTCGACGAAGGGCTCGGTGGTGCGCGGGCTGTTGCGGTGAATCCAGCTGGCCAGCACCCCCTTGCCCACTCCAGTCTCGCCCTGCAGCAGCACGGTCACATCGGCGTCCGCCACCCGCCGGGCGCGTTGTTCGAGCTGGCGAACGAGTTCGGACTCGCCGACGAAGGGATCGAGTTCGCGCCGATCGGCCAGCACCTTGCCGGCCCGGGCGCTGCGCTGGCTGCGCTGGTGCTCGACCACCTGCCGGATGACGATCTCCAGCGCGGCCAGGTCGACCGGCTTGGTCAAAAAGTGGTCGGCGCCGGCCCGCGCGGCGCGGCTGGCCAGATCCGGCGAGCCGTGGGCGGTCAGCACCACCACGGCCAACTGGTCGTCGATCGCCTTGAGCCGCACCAGCAGATCCAGACCATCACAGTCCGGCAGGCGGTAGTCGAGTAGCACCAGATGGGGCTGCACATCCCGCACGCAGCGCTCAGCCTGCTCGCCACCGGCGGCCTCGAAGACCTGGTAGTCCAGCCGCTCAAGCTTGTCCCGCACGGCGAAACGCAGCGCTGCGTTGTCCTCCACCAGCAGGACTTTCGCCCTGGTCTGGAGATCATCCGATTTATCGCTCATCTGTCCGCCATCCGAGGGTCCATTCTAGACCGGCGCCCCCTCAAATGCAGCAAAAACCCCTATATTACTGTATATTACATCAATCTCGAGTCAATCTCGGGCGATCCCCGCCACGAGACGGCAGCACTGCAGCTGATGGTGCGATTCGCTGATATGATGTGGAGCCTCCATACGAATGTTCTAAACCGGAATGCATGCAAAACACCCGCCAAGCGCTGCACTCCGCCCGGGCTACTCGTTCAACCCCTTGAGCAGTTGAGAATAAGCCTGTTTCCTGGTATTATAGCTAAAATGGAGAACACAACCAAAACAGGTTGCAGTTGTACGTGGGTCAACCAGGACCCGTGACATGGAATCCGGAAGGAGATGAGGCTTTCGATGTGGCTGAATCTGCAGCGGCATCTGATGCGCCAATTGCTGGTCTCGGGCTACTTTGCCAGGGGCTCCGGCGACGCAAACGCGGTCGATCGGGATGAAGCGCGGGACCGGATTCGACAACCAGGGGACCAGCGGCACTTCGCCCAACGCATGCTGGCTGCCATGCAGGACTCGGTGGTGGCCACCGATCTCGAGGGCAAGGTGATCTACTGGAACGCCGGGGCAGAGAGGCTCTACGACTACCGGGCCGAAGAAGCCCTCGGCCGCGATATCACCTTCATCGTGGCGCCCGAGCAGACCGCGGCCGAGCGGGACCGCATGCAGCAGGTGCTCGACCGCGGCCACTGGTCGGGCAGCTATGTCCAACGGCGCAAGGACGGCTCGACATTTGTGGCCGAGACCCGCATCTCGCTGGTCAGCGACGACCGCGGCCGGCCGCTGGCCCTCGTCGGCGTGGACCGCGAGCGAAACGCCGAGCGCGCGCCCGTACAAAGCGACACCGGGTCCCGCTCGGCCTTCATGCTGTTCGTGGCCGGGCTGGCCCACGAACTGCGCAACCCGCTGCAGGCACTCGCCGCCCTGATCGACAGCTTCGTCGAGCGTTTCGGTGAGGTGCCGGGAGCCCGTCCCTTTTGCGAGCACCTGCAGAGTTCGACCCGCCAGCTAGAGCGGCTGGTCGACGATCTGCTGACCTATGCTCGCCCGCTACAACCCGCTGACGAGACGACCTCCCCCGCCGGTGCCGTCCAGGAGGCGGTGGACGGCTTGCGCGAGCTTGCCGAGGAGCGCGACATCGAGATCGAGGTGCACCTCGCGGCCGCCGGCGGCAAAGTGGCAACTGGGAGCCACACACTGGCCATGGTGTTGCGCAACCTGTTGCAAAACGCACTGCAACATAGTGAAACTGGATCGAGTGTTGCAGTCCTGGTGGCACTGCAGAAGCTGGAATCACAATTCTGGGTGCGCTTTCGCGTTCACGACGCCGGGGGTGGTTTTTCGGCCCGGGATCTGGCTCGAGCCACCCAGCCCTTCTACTCCCGCACCGAGGGTGGTACCGGCCTGGGCCTGGCCATCGTGCAGCGCCTCGCAGAGCAGCTCGGCGGCTCGATCCGGCTATACAACCGCCCATCCGGCGGCGCCGGGGTCGAACTGCTGCTGCCGGCATCCGATTGAGCGCAGCTTTCCCGCTACCGGCACTGGATGTCGAGCAACTCGCCTTCCCAGCTCATGTAGCCACTTTGGGACGCCAGAAGACCAACACGGTAGGCGGGCAACTTTTTCCGAGCGAAGACTCGGAAAAAGCTTAGAGTCTCTGACCGTGCCTTCTCCGCAACTTGCGTAGAAGTGGAGAGGATCGACAACGATGCATCAACTCCAACGCGGCCCGTCCTTTTTGGTTGCGGCGGCGCTTTTTGCCGTGCCCTTGGGTGCGGCCCCCGAAAGGCGGAGACGGTTGGAAACCACCGAGCCGCGATGGGAAGGCGATGGGGCGCCGGTTGGGCACCCTGGCAGTGGATGTTGCCGGCGTTTGGCGCTTCCCTTCAACGGTGGCGGCGGGTACACTGGCTGGCATTCAAACCGATCGACACGAACGGGGCACAGGAGGCCACTCGGATGCTGACCCGCCAGATCAAGTGCAAGAAGTGCGGTGCGCCCAAGGACGCGCTGGACGACGCCATCGTGGTGCTGTGCGACTTCTGCGGCGCCTACGTCACCATCGAGACCGATCAGTTCTTCGAGCCCGAGACCGTGGAGCAGCGCACCCGCGAAGCGCTGCGCCGCGCGCTCAACCCGACCAAGACCGAGCAGCGCTGGACCGCGCTGGCCGAGCAGATGCAGCAGACCAAGGAAGCCGGCGACCGCGGGGCCTGGCGGGCGACGGCCGAGGAGTTCTACGCGCTGCAGCCGCTGGTCGACCCGAGCTTCATCCCGGAGGACAGACGCGCGGGCCAGGCGCTGCGCGGCTGGATCAAGGAGACCATCGCGGTGGCCGAGCTGTGCAACTTCGACCCCGAGCTCAGCGCCGCCGAGAAGCGGGCCGCCGACACCCTGTCCGGCCTGTACTCCGGGGCCGACCCGGTGGAGACGGCCCGGGCCTACCTGGATGCGCGCATCGAGTGCAACCGGCTGCTGTTCGACCACCCCGACTACCCGCAGCAGATGGATCGGCCCGATCCGGCGGAGTCGGCCCGCGACACGGTGCGCACCGCGCTCACGGGCCTGGGCACCATGATCCCGGCCGACGCCATGCGCACCATACAGGTCGAGCTGCTGGGCGCCACCGAGGCCGGCGCCGACACCACCTGCGCCAACTGCGGCGCGCCCATCGACTCGACCACCATCGAGGGCGGCCAGTGCCCCTTCTGCGGCGGCCGGGTCTCGGTCTCGGCCGAGGACCCCCAGGTCGAGGCCCTGCTGTCCAGCTTCGCCGCGGTCAAGGCCAGCCTGCAAGACGACAGCCTGCTGGCCATGACCGCCATCAATCTGGCCCTGTCGCCGGCGCTGATGGGCGGCGAGCCGCCGGCGGCCGACACCGTGTTCCGCTACCTGCAGCAGGCCATCTGCCACCTGCCGGCCGGCCACATCCAGCAGGCGCTGGGCCAGCTCGAGCACATGAAGAGCGTCAACCCCAAGCTGGGCGAGCTGTTCGACGAGCTGTCGGCCAAGCTCGGCGACTGGGAGCAGCAGCCCGCCTAGTTGCGGCACCGGGCGTCCACCATGCGGCGGCGGTTGACCTGTGCGCGGCGGTCGAAGCCCATTTGCAGACAAATTCCATCCTGTGTGTGCTAAGATTGAACTCTCTTGCCGGCAGCAGCACCGTGGCCGGCAAGGTGAACCACCATCCACGGGGGATGAGGAGGACGCCATGCACCCGCGAACGATGGGCACGAGTACCCTGGCCCTGTCCCTGCCGCTGCTGCTGGCCGGGGCGCCGGCCAGCGCCCAGGTCTGGACCGGGGACGATGCGCCCCTGTATCGGAGCATCGACGAGAACCTGCAGCCGGTGGACATGGCCGACATGATCGACGGCCGGCCGCTGGTGTTGGCCATCGGCTCGGCCAGTTGACAGCCCTCGTACCTCAACTTCCAGGTCCTGGAAGCAAGCTATCGAGAGTACGCGGGTCGGGTGAACTTCGTCTGGGTCTACGGCCGCGAGGCCCATCCCGAGGAGCATCCGTTTCGAGAGGGCTACGAGTCGACCGATCTGGGCTGGGAGCACCCCTACGACATCACCGAGACCATGGAGCAGCGGGCCCAGCGGGCCCGCTGGCTGAAGACCGATCCGGAGCCGGACTACACCATCCCGATGATGATCGACTACGTCGGCCACCCGGATCAGCCCGACGACGCCATCCGCTCCAGCTACCGCGGCGCCGGATTCTACGCCGGCTTCGTGATCGACTGCGACGGCAAGGTGATCCGGGCCCACGACTGGGGCTGGTTCGCCCCCGGTGGCGAGTGGTGGAACCTGCCGCTGGCCCCCGTCGACGAGCTGCACGCCTTCCTGGACGCCTACCTGGCCGACCCGCCCGATTGCTACCGCGAGGCCGACCAGGACGCCGGTGTCGATGATGGGGGCGCAGCCGACGGCGATGGAGACGCCGCTGCCGATGACGATGAAGCCGAGGACGGAGGGGCGTCCGACGACGAACCGAAGGACGGCGGCTGCTCGACCAGCGGTGGATCGGCATCGGCACTGTTGCTGCTGCCCGGTCTGCTGCTGGCCGTCCGGCGCCGGGCAATGAACGCATGAGGTGAGCATGGTCCGGGGACGATCAGATGCCCACCACCCCGGTGCTGGATCAGACGCATGAAGGCTGGCAGCAGACGGATTGTACCGCCTGCCACCAGCTGCCGGTGGACGGTCACGGTACCGCTGCCATCGCCGACTGTGCTGCTTGCCACGGCGGCAACGGCGCCTGCGATCCGGCGGCCGCGCTCCGCAGCCACCGGCGCTCGGAGGACTGCATCGGCTGCCACGGCGCCGAGCACGGGTTCAGCGAAGTCCACGCCTGCACGGGCTGCCACTACGCTGCCCGCGGTCTGGTCCCTTGCCAGTAGATGCGCCCCCGCCGAAGCCGCGTTCACCCGATCCGGATCAGCTGGGCGTCAGCCGCGACCAGGAAAAGCCGGCGCAGCCGGCGTCCAGGTCGGCCCGGTCGGCGTCCTCGTTGCCGGCCGCGCTGGCCTCGTCGGCCGCGTCGTAGGCGATCTGGCAGTAGTACAGCTCGCCCTCGTGCCAGGTCCAGTCGAAGCGGCTCCACAGCTCCGGGTTGTACGCGTTGGCCGCGTCGTTCTGCGCCACCAAGTAGTCGGCCTGGTTGTCGAGCTGGCTGATGTGGAACAGATCGTCGCCCATGGTCCAGCTATCCTGGGCGATGTCGTGGCTGGTGCCCCAGTCGTCGACCCAGGCGCCGATGATCTCCAGCCGCTCGCTCAGCCGCGACCAGGAAAAGCCGGCGCAGCCGGCGTCCAGGTCGGCCCGGTCGGCGTCCTCGTTGCCGGCCGCGCTGGCCTCGTCGGCCGCGTCGTAGGCGATCTGGCAGTAGTACAGCTCGCCCTCGTGCCAGGTCCAGTCGAAGCGGCTCCACAGCTCCGGGTTGTACGCGTTGGCCGCGTCGTTCTGCGCCACCAAGTAGTCGGCCTGGTTGTCGAGCTGGCTGATGTGGAACAGATCGTCGCCCATGGTCCAGCTATCCTGGGCGATGTCGTGGCTGGTGCCCCAGTCGTCGACCCAGGCGCCGATGATCTCCAGCCCGGCTACGCAGCCGTCGCCCTCGGGGTAGAAGCCCGGGTCGCAGACGCAGTCTCCGTCCGGCTCCTGGCAGCTGGCGTTATCGCCGCAGTCGACCGGCGTGCCCGCCTGGCAGCTTCCGCCGACGCAGCTCTCGGCCCCGTTGCAGGCCTGCCCGTCGTCGCAGTCGCCGTCGGCCGCGCACTCGTCGGCCACACAGGCGTCGCCCTCCGCGTGGTAGCCGACGGCGCACTCGGTGCAGGCGGCGCCGCTGTAGCCGGTGTCGCAAACGCAGGCGCCGCTGTCGGCGTCACAGCTGCCGTGGGCACCGCAGTCGACGTCCTGGCAGGGATCATCGTCGCCGCCGCCGCAGCCGCCGAGCAGCGACGCCGACAGCAGCAGCGCGGAGAACAGGACCAGGGACTTGCCGTGGGTGGACTTCATGTTTCACTCCTCCTGTGGGGTTGGGGGAGTCGCTGGGGGGATCCGAACTCGGGAGGTGTTTGCTCGGCCACCAGCTCTCCTTCCGCGAAGAGATTCGCTGGTCCGAGCGCGTGAGGTCTTCCGGCTCGCGAGTCGTCCTACTCCCGGCGCCTTCCCACACCCGCTGGCTGAGCGGTGTGCAGTGGCCGTTTGCCGGTTTCGTCGTCGCTTACGGCGGCGGGACCGCGTCGGCTTCGCACCGACTTCCCTCGAACCGCGCTCGGCTCGCCCGGAATCATACCGATCCCGACTTCAAAAGCAAGCCCGGATTCAGGATCCAGGTTTTCAGTGGGGCAAGACCCGGTCGGGGGCCTAGCTGGAGCGTGCCTGGTTTGGGAACCGCTCCGGATGCTCGATGATCTCTTCGGTCAAATCAACATCGATGTCAGGCCAGTGGAAATGGCCTGGAGATGGCTCCTCGACGTTCAGAATCGCCTTGACCGGTTGATCGACGAACCAGGGGAAGTCTTCGTAAGGCATGAACAATTCCCGGTCGTGGGCCAGCAACCAGATCCCGTGAGCCGAAATATGCGTGACCTCAACGATTGAAGAACTCGTGCCAGGCGTCGATGAGTTCATCATACCTTACCTCGATAATCGTCTCGATCGCCTTCAACTGCCGGCGTTTCAGACGGTGGTTTCTCGCCAGCTGAATCTCCGGTTCCAACCAGAATTTTGCTTCTCCCTCTCCGGAAATCACATGGACGTGCTTCCGTGTCTCCTCCCTGGAAAAAAAGAAAAACCGGTAGCCATCCTGCCTGAAGACCGTTGGGCTCATCACCAAGCATCAACTCTCAGCGCCCTGGATTCATGCAGCTGACCTGTCCATGACTTGACTCCTCAAGCGGAGAACCCATTGTTTATTATTGCCTCGTTCGATGTGAACCTCAAGAGTGATCCGCGCTCATCGACGAACGACCCTTGCCCGCGACTGCTGGCTCTGCTAAGTTCCTCACAGCAGCTGCGGTCCAGGGAAGTCGGTGCGAAGCCGACGCGGTCCCGCCGCCGTAAGCGACGACGAAACCGGCCTCCATGCCACTGCGCCCAAGCCGACGATCGGGCGCGGGAAGGCGCCGGGAGTAGGACGACTCGCGAGCCGGAAGACCTGCCGCAGCACGACGGAACCATTCTCTCCGCGGAGGGAGAACTCCGATGCCAAGGCCTTCGATTCCGCGATCCCCGACGCTGCTGCTGATCTGCACCGGCCTGTGCCTCGGCTGCGGCGCGGCTCCGGCCGGCGGGCCCGACGGCCACGACCCCTGCGCTGCACCGCAGGCGCCGCGGATGGACGTCATCCACGCCGGCGCCGAGCTGCTGTTCAGCGCCGCCGACGGCATGCCCATGGAGGTCGGCACCAGCACCGACCCGCAGGCCGAGGCCCCGGAAGCCTGGACGGCCGGTGACCACCTGGTCCTGCCCGCGGTCGCCGAACCGACCACCGTGCGCGCCTTCGCCCGGCTGGCCGCTGCGGGCTGCGCCGGCGCCGAGGTGTTCGCCCACAGCTACGAGGTGCGCCCGGCCTATCCGCCGCCGGCGGGCCAGCCCGGCAGCCGGGCCGTGGCCGCCGACGACCCGGCCATCGTCGGCTGGGCCGGCTCGGTCGAGCAGGTGGACTTCGGCGCCGACGTGAACGAGCCGTGGCGCGACAGCGACCAGGCGCTGGGCCCGGCCGAGGGCAATTCGACCGCGATCGTCAGCCTCGGCCGCGGCGGCTCCATCGTGCTGGGCTTCGATCCGCCCATCGCCGACGGCCCCGGGCCCGATCTGGCCGTGTTCGAAAACGGCTTCAGCGATGATTTCTTGGAGCTGGGCGTGGTCGAGGTCAGCTCCGACGGCGAGCACTACCTGCGTTTCGCCCATGCGTTCCTGGGCCAGCAGCCGCTGGGAGCCTTCGACAAGCTGGACACCCGATTGGTCGGCGCGCTGGCTGGCAAGTACCGCCAGGGCTTCGGCACGCCCTTCGACCTGGCGGTCTTCGCCGACGCCCCCGCGGTGCGCCAGGGCCTGGTGGACCTGCAGCAGATACGCCGGGTGCGCATCCTGGACGTGGTGGGCGACGGCAGCCAGCACGACTCCTTCGGCCAGCCCATCTACGACCCCTACCCGACGGCCGACAGCGCCGGCTTCGATCTGGACGCCATCGCGGTGCTCCACGCCGGGCAGGATTGAGCGACACCGGCGCCATGGCCCCACCCGCTCAGGCAATCCTGCGGCGCGCCGCCCTGCTCGGCGGCCTGGTCGCGCTGTGCCTGGCGGCCGCCGCCCGGGGCGCCGAGACCGATGGGCAGGAAGGCGAAGGTGGCGCGCAGCAGCAACGCGACGCGGGGGAGCGAGACGCCGAGCGCGTCCGGGAAGACGACGCGGAACGCGACGGGCTGGAGGGCCTGACGGACGAGGAGCGCCGCGCCCTGGAAAACTTCGACCTGGAGACGGTGGTCATCCAGGCCGCGCGCCCCGAAGCCGGCCAGCAGACCACCGCCTTCGGCCAGACGCTGGAGGTCGCGCAGGACAGCACCCGGGTCGAGAGCGTCAACGAGGTGCTCAGCGATGCGGTCGGGGTGCAGGTGCGCCAGCTCGGCGGCCTGGGCTCTTACGGCGCCGCCTCGATCCGCGGCTCGACCCCCAACCAGGTGCCGGTCTACCTCGACGGCGTACTGCTCAACGGCGGCGGCTTCGCCACCGTCGACCTGGGCGACCTGGCGCTGGATACGCTGGCGGCCATCGACGTCTACCGCGGCTTCACCCCCATCATGCTGGGCACCGCCGGCATCGGCGGCGCCATCCAGCTGCGCACCCGCGATTTCGACCAAGGGCGCACCGAACTGGCCGCCAGCGTCGGCTCCTTCGGCGCCGCCCGGCTGTACGCCTTCCACGCTGATGCCCTGCCCTGGGCCGAGGCCCGCATCCTGGGCACCCTGACGCTGGAGCGCGCCGACGGCGACTTCGACTACCTCAACCGCAACGGCACCCGCTACGAGCCGGACGACGACCGCATCCAGCCGCGGCGCAACAACGACCATCGGGCCCTGGGCGCCCTGCTCAAGCTGGACGCCAGCGCCGGAGCCTGGCGGCTGACGCTGGCCGAGGACTTCCACGTCAAGGACCAGGGCGTGGCCGGCATCGACTCCCTGCCCACGGAACACACCCGGCTGGCCACCGCCCGCAATACGCTTTCCGTCCGGGCCAGGCGCTCCTTCGGCGAGTCGCTGCAGCTCGCCCTGGACGGCTCCTGGCTCTACCTGCACGACGAATTCGAGGACACCTTCGGCGCCCACGGCGAGCTGGGCCTGAGCCGCCAGCACACCCTGGCCTCCACCCACGCGCTGACCCTGGGCGGGGTGCTGCAGGCGCTGCCGGCCGCGGATCATCTGAGCGCGGTGCGGCTCGAGGGCCGCTGGGAGCGATTCACCCACCGCGAGAAGGTCCACCATCGCGACGACGCGGCCAAGCAGCGGCTGCGCCTGGCCCTGGCCGCCCAGCACGAATGGAACGCCATCGAGCAGCTGTTCGTCGTGCCGCGGCTGCGGCTGGAGTACCTGCACGGGAACTTCGGCGGCGGTTTTCTGCCCGGCGGCCTGGGCGAGCTGGAGCCCACCACCAGCGACGATTTTTTGTGGCAGGCGGCGCTGGGCCTGCGCTGGGAGATCCGGCCCGGGCTGAGCCTGCAGGCCAACGGCGGCCGCTTCGTGCGCACCCCGGATCTGGCCGAGCTTTTCGGCGACCGCGGCTCGGTGGTCGGCAACCCCGAGCTGCGCCCCGAGGAAGGCTACAACGCCGATGCGGGCATCATCTGGCTGCTGGCCGACCGCGGCCCGCTGGATCTGCTGCGGCTGGAGCTGGTCTGGTTCGGCAGCTGGACCGACGACCTGATCGTGCAGGTGCAGAACTCGCAGTCCACCGTGCGCAGCGAAAACGTGGCCGCGGCCGAGATCCTGGGCCTGGAGACCAGCCTGCGGGCCGAGCTGTGGGACCTGGTCCAGCTCAGCGCCAACTACACCTACCTGCACGCCGTCAACCGCTCGGACACGACCTACCACCGCGGCAAGCGCCTGCCCGGCCGGCCGGTGCACGAGGTCTTCGCCCGGCTGGCGCTGGCGCACCGCACCGCGAGCTGGGGCGTCAAGCTGTGGGGCGACGTGGACTACGCCGGGCAGAACTACCTGACCCCGTCCAACCTGCAGCGCGACGCCCTGGCGCGGCTACTGTTCGGCGCCGGGCTGCGGCTGGCGCACGAGGCCACCGGCCTGTCGCTGACGGTAGAGGTCAAAAACCTGCTCGACACCTTCGTGCTGCGCGACGAAAACGGCCTGCGCCGCCCGCTGCGGGACTTCGAGTCCTTCCCGCTGCCGGGCCGCACCGCCATGGCCACGCTGCACTGGAGACATTGAACCTGGAGGAAAGCGACCATGCGGCCGACCATCACTCTGTTGGGGCTCTTGCTGGCGTCCGGCCCGCCGGGCTGCGGTCCGGGCGCTGGCGACGCCGGCGAGCCGCCGAACCGTGGCCAGGCGCTGGTGGTCACCAGCGATTACCAGGACGGCTCCTTCGCCCTGGTCGACATGGAGGCGCTGTCCGCCTGGACCAGCCCGCTGGTCTTCCATCCGGACGCGGTCTGCCGCTACGACCCGCTGACGCGCACCCCCTTCATGATCTCGCGGCTGGGCGCCGACGCCATCGAGGTGCTCGATCCGGAGCAGGGCTGGCAGGTGGCCGCCGAGTACGGGGTCGGCAGCGGCAGCAACCCGCAGGACCTCGCGGTGGTGGCGCTGGATCGGGCCTACGTGCTGCGCTACGCCGAGCCCGAGCTGCTGCTGGTTCACCCGCTGACCGGCGCCGAGCTGGGCACGGTCGATCTGAGCGCCTACGCCGACGCCGACGGCGTGCCCGAGATGGCTTACAGCCTGGTCCACGGGGGCCGGGTCTACGTGGCGCTGCAGCGGCTGGTCGACTTCGAGCCCGGCGACTACAGCAGCCTGCTGGTGCTCGACGGCGCCAGCGGCAGCATCGAGCGCGAGATCCGGCTCACGGCCAGCAACCCCTTCGCGCAGCTGCGCCACGTGCCCGCCCTGGACGCCATCAGCGTGCCCGAGGTGGGCCTGTTCGGCGAGCTGGACGGCGGGGTGGAGCTGCTGGCGCCCGATGCCGCGGGGCCGGCCGGGCTGGCGGTGACCGAGGCCGAGCTGGGCGGCGATCTGGTCGACGCGCTGGTGGTCGACGAGACCCGGGGCTACGCCGTGATCGCGGTGGCCGATCCCGGCGGCCAGCAGCACACCGAGCTGGTGCGCTTCGACCCGGCCAGCGGCCGGCGCCAGACCACCCTGCTGGCAGCCGCCGGCTTCGACTACTCCTTCCTAGCGCTGAGCCCCGACCGCCGCCAGCTCTGGCTGACCGACCGCACCCGCAGCGCGCCCGGCGTGCGCGTGTTCTCGGTCGCCGACGACCGCCAGCTGACCGCCGAGCCCATCGACACCGGCCTGCCGCCGTTCATGATCTGCTTCGTGCCCGCGGACTGACGCCCGCACCCGTGCCCAGCGCACAGGTGCCGCGCCAGGAAGCGCTCGACCACCTCGATCGGCGAGGCTCCACGCCGGCCATCTCCATCCCGAATGCTCAGGCGGCGAAGTGCCGCCGGGCGAGCAGCGCCAGCAGCAGCAAACCGGAAAGCCAGCCGCCCGGCGAGCCGGCGCCGCCGCGGCCGCAGCCGCAGCCACCGCCGCGGCGCGGCCAGTCGACCACCCGCGATGCGGGCAGCACCGCGTCGTAGCGGGTCAGCGCCTGCGGGTCCTCGGCGGCCGCGGCGGTCAGGAAGAACAGGGCGCCCTCCCACAGGTGCGGCGTGGACACCCGCTGCTCGGCGAAGGTCTCACCGTCGCGCTCGACCACCACCATCACCTCGCCGAAGTGATCGCTGCCGGGGCTGGCCTGGGCGGCCAGGGTGGCCGGCAGGCTTTCGCGCAGCTCGTCGAAGCGGGCGTCGCCGGCCAGCGCCAGCGACAGGGTGGTCTTCATGAAGTACAGCCCGCCGGCGGTGCGCAGCCCGATGACCGGCTCGACGATGCCCCAGTCGCGCTCCAGCTGGCGTTGGATCTGCTCGTCGCTCCAGGGGTGCAAGGCGAAGGGCCAGACCAGCCAGGCGGTGGGCCCGATGGGCACCATGCCCGAGGCCTGTATGGGCAGCCGGCCGCTCTCGGTCATGAAGTAGACGCCGGCGTCGGCGTCGTAGAAGTGCGTCCGGATGGCGTCGCGCAGCTCGACCGCCCGCTGCTCCCAGCCGAGCGCCGTCTCGTCGCGGCCCAGCCGCCGGGCCGCCCGGGCGGCGATGTCCAGCGCGCCGAACACGGCGATGGCCCCGTGCAGCGTCTGGGTGTGGGCGGCCTGGTCGTCCTCCTGGGCCGGGGCCTGCAGGCCGGTGACCGGATCGCGCCAGCGCGCCAGCAGTTCGGCGCCGCGGCGGATGTGGGGCCAGTAGCGCTCCAGGTAGTCGCCGGGCCGCTCGACCCAGCCGGCGTGGGCCACCATGGTCCAGACCGCGAAGGCGGTGGTGTCGATCTCGAAGCGGAAAGTGCCGCCGACCATGCCGTCGGCGTAGTAGTTCATCTCCCAGGCGTCGGCCGGGTAGGTCTCGGCCCGGCCGCTGTCCGGGTCGGTAGGCGGCGGCGGGTCGATGATGTCGCTGGGCGCCACCGGCTGGGCGCGCTGCCAGTCGGCGTAGAGCGCGATGCGACGATCGACCAGCGCGCTCTGGCCGGAGACGTCGAGCATGACGTTGAAAAAAGCCCCGTCGCGCGGCCAGTCCATGGCGTAGGGCGGCTGGCGGGCGATGGAGGCCACCACCGCCCCGCTGGCCGCATCCGTGCCCAGCCGCAGGTTGATCAGGCTGCGCCGGGCCACCGCCCGCACCCGGCTGCCCGCCGCGCCCGGGATGGTCAGCCCGTCCAGCCAGTCGGCCACGGTCCGTTCGGCCCGCTCGACCACCGCGGCCGGGTCGGCGCCGGTGGCCAGGGCCACGCGCACCGCGGCCAGGTCGGCGCCGGCGGCCAGCAGCATCGCGGCCTCGGCCCGGCCGGCGGGCGAGAAGGCCAGCGGCGTGCGCAGCGCCTCGCTGACCTCGCCGGCGGCCAGGTCGCTGCCCGCCAGCGCGCCGTCGGCGGCGTCGGCCAGGGCGTCCTGCGGCCGGTGGATCCAGCCCTGCTCGGCGGCGATGTCGGCGCCGCTGTCGGCGCAGCCCAGCGCGCCGGCCACGGCCGGGTCGATGGGCGGCTCGAAGCCGGGGAAGACCTCGGGCAGGGCCTGGATGTTGGCCGCCAGCGCGTCGAACTGCTCGCAGAAGGGGGCGGCGTCGATGCCGATCTGGTGCTGATCGGGCGGCGGTACGCTGCTCAGGGCCAGGTAGGCCCCCGCCCCGTAGGCCGCGTCCAGCCCCTCGACCAGGGCGGCCAGCCCGGCCGCGTCCGGCGGGCCCTGGCCGAGCTGGGCGCCCAGCGGGCCCCAGTCGACCGCCGGCGGCAGCAGCAGGTCGTACAGGTCGGCTGCGCTGCGCCGGCCCGCGGGGTGGAAGTGGATCACGGCCTGCTGCTGCGCGTCCCACAGCGCGGCGAAGTCGTTGGCCCCGTCCTTGGCCCAGTCGACCAGCGGCAGCTCGGGCAGGCGCGAGTCGGGCGGCACCGGCGAGAGGTTGGCGTAGGTCAGCAACCAGGCGCGCTCGACCGGCGAGCCGGCGCTGCGCTCCACGATCACCCGGCGCAGCAGCAGGTCGGCCGCCGGCGCCACCGCGTCGACCACCTCCACCGTCAGGCCCAGCGCCGCCGACGCGTAGCGCGTGTGCGGGTTGGGCCCGGCCGCCGGGCCGTAGTCCTGCGCTATGGTCCAGCGCTGCCGATCGCGCAGCCAGCTGACCTCGCGCTGGCCGCCGGCGCGTTCCAGCACCAGCCCCAGCACCACCCCGGCGCCCGCCAGCGCGCCGAAGCGCGGCTGGCTGCGCGCATCCAGGTCGTTTGAGCTGCGGTAGGCCAGCTGGTCGCTGTAGCTGGGCCCGGGCCAGCTCAACACGGTCACGTCGCCGTCGCGCGACACCCCGACCGTCAGCCGGCCGTGGCCGGTGACGGCGTTGATGTTGGTGGCGCCGAACAGGTTCTCCTGGGCGTCGATACCGGTCTGGGCCGGCGCCGCCGGCGCCGCCAGCAGAATCAGCAGCGCCAGGCCGGGCCCCAGCCGGTCGCCGACGCGCACGCGGTAAAGGGGGCGGGACTTTCCGTGAGGCGTGTCGGGGACGGGGCTGACGCCGGGCATCGCGATCTCCGGGCCGGGGATTCAGCCGCAACGATAGCACGGCCCGGGCGCCGGGACGAAGGGCGGATGCACCGCTCAGCGGTCGGCCAGCGACTCCATGGTGGCATCCTTCAGGTTGCCGCCGCCGTTGGTCGAGCCGCCGGCGCCACCGGCGCATACGGCATCCGCCCGCCGTGCAGCCCGCAGCCCGGCGCCCCCAGCCCGACCAGCCCGTACAGCAGCAGCGAACCCAGCGCAACGGTTCCCATCCCTCGGCTTCGATTCCGACCCAGCATGGCAGCACCTCCCGTGTGCGGGTGATCCGGGGTTCCACCCAGACCAACGCGCCGCCCGGGGCGGGCTTACACCCGGACGCCGCGAGGGTTCACCTTTTGAACGGCTCCAGCCCCAGACGCCGGCAGATGGGATCCTCGTGATCCAGGCCCAGGCCGAGCTGCTCCGCGGCCGCCCGGCAGCCGCCGCGGCAGGGGTTCCAGCGGCTGCACTCGGCGCAGAAGGCCGGTCGCCGTTCCCAGGCGGCGGCCGCCGGGGAGGCCAGGATGGCATCCAGGTCCTGCTGCAGCAGGTTGCCGAGCACCACCGGCGAGTGGTTGCACATGCGCAGCTCGCCCCAGGCGTTCATGGTCAGCGGCCGGCGCCGGGCCGCGGCGGTGCAGAAGGACAGGGCCAGCGCCGGGGTGGCGGCCGGGTCCAGGGCGCAGGCCGGGGTGCAGACGTTGGCGCTGACCGGCACGTCCAGGCCGCGGGCGCTGCGGTCTGCGGCGGCGAACAGCCCGCGCAACCCTTCGCGGTCGAGTTCCAGCCGCTCGCGCTCGGCCAGCCCGGCGCCGCCGACGTTGAAACGGTTGATCAGGATGCGGGCCACGCCCAGCTCGGCCAGCAGCTCCATGGTGGCCGGCACCCCGTCGCGGTTCTCGGCGGTGGCCACCACCACCCCGGCCACCCGGCCGCCGGCGGCCACCACCTGGGCGATGGAGTCGCGGGCCCGCTGCCAGGAACCGGGCACCCGGGTCAGCGCGTCGTGGGCCGCGGGCGCCGGGGCCAACAGCGGAAACTCGAACCAGTCCACGCCCAGATCCACCAGGGCGGCGTAGTCGGCCGCGCCGGCGGCATTGCCGTTGCTGATGATGTTGACCGCCTTGCCCTGCAGCCGGCACCACAGCACCAGCTCGCTGAAGCGGTCGGCCAGGAAGGGCTCGCCGCCGGTCATGGTCACGCCGTCCAGCACCACCCGGGCGAAGACCCGCTTCAGGGCGCGCTTGAGCTGGCGGTAGGAGGCCTCGGCCGGCGGCCTGGCGCCCGGGCGCTTGTAGGGCAGGTAGCAGTAGCGGCAGCGCAGGTTGCAGCGCGCGGTGAGCTCCAGCTGCAGGTTGGGCAAGGCGGCCTTCATTCACCGGGCGGATCGGAGCGGACCACCAACAGATCGAAGCAGGCCTCGGTCGCGACCGAGTCGGATCCCGTATCGTCGGGCAGCCGCTCGGCGTGCCCCCGGCAGATGCACAGTCCGTAGCGGCCCAGCTCCACGTCGGGCCGGATGGTCAGCCGAAAGGCCTCGTCGTCATCGTCGAAGGCCCCGTCCAGCGGGACGAGATCGCCGCGCTGCAACTCGCCGCCGTCCGGCGTCGACAGGATGAAGATGAAGGCGAAGCGCTCATCGTAGTAGCCGTGCTCGATCCGCCCATCCAGGGTGTTGCCGTAGAGCAGATCCAGCACCGCGGTGTTGTACGGCTTCTCGCCGGCCAGGGTGATCATCTGTCCCGGACCGGCGTAGCAGCTGATCGGACAGCCGCTGACACCGGTGGCCGCCCCGGACAGGCCCAGCAGCAACGCACCGATGCGCAGCTTCTTCTGCAGCAGCCAACCGTTGCGCCGCCACAGCGCCAACCCGACACACACGGCGGCAAAGGCCAGGCCCACCCCCACCAAGGCCAGCGGCAGCCACAACTCACGTTTCATCACACCCCTCCAGACGCCCGTTCCCCGGCCCGGAGTTACGTTTACATCATAGATGGGATCGCGCTGCTGATACAACCCACAGCTTCCGGTGGCCCGTGGGCTCAGTGGCGGTTCGAGCGACTCACCCTTCGGTAAGACCGGGAGTCCGGGTGGCATCGCAACCAGCTCACGGCTAGACTGGACTGAAGACAACTGCGGGAAGCGGGTGATGACCATGGATGACCCTGGTAATCGATTGTGGGCCGCGGGAGCGAGTCTGGCATTGGCCGCAGTGCTGGCCCTTGGTTGCAGCGGGGGCTCCGGCCGGACCGATGGTGGAACCGATGCCGCTTGGGACGCGGGGACGGACGGAGACGCCGGCCCAGACGGCGATCCGGAACCCATCACCCCGATCGACGAGCTGGCGACGCCCGAGCGGGGCTTCATGTTGGGGATGCTGCCGATTCCGGCCCGCGGTCAGGATTTCGCCCAGGCCCACCGGGACGCCGCCCAGGCGGCCGAGCTGGTTCCCATCTGGGGCCCACCGGCCGAGTTCTACGAGCTGGCCGACGCGCTGGCGGGCGACTGGGGCCGGCTCTTTCTGACCGAGTACGTCCGGGGCAACCGCATGCTGCCGCTGATCCACCTGTCCTTCATGCTCAGCGACGAGGAGCTGAGCAAGCCCCCGGATCTGCCGAACGCCAGCCTGGCCGATCCGGAATGGCGGCGGCGCTACACCCAGGCCGCCGTGGAGGTGGTGCGCACCGCCCGGCCGGCCTTGCTGTCGCTGGGCAACGAGGTCAACCGCTGGTACGCCGCCCACGGCGACCAAGCCGATGACCCGAACGGATTCGGCCACTTCGTCAGCCTGTACGAGGACACCTATGACCGGGTCAAGGCGCTGTCGCCGGACACGCTGGTGTTCTGCACCTTCAGCCGTGAAATCGTGGCCGAACGCCGGACAGCCGACCTGGCCGCTGCGCTGGCCCTGTTCGACCCGGACAAGCTGGACGTGGTGGTGCTGACGTCATATCCCTGGGCGGTGGCCGGCATCAACCTGCCGTCGCAGGTGCCGGACGATTACTTCCTGGCCCCTTTGCGGGCGGCCGGGATGGAGGCCAAGCCCTTCGGGCTGTCCGAGTTCGCCTGGCCGGCCCTGCCGGAATTCGGCGGCCAGGCCGCCCAGGCCGCGATGGTGTGGGCCGGCAGCGGCCGGCTGACCAGGAGCCAGGGCCTGGATCTGTTCTTCTTCATGTGGCCCTGGATGCACGACCTGGACGCCGAGGACGAGACCGGCCTGCGCCGGCGGGACGGCACGGCCAAGCTGGTCTGGCAGGATTGGAGGAGACTGGCGACCGGTGAGCCGGCCCCCCACCGGGGGGAGGCGATTCCGGCCGATGCCGTCAAGCGAACACCAGACGACGACCTGTTTCCGCCGCTGCTCCACGCGGCGGACGAGTTCGAGCCCTGCCACCCACTGCCGGGGCCGGTCAACACGGCCGGTGTCGAGGACTCGCCCTACATGGCGCCGGACGGCTCGGCCTTCTACTTCACCTTCCTGCCGGATGCGCAAGCACCGCCAGAGCAGCAGCTGACCGACGGCGTGACCGGCATCTGGCGCTCGCGCATCGGTGACGACGGCTGGTCCGTACCGCAACGGGTGCGGCTGAGCGGCGAGCCGACGCTGGACGGCTGTCCCACCGTGGTCGGCGAGCGGCTGTGGTTCTGCTCGGTGCGGGCGGACAACCTCGGCGAAGTCGACCTCTTCACCGCCGAGTGGCTGGACGGGCTGTGGACCAACTGGTCCAACTGCGGCACGCACATCAACCAGCACCACGACTTCGGCGAGATGCACCTGGCGGCCGATGGCCGGACCATGTGGTTCCAGCTCGAAGCCGCCGCGGGCGGCCAGGGGGGCCGCGACCTGTGGCGGGCCAGCCGCCAGGCCGACGGCTGGTCCGCGCCGGTCAACCTGGGGCCGGTCGTCAACGACGCCGGCGACCAGGCGCAGCCCTTCGTCAGCCGCGACGGCTCCGAGCTATGGTTCACCAGCCCCTCCAAGCAGGGTCTGACCGGCCCGGCCGTGTGGCGTTCGGTGCGCGTGGGTCAGGACTGGTCCAGCCCCGAGGAGATGGTCGGCAACTTCGCCGGCGAGCCCAACCTGGACGCCGCTGGCAACCTGTACTTCGTCCACCACTTCTTCAGCGCCGAGCTGCACAAGGTCGAAGGCGACATCTATGTCTGCCCCCGCCGCTGACAGCGGGCCGGGTCGGCCCGCAACGGTACCAGCCCCAGACGCCAGCAGATGGGGTCCTCGTGATCCAGGCCCCTCTACCGCCCCATTGACCGAAACGCAGATGAAGCATACAATGATCCAGAGTGAGGTGAACAATGGATCATCCCGTTCAAGTCACCGTCCGCGGGCTGCGTCCCGAACTGGCGCGGAAAATCCGCAAGATGGCGGCCGAGGAAGGCATCTCTTTGAACAAGGTGGCCTTGCGCCTATTGGAAAAAGGCGCCGGGATACAGCACCAGGATGAACAGGACCGCATCGGCCACGATCTCGATCACCTGATGGGAACGTGGAGCCAGGAACAGGCCGAGGAGTTCGAAGCCGCGATCGAATCCCTGTCTCGGATCGACGAGGAACTCTGGAAGTGAAGCGCTTGCTGGACACCTGTGCCTACACGGCGGCCAAGCGTGGCCGACCCGATGTCTGCGAGGCGATCCGAATGTCGTCGGAACTCGTCTTCTCGACCATCGTGCTCGGAGAGTTGCTCTTCGGCTTTCGCCACGGCACGCGCTTCGACCGCAACCTCGCCGAACTCGAGCGCTTCCTCAACCACCCGGCGGTGCGCCTGCAGCCGGTCGATCGAGTCACCGCCGATCGTTTCGGCAGAATCGCCACCATGCTCAAGCGAGCGGGTACGCCAATTCCCAGCAACGATATCTGGATTGCAGCCCAAGCCATGGAGACCGGAGCCGAGCTGCTCACGCTGGATTCCCACTTCGAAAAAGTGACCGGCATCGCCGCAACCATATTCGATTAGCCGGCTCGGGCTGAGACCAAACGCAGCTGATGGGCCGAGCGCATCGACTCCGGAGCGCAACCATGAGTGGTTCCAAGGCGGTGAGCTGGTTGGGACTCGGTACCCTGGCGCTGGTGCAGGGCTTTTCGGTCTGGGTGCTGGGGGTCTTCTGCCGGCGGCCGGTGGGCCGCGCCAAGACCGCTGCCGGTCGGGAGGTTGCCGAGGGTGCCCGGTCGGGCTTGCACGGCTGCATAATTGTTGACACCATGACCCCTGCCATACAAAACACTTTTCCGTGGAGACATTCGGGGAGATCGATCATGAGAACGATGCCTTGGATTCTTGCACTGGTGGTCGGGCTGGGGCTTTCACCGGCGGTATCAGCGGATGATTACGAGTCGCTGCGCCTGCCCGATGTAACCGGAGGAGTGGGTGCCGGATGGAGTTCTGAGTTGCTGGAGTTCAGCCCGGTCGATGTCTCGCTGAACGGCAAGCTCTCCGTTCGAGTCCCCCTGCTGTTCCAGCGTTGCTTCAAGCTGGAGCCGGAAATCGGGCTTGGATACTCCGGCACGGACACGGGTGATCTGTTTCTCGTCCGCTTCGGCCTGAGCGGCTTCCGCACCACCTGGCAGGGCCACCTGGCGCTGTCCTACGGCATCGGCGTCGGTATCACGTACTGGTCGCTTTCCAACGGCGAATCGCAGGGCAAGGTCGATTTCGACCTTGGGCCGACGATGCAGGTCGAGTATTTCTTCAGTGAACAGTTCAGCCTGGGCGCGGATGTCGGGTTGTTGTACGTGCATCGCAGCAAGTGGGGCGATGAGATACCCGCCGCGGACAATTTCTCGACCCGAGCCGGCATTTTTGCCCGTTTCTACCTCGCAGCACCCACGCCGCCCGCGGAGCCAGAAAAGCCGGCAGAGGCGGACGAAGATGCAGCGGCCAAGCTCGGCCAGAAACCGGAGAAGCAAGAAGCTGCCCGCCCGACGGCGCCGGAAGAGCCGGAGGCGGGCAAGCCCGAAGAGCGCGAGCCCGCACCGGTGACTCCGTCGACACGGACCCCCGCCTGCCCGGATGGAACCGAAAAGATCGGCCAAGCGCCCCCGGCGGGGACCGAGCAGTACTGTGCGCGGGTCGATCCGGGAGGCGAGCCGGTCAAGCACGGCTGGTACATGACCTGGTTCGAAAACGACCAGCAGGCCGTGCGCGGAGAGTACAAGGACGATCAGCGGCACGGGACCTGGGTCTTCTACCACAGCAATGGGCAAAAACGCCTGGAGGCGCGGTACCGGGCGGGAGAGCCGATCGGCCTGTGGATCTTCTGGTCCCGCGAGGGCGAGAAGATAAGGGAAAAACGATACTGATCGGACAAGGGGTCGCGCATGGAGCCGGTGCTCGACTGGAACGAAAGCCACGGTCATCTGATCTGGCCGCTGTTCATGCTTTTGGGCGGGCTGGTCGGGGCGCTTGCGCTGCGGCTGATCGTCCGGCGCCAACGCCGGCCGTGGCACTGGCTGGCGGGCCTGGGCCTGGGAGCCGGGCTGGCGCTGGGGCTGCTGGGCTGGCTGGGCCACGGCGCGCTGGGGCGCACCCGGCTGGCGCTCGATGAACAGCGGACCTTGCGCGCCGGGCCCATCGAGCGCAGCCACCCCGCGCGCGCCCGCAGCGACGAGGCTTTCTGGGCCACGCTGTCGCCCTTCCAGCGCGACGACGTGCTGTGGCGCCTGGCCCGGGCGCAGCGCGACCACGGCCCGCCTTCCGCCCGCGGCTTCGAGCGCTTGATCGCGCTGCGCCTGGCCCAGGACGACTGCGGCCACGCCACCGATGACGCGGTCGAGCACGGTCAGGCCGAGCGCGCGTTGGCCCTGGCGGCCGAGTGCGAACAAGAGCACGCCCGCGCCCAGGCCATCGCGGCCAACTGCGCCCTGGGCCGCTACCGCGCGGCCCGCGCGCTGTACCGCGACGACGGCTGGCTGAACCTGAGCGAAGCGCGGCTGCAACTGCTGGCCGGCGACTGGCGAACCGCGGCCGAGATGGTCGAAAAACTGGCCGCCGAGGAGCGCGAGAACCGACCGCAGGTCGAACGGATCTACGCTCGGCAGGGCCGCGAGGCGCCCGAGCCGACCAAGCGCTACGGCCTGGACTGCCTGGCGGCCGCCCTGGCGGCCGGTGCCGGCGACGACGGAGCGCAGCGGCGCCTGCGGCGGCTGGCGCTCCGCACTCCCACCGCCAGCTGCCGCCTGCTGGCCGCCGACCGGGCCGCCGGCGACGAGCGCCTGGCGCTGCTCGACGGCCTGCTGGCCGCGGAGCACGACGACGAATTCGGCCGCATGGCCGCGCTGCTGGCCATCGAGGCCGGCCGGCTCGAGCTGCCGGACGCGCTGCTGGATCAGGGCTGGGACCACGCCCTGCTGCGCGCCGCCCTGGCCCGGGCCGAAGGCCTGGACGGCGAGCAAGCGGACATGGTCCTGGCCTGGCTGCACGCGGCGCTGGCCCGCGCCCGGCTCGATGCCGGCGCGCTGGACGCGGCCGCGGCCGAGTTGGACGCCGTGACCGAAAAGCTCGGCGCGCAGCCACCCCCGCGGCGGCTGCAGCACAAGCTGCTCGGCCTGCGCGGCGAGCTGGCCCTGAGCCGCGGCCGGCCCGAGCGGGCGCTGGCCCTGCTGGCCGAGCTGGACGCCACGCAGCTGTCGCTAGCCATGAAGCGGCACCTCGCCCTGGTGACGGCCGCGGCCCGCGCCCGCCGGTCGCCGAGCGAACAGCCGAGCGAACAGCCGAGCGAACAGCCGGGCGAACAGCCGGGCGAACAGCCGAGCGAACAGCCGGGCGAACAGACGGACGAACAGACGGACGAACAGACGGACAGGGCCTCCCGGCCAGCGGGTAACCGCCTAATCCGGCTGCGGCCGTTGATCCGCGCGGCGCGCAGCGGCGACGGCGAGCGCCTGGCGCGGGTGCTGTGGGCCGAGCGCTTCAGCCTCTTCAAGCTGCCGTTGCATCACCTGCTGCCCCTGATCGACCGGGACCGCGAAGTGCTGGTCGAGTCGCTGCACTTCGGCCGCCGCCTTTGGGACTGGGCGGCATGCGACGCCTTCGACCTGCGCGACGAGTTCGCCGCCGAACGGGCCATGGCCGCGGCCTGCGAACAGGCCGACTGGCTGCGAACGGTCGACGGCCAACTCGAAGCGCTGCACCACCTGTTGGCCGACCGCGAACGGGTCGTGCCCCTGTTCGTCCACCACGTGCTCTGAGCCCGGTCCGGCGCACACCCGCTTGTCGGCCGCCGCCGGGCGCCGGTAGACTGGCGCCACGTCCACCGCCAAAGGGGCCCGCGCCATGCTGCGACGCTCTCTCCACCCTCGCCGTCTGACCGCCCTCGGCGCGCTGGCCCTCTGCGGCGCGCTCGCCCTGCCGCCGGCGGCCGCCGCGGCCGACGACTCCGCGCTGGGCCGCTGGATCAAGCCCGGGCCGCGGCCGCCGGAGCGCGTCGACCAGCGGCGCAAGCTGCCCTTCCCGCCGCCGGCCGGCGAGCGGGCGCGACCGGCGCCGGCGCCGGTGCAGCCGCGGGCCATCCCGCTGCGGGTGGTTCGCCACCAACCCGAGGGCGTGGAGCAGAAAGCCCACGTCATCAGCGTCACCTTCAACCAGCCCATGGTGGCGGTCGGCGAGCTGGACCAGGTGGAATCCGAGACCCCGCTGCGCATCGCACCGGCCATTCCCGGCACCTTCCGCTGGCAGGGTGCACGCACGCTGGCCTTCGAGCCCGCCGGCCGCATTCCTTACGCCACCCGCTTCCAGGCCACCGTACCGGCCGGCACCCGGGCCGCCTCCGGCCAGGCCCTGGCCGAGGACTTCTCCTTCGCCTTCGCCACCCCGCGGCCACGGGTGATCCACTTCGCCCCCAGCCACAACAGCGGCGAGGTGCCGCGCCAGCCGGTGCTGGCGCTGACCTTCGCTCAAGATGTCGACCCGACCAGCGTAGCCCGCTTCGTGCGCCTGGCCGCCGCCGGCGGCCGGCAGGTGCCCATCCGCGCGGTGCCGCGCGCCGACTGGCCCAAGGACCGGCGCCTGGCCGGCTACGCCGGCGGCGCGCAGCAGCGGCGGCGGGTGATCTTGCTGCCGCGCCGCCCGCTGGCGCTGGGCACGCGCTACCGGCTGCAGGTGGCCGCCGGGCTGACCTCGCTGGAAGGACCGCTGCCGCTGGAAAAGGCGCAGCAGGTGAGCTTTACCACCATCTCGCCTTTGCGCGTGACCGGCCTGCACTGCCGCTCGGACGAGATGGGCTGGAACGCGCGACGCTGCGATCCGGCTGGCGCGGTCGAGCTGTCGTTCAACCACCCGCTGCGGGTCAAAAAACCCGCCCGCTTCTTCTCGGTGCGCCCCCGGGTGCCGGGGCTCGAGCTGGCCGTCTCCTACGCCAGCGTCCGCTTCAAAGGCCGCTTCCAGGCCGGCCGGCGCTACACCTTCCGGGTGCGCCCGGGCGTGGCCGACGCCCACGGCCAGCGGCTGCAGCGCGGCTGGTCGGGCCAGATGCGCTTCGTCCACCTGCCGCCGCGCATGGACATCGGCGCACCCGACAGCCCGGTGCTGCTGGGGCTGCACTCCGGGCTGAAGCTGCCGCTGTGGCTGCGCAACCTGAAGCGCATCGAGGTCGCCGTCTACCGGGTGGCCGAGGCCGACATCCGCGACCGTATGCGCCTGGCCGGCCGCGCCGACTACGACCACTTCGAGCGCGAACTGGGCGCCATCGCCGACGAGCGGGTGGCGGCCTTCAGCGTGCCGGTGCGGATGCGGCCCGACCGCTACGCCGCCCGCGGCGTGGGGCTGCGCCGGGTGGTGCGGCGCCACGGCCCCGGGCCCTACCTGGTGGTGCTGCGCGCGCCCGGGCTGAGCCGCGACCCCTACCGGGCCCGGCTGGTGCTGATCAGCGACATCGGACTGCTGGCCCGCGCCGACAGCCGGCGACTGGTGGTGGCGGCGCATTCGATCCAGTCCGGCCGCCCGCTGGCCGGCGTCGAGCTGGCGCTGCAGCCGACCGCCGGCCCCAGCGAGCGGGCCCGCACCGGCCCCGACGGCTTGGCCGTACTGCGGGCCACCCCGCGCGAGCGAGCGCTGGGCCGCTTGCTGCTGCTGGGGCGCAAGGGCGAGGACCGCTGCTTCGTCCAGCTCACGGGCCGCGGCGACGATGGCAGCTACGCCGGGCTGAACTGGGGCCGCTTCGAGCGCTCGGCCTCCATCCGCACCTTCCTGTGGGCCGACCGCGACCTCTACCGGCCGGGTGAGACGGTGCACGTGTTCGGGGTCAGCCGGCTGCTGGCCGCCGATCGCAGCGGCCGGCCCGGGCCGCTGCCCGCGGGCATCGACACACTGCGCTGGTCCGCGGTGTCGGCGCGCAACCGCGAGCTGGGCCAGGGCGAGGTCGCCATCTCGCGCTGGGGGCGCTTCAGCTTCGACCTCGCGCTACCGGCCGACGTGGACCTGGGCCGCGTCCGCATCGCCACCCGCCTGGTGGATGCGCCCCGGGGCCTGGGCGGCCACGGCCGGCTGGTGGTCGACGCCCAGCAATACCGGGCGCCCGAGTTCACCGTGGACGTGACGCTGGCCGGCGCGCCCTTCGTGCGCGGCGGCGCGCTCGGCGCCACCGTGCGCGGCGACTACCTGCACGGCGCGCCCATGGCCGGCGCCGAGGTCGACTGGAACCTGTACGCCCGCGAGGCGCGCTTCCGGCCGCCGGACAACCCCGGCTTCCACTTCGGCTCGCTGGTGCGGCCCTGGCGCCGCCACCACCGGCGCATGCCCCGCCACCGTTTCCCGTCGCGCCGCCGGGTGGCCGGCGGCCGGGGCCAACTCGACGCCCGCGGCCGGCTGGCCGTGCGCCACCCGCTGGCCCTGCCCCAGGGGCTGGATCCGGTCGCGCTGAGCCTGGAGGCCACGGTCGCCGACCGCAACCGCCAGACCGCCTCCGGCCGCGCCGGCGCGCTGGCCCACCCGGCCGAGCGCTACGTGGGCATCCGCAACGGCCGGCTGCTGACCACCGCCGGCGAGCCGCTGCGCGTGGAGCTGGTGCTGGTCGACCTCGAGGGCCGGCGGCTGGCCGGGGTGCCGCTGCGCCTCGAGGCCCGGCGCCAGAAGTGGACCGAGCAGCAGGTGCGCGACGCCGCGGGCCACCTGAGCACCGAGTGGAGCGCCGAGACCGTGGTCGCCGACCGCTGCCGGGTGCGCTCCGGCCGGCGGGCCGTCGCCTGCACGCTGCAGCTCGCACACGGCGGCGAGCACACGCTGGTGGCCGTGGCCGAGCCCGAGCAGGGCCCGCGCGTCGAGAGCCGCGCCTGGCTGCTGGTGATGGGCCCCGAGCGGCGGCGGCGGCCGCAGCAGCAGACCGAGGCCCAGACCCTGCGGCTGCTGCCCGATCGCAAGACCTACGAGGCCGGCCAAAAGGCCACCTTGCTCGTCCAGGCGCCCTTCGCCCGCGGCTTCGCTCTGCTGAGCTGGTCGCGCGACGGCCTGCTGGGCTGGAAGCTGCTGGCGGTGCGCGATCACAGCGCCCGGCTGCAGATCCCGGTCGACGCCGACTGGGCGCCGGCCTTCTTCGTCGCGGCGGCCGGGTTGGCCGAGCGCAGCGACCGCGGCGCCGAGCGCAGCCCGCCGCTGTGGGCCTATGGCCGCAAGCGGCTGGCCGTATCGCGGGCGTCCAGGGCCATCCGCGTGCGCATCGAGCCCGAGAAGCGCCAGGCCCGGCCGGGCCGGACGCTGGCGGTGGACCTGACCCTGAGCGACGCCGCCGGCGCACCCGTCAGCGGCCGGGTGGCGCTGGTGGCGGTGGACGAGGCGGTGCTGTCGCTGACCGACTTCGCCACCCCGGACCCGCTGCCTTTCTTCTACACGCCGCGCGCGGCCGGCACCGTGCTCAAGGCCAGCCTGGCACGGCTGCTGGCCGAGTGGAGCCGGCCCGAGGACGAAGCGCCGGGCGCCAAGTCGGCCAAGCGCGGCCGGCGGGCGCCTGCGATGGCCGAGCTGGCCGCGGCCGGGCCCGCAGCCGGCGGCGCCGCCGCCGGACGGACGCCGGTGCGCAGCCGTTTCGTGACCACGCCGCTGAAGGCCGAGGTGACCGCCGACGCCGGCGGCCGGGCCCGGGTGCAGCTCGAGCTGCCCGACAACCTGACCACCTTCCGCATCATGGCGGTGGCGGTGGACGCGGCCGAGCGCTTCGGCTCGGCCGAGGCGGCGGTGACCGTGCGCCAGCCGCTGATGCTGCGCCCGGCCCTGCCGCGCTTCGTCAACTACGGCGACGCCTTCGACGCGGCGGTGCTGGTCGATGCGGCCGGCGGCGTCGGCGGGCTGGTGCGCGTGGCGCTGGAGGTCGAGGGCGCACGGCGCGAGGCCCCGGCGGTCAAGACCGCGGTGCTCGCACCGGGCCGCTCGGCCGAGCTGCGCTTCCGGGTGCGCGCCGATTCCGTGGGCCCGGCCCGCTTCCGCTTCAGCGCCGAGATGGACGGGGCGCGCGACGCGGTGGAAAAGACCCTGACCGTCTGGACCCCGGCCACCAGCGAGGCCTTCGCCAGCTACGGCATGCTGCCGCGCGAGCTGGACGCCGCCGACCCGGCGCGCGCCAGCCTGGCCCAGCCGGTGGCGCCGCCCGCCGGCGCCCTGGCCGGCTACGGCGGGCTGCACATCGGGCTGTCGTCGACCGCGCTGACCGGGCTGCGCGACGCGGTGGAACATCTGGTGGAGTACCCCTACGCGTGCAGCGAGCAGACCGCCTCGCGGGCGCTGCCCATCTTCGTGCTGGGCCCGGTGCTGGAGCGCTTCGGGCTGGCCGATGTGGCCACCGAGGCGCTGCGCGGCAAGCTGGCCCGCCAAGCCGTGCAGCGGCTGGTCGACGGCCAGTGCCCGGACGGCGGCTGGAACAGCTTCGTCTGCCGCTATCCCTCGGCGCCGCACCTGACCGCCTACGTGCTGTTCACCCTGCAGCAAGGCCGGGCCGCCGGCTTCGAGGTGCCCGACGCCTGCCTGCAGCTGGCGCGCGGCTTTCTGGAGGGCTGGCTCGAGTCCAGCGCCTTCACCGCGGTGGACGCGGACAACGCCTGGCGCCGCCGCTACCGGCTGGACGCCGCCGCCCAGGCGCTCTACGCCCTGACCGCCGGCGGCGATCAGGCCTACCCGCAGCACGACGAGCGGCTGTACGAACGGCGGGCCGATCTCGACCTGTTCGCCCAGGCCATGCTGGCGGCCGTGTTCCACCGCCGCGCGCCCGGCGGCGAGCGGGCGGGCGCGCTGCTGCGCGAGCTGGGCAACCGGGTGGTCGAGACGCCGGCCGGGGTGCACTTCGCCGAGCGCCGCAGCGAGGCGCTGCGCATGCTGATGCACTCGTCGGCGCGCTCCGACGCCATCGCGCTGATGGTCTACCTGGAGGTCGACCCGGGCGCCGACCTGGTGCCCAAGCTGGCCCGGGCGCTGATGGACGGGCGCATCCGCGGCCACTGGGAGACCACCCAGGCCGACGCCTACGCCCTGGTGGCGCTGAGCCGCTACCAGGCGCGCTACGAGGCCGGGCCCACCGAGATGACCGCCCGCATGTGGCTGGGCCGCGGCTTTCTGGGCCAGACCGCCTTCGCCGACGACAGCCAGCACGGCGTGGATCTGCACATCCCCATGCAGCACCTGGCGGCCGCCGGCCCGAGCGACCTGATCCTGGCCAAGGACGGCCCCGGCCGGCTCTACTACCGCATCGGCCTGCGCTACGCCCCGCGCGATCTGGACCTGGCCGCCCGCGAGCAGGGCTTCGCCATCCGGCGCCGCTACGCAGCCGTCGACGATCCCGGCGACGTGCAGGGCGACGCCGAGCGCGGCTGGCGGGTGCGCGCCGGGGCCACCGTGCGCGTCGAGCTGGAGCTGATCGTGCCCGACCGGCGCTACTACGCCGTGGTCGACGACGCCCTGCCGGCCGGCCTGGAGCTGGTCAACCTGGGCTACGCCACCTCGGCGCAGGACAAGCGCGCCGGCGAGCAGGGCTGGGCCTGGTCCTTCAACCACCGCGAGCTGCGCGACGATCGCGCCCTGCACTTCGCCGACCGCCTGCCCGCCGGCATCTACCACCTGCACTACCTGGCCCGCGCCACCACCATCGGCGAATTCATCGTCCCGCCGGCCAAGGCCGAAGAGATGTACCGCCCCGAAGTCTTCGGCCGCACCGCCACCCAGCGCATGATCATCGAGTGAGCCGGCTGCTGCGGCAGCCATACCAGATCGCCAAGCCCGCGCGTCCGGGTAGCCGAGCCCCACCCCCTGGGCGCTCTCCTCGGCCACCTCTTCAGGGCAGACGAACTGAACCGCCAACGAACCTGCCATATCCAGCAACGCCGGCATGACCCAGGACCAGATCGCCGAACGCCTGAGCGTACCCTACAACCAGGTCACCCGCCTGCTCACCCGCATGCGCCAGGCGGAGCCGAAGGAACCGGTCCGGACCTGGATCCGGGACTGGATCAACGCCGAGGCGTGAGCGTCGAATGCGAACTGCCGGTGTCGTTCATTGTGGACAAAAGTGTCAAGTGCCGGTGCCTGACACCCTTTTTTTCTCGTACTCCACCACCAGCCGGTCCTCGGCGTCGTGGCGCCGGGTCACGTTGCCCACCGCGTCGTACTCCAGCCGCTCCACCTGCTGGCCGCCGCGCACCGTGCGCACCCGCCGGTACAGGCTGTCGTACTCGTACTGCGTCTCTATGCCGCGCGCGTCGCGCTCCGCGGTGATGTTGCCCAGGCTGTCGTAGCTGTAGCCGATGTAGTGCTGGCTGTCCTGGGCGTACAGCGGGTCCTCGACCCGCACCACCCGGTCGAGCACGTCGCGGTCGTAGCGCGTCACCCGAGCGCTGGCCGCTCGCAGGTCGCGCACCTCGTCCAGCTTGCCGGTGGCGCTGTAGTCGTACTCGATGGCCTGGCCGTGGGCGTCCACCTCGCGCACCGGCCGGTACACCGCGTTGTACTCGTAGTAGGTCGGCTGGCCGAGAAAGTCGCGCACCTCCACCGGGTTGCCCATCGCGTCGTGCTCGACGCTGCGGCTGCGCTCGACCGGCGTGCCCTTGGCCTCGACCACCACCTCCAGCCGCCCCTCGGCGTCGTACTGGTACTCCGTCTCCACGTACCCCGTGCCCGCGCTGTCGAGTCGGTAGCTCTCGGTCAGCCGGTTGTTCGCATCGTAGCTGTACTCGAACGTCGCCTGGCCCCCCTGGGCCAGCGCGTCGTGATAGGCCTCCACCAGCCCCCGCTGGTTGCGCTCCCAGTGCCGGTACTCGCCACGGCCGTCGCGCTGGGCCACGATGTTGCCCTCGCCGTCGTACCAGGTCCGCTCTTCGTAGCCCGCCGGGTCGATCACCCGCCGCACTCGGCCCCATGGGTCGTAGTGCTTGCGCGTCGTCTTGCCCAGCGGGTCGGTGGTCGCCACCACGCCCTGGGCGTAGAACAGGCTCTGGTCGTGCTCGGTGCGCACCGGCCCGTGCTCGTCGCTGTCGCGCGCCACCGCCACCAGCCGGTCGTCCGCGTCGTAGCTGTAGCGCGTCACCCCACCCTCGGTGTCGGTGACCCGTATCCGGTTGCCCCGATCGTCGTACCCGATACGGATGCCCAAACCTCCCTCGGCCGCCTGCAGCGGATCCACCACCCGCGTGACCAGGTAGCGCCCATTGTACTCGAAACGCGTCACTCGGCCCAACTGCCTACGAAGTCTGTGGCACCCCTACCCCCCCCCTGCACC
>CAYVQE010000034.1:0-43684 GCA_964454005.1 uncultured Myxococcales bacterium
AAACGATCGGGCCCGAAGGCCAGCAGCTCGCTGAGCTTGCCGTGGTCGACCTGCAGCCGCGGGCTATCACCGCGCTTGCCGGCCTGGACCTCGATTGTCAGCTGCACGCTCTTGCCCGAGCCGGCCACGGCGTGGGGGACGTCGGCCACGATGGTCAGGCAGGCCTTGCCGCGGGCCGGCCGGGCGCGGGCGGCGTCCGGTCCGGGGGTCCCCGACCAGGCGGCCAGACCGCCGGCCAGCGCCAGGATCCATCGCATGTCTCGCTTCACGGACGCTCTCCTCGCACGAGGCGGTTCACCGCCGGCTGCGACCGGCGAATGGGAAAATGTCTATCCTGTACAAGATAACACATCGCTGGTCGGATGCGCCCGTCGGCGGCCGGTACCGGTTCAGCGCAGGTGGGTGCTGTGGCGCAGGGCCGGGAAGTACAAGGTGAAGGTGGCGCCTCGGCCCGGTCGGCTGTCGAGCTCGATGCGGCCCATGTGGCGCTGGACGACCTGATAGACCCGGGCCAGCCCCAGGCCCTTGCCGTCCCAGTTCTGCTTGTTGGTGAAGAAGGGCTCGAAGACCCGTTCGTGCAGCTCGGGTGGGATGCCCACCCCGCTGTCCTCGAAGGCCAGCGCGATCACCTTGCCCTCGCTGCCGCTGCCGCGGATGACGATGCGGCCGCCCTCGGGCATGGCATGGCGGGCGTTGCGCAGCAACTCGTCGAAGCAGTCGCCCAGGGCCTCGGCGTCGCCCATGATGATCGGGAAGCGATCGGGGATGGCCAGCTCCACCCGCACCCCGGCGGCCGCCAGCTCCTCGGCCCGGGTGGCCACCACGTGGGTGACCAGGTTGGCCAGGTCGACCCGGGCCATCTGCTCGCCACCGGTCTGGGAGTAGTCGAGCAGGGTCTCGACGATGTCGCGGATGCGCCTGCCCTCGCGCTCGATGTCGCTCAGCAGCACGTGGTCCGGGTCGCCGCTGGGGTGGCGCACCAGCAGCAGCTGGGCGCAGCCGATGACCCCCATCAGCGGGTTGTTGATCTCGTGGGCCACGCCGGCGCCCAGCTCGCTGACCGCGGCCAGCTTCTGGGCCTGGAGCAGCTGCTCCTGGGTCTGCTTCAGCTCGCGGGTGCGCGCCTCGACCCGATCCTGCAGCTCGACGTTCCAGCGTTGGATCTCGGCGGTCTGATCCTCGATCTGGCGGCGCTGCTCGGCCAGCTCGGCCCCCATGTGGTTGAAGCTCTCGCCCAGCCGGCCGATCTCGTCGCGGCCG
Source organism: uncultured Myxococcales bacterium (assembly GCA_964454005.1). Classification (GTDB taxonomy): domain Bacteria; phylum Myxococcota; class B64-G9; order B64-G9; family B64-G9; genus CAYVQE01. The sequence goes on from CAYVQE010000034.1 coordinate 1,261, forward strand.
CGCACCGGGATGCGCTGCTCCAGGTCGCCGGCGGCGATGGCCAGGGCACCGTCGACCAGCCGCCGCACCGGCCGCACGATGCGCCGCGCGAGCAGCCAGCCCAACAGGCCCGCCAGCACCAACCCACCCGCCAGCCAGGCCAGCAGGCGGCTGGCCAGGCGCTTGGCCGGGGCCATGGCCTCGGCTTCCGGCTGGGCCACCGCCACCGTCCAGCCGGTCCCCGGAACGGAAGCGAAAGCGCCTAGCATGGTGCCGCGCCGGGGATCGCGGTAGTCGCCGACCACGGCCGCTCCGGGCTCGATTTGCCGGCGCAGCCCGGCTATGGCATCCAACTCGTCGCGATCGAGAGCCCGCTCGATCTCGGGGTGGAAGACCAGCGCGCCGTCGGCATCGACCACCAGGGCCAGGCCGGCGGCGCCCACCTGAAAGCGCGCGAAGCGTTGCTGCAACGGATCGAGCGATAGCTCGACCACCAGCCGCAGAGTGCGGCCGCGGGCATCGGTCACCGGGACGGCGCAGACCATCAGCATGGCCTTCTTGCGCACCGAACCGTAGACCCGCCCGCTGGCGCAGCCGGTGGGCCGCTCGGCGGCGCTGCGGGCCACGGCCAGGAATTTCTCGATCTCCGCCGGGGTCATGTCGGCGTGGCTCTGGTACTCGAAGGAGAACGATTCGTAGTCGTCGATGAAGATCAGCGGTCCGACCTGCCGTCCTTCGGCATCGAGCAGGGCCGCGGCGTTGAAGCGGTCCGACAACAGGTAGACCCGCGACAGGGAAGCCGACAGGGCCGACAGGCTGTCCGGGTCCAGATCGAGGGCGCTGGCCAGCAGCTGCAACGAGCGCTCGGTCTCCTGCAGATCGCGGCCGACGATCTCGGCCTCGGCCGCGGCCGACTTGGTCAGCAGCTCGCGGATGCGTTCGGCCACCTCGGTCCGGCTCAGGCCGATGGCCTGGTAGCCGGCGATGCCGATCGGCGCCGCCGCCACGAACAGCATGGCCAGCACCAGCTTGAAGCCCAGACGCATGGCCCGGCACTATAACACGCCGGCCCGCGGATACTATACATACCCCGAACGGTCTTCGGCCGTCGCATTCCGGCTCAATCATGGCCGGTCGGGCTTTGGCGCCGCTTTTTGAGCTGGGACCGGCGGCGCTTGTTCTCGAGGCGCCGGCGGCGGCTGGCCTTGGTGGGGCGGGTGGGGCGGCGTTTCTTCGGCACCCGGTTGAGGCCTTCGAGCCGGTGGGCCATGCGCGCGTAGGCCGCTTCCAGGTTGCGCTGGCGCGAGCGACGTTCGGTGGCGGTGACCGTCAGGCCCGAGGGCCCGTGGCGCAGCCGTACACCGGTGCGCGAGCGGTTGCGGTGCTGTCCGCCCGGGCCGGGGCCGGTGAAGAACTCGGCCTCGCAGGTGCGTTCAAGCGTCCGGCGATCGGTGGCGTAGGGCGGCCCGGCGGCCATCACGGCTCCTCCCGTCGCTCGGCGGCGACCAGCTCCAGCCGCAGCCGCTGCGGGCCGCGGTTGAGTTCCAGCACGGTGCGCCCGGGGCCGATGCGCAGCCCGTGGCGCGGTGTCTGGCCGGCCGGCCGCCCGGCCAGGCGGATGCGCAGCCAGGGCCGGGCGCGCACGGCCAGCTCCCAACCGGCGCCGGCCGGTGCCAGCCGCAGCAGCACCTCCTGCGCTGGGCCGCCGGCCGACACCAGCCGCAGCAGGTGGGCGCGGTCGCGGTCCAGCCGCAGCCGGCGGCCGGCCACCGGCTGGTGATCGAGCTCGGTCCGCAGGCCGGCGCTCAGCTGCAGCTCCAGCGGTGCCGCCGCCGGTCGCGCATCGGGTGCGGCCGCTGGATCGGACCCGGCCGCCGGCCGCGAGCCGGGATCGGCCGGCGCCTGCGCGGCCAGGAGCGCCGGCGCCGAAGCCCGCGGCCCGGTGTACGCTGCGGCGGCTTCGGTACCATCTGCGGCGGCCGCGTCCTGGCCGGCGTCGGCGTCGGTATCATCTCCGGCGGCAACCGCGTCCTGGTCGGCGGCGGCGTCGGTATCATCTCCGGCGGCGGCCGTGTCCCGGCCAGCGGCGGCGGTTGCATCGCCGGCCTCAGGGTCCTGGTCGGCGTCTTCGTCGGTCCTGCCTCCGGCCGCAGTCGCGCCCGCTGCGGCGCTGTCCGTCCCGTCTGCGGCGGCCGCGGCGGGGGCCAGATCGAGCGCCGCCGGCGGCCGGGGCCGGTCGGGCGGCGGCGGGTGCAGCCACCACCAGCCGAAGCCCAGCGCCCAGCCCAGCCCCAGCAACCCGAACAGCCCGCCGAGCCAACGCCGGCCGGGCCCGCGGTGGCCCACCACCGGCCGGGCGGCCACCTCGGTCGGCTCCGGGGCCGGCGCGGCCGGGCGCAGCTCGGCGACAGCGGTGGCCAGCGCCTCTGGGCCGGCCGGCGGACAGGCCCGGAGCAGGGCCTCGGCCAGTGTGCCGGCCGAGGCCGGCCGGTCGGCGGCCGCCGGGGCCAGGGTGGAGTCGAGCACCGCTGCCAGACCGGGCTCGACGGCCACCGCCGTCCGCCGCCGGTCCGTCAGCCGGCCGCTGCGGGCGATGGCGAAGGCTTCCTCCGCCGACGCGGCCGCCGGGCGCGCCCGCTGCCCGGTCAGCAGCTCGAACAGCACCAGGCCCAGCGCGTACAGGTCGCTGGCCGGTCCGGCGAGTTCGCCGGCCGCCTGCTCGGGGCTCATATAGGCGGGCTTGCCGGCCAGCTCGCCGGTGGCGCCGGTGCTGCGCAGCCGCGCCAGGCCGAAGTCGGCCAGCTTGGCCACCCCGTCGCTCGACAGCAGCACGTTGGCCGGGCTGACGTCGCCGTGCACCAGCCCCGCCGGCCGGCCCTGGTGGTCGCGGCAGCCGTGGGCGTGGGCCAGGCCGCGGCAGAGCTGGACGGCCAGCTCGCAGACCACAGCCGGGGGCCAGGGCTGCTCGCCGCGGGCGGCGATGCAGCTGGCCAGGTCGGCCCCGGCGACGTATTCCATGGTCAGGTAGCTGCAGCCGTCGAGGCGGCCGAAGTCGAAGACCTGGACCAGGTTGGGGTGGCTCAGCAAGGCGGCGCAGGCCGCCTCGCGCTCGAAGCGGGCGGCGAAGTCGGCCCGCTCGGCCAGCTGCGGCAGGATGGTCTTGAGCGCCACCGTCTTCTCGAAGCCGCCCTCGCGCTCGAGCACGGCCAGCCACACCTCGCCCATGCCGCCGCTGGCGATCCGACGAAGCAGCCGGTAGGGTCCGAAGGCGCGCTCCATGGGGGCATTGTATGCCAGCGGCTGCGCCATTGCAGCCCTCTTCAGCTCGGGCGGCGCTTGAAGGATCGGCTCCAAGCTTCCGTTTCGCATGTTGTATCGCAGGTGGACGCGTGATACGCTGCGGCACGGATTCGAGCGTGCCATGTCCCTGATCTGTCTGAACTGCCAGAACCAGGTCGATCCGCCGCCGGGCGGCTCGGCCGGCGCCTGTCCGCGTTGCGGCGGTGACCTGGTGGCCGAGGCGGTGGCCTGGGTCGATTGGAGCGGTCCGGCCGGCGGCGGCCAGCGGGTGGTGCTCGACGGCATGACCATCGGCCGCTTGGCGAGCAACGACATCGTGCTGCGCGACCGCGAGGTCTCCAAGCAGCACGCCACCTTGCAGCAGCGCAGCGGCGACTGGTGGATCCGCGATGCCGGCTCGGCCAACGGCACCCTGGTCGGCGGTATGCCGGTGGTCGAGCGGCAGCTGCGCGACGGCGATCGGATCGCCATCGGCGGCAGCCAGCTCGTCTTCCACGCCTCCCAGGCTCCGCCGGACGCCGGTCGCGTCACCGTGGTGCCCGAGCCGGCCGGGCAGGACAGCATCCAGGCCTGCCTGGAGTGCGAGGCGGGCGATTTCCGACCCAGCCAGCACGTGACCGACGCCGCCGAGTTGCGGGCCGACTACGAGCGGCTGCTGCTGGCGTACCGCTTCCACCGCTACATGGCCGAGGAGCGCGATCAGCACGCCCTGCTGCGCAACATCCTCGAGCTGGCCTTCGACATGCTGCCGGCCGACCGCGGGGCCATCCTGCTGCGCGAGGAGGAGGGGGCGCCGCTGACGCCGGCCTTCACCCGCCAGCGCGACGGCTCGGCTGGCGAGATCGTGATGCCCGACAGCATCCTGCGCCGGGCGGTGCAGGAGCGTGCGGCGGTGCTGTCGGCCGACGCCATGGTCGACCGCCGCTTCCAGGCCTCGGTCAGCGTGATCAGCGGCAGCGTGCGCTCGGCCATGTGCGTGCCGCTGGTGGGCCGCAACGAGGTGCTGGGTGCCATCCACCTCGACACCCGAGAGCGCACCGGGGCCTTCTCGGTCAAGGACCTGCAGCTGCTCAGCGTGCTGGCCGGCCAGGCGGCCGGCCTGCTGGAGCGCACCCGGCTGCACCAGCGGCTGGATCGCGAGTCGCGTGCCCGCGCCCGGCTGGCGCGGTTTCTGGCGCCCGAGGTGCTGGCCGAGGTGGTCGAGCGCGGTCTGGACCTGAGTTCGGCCGGGCGCACCGGCCGGGTGACGGTGCTGTTCTGCGACATCCGCGGCTTCACCGCCCTGGCCGAGACGCTGGAGCCCAACCAGCTGCTGGGCCTGCTCAACGGCTTTTTCGAACGCATGGTCGACGCCGTGTTCCAGCACGGGGGGCTGTTGGACAAGTTCATCGGCGATGCGCTGATGGCCGTCTGGGGCGCACCGTTGAAGCGGGCCGACGACGCCCGCCGGGCGGTGGCCGCCGGCCGCCAGATGCTGGCCGCCATCGAGGCGCTCAATCGAGAGCACGCCGAGCGCGGTTGGCCGACGGTGCAGGTCGGCATCGGGCTGAACAGCGGCGAAGTGGTGATCGGCGCGGTGGGATCTTCGCGCCGGATGGAGTATACGGTGTTGGGGGATGCTGTGAACCTGGCGGCGCGGGTCTGCGATCTGGCCCGCGGCGGTCAGATGATGATCACCGCCAGCACCCTGGAGTCCGCGGCGGCGGGCGGAGCCCGACCGCCGCGGGTCCAGCGCCTGCCTCCGGCCCGGGTGCGGGGCCGCAAGCGGGCGGTTCAGGTGTTCGCGGTGTGCGACGATTGAGCGCGGGGAGTCGATGGCCACCCAGAAGTGTCCCGGTTGTGGATCGTGGAACGACGTCAGCGTGTTCGTCAGCGGACAGCGGGTGCGCTGCTCGATCTGCAAGCTGCCATTCACCGTCCAGCGCAAAGACTCCCAGGTGCTCGATCCGGTCGAGGCCCGCGTCGGTCCGCGGCCGCGGCGCGGCGCGCCGGTCGGGCCCGCCCCGGCCGGCGAGCAGCGGCCGGCCATCCGACCGCACCCGGCGGTGGTCGAGCAGGAACAGCGCGAGCGGGGACGGCAGCGGCACAAGGAGCCCCCGCCGGCCGGCGGCGCCCCCCAGGCCGGGGCCCGCGAGGACACCGCCCCCGGCGGCGAGCTGAAGATCCCGGGCTACGAGCTGTTCGAGGTCATCGGCAAGGGGGGGATGGGGCGAGTCTACCGCGCCCGGCAGAGTTCGCTCGAACGGCTGGTGGCCATCAAGGTGCTGAACCAGGACCTGGCCAAGCACCAGAGCTTCATCCGCCGCTTCGAGAAGGAGACCGCTTCGCTGGCGGCGATGAGCCATCCGAACATCTCGGCCATCATCGATCGCGGCCACGTCGGCGGGCTGTGGTACTTCATCATGGAGTACATCGACGGGCCCAGCCTGCGCCAGCTGATCAATCGGGAGCGCTTCGATCTCGACCGCCTGCTCGAGATCTTCGATCCGCTGTGCCGGGCGGTGGCCCACGCCCATCAGCGCAAGGTCATCCACCGCGACCTGAAGCCGGAGAACGTGCTGTTCACCAGCGACGGCGTGCTCAAGGTGGTCGACTTCGGCCTGGCCAACATCCTGGCCGGCGACGAGCGCTGGTCGCTGACGCGCACCAAGGTCAGCATGGGCACGGTCAACTACATGGCTCCCGAGCAGCGGCGCGACGCCAAGCACGTCGACCACCGGGCCGACGTCTACTCGCTGGGGGTGATGCTCTACGAGCTGCTGGTGGGCGAGCTGCCGCTGGGCCGCTTCGACCCGCCGTCGAAGCAGCGGGCCGGCCTGGATCCGCGCGTCGACGAGCTGGTGCTGCAGATGCTCTCGTTCGACAAGCAGGCGCGGCCGCACCGGGCCGACGAGGTGCTGGCCGAGCTGCACCGGCTGGCCGGCGGGCCGCCGGCCGCGGCCGAGGCGGCGCCGGCCCAGCCCGGCCCGAATCCCGCAGCGGAGCCCGATCCCGACCCGGCAGCGGAGCCCGATCCCGAGCCGGCGCCCGGAGCCGAGCCGCGGGGCGCGGTACCCTCGGCGTTGCCGCTGGACGCGGCTGAGACCGGCGGACCGCCCCCACCGGACCCGCCGTCCCAGCCGGATCCGCTGGCGCCGCAACCGGCGGGCGCGCCCCGGCCGGCCAGCGATCGGCGCTGGCGGCGCGGCTTGCCGGTCAAGCTGCTGATGGGTGTGCTGGGCTTGGCGGCGCTGGCCGGCGGCGCGGTGGCCGTGTTCAGCTGGCTGCTCAGCTCGGAGGTGGATGAATCGGCCGCCGACCTGGTCTTGCGCCGCGAGGGCGGCGTGCCCCAGGTCAACCTGGTGCTGCCGCGCCAGGTCAAGCACGTATCGCCCAGCGCCGTGCGGCGCCTCGACGGCCGCAGCACCGTCCATTTCGATTTCAAGCCCTCGCGGCTGGAGCCGATGCCGGTCCGGCTGGTGGGTGGCAGCTGGAGCTGGGAGGACGGGCAGGGGGCGCTGATCCAGGACACCTGCCGCCAGGCCTTGACGGTCAACCAGCGACCGGCCACCGCCACCTTCGGCCCGCTGCGGGTGGCCGAGGGGCTGGAGCTGGTCGCCGAGGTGACCGCCACGCCGGCCACCTACGACGACGGTTCGGGACCGGTGCCGCTGCAGCGCTACCTGCGCGAGCGCTTGTCCGACGCCTACCGTCTGGCCCGGGTCGACGCCGCGCAGCGGGTGGGGTTGGGCTTCATCGCCGAGGCGGGCGGAGGGATCGCGGTGCTGCTGCCGCTGGCCGGGGGCGGGCCCGGCCGGCTGGTGCGCACCGGGGCCGGCATGGAGCTGCCCAGCCGCGACTTCGTCATCGAGGCGGCGCCCGATCCGACGGGCGGGTCGCAGCGGTTGCGGCTGCGGGTCGACAACGGCCGGTTGCGGCTCGAGCTGGGCGACCAGCTGCTGGTCGACGAGCTGACCGGGCTGCCGCTTCAGTTCCGCGGCCGCCCGGCGCTGGCCTGCCAGAACGCCCGCTGCCGGTTCGAGCGCGTCACCATCAGCCAATAGGCTGATATTCGCTGTCAGTGCAGACCCAGGATGAGTTCGCCGCGGTCGCCGCCGCCGCCGGCGGTGGCCCCGAAGTAGGCGCCGGTGGCGACGCCGGCGGCCACTGCGCCGACCGCGGTCCAGAACCACCACTTGTCGTGCAGGTAGGTCCAGGTGAAGGCGAAGGCCGGCTCGCCGGTGTCGGGCTCGCCGGTGCCGGTATCGGCCACCGCGGCCGCGGCGGCCTGCTCCTCGCGCTCGCGTTCGCGCTCGGCCGCGCCGGTGTCGGCCTGGGCGGTGGCCTGGTCCGCATCCGGCTGGTCGCCGGCGGCCGGGTCTTCCGCTTCGGCCGGCGCGCCTTCGCCCAGATCCAGTCCGAGCTGGGTGCCCAAATCTCCCTCGGCGCCGTCGCCCTGGGCTCCGGCATCGGCCACCGGCTCCTCGGCGAAGGCGTCGCGGGGCTCGGTCTGCAGCAGCGCGATCAAGAACTCCTTGAGCCGCTCGGTATAGCCCGGGCTGGATCGGTCGAGCACCACCTTGCGCTGGGTGTGCAGCAGGTCCGGGTTCAGAGTGCAGACCAGCCCGCGCATGGTCAGGGCGGCAGGCTCGCCCGCGATCACCACCATCACCAGCCGGCCGGCGGCCAGAAACTCCATCATCTGGCGGGTGTCCTCACCGGGCGCATCGCCGATCAGCTCGGCCGACAGCTTGCGGAAGTGGCGCGAGAACTGTTTGCGGCGCGCCGTCGGCTCGAGGGTCAGCTTCAGGCGCCGCTGGCGGTTGGCCTTGAGCCGGATCTTGCCGCCCCAGGGCCGAAAGCCGTCCTTGATCGCGCGCACCAAGTGCACGCCCGGACGCATGTCGCTCAGGCGCAGCGGCGAACCGCCGCGGTAGGTGCCGTCGAGGAACACGGCTGCGCCCTGGGGCACGGTCAACAGCGACGCCCGGGCGCGGGGCCCTGCGCCGGCCGAGGCGGCCGCCTGCTCGAAGACCTGCTGGATGTTCGGCGGGAACAGCTCCTCGTCCAGGGTCTTGCGACCGGGCAGGTCGGCGGCCCGCCGGAAGTAAGCCAGGCCGCGATCGGCCTCGCCGACCAGCACCCAGCTGGCGCCCAGGTACAGCAGCGTCTCGACCAGCGGTCCGCTGCGCTCGACGTAGCCGTAACCGTACTCGAACTTCTTCAGCGCGCGGTCGAACTTGGCCTGGGCCGCCTGCAGCTCGAGCTGTTCGTAGGCCCGGCGGCCGGCGTCCAGCAGGGCCTTGGCCTCGGCCACCGCCTGCTTGCGGTCCGGGTCATCGCCCGCATCCAGCAGCCCGCGCAGGTCGATCAGGCTCAGGTTGCCGGTGGTGCCGGCCAGCTCGCGCAGCTGGTGCTGAACGTCCACCGCGGTTTTGGCCGCCGCCCCGCCGCGGCCGATGGCGAAGGCCGCCAGCCGATCCTGATCAGCGGCGGCGGGAGACGCGGCGCCCAGCAGGCCCACCAGCACCGGCGCCGCCAGCGCCGGCGCCAGCCGGAGCGGGCGGCGGGCCGCGGCGTTCGGATGCGCTGTCCGCTTCATGTCGGCCTTCCTCAATCCTACGGCGCAGCGGCCGCGGTGAACAACTCGCCCGAGGCCAGGGGGCCGTCGGGTCCGGCGCCGCCGGCCAACAGCGCGCGGCCGTCGCCGACGCCGGCTGCGGCGCAGCCGCCGCGCGCCACGCTCAGCGTCGCCTCGCCGTCGGCGCCGGCGGGCACCCGCAGGCCCCCGGTGGCCGGATCGTAGATCTCCAGCGAACCTCCGGGGCTCAGCTCCAGATCGGAGTAGCCGCCGGCGAACAGGATGCTGCCGTCGCCGAGCACGGCCGCTGCCGGCATCAGGCGCGGTGCCTGCAGGGCACCAAGCGCCTCGGCCGTGCCCTCCGAGACCGAGTAGACCCAGGCGTTGTCGATCGACGGCACCAGCAAGCCCCCCTCGCCGTCGCCGATGCTGCCGCCGGCCAGCACGATCTCGTCGGCCCACAGCGGGTTGACCCGCGCGGCGGCGAAGAACAGGTTGATCGGCGCATCGCCGTCGGGTAGCTCGCTGAAGTTGCCCCCCTGCTCGGCGGGCACGAACTCCTCGACCGCCGACTTGTTGATGACCACCGCTCCACCCAGCACCAGCAGCCGATCCTCGACCCAGACCGCGCTGTGGCCAAATCGCGGCGTGGCCATGGGGTCGGCGATCGGCTCGAAGTCCCCGACCGATTCGCCGGCCGGGTCGAACAACGAGGCGTCGTCGCGGGCCGATTCGAAGTCGACACCGCCGCCGACCACCACCACCCGGCCGTCGGGCATGGCGGTGGCGGTATGGAAGATGCGGCCCTGGCGTTCGGGCAAGGGTTTCTCCACCCAGCGATCGAGCGCGGGCTGGTAGACCTCGTAGGTCGGCACCAGGTCGGCCTCGTCCACCAACAGCGGGAAGGGCTCACCGGCCATCACCCGCACCCGGCGGGCGCCGCCGACCACCAGCACCCGACCGTCGGGCAGGGCGGTGGCGCTGGCCAGCAAGCGCGCGCTGTTCAGCCGCGGCGCGGGGAAGATGGCCCCGGTGCCGGCGTCGAACAGATCGGCCGCGGCGCTGGCCTGGTAGAGGGTGCAGCCGGCGCCGCAATCCGTGCCCTGGTCGCCCCCGCCGGCGACGATGACCCGGCCGGTGCCGGTGGGTGCCGCGGCCGGCCAGATGCGCGCCTGGTGCAGCGGCCGCGGGGTACAGGAGACGCCGGCCAGACGGGTCATGAACACGTCGGCGTAGGTCGTGCGCGCCTGGTGCACGGTGATGTCGGCGGCGGTGCCCAGCCAACGCGGCTCGTCACCGACCAGGCCGAGCACGATCAACCGCAGCCCGCTGCCCGGCTTCAGTCCGCCCACCCGCGCCGGGCGGCCGTCGGCCAGGGAGATGCGCTTGCGCGCGTGCTGCTCACCCGCGGCCGTGGTCAGCACCACCTCGAGCGTGTCCAGGGCGGGCGGCTGGGGGTTGGTGATCGGCGCTTCGGGGCATGGTCCATCGACGGCCTGGCGGGCGAAGCGCAGCGCCAGCTGGCTGTCGGGGCTACTGGCCGGCGCGCCGCAGGCGGTTGCGAGCAGCCCGATGCAACACGAGCGGATGATCGTACGTCGCATGCGACTCCTCCCGAGGATCGCTGGAATGTCGACACCGGGTATTCTATTCGATCCCTTGCGGTGGCGTCCAATCTTGGCGGTCGGGCGGCGGGGTGGCGAAACCGCGCCAGTCCACCACCACCCCGTCGTGCAATGTGACCGTGCGGCCGGGGCCGTAGCACAGCAGCTCGATGCGCACGCCGTCGACGGTGCGCCGCAGCACGCGATCGGCACGACCGCGGGCCCGCAGCAGCGCGTCGAGGCGCATGCCGACGGCGGGTTGCTTGCGGTCGATGGCGCGGCGCACCGCGGCCGAGCGGCCGGCGAACCGCGCCCGGGGGTCGCCGGCGACCAGCCGATCGTCGAGCGCGTCCAGCAAGCGGCGGCCGTCGCGGTAGCGGCCGGTCAAGACCAGCACGCCGGGCTTGTCCAGCTCGCCGTCCGGGGTCTCGACCAGCACCCAGACGAAATGGCGCGGTGAGCGCAGCTGGCGTTCGGCCAGGGCGGCGGCGGTGGGAAACTCGACGTCGCGGATGCGCACCCGGGTGCCCAGGGGCAGCACCCCGAGGGTCGGCCCGGGCAGGATGGGCTCGCCGGATGCTTTTTCGAGCAAAATGCGCTCGTCGAAGGCCCGCAGCGACAGGAACAACCGGTCGGCGTAGGCGTAGAACGGGGCGATGAACAGGGGACAGCTGGTGTGGCGGAGCTGGCCTTGCAGGCGCGCCCGCAGGTCCCGGCGCTGCGGGCCGGCCAGACCGGTCGGCCCGGCACAGCCGAGCGCGGGCCAGGCGGCCGCCAGCGACAGCGCCGCCGCCAACCAGCGGAATGGGGTGCGCGGTCGGGCCATGCGCAGAATCTACCGCTGCGACAGCCGCAGCACAAGGTCGAGGGGTCGGGGGATGAGGAGCGATGCCGACGGGGAGCCCGTTCGCGGTGGCTGGAGGGGTTGGCATCGGCCGCATCCACCTGGAATTTAGCGCCTTTGGTTGACAGCCCGATGGCCCTGGGGTACGGTTGGCGGGCTTTCAGCCGAGGATCGAAGCGCATGGTTCCATTCTGGAAATACCACGGACTGGGCAACGATTTCATCATGATGGACGCCACCCGCGGCGGGGTGCTGGTGGAGGCAGACCAGGCCCGCTTTCTGTGCGATCGCTTCTTCGGTGTCGGGGCCGACGGCGTGCTGACCGCTCTGCCCAGCGAGCGCGGTCGTTTTCGGATGCACATCTTCAACGCCGACGGCTCCCAGCCCGAGATGTGCGGCAACGGCATTCGTTGTTTCGTCAAGTACTTGCTCGATCACGGGCTGGCCAGCGGCCAGGAGTTGGCGATCGAGACCGGCCGCGGGGTGCTGACCTGCAAGGCCCATGCGGGACCGGACGGCACCGTCGAGACGGTCACCGCCAACATGGGCCCGGCCGAGTTCGAACGCGCACGCATCCCCATGCAGGGTCAGGGCCGCTGCATCCAGGAGGAGATCAGCGCCGGTGATCTGCGCTTCCGCATCAGCGCGGTCTCGATGGGCAACCCGCACATGGTGCTGTTCGAAGAAGCCGACCTGTCGATGGCCCGCAAGCACGGGCCCCTGTTGGAGAGCCATCCGCTGTTTCCCGAAAAGGCCAACGTCAACTTGACCGAGGTCAAGAGCCGTTCCGAGATCGACCTGGTGGTCTACGAGCGCGGCTGCGGCATCACCAAGGCCTGTGGCACCGGCGCCTGTGCCGCCACCGCCGCGGCCGCCATGGTGGACAAGGTCGATTTCGATCGCGAGATCCAGGTCAACCTGCCCGGCGGCAGTCTGTTCGTGCGGGTGGAACGGGATTTCTCCTCGGTGTGGATGCGCGGACCGGCCGTCGAGGTGTTCCGCGGCGAACTCGAAGGGGCCATCGGCCGCAAATGAACGGCGATATCCGCATCCTCTTGGTCGACGACGAGGAGTTCTACCTCCGTCTGTTCTCCGACATCCTGGCATCCCGTCGCTTCGAGGTGCGCACCGCACACAGCGGTGAAGAGGCCTTGGAGCTGCTGCAACAGGAACGCTTCGATCTGCTGATCACCGACCTGCTGATGCAGGGCATGGACGGGCTGAAGCTGACCGAACGGGTGCGGTCGCTGTTCACGTGGGTCGACATCATCGTCATCACGCAGCGCGACGACGTGCGCCTGGCGGTGCGCTCGATGCGCATGGGCGTGTTCGAGTACCTGGTCAAACCGGTCGACCGCGACGAGCTGCTGCTGACCCTCGACCGCCTGCTCGAGCGCCGCCGGCTGATGGACCAGCAGAACAAGCTGCTCGACGAGAGCATCGAATACCTGCAGGCCCAGACGGTCTACCGGCGTTGTCTCGACATCCTGTCGACGCTGGATCTCGAAAACCTGTGCGAGATGATCCTGCGCCATACCCTGCAGGCCACCGGCGCTCAGGGCGGGCTGCTCTGGTTGGCTTCGCCCGAGGAGCGCGCGGCGGCCGACGGTGCCGAGCGGATGAACCTGGCCGCCTACCGCGGCCTGATCGAGCTGGACGAGTTCCCCACCAGCGTCACCATCGACGCTGGACCCTTCCTGGACGCGTTGCGGGTGGGAACGCCGTTCTTCGCCGCACCGCAGCCGGTACTGGGCGGCGGCGGCCGGCTGGGTGGCGGAGCCGAGGCGCTGTTCATCCCGTTGCAGGCCGAGGGGCTGCCGCTGGGGCTGTTGGTCCTGCTGGACAAGCTGCGCGAGGACTTCACCGAACGCGATCAGAACATCGCCCGCACCATGGCCCAGTTTTCGGGCATCGCCGTCAAGAACGCCCGGCGCTTTCAGGCGCTGGAGCGGTTGGGCCTGCGCGATCAGGGCTCGACCGCCTACAACCTGACATACTTCATCGACTACGCCGGCAAGGAGATCTACAAGGCGCGCCGCTACGGGCGTTCCTTTTCCCTGGTCACGGTGACCATCGATCGGTTCGAGTTTTTGCGCGAGCACTTCAAGGCCGAGATCTGCACCCGCATGGGCCGCCGGCTGGCCGAGAGCGTATCGCGGGTGGTGCGCGATTCCGACATCCTGGCCCGGGTGTCGGATCACGAGTACTACCTGCTGCTGCCGGAGACCGACGCCCTGGGCGCGCGGATGTTCATCCGGCGCTGCCGCTCGGCCTTTCAGCTCGACGGTTTCTTGAGCGAGATGAGCAGCGCCTACCCGATCGGCATCAGCATGGGCGCGGCCACCTTTCCGATCGACGGCGACGACTTCGACCGGCTGTTGCAGACATGCCGCGAGGAGATGACCGCCGCCCGGACCAGCCTGGTGCGCCGGCTGCAGCTCGCCGATCGGCCGTTGTGGGAGGTTGTCGATACCCTGGTGGGGCGGCCGGCCGAGCACCTGGGCCCGCTGGAGCAGGCCAGCGAGCCGTTCCGCATCGCCGAGGACACCTCGGCCGACGGCGCCCACGGCATCTTCAGCGAGTCCACCCTCGACGCCATCGAGGAGGAGGTCTGCCGCCAGGCGGTGGACGCGCCCGAGCGGCGGGCGGTCATCTACGCGGTCGGCGGCTGGATCGCCGAGGAGGCCCGGCCGGTCGAGCGGGTGCTGGAGGGCGCCGAGCAGCTGCACGCCTTTTTGGTCGGGCCCAAGAGCGAGGAGGCGCGGGTGAGCGAGCTGGCCGCGGTGACGCGCCTGTTCGTCGAGGACGAGCGGCTGGGCCGCTACCGCTTACTGCTGGTGCTCGGCGAGCGCACCGCCTACGCGTTTTGCGCGTTGCGCGGGGACGAGGGGAGCTTTTTCACCTTCCACTCCAGCGACCAGGTGCTGGTCGAGCACCTGATCGCCAGGCTGCAGGACGAGTACAACTTCCAGCGTCAGTTCTGAGGCTTTGATGGAACGTAAGCTGATCTTGATCGCCGATCCCGACCGCGAGGTGCTCAAGGACCTGGGCAATGCCTTCCACGACCGCGGCTACGACGTGCGGGCCTCCCGCGACGGCAGCCGGGCGCTGGAGAAGTCGATCCTGGTGCATCCCGACCTGGTTCTGTTCGACGACGAGTGCCCGCTGATCCCGCCCAAGAAGTTCATCCAGATCCTGCGGTCCAACCCGCGCACCGAGCACATCCCGGTCATCGTCATGTGCGGCCGGGACAGCGACGACGGCGGCTTGTGGGGTTACCGCGAGGCGGTCATCAACAAGCCCTTCAATCCGGACGAGGTGCTGGCCCTGGTGGGGCGCATCTTCCGGCGCATGGCCACCGCCCGGCAGGTGCGCGAAGAGGGCCGCGAGATCGAGGGCAGCCTGGGTCAGATCTCGCTGGTCGACCTGCTGCAGATCTTCAACCTCAACCGCAAGACCGGGTTGCTGGAGGTCAGGGCCGAGGGGCTGGAAGGAGCGGTCTACGTCCACGACGGCGGGGTGGTGCACGCCAGCACGGGCCGCCACCGCGGCGAGAAGGCCCTGTTCCGCATGCTGCAATGGCACGATGGCAGCTTCGCCTTCATCCCCGAGCAGGTCACCGGCGATCTCAACATACGCCGTTCCACCGACATGCTGCTGCTCGAGGGCGCCCGCCAGGCCGATGAGCTGGCCCAGCTGCGCGAGCAGCTGCCACCGGACGACGTCGAGCTCGCCGCCACCACCGAGCTGCGCGACAAGTTCGAGGGCCTGCACCCGGTCACCCAGGAGATCCTCAACCTGTTGGAGTTCTACCACACCGTGGGCGAGCTGGTGGATCACGCCAAGGTGTCCGACTTCGAGGCCTGTCGCGCTATCCGCACCCTGCTCGACAAGGGGGTGCTGGAGGCGGCCGCCCACCAGGCCGCGCCCACCGAGGAGGCGGCCCCGCTGCTCGGCAACGAGGATCTCTACGAACTCAAGGTCCGGCTGGCCGGGCGCAACCTCAGCGCCAGCCGCACCACCCGCGGCAAGATCTGCCTGCTGGCGCCGGATCGGGCCTACCTGCGCGAGCTGATGGGCGGTATGCGCCAGCTGCCGGGCTTCGAACTGCAGGGCCAGCTCGAGGCGGCCGAGCAGGGCTTCGGCCTGCTCGGCGTGCTGGCGCTGAGCGAGAACCTGATCATCCAGCTGATGTTGCTACCGCTCGAACCCGCGCTGCGGCCGTTGTGGCCGGCGTTGAGCGTGGCGGCCGGCGGCGGGCTGGCGCTGCGGGCGGGGCTGGATGACGCCAGCCGCTACCGGCTGGGGTTGGCCGTCGAGCGGCTGCGCGTCCGGGGGGGGGTGCCGGTGGTGCAGGCGGCTCCGCCCGAGCAGGCCGGTCAGGCCGATGTCCATCCGGTCGATCCGGCCGATCCGGTGGCGCTGCGCGAGGCGCTGACCGTTCTGCTGTTTCGGATGGCCGGTGCCGGCCAGTCCGCCGACGCCGCCTGAAATCCCCCCGGACCCGGCGCCGGCGTTCCCGAGGGAGCTTCGGGCTACTGGTCAGGGCAGGGGATAGAGCAGCAGCAACAGGAATTCGAAGACCAGCTCCACCAGCACCAGGCCGAAGAAGCACAGCCCGATGGTGACTGCGATGCGGCGCAGCAGGGTCAGGCCGCGCCAGGTTTCGGGCTGCCGGGTGCGGGTGCGGAACCGTTCGACCAGGCTGGCGCCCCACTCGCGCACCCGTTCGGGCGCGCGCCTAAACCAACGCCGCCGCAGGGCGATGGCCAGCAGACCGAGCAGCACGCCGATCACGGCCGCCTCGGGTCCGCCGATGCGCACCGTCGCCCAACCGGCCACCAGGGCCAGCGCCAGCCCCAACCAGGGGCGCAGCGCCGGGGGCAGCGGCTGGAAGCGGCCGGAAAACAGCAGCAGCCCGAGCCCCAGCGCCAGCGCGGCCAACATCCAGGCGGGGTACTGCAGCCAGGAGCGCACGTAGGTCAGGCCCACCGTCACCGGCCGGCCGGCCTCGATCCAGTAGCGCTGGTGCTCGAGCCGCAGGCCTTCCTGGGGGATCTTGAAGCGCACCGGCACCGCACCCGAATCGGCGCTGGCCGTGGGCTGGCCGCGGCTGATTACCGGGCCGATGCCGGCATGGGCCGCACCGGGCTCGGCGCCGCCGTCGCTGGGCGGCTGATGCCAGCTGGCCCGCCCGACGAAGGTCTGCTCTTCCAACTCGCCTTCGAGCCGCGGGTAGAGGTTGCGCGGTGGCACGAAGACCGTCCACGCCAGCGAGCTGACCGGCAGGTCGAAGGCCGGCAGCTGCAGCTCGGGCATGCCGAGCCAGCCCATGGGCTCGCCCTGCGACTCGAGCACCACCGAGATGGTGAACGGCCGCAGCCGGTCGTCGCCGCTGGAGCGCTTGAGCGGGACCAGGATGCGGTCCTGTTCGTCGCGGCTGGGGTTGAACGGCTGGCCGTCCAACAGGGCCGAGCTGATGGCGGCGCCGGCCGGCAGCCGCATGCGCAGGTGGGGCCGCAAGCGGTTGCGCAGGGTGATGCGCAGATCGGTGATCCGATCGCCCTCGACGGTCAGCTTGGTGAAGGCCCGCACCCGGTCGATCGAGGCCGCCTTGGGCTCGATCTCCGGCAAGCGGTTGACCTCGAGCTGCACCCGAACCTCGGGGGCGTGGTAGCGGTAGGCCTTGAGGATCGGGCTGACCGCGGAGCGCACCATCTCCTCGGGCAGCTGCGGCACGGTGACCGCGGTCGCTTCGTCGCGTTCGAGCGCGGCCAGCTGCAGCTTGCCCGGAACCTCGATGCCCAGCCAGCCCATCTCGCGTTCCACCCCGACGCAGCGCGGCAGCGGCGCGATGAACACCTCGCCCTTGCGATCGAGTTCGCGCCGCAGGCGCAGCGAGATCTCGTACTGGTTGCGAATGGGAAAGGCGGTCTCGCCGCGCAACAGCTTCATGCCGTCCTGTGCCGGCTGCTCGGTGTAGCGGAAGGCGCCCATGCCGTCGGCCGAGACCACCTCCATGTCGGCCGGGATGCGGATGGTGAACTCCTTGGCGCCGGCGTAGAGGATGGTGTAGCGGAAGACCGCGAACAGCTCCAGGGTTCCCTCGTCGATCGACAGCAGGTTGAGGCTCTCGGCGTAGACCTTGGCCTGCCGGCCGTCGGCCTGGCCCAGGTCCTTGAGGCCCAGCAGGTGGATGCGGGCGGTGGGCCGCAGGGTGGCCTCGACCCGGGTGCCGCCGTCGACGGCCTGGAACTCGGAGCGCACCGCGGCGTTGATGCGCGGCTCCAGCCCGGCCACCGGAAAGCGGCAGCGGAAGCTGGTGACCGGGGTGCGGGCCACCAGGAAGTCGTACTCGATCGACCCCCGCGGCCCGCGCTGAGGCACCAGCACCTCGAGCGCCACGTCGACCTCGCCGGTGTGCCGGGTGACCCAGACGTGGTAGCCGTTGCGCCGCGAGACGGGCACGTCGCGGCCGTCGACCGCGGCGCGCACCAGCACCACGTCGTCGCCGATCAGGGGCACCGTCTTCCACTGCTCCGGCCGGCCCAGGGTGATCCCCAGCGCGACCTGCAGCCGCAGCGCACCGGGGATGGCCTCGCCCTGGTAACGGGCCTCGCCGAGAACCACCGCCGGGCCCTTGGCCCGGGCCTGGTGCTCGCGGATGGCCTGTATTTGCTGGCGCAGTGCGGCGTAGGCCGACAGCGGCAGCTCGACGTGGGGACGCTCGTCGAGCGCCCGGGCCCGCTCGGCGCGGCCCTGTTTCGCATCGGGCGCTTGCCGCTGGGCCCTGTCGGCGGCGACCAGTCCGGCCAGATTCGACTCGGCCAAGCGCTGGCCCTGGATCGCGTTCTGCGGCACCATGATGGCCTCGAACTTGTTCTTGGCCTCGGCCTCGCGCGCCATGCTGGCCGCCCGGTCCTGCTCGTCGAAGCCCAGCGCCTGATCGAAGGCCTGTTGGTCGAAGTTCGCCGGCGGGGCGTTGCCTGGCGAAACCCGGCGCTGGACATACTGTTGAAGGTTGTGCGCCGGCTGGGCCGCGGCCCCCGCCGCCGGCAGCGAGCCCAACAGGATCAGAAGCGCAGCCAGCCGTCGATTACACATGGGCCACCTCCCCGGCCGCCGCGGCCAGCCGGGCCTTGCGCCGGTACCACAAGGCCAGCACCACCAGGGCCGTGCTGCTGAGCAGCAGCGGGAACAGCAGCACGAAGCCCAGCACCGCCACCAAGCCGACCACGAAGGCCAGATTGCGCCAGGTCAACAGGTGGACCACCCGCCAGGGCGACCACAGGATGTCTTTCAGCCCGTGCCAGAAAGGCCCCCAGCGCAGGCGCAGCACCGACCACAGCAAGGCCAGGTCGATGCCCCACAGGATGCGCCGGTGGACGCCGAGGAAGGTGTGGCCGATGATCAGCAGCAGCACCAGCCCGGCGCCGGCGATCAGCCAGCGGCGCCAGGATCGGGCCCGGCCCAGCACCAGCAGGGTCAGACCCAGCGCTCCCAGAAACGCCAGCCAGCGCATGCCGCCGGTGACCCAGCCGGCGCAGTAGCTGAAGCCGATGCGCGGCGTCTCGGTGCCCAGCAGATTGCGCTCGAAACGGTAGCGTTGGCCCACCAGCGGAAAGGTGGCCAGCACCGCCTCGCCCGAGCTGCGGCGCTCGGTGTCGGCCTTGTAGATGGCCTTGCGCTGGACCAAGATGCTCTTGTACTTGGCGCCCGCCCAAGCGCGGGTCCACAGCAGGCGACCCAGGAAGGTGCGCAGCCGGCGGAAGGGGTCGTAGCGGATGGCCGAGTACTGCACCAGATTGGCCTCGAAGCCGAGCGGCTCGAAGGCCTGCGGCAGGTAGAGGTGCCAGACGGCTTTCATCACTTCCACCTGGCGGATGGCCGGCAGCCGCAGCTCGCGCCAGCCGAACACGCCCATGCGGCCGGCGTCGGCGTGGCGGTTCTTGTAGGCCAGTTCGATGACGAAGCTGCTCTCCTCGATCTGGACCCCGCCCTTGGCCGGGATGCGCAGCCGCTGGCCGGCGGTGATGTCGAACTCGTCGCCCAGCTGATCCTGATTGTTCTCCAGGATCAGGCGCCAGCGGTTGGGATCGGAGTAGTAGAAGTTGGCCAGCTCGCTCAGGGTCTCGCCCGGGCGCACCCGGTGGAAGCGGCCCTGGTCGCCGGTGATGCGCTCGCTCTGGCGCAGCGGGAACAGCAGCGCACCCTGATCGCCCGGATCCTGGGCCGGCCGCACCGGCTGGCCGTCGACCAGGGAATGGGTCAGCGCGGCGCTGGCCGGCAGCTCCAACGCCAGGTACTGGGCGGTGTGGTTGCGGATGCGCAGCTTCAGCTTGGTGGTCTCGGTGCCGTCCTCGAGCACCACGCTCGACGCCTGCAGCTCGTCGATCAGGGTGCTGGTCAGCTCCACCTCGGCGTGGCGGCTGGCGCGCACCTGGATCGCGGGCGCCTGCTCGAAGCGGAAGCCGTACTGCAGCGGGCTGGCGCTGAGGTCGGTCAGCTCCGGCGGCAGATCGCGGGCCGGCAGCTGCCGGGCCCCTTCGGCGCCGGCCACCTCGAGTTTCAAGCCGGCCGGGCCGAGCACGCCGAGCGCCCCGCCCATCTCGACGCCGGCCAGCGGCAGCGGCATGCGCAACGCCACCGGCTCCCCTTCGCGGGCCGGGAACTGGAAGCGCACCGCCAGCCGGGCGCGGTCGGCGACCAGGTAGCGCAGCAGCACGGTCAACCGCCCGCCGCCGCCGGGATCGGTATGCCACTGCAGCACGGCGTCACCCTCGACCTCGGTCACCTCGATGCCCTGCGGCAGGCGCAGATCGATCCGGTCGGTCTCGCCCTCGAGCACCTTCAGGTCGAACACCGCCAGGCCGGCGACCAGATTGAGTTGCACGGTGAACAGGGCGTAGAGCTGGGCCTCCAGGCGCACCGCCTCGGCTTCGCGGTGGCTCAGCTTGCGCTTCCAGGACAGGTCGAAGCGGCCGGTGGCGTCGAGCTGGCCGACCAGCCGGGTGCCGCCGTCGACGGTGGTCCGCTCGACCAGCGCTCCATTGCGCAGTTCGGCCTCGATGTCCTGCTCGGGGATGCGCAACTCGACCCGGGTGGGCCCGGCCTCGGGCAGGCGGAAGTTCAGTCGGCGGGCGAAGTCGACCTGCTCGCGGCCCCAGAAGAACTCGACCTGCACCGTGTGGACCCCGGGCTCGTCCACGCCAAGGGTGTACATGCCCCCCTGGCGCAGCAGCGAGGTCTGCCGGCCGTCGAGGGCGACCTCGCCCAGCGAGGCGCCGGCGTCCAGCACCGGCACCCGGACGTGACCGCGCTCGGCTAGCACCTCGAAGCGGGCGGTCAGCCGGCCCGAGAACAGGCCCTTGCGGAAGGCGCCGCTCAGCCGCCGCTCCATCGGGCAGAAGGCGATGTCGGGTCGCGGCGGCTCGGCCTCGCGCTCGATCTGCTGCTGCATGCGTTCCCAGGTGGCCAGCGGCAGCGTCACCCGTCCCTCCTCGGCCCGGGCGGCGTTCGCTGCGGCCAGCAGGGCCGACAGGGCCAGCAGCGCGCCGGTCACGGCAGTGCGATTCATAGTCGGACCTCCTGCTCGGCATTGTCGAAGACGCCATCGGGCCTTCGATCATCTGACGGAGACGATGGGCGAAGTGTAGCCCCGGCCGGGGATGGATACAAGCTGCGATTCGGGATCTAATTTGTCCTTTTTAGGCTTTCCGATATGCCGTATAATGGGCCCCGGCGGGGGACGCGACGGGAGGTGGCCGATGGGCCGGGACCATGATCGACGTACTTTCTTGCGCCGCTCGGCGGCGGCCGCGGCCGCCGCGGCGTTGGGCCGGCGCTGGCCGGCGCTGGCCGCCCCGACCGCCCCGACCGCGGCTGAGAAGCTGGTCCAGGTGCAGGGCGCGGGCGTGCCGGCCGATCTGGACCGGGCGCTGGCACGCGCCCTGAAGCCGCTGGGCGGCATGGGCGCCTTTGTCGAGCGCGGTGCCAAGGTGGTGCTCAAGCCCAACATGGGCTTCGCCACCGAGCCGCAGGTGCGCGCCACCACCGCGCCCGAGCTGGTGGCGGCGGTGGTGCGCCAGGTGCTCGACTGCAAGCCGGCCGAGGTGCTGGTGCTGGACTCGCCCATGCGCCACCCGCAGGCCTGCCGCGAGCGCAACGGCATCGCGGCCGCCTGCCGCGAGCTGGACGCCGAGTTGCTGCTACCGACCGCCGATCGGTTCTTCGTCGAGGTCGACGTGCCCAAGGGTGAGCAGCTGAAGAAGGTGGCTCTGCTGCGCGCGGTGCTTGAGTGCGACGTGCACATTCCGCTGCCGGTGGCCAAGAGCCACATGGCGGCCGGCTACTCGGGGGCCATCAAGGGGCACATGGGCGTGATCCGCGACCGCGAGAGCTTCCACACCCGTTTGCAGCTCGATCAGGCCATCGCCGACCTGGCCACGGTGCTGCCCTGTCCGCTGGTGGTGCTCGACGGCCTGTCGGTCATGGCCCGCGGCGGGCCCGGGGGCCCGGGCGAGCTGGTCGAGACCAAGGCCCTGGTGGCTGGCAGCGACCCGGTGGCGGTCGATGCAGCCGGGGTGGCGCTGGCACCGCTCTACGGGCGCCGGATCGCAGCGGGGCGCATCAAGCACCTCAAGGCGGCGGCCGACCACGGCGTCGGCCGGCTGGAACTGCCGGCCGCGCAGGTGGCCGAGATCGAACTCGGCTGAGGCTGGCTGCCCGGTCGGGCGCGAGCCGCGAAGCGCCCGTCAGGCGACGTCGCGGTAGGCGGGGCACTTCCGCAGGATATTCGCAACCTTGCGGTTTTTGCGGAGCAGGCGGAACTCGCGCCGGGACAGGTAGGCCATGCGGCGACAGTGGACCTCGTCGTTGCGGATCGAGATGATCACCTGATCCCCGTTCTCTTCGGCCCGCAGCGAAATGACCCGGGCATCGCCGTGCTCCAGGATGTCGGACTCGATGGCGCGCAGGTGGCGGTGGATCCGCAGTGCCCGCAGGGCGGTCGGATCCGAGAAGTTGTAGAACTTCTTGTTGCGCGACCCATCGCGCGGCTGTGAGCGCAGCCGCTCGACGATCATGTACATCTTCTCGCGCTTGTCCTTCGGCTTGCTCTTCTTGGCGGGTTTGGCCATCACGACTCCCATCATCCAACGCCCCTGGGCCTCAGGGGGCTCATCGAGATGAGAATTCTGCAACCCGGGTGCCAAGCCGTCGGGCGGGTCCAGCCGAGCGGCTAAGGCGTTGGCAGCAGGGAAGTTTGGGTCTGGGCGAGCCGTTTCGAGACCGGATATCGGGCCGGCCGATCGCGACATCCGTGTCAGCAGGAGCCGGGGCCCGGAAAAATTTGCAGAGGTATGGAATGGTACGATCTGGTGCTACTCGGCCGGCCGCGGCGCGGCCGCCGACCAGGGCGACTTCATCAGGGGCGGCCTGGCCGACTTCTTCATGGTGCGCTGCAGCTCGATCTCGGCCATCAGCACGTCCGGCGCGGCGGCCGAGACCGGCACGTAGCCGCTCTCGGCGCCGCAGTAGCCGTTGAACACGGCCTGGCGGTCCGAGGTGGCCAGGATCTTGTTGATGCTGGTCAGCGGGGTGCCCACGATCTCGACCCCGCGCACCAGCTCCTCGCGGCCGTCGGGGAACACCCGGTAGACCAGCTGCGGTACGCCCTTGTAGGCCTGGTAGCCCCAGCTCGAGGTGTGGGTGGAACCGCCGACGATGCTCTTGATGATCAGGCCGTAGGGCTTGCCCTGAGCGGCTACCTGCTCGAGCAGCATGCGCTTGAGTTCGGCGAAGGGCACCTGGCGGTGGCTGACCACGATGGTGTTGCCCATGCGCGCCCGGGGCTTCTCGCCGGGCGACGAGCGGCCGTGGCCGTTGGAATGGTCGAAGCCCTTGACCGGGGTGCGGCTCATCAGGAAGCTGTCGAGCACGCCGTGGTCGATCAGGGTCACCCGCTGGGCGGCCACCCCTTCGTCGTCGTAGCGGTAGTGGCCGTTGAGCGCCACCCCGTCGAGCTGGTCCAGGGTCGGATCGTCGATCACCGACAGGAACTCCGGGATGATGCGGCGGCCCACCTGACCCTTGAAGGTCTTGCCCTCCTTGTCGTCGAGCTGCCGCTCGCCCTCGAGCCGATGGCCGATGACCTCGTGGAACAGCACGCCGGTGGCCTGGCCGTCGAGGATGGCCGGGCCGGTGTAGGGGTCGAGTACCGGCGCCGCACGCAAGGCCTCGAGTTCGGCGATCAGACCGTCGACCCGCGCGATGAGCTCCTGCTCGGTGGGCAGGGCGGCCGCGCCGGGGGCGTAGATCGACAGCTGGTTCGACAGCAGCATGCCGTCGCCGGCCCGGGCCTTGGCCTCGACCTGCAGGTGGGCCAGGGTGTTGTCGGTGATCAGCCGGGTGCCTTCGCTGGTGACCAGCCAGCGGATCTCGTGGCCGGCGTCGATCGCCACCAGCGAGTCGAAGATGGCGGGGTGGGACTCGAAGCGCGCCGAGGCGGTGCGGGCCAGTCGCTCCCAGCGATCGGCGGCGAAGTCGAGCGACTGCGGCTCGGCCAGCAGCACCGCCGGCTGCTCGCGGGTGAAGCTGCCGGCGAACTCGGCGTCGGCCACCTCGGTCACCATGCGGCCCTTGATCTCGAGAAAGGCCTTCAGCGCCGACTTGTACGCCTCGTCGGTCAGCAGCCACAGGCTGTTGCGCAAGGCCATCGGATCGTCGTCCACCGGGGCCCAGCGCGAGGCGCGGAAGCCCGGGGTCCAGCTGAACTCGAAGGCGCTGGTCTTCTTGCCGATGTTGTCGAGCTGGTGATCGCCCACGCGCACCTCGACCCGCAGCCGCCGGTTGCGACCGCCGCCGGATTGGAACACCGCGCCGTAGCGCGCCTGGATGCGGTGGTTGCGCGACTCCTTCATCTCGTAAGCCATGAAGTAGGGCGACTGGAAGTCCTTCATCTCGAGCCCGCGCATGGAACGGGACAGCTCGGCCTGCATGGCCTGGAGCAGCCGCGGGCGGCGGTCGAGCGAGCCGGCGGCGGTGGCGGCTGGGGCCGGCCACAGCAGCAGCACCAGCCACAACAGCGCGCAGCCGGTGGGAGTGGGGTATGGATTGGCGCTGGGCTCGGCGGTCATCGGCTTCCTCGCTGTCGCAGCGCCCGCCAGGGGCGCGGGGATCAATCCTGGCCCGGTCCGGGGCAGGTGTCGCGGTGCGGGCAGCGGGCGCAGGGCGGCGGCTTGGCCAGCCGCTGGCCGACCGAGCCCGGCGGCCCGATGCCCATCACGGCGGTGATCGACTTCTCCGGGATCATCAGCCGATCCGGGGTCAGCTCGACGCCGGTGGCGACCAGCAACGACCAGTGGGCGAAGGCGTCCTGCTGCTCCAGCGGCCAGTCGCAGTAGCCGGGCGAGTAGCGCCGGGTACTGCCGCGGCCGGCGCGCTCGGCCGCGGCAGCGACCTCCGCCTGGGCCTGGGCGGCCAGCGCCTCGACCGTCTCCGAGGCCACCGCGTCGAGCAGGGTCAGATCCAGCAACCGGCCCTCGCCGGTGGCGCGGCGCATCAGTTCCTCCGGGCCCGGACCGAGGCTGACGGCTAAGGCGGCCACGCGCTCCGAGCGCTCGAGCAAAGCGGCCAGGCCCAGGCCGGCCAGCTCCACCCCATCGGCGGTGCGCACCCGCTGCCGGTCGCGCGCGGCGATGTCGACCACCAGCCGGGCACCGCGCGGCCGGCTGGCCGCCAGCACCGCATCGGCGGCCCGCTCGAGCCGCGGCGCCATCTGCTCGGGCACCGCCTCGGCCCCGCCCAGAAAGCGGCGCACCGCGTCCAGCTCGACCTGGGCGTGCAGGCTATCCAGGGCGGAAGCGCTCATGGCGCCGGTGCGCTTTGGCCGGCCGGCGTCTGGCGCCGTTGCCTGTCTTCGGCCTTCTTCATGCCTTTCTCCGACAGCCACAAGGCCCACAACAGCCCGATGACGGACAGCCCGATGACGCCGATGATCGCCACCTTGATCCAGGCCTGGCGATCTCTGGCCGACGACCTCGAGGTCCTCTTGTTGCCCTTCAGCCTCGAACCCATATCGACCTCCCCGCAGCCACCACCCCGTCAGTATACTGCACTTCGCGGGCTCCCACCACAACGGCTGTTCTCCCCTGATTTCCCACCTCGGCCGCGATCTCTGCGGACCGAAAACCGCTCGCAAAACTCGCAGGCCCGGCTTCGCCGTCCTTCCATGATCTCGCGGCCGATCTGGAAAATCAGTCAAATTGTGCCGGGAGATTCTGGTTCTCTGAGGCATCCCGAAGTGGCGATACAGCGCGGATCGCTCAACGCCCGCCCTCGGCCCGCGGTGCGAGAAACGGCATGGATCTTGGGGGATTGACGCACTCGCCGGGCGTCACTATGATACCGCTCGCACGCCCTGTCGACCCGGCGGGACGACAGGGCCAGCGCGGGGGTCGAATGCCGTGCGTGACGTGATCGCCATGATCCTGGCCGGGGGGCGGGTGGAGGAGCTGTCGGTGCTCACCGCCCAGCGGCCGAAAGCCGCCGTGCCCTTCGCCGGACAGTACCGCATCATCGACTTCGCCCTCTCGGGGCTGATGCGGGCCGACATCGAGCGGGTCGGGGTGCTCAGCCTGTATCGCCCCTGGGCCCTGATCGACCACCTGGGCACGGGGGAACCCTGGGACCTCATCGGCCGCGGCCGAGGGGTCAAGCTGCTGCCGCCCTATACCGGCCGCGCCGGCGGTTTCGGTTACCGGGGCACGGCCGATGCCGTCTGGCAGAACCTGAACTTCATCCGCGACCACGCACCGCGCGACGTGCTCATCCTGTCCGGTGATCACATCTACAACGTCGACTTCGCCGGCGTGATCGAGCAGCACCGGCGCACCGGTGCCGACCTGACCATGGTGGTCAAGGAGATGGAGCCGGACCGCGGCCGCGGGCGCTTCGGCTTCGCCGAGGTCGACGGCGAAGGCCGGGTGACCGGCTACGAGGAGAAGCCGGCCGCGCCGCGCTCGCGGCTGGTCTCGCTGACCGTCTTTCTGTTTCGCACCGAGGTGCTGCTGCGGCGGTTGGGTGAGGCCATGCGCCAGCCCGAGACCTACCAGCTCTACGCCGATGTGCTGCCGGCCATGGTGGGCCGCGATTCGGTGCAGGCCTGGTTGTACGATGGTTACTGGAACTACGCCCGTTCGGTCGACGCCTACCACCAGGCCCACCGCGACCTGCTGGGCGAGAGACCGCCGATCGCGCTCGCCGACTGGGCCGTGCGTACCCGCAAGTCGCTGTTCGGGCTCGGCGATCCGCCACCGGTGCGCCTGGAGCCGGGCGGCCGCTGCGCCCGATCGCTGGTGTCTCCCGGCGCGCGGCTGGCCGGCGAGGTCGACGGCAGCGTGCTGTCGCCGGGCGTCTGCGTCGAGCCGGGCGCCCGGGTGACCGACAGCGTGCTGCTCGACGGCGTGCGGATCCGCACCGGCGCCAGGGTCGACCGCGCCATTCTGGACAAGCGGGTGGAGGTCGGCGCCGGGGCCCGGATCGGCTGCGGCGAGCCGGCGGAGCCCAACCGCGACCAGCCGCGGGCGCTGGCCGGCGGCACCAGCCTGATCGGCAAGCAGGCCCGGCTGCCAGCCGGGTGCACGGTGGGGCGCAACTGCGTGGTGGCGCCGGGCACGACCGAGGACGACTGGTCGACCGGCGAGTTGGCCTCCGGCGCCAGCCTGGAGTGCGCGGAAGGAGGTCCGGAGTGAAAGTGAACAAGCCCTTGGTGATGCTGTTGGCCGGGGGCGGGGGGACCCGGTTGGGTACGCTGGTCAAGCGCCGGGCCAAGCCGGCGGTGCCCTTCGCCGGCCGCTATCGGATCATCGACTTCGCCCTGAGCAATGTCATGCACGCCGGGCTGGACTGGGTCGGCGTGCTGACGCAGTACAAGCCGCTGTCGCTGATGCGGCATCTGGGAGTGGGCGGCGCCTGGAACCTGCGCGGCCGCCGGCGGGGCATCCGCGTCCTGCCGCCGCGCACCGGCGAGGAGGCTTCCGACTGGTACCGCGGCACCGCCGACGCCATCTGGCAGAACATCGACTTCATGCGCCAGATGCGTCCGGAGCGGGTGCTGATCCTGAGCGGCGATCACATCTACCGGATGGATTACCAACGCATGCTGGCCGAGCACCTCGATCGCCGGGCCGACCTGTCCGTCGCCCTGATGGAGGTGGCCGCCGAGGAGGTCAGCCGCTTCGGCATGGTCTGGACCGAAGCCGACGGCACCATCGTGCGCTTCGAGGAGAAGCCGGCGGCGGCCGACACCCGGCTGGCCTCGATGGGCATCTACCTGTTCGAGTGGGATTGCCTGATCGAGGCGCTGGAGCGGGTGGTGGCCACCCGCCAGGGATTCGATTTCGGCTTCGACATCATGGCCGGCCTGCTCGATCGGCGGCGCGTGGTGGGCCACCGCTTCGACGGCTACTGGCGCGACGTGGGTACCGTGTCGTCGTACTTCGCTGCCAACATGGATGCGCTCGATGCGGGCAGCGGCCTGGATCTGCACCGCTGGGAGATCTGCACCCGCGACGAGCAGGATCCGGCCGGCGATCGCACCCCGGCCCGCTTCGGCGGCGGCGCCGATTGCCAGCACAGCCTGATCGCGGCCGGTTGCCGGATCGACGGGCGGGTGGTGCGCTCGATCTTGTCGCCGGACGTGACCATCGAGCCCGGCGCCGCGGTCGAGGACGCGATTCTGATGGATGGCTGTACGGTGCGCGCCGGCGCCCGGGTGCAGCGGGCGGTGCTGGACAAGGAGGTCGAGATCGGTCCCGGCAGCGCGGTCAGCGGCGGCCGCGCCGCCACCGGCAACGAGCGCTACCGCAAGTGCCAGCTCGACGGCCTGAGCGTGATCGGCAAGGGGGCGCGGGTGCCGGAGGGAATCGCGATCGGGGCCGAGGTGGTGGTCGAGGCCGGGGTGGCGCCGGAGCGGTTCAGCGGCGACCTGGCGGACGGCGTCACGCTGGCGGCCGGCTGAGCCCGGCCCCGCGCTGCGAGCAGCCGGCGCACGCCGCCGATAAAGTTGACATTTCCGAAAAGGGGTTGATAGACTGCCCCCAAATTGCTGGAGCGGCTTGTTTTGTAGGCGTTTTTCGTTGAAGCCCGCCAGGAGGCACGATGGCCAGTCCCCCGGGAAGGCCCCGTCAGGTGGCGATCTCCGAGAACCTGTGGGAGATCTTTTCGACCATGGCGGACGAGTCCGGTAATGATGCGGATGTGTTGATCAACCAGGCGATGTTCGAGATGGCCGTCCGGATGGGCTACGTCAACCCGGTGCCCACCGACGCGGCGCCGCCGGCGGGCGAGGAGAAGATGCCGGCCCCGGCGGCCAAGCCCACCAAGCCGCCGCCGGCCAAGCAGCCGCAGCAGAAGTTCGCCCCCGGCCGCACCCGCGAGGCCGCCGGGCGCAAGCCGGCGCCGGCCCCGGCGCCGTCGCCGGCCCCGGCCAAGCGGCCGCCGCGGCCGGCGCCGCGGCCCAAGAAGGAAGAGTCCGGGCTGTACATCGTCAACGAGGACGGCGATACCGAAAAGATCGACAAGGACATCTACATCATCGGCCGTTCCAGCAAGTGCGACCTGGTCATCAACTCGGTCAAGGTCTCGCGCGAGCACGCCATCATCACCCGCGAGCGCGGCGAGTTCTTCATCGAGGACCTCGGTTCGGCCAACGGCACCTGGTACAAGGGCGAGCGCATCGAGAAGATGAAGATCCGCGACGGCGACGAGATCTTCATCTGCGACGAAAAGTTCAAGTTCGCCGTCCGCTGAGCCCGACCCACCAGACCTCCGAACTCGCCCATTCCGCCAGAATGCGCGCCGGTGGGCTGCGCTCGATCACCGGGGAACCGATCCAATCGGCCGCTCAGCGGCGGCCGGGGGGGCGGCGGTTGCTGCCGCCGCGGTGGAGGCGGAAGGTGGGGTGGTCGAGGCGGCCGTAGACCGAGTAGGAGAAGAAGCCCTCGCCGTCCTTGGCGCGGTTCATGCCGCTGAGCTGGATGATGTCCTCGAACTTGGGGTTGTCGGACAGGAACGTGGCCGAGGGCTTGAAGCGCAGGGTGCAGCGGGCGCTGGTGTGGGCCAGCTCGGGCTGCAGCAGCAGGTAGCCGTCCAGGCTGGCCTCGATGTCGTCCGAGCGTACGCTGAAGGTTTTGAACTCGGCCTTGCCCTTTTCGATTTCCAGGTTGGCCTCGGTCTTGCCCAGCCGGATCGGCGGCGTCGACAGGCCGCGGATCTTGCCGGCGCCGAGCGCGCCCTGCTCCAGCGTCAGCGCCAGGCTGCCCGCGGCCGACTTGATGTCCGCCGGATTGAGCTTCAGTTCCACCTGGCCGGTGATTTTGCCCGTCAGCGGCAGACCCAGCAGCTGCTGCCAGATGGGCAGGCGGCTCAGATCGAGCGCGTGCAGCTCGACGTCGACGGTCTTGGTGGCGTCGCCCAGGCCCAGATCGCCCTGCACCTTGCCGTTGAGCAGCTCGGCGTCGAATGACACGTCCACATCGCCGGCCAGCAAGCCCAGCAGCGAGACCCGGCCGGAGGCCCGGGTGATCAGCACGGCCAGGCCCGGCTGGCCCTCGCGGCCCGGCTTCATCAGCCGCACATTGTCAGCCTCGACGCCGTTGGGGAACAGCACTTCCAGCTGGCCGGTGGTCATCTTCATGCCCAGCCGGCGCTCGGCCTCGCGCTCGATGCGGCTCTGGACGACGTCGATGGGGAAGCCCTTGACGGTGAAAAACACCAGGCACAGCAGGAAGAACAGCCCGTAGACGGTGTAGCGCAAAACCGGGTTCTGCATGGCCGCCTCCTCAACCCTTCGGCCGGCTGGAGGCGGTCTCGCCACCGCTTCCCGAACTGGCGGGTTGCTCCGGTTCGCCGCGGCCCTCGTCGACGATCTTGAAGTTCGACACCGTCAGGTTGACCTCCAGCTTGTCTCGTTCTTGGAAGCTCTGCTTCAGGTGCAGCTTGCGCACCGCGACGGTGTCGGCCCGGCGCTCGAGTTGGCGCAGGAAGTCGACCAGCCGATCGATGGTGATGGTCTTGATGTTGACCTCCACCTTCTCCTCGGCCACCCCGGTCTCGGCGTTGACCGCCGGCGATCGCGGCTGCATGTCTTCGATGACCACGCCGAGCTGGGTGGCGTAGTCTTCCACCGTGCCCATCAGCTGGATGTTGCGCCCCTTGCGGATGGTGCGCTTGGCCTGCTGGATGCGCCGCTTGGCCTGCTGGAAGTCATGGCGCCGATCGATCAGATTGCGCAGGCTGGCGGTCTTGGTATCGACCCGCCGCTGGGTGGAGTCGAGGCTGGACGAGATCCACATGCCCACCAGGAAGCTGACGAAGATGACGAACATGACCGCCACCCCGGCGACCATGTAGCGCTCGCGTTTGGACAGCCGTTCCAGCGCCGCCATCAGGTTTTCGATCTTGGATGTCATGGCCATTCGCGGCTCTCCTCGCCGGACCCGTCAGCAGCTCGAGGCGATGGTCAGCTCGAACTCCACCTCGTCATCGTCGCGCGTCTTTCGGGTCTTGCCGGTGCGCACCTCGGTGTAGCACTCGTTCTTCTCCAGCGCCGCCTTGATCTTCTCCACCGAATCGAAGGTGTCGGTGAAGCCCTCGACGCGGATGCGGGTCGGGCTGATGTTGACGTCCTTGAGCCGGACGGTCAGCTCCTCGGGAATGCGGGCGTGCACGTCCTGCAGGCTGTCGAGCGCCGTCGAGCGCGGCAGCGAAAGCTCCTCCATGCTGATCTTCTCGTCGATGATGGCCAGGGCCTTGTCGACGTTGTCGTAGGACTTGCCCAAAATGGCCTGCGAGGTCTCGCGGATGCGCGCATCCAGCGAATCCTCGGTCGAGCGCAGGCTGAAGTAGTGCACCAGGGCGTTGCCCACCGCCAGCAGGCCGATCACCAGCAAAGCGGCCACCACCTGCAGCAGCTTGCCCCGCCAGGCGGTGAAGTCGCCCTTGAAGGCGAACGGCCCGCGGCGCAGGTTCAGCCAGCCGCGGCGGCCCCCCTGGTGGGCGTGCAGCGCCAGGCCCAGGGCCTTGACCCATCCGGCCGACCCGGAGCCCGCCTCGGCGGCGGCCAGCTTCTCGATCCCATCCACCGCCAGGTGTTCCGGCCGCAGCCGCTCGACCTCGATGTCCAGCGCATCGGTCAGGTAGGCGTCGAGATTGCGCACGTTGGCACCGCCGCCGCAGAGCCAGATCTTGTTCACCGGCGCGCGGGCCAGGGTGCGGTGGGTGGTCAGCGTCTGGCGCAGCTCGCGAACCAGCACGTCGATGCTGGCCCGCAGGGCGTCGGAGATCTTGGCCTCCTCCTCATCGTGGGCCGGCAGGGCGGCGGTCTCGATGAAAGCGCCGCGGCGCTTGCCGGCCTCGGCTTCCTCGACATCGACCCCGAAGGCCTGGGCCAGCCGGTTGGTGGCGTCGGCCCCGCCACCGGACAGGGTGCGGCCGAACTCGACCCCCTCCGGCCCCAGCATGCAGACCGATGTCAGCCGGTGGCCGATGTCGAGCAGCGCCACCCGACCGCTGGTCGATTCGCCGGCCGCCTCCGCCGCCTCGCCCGCCTCGGGCTCGATCTCGATCTCGGGCTCGGTCGCTGCGGCCAGCTCGGCCGGGCGCGGCAGATAGTCGGCCAGGCTGGAGTACGCCAGACAGTCGGCCCCGACCAGCCGCGGGTCCAGCCCGCCGGCGTGGAAGGCGTCCAGCCAACGCTGCATCTGCTCGATGCGGCAGACCGCGACCAACAACCGGCTGCCTTGCGGGCTGCGCAGCAGGCGCAGGTAGTCGTAGACCACGTCGCCGAGCGAGAACGGGATCTGGCTCTCGAGTTCGAAGCCCACGGTCTGCTGGATGCGCTTGTTGTCGCTGAAGGGCAGCTGCAGGGTGCGCACCGTGATCACGTCGCCCGGCAGCGCGGTGGCCACCAGATCCGACGGGCTGGCTTGGCCGTCGAGCCGGCCGAGCGCTTCAGCCAGCCGTTCGGGGTAGGGGCGATCGTCCTGGGGGAGCGGGGCGCTTTTGCAGTCGAGCACCTCGACCGAGCGGAAGCTGCTCTTGAGCCGCACCCGCGTCAGCGATTGGTTGCCGAGATCCAGCCCGACGGTCAGCTGGGCCATGTTTTCACCTCACATCACCCGCCAGTACATGATTTCCTGGCCGGAACCGGTGTTCTTCAACACCGTCTCGATGGTGACCACCACGTCGCCGACCCGCCCCTGGGCCTTGACGCTGAAGGTGTCCGAAAACGGCGCCAGGTTCTTCATGAAGTAGGGGTTGAACGTCGGCCCCATGCTCGAGAAGAAGCCCTGAATGGCCTCGTTGTTGGGCACGGTGAAGGTGGTCCACTGCATGATGTTGCGAAATTCGAAGAACAGGGCCAGCACCTCGAGCAGCTGGGGCAGGCCCTGCTCGGTGCACAGCGCGGCGTTTTCCGGCTGCAGGCACAGCACCGACAGCATGGTGACCGGATCGTTGACCGAATTGAGGTTGAGCAGCAGGTTGGGGTCGGAGTAGACGGTGAACTTGTCGCCGAACTCCTCCATGAAGTCGTCGCCCACCCCGCGCACCAGGTGCAGCTCGTCGACGGTCAGAAACGGGTTGTTCTTGGCTTGGTAGGGCGAATCGAGCATGTCGTAGTGGGCGTCCTCGGAAGACGAACCGGGCACGAACACCTCGGGCTGCGAGAAGGGGTCGACCGCCAGTATTTCCGGCTGGAAGTCGTCGATCACGTTGTCGGCGTCGATCCAGTCGTGCATGGCCGCCACCACGTCGGCCGGGGTGTTGTACTGGCCCTGGGCGTCTTCGCGTTCCCAGAAATCGCGGTAGCGCGGGGCGCCGATCAAGGCCAGCACCTGGGCGGCCGTGGGCGCGGCGATCGAGGGCAGACTGTCGAGGGCGTTGATGTTGATCTTGGCGTACTCGTCCTCGATCTGCGCCGAGAAGCCGCCGTCGAAGTCACCGAAGCCGCGTTCCTCGCCGAGGTTCGAGTCCTCGAGGCCGAAGGTGCTGCCGAACTCACCGCTGGTGAATGCCTTGGCCAGGTCGCTCTCGATCGGGATCAGCTGGTACAGCTTGACCGTACCGCCGGTCATCCGATCCACCTGGCCCTGGAAGTAGAGCACCAGCCGGGTGAAGTTGACCGCCGAGCGCGCCAGGTAGTAGGCCTTGACCCGGTCGCGCACGTTGGCGGCCATCTGCACGTCGACCCGCGTCTGGTAGATGAACTCGACCACCACCGCGGTCAGCATGGCGATGGTGACCATCACCATCAGCAGGGCCATGCCGCGCCGGGCGTGGCGGATACCGCGCAGGACGCGGCTGCAAGCTCTGAGGCGCTGGGATCTCATTGCGATGGCTTCATCCAGGCGGCGAGGGGTTTGTTGGCGAAGACGCGGGTGGTGGTGGTGAACGGCATCTCCTCGCCGTGCTCGTTGACCAGGGTCAGGGTGATGCGCACCAGCCGCGGCAGCTCGTTCTGGTGCTCGACCTGGGTGCAGTCCCACTCCTCGACCCACTCCTGCTGCTCCTCGTCCCACAGATCGAAGTGCAGCGACTCGATGTCGTGACACAGGATCTGAGCCCGCCCATCGCGCTCGGGTTCGCCGTCGATGCGCACCTTCTCGCGGCGCATCAGATTCGTCACGGCCGGGTCGTCCGGATCGTCGTCGCCGAAGTACTCGAGTACGTTCTGGTCGCTCTCGTTGCTGTCGCGCACCAGCCGCAGGTGAGAGAACGAGCTGAACAGCATGCGGTCGATCTTGCCGGCGCGCTCGACCTTGAACTTGGTCCATATCCGCCGCTCGCCGGTCGGCGTGTCGATCTCGCGGCAATCGTAGATGAAGGCCATCGATATCTCGCGTGCCATGCGATCGAGCGCCGAGCGCACGTTGTGGTAGCGCTCCTGGACCCGGGCCACGATCTCGCGGACCTCGAAGGTGCGCGCGAAGCTGCCGTAGACCAGCGACGAGACGATGGCCAGGATGGCCACCGCGATCAGAATCTCGGCCAGGGTGAAGCCGCGCTGTCGGCTAATGTCGCGCATCATTCCTTCCCGCCGCTCATTTCACCTTGGGGCTGATCGGCCGGCCCCGGCCGCTGGCACCCCGGCTGGTCGAACCCGGCTGGAAGGCCCGCTGCGCGCCCGGGCTCATGAAGCTCTTGAGCGAGCCCGGCTGGCCCTTCTGGCCGGGCAGGCCCGGCTGGCCCGGTTGGCCCGGCTGGCCCGGCTGGCCCGGCTGGCCCGGCTGGCCCGGCTGGGCGCCGCCCGGGCCGGGTGCGCCGCCCTGGGGTACCTGGACCAGGTGGGTGGTCAGTACCAGCTCCTTGCCGGGGCCGCCCTCCTCCCACCACACGGTCAGGCGCACCTCGCGCAGGGCCTGCTCCAGCATGTCGGTCAGCATGGTCACCTGACCGGCCAGCATCTCGGGGTTGATCATGCCGGCCACGCCGCCGGCGCCCGGACCGCCGCCGCTGCCGCCGAGCATCCCGCCCAGCTGGCTCTTGAGCCGGTCGTCGATCTGGCCGTCGAGCATGTTCTGTACGTTGCCCAGCCCGCCGGCCAGGTTGGTCAGCCCGGCCGCCTGGCCGTCGCCGTCCTCGTCGCCGCCGCCGAAGCGGCCCAGCATCTGGGTCAAGGCCTCGCCCAGCGGCAGCTCGACCTTGTTGACCTCCAACGTCCACTTGAAGCTGGGGTAGCCGAACTCATCGAAGTCGCCCTCCTCGGAGGCGTCCATGTCGGGAAAGCCCTCGCGGGTCAGTTCCTGCTCGACCTCCTCCAGCCGGTTCTGGGCCAGGAAGGTGGCGATGGTCAGCTGCTTGCCGAAGGTCGACAGGCGCATCGAGGCGCTGGATGCCTCCATCAGGGCCACGTAGGCCACCGCCAGGATGCCCAGCGCGATCATCATCTCCAGCAGGGTGAAGCCGCCGGCGCGCCCATTGTTGCCGCGGGCATCAATCATCGGGTGGCTCCAGGTAGCGCGGCTCGATCTCGACCCGGCCGGTCAGCCCGTGGACCCACAGGGTGTATGGGGTGTCGTCCTCGTCGACCAGGTGGATCACCGCCTGCTCGGTCATGCCGGTCGGGAAGCAGTACAGGTAGGCCTGGCCGTTGGTGACAACGGCCTCCTGGTGGGCCACCCAGACGTCCTGGAAGAAGACCGAGTCGGGCAGCTGGGCCTTGGGCGTCAGCGGCCCGGCGAAGTTGGAGAAGGTGGCCTTGCGCTTGGGCTGCCACATCGCGCCGCTCTCGATGAAGCCGCGGCTGACGAAGCGGCGCTCCTCGCGCTCTTCTTCCTCTTCGAGATCCAGCGCTCCGTCGACCACATCGGTCTTCTCGCGGTTGAGCAGGAAGCGGTCCGCGGCGCTCTCCACCCACCAGGCGCCGGCGTCCAGGTCGAACACCACCCGGAAGACGCTGGCCTTGCGGGCGGCCAGGTCGTAGGTGTAGCGGATGCTGGCGGCCATCTTGCGCGCCGAGGCGCGCAGGTCGGCCCTGGTGATGTTGCTGACCGCTGGCACGGCCAGCGTCATCAACACCGCGATCAGCAGCAGGGCTACGCTGATTTCGATCAGCGTCATGCCCCGCTGGCCGGCACCGCGCCGGGCCTGCTGACGCCCACCTGCCATGCCGCCTCCGCTCCGCCGGGCCTACTGCGGAAAGACGAGGTCCTCGTCGAATTCATCGCCGCCGGCCTGCCCGTCGGCGCCGTAGGACTTCAAGGTATAGGACGAGGCGTTGTTGCGGATGTACTCGAACTCCTGGTCCCACTTGTCGGTCGGCAGCGAGGGCATCACCCCCTTGGCCACCAGCTCGTTCAGGCCCTGCTCGGTGGTCGGGTAGTTGCCGTACTGCACCTTGTAGGCATCCAGCGCCTGGACCACGTTTTGCATCTGGATCTTGGTGCCGTCGACCTTGCTCTGATCCAGGTAGCGCACGTAGGCCACAGTGATGATGGTGGCCATCATGCCCAGGATGGCGATCACGACCATGATCTCGATCAGGGTCATGCCGCGCTGGTTGCGCGCGAGCGCCGCCGCTTTTTGTCTCGGGTTCATCTCGTTTCCTCCTGCACCCGGCGCAAGGCTTGGGCTCGCGCCGGGTATCGACTGAATCATGCCGCTTCGGTCCCCTCGGACCGGCTGCTGCGAAACCACAAACGGATCACGGTCGCTGTCAACAGCAGCGAGCCGCCGGTGATGGCCACGTCGGCCAGGTTGAAGGTGGGCCAGTGCAGGGCATCGGCCCAGTGCAAATGGATGAAGTCGAGCACCTCGCCGCGGGCCAGCCGGTCGGTCACGTTGGCCAGCGCGCCGCCGAGCACCAGCCCCAGCGCGATGGCCACCGGCCGCGTCAGGCCCAGGGTGCGGATGGCGTAGACGGTGATGGCGGCCATGGCCAGCACGGCCAGGCCCAGCAGCACGGGCTGGCGCAGGCCGGGCGGAAAGCCGGCGAACAGGCCGAAGGCGCCGTGGGGGTTGGCGCGCAGCCGCAGCTCGAGCAGCCCGGGCACCAGCTCGACCGGCTGCGCTCCGGCCAGCACCGCGGCGGCGATCCACTTGGTCAGCTGGTCGATTGCGCCGACCGTGGCGGTCACGGCCAGTAGCGCGGCCAGAAACAGCGGCCGGCTGCGGCCGCCAGCCGGCCGGGCCGCCGCGGCGCCCGCCGGTTCGGCGGGAAGCTGGGTCTCGCGGGCTGCCATCATCGCCGCCTCACATGGCGAACTCGTTGAGCTGCAGGATGGGCAGCAGGATGGAGAACACCATGAAGCCCACCGCCCCGCCCATCATCACGATCATCAGCGGTTCCAGCAGCGAGGTCAGCGCGTTGATGCGCGTCTCGGCCTGGTACTCGTAGTTGTTGGCCACGTTGTTGAGCATCTGCTCGAGTTGGCCCGAGCGCTCGCCCACGGCGATCATGTGGATCACCAGCGGCGGGAATTCGCTCGAGCGCTTCAGCGGCGCGGCGATGCTCTCGCCCTCGGTGATGCTGTCGCGGGCGGCGTCGATCGCGTTGGCCAGGATCTTGTTGTTGACGATGTTGCGCACGATGGTCAGCGCGTTGAGCAGCGGCACCCCGCTCGACAGCAAAGTCGACAGGGTGCGGGCGAAGCGCGACACGGCCAGCATGCGCACGATGGAGCCGAACAGCGGCATGTTGAGCTTGAACCGATCCCATTTGGTGCGGCCGCCGTCGGTCTTGATGTACTGAATATGGAATACGACCAATCCCGCCAGCAGCAACAACAGCGCCCACCAGTAGTCGGCCATGAAGTGGCTGATGGCCAGCAGGATCTCGGTGGGCAGCGGCAGGGTGGCCTCGAGGTCTTCGAAGATCTTGGTGATCTTGGGGATGACCACCACGAACAGGATGGCCAGGATGCCCAGCCCGATGACCACCATGATGGCCGGGTACATCATGGTGCCGATGATCTTGGCCCGCAGCCGGGCCTGGCCCTCGGTGAAGTCGGCCAGCCGGTAGAGCACCACGTCCAGCGCGCCCGAACTCTCGCCGGCCTTGATCATGTTGCAGTACAACGGGGGGAAGATGCGCGGGTGCTGGCCGAAGGCGTCGGCCAGGCTGGAGCCCTCGTTGACTTTCTGTTTGACCTGCGACAGCACCAGCTTGAGGTACTCGTTCTCGGTCTGATCGACCATGGCCATCAGGCTCTCGACCAGGGTCACCCCGGCGTCGAGCAGGGTGGCCAACTGGCGGGTGACCACGGCCAGCTCCTGGGTCGAGACCCCCTGGCCGATCCGCGGTGCGGCCGGGGCGCCGGTGCGGGCCGTGCCCTTGCTGGCGCGCTGGCCGGTGACCTCGGTCAGGTAGATGCCTTCCTTTTTCAGCAGGCCGCGCAGCGCCCGCGGGCTGTCGGCGTCGCGGATGCCGCTGACCGTCTTGCCGCTGGTGTTCAGGCCCTTGTACTTGAATACCGGCATCGTTCGTCCCGCTCCATCGGCTCGCCCGGCGGCCTAGAGCGCGTCCTCCTGGGTCACCCGCATGACCTCCTCGATGGTGGTCATGCCGCGGATGATCTTGTCGGCGCCGTCGTCGCGCAGCGTCAGCATGCCCTTGTCGACCGCCGCGCGCTTGATGGTGTTCGAGTCCACGTTCTTGAGCACCAGCTGGCGGATGTCGTCGTCGACCACCAGCAGCTCGTAGATGCCGGTGCGGCCCAGGTAGCCGGTCTTGAAGCACTCCGAGCAGCCCACCGGCTTGAACACCCGCTTGGGCTTGTCGCGCGAGCCGCGCAGGCCCAGCTTGGTCCACTCGGCGTCGGTCGGCTCGATGGTCTCGCGGCAGCTGGGACACACCGTGCGCACCAGCCGCTGGGCCAGGATGGCCTCGGTCGAAGACGCCACCAGGAAGGGCTCGACGCCCATGTCCACCAGGCGGGTGACCGCGCTGGCCGAGTCGTTGGTGTGCACGGTGGAGAAGACCAGGTGGCCGGTCAGCGAGGCCTGGATGGCGATCTCGGCGGTGGCCAGATCGCGGATCTCGCCGACCATGATGATGTCCGGGTCCTGGCGCAGAAAAGAGCGCAGCACGTTGGCGAATGACAGGTCGATCTTCTGGTTGACGTGGATCTGGCCGACGCCGGGCAGCTGGTACTCCACCGGATCCTCGACCGTCAGGATGTTGACCTCGGGCGAGTTGATCTTGTTCAGCGAGGCGTACAGGGTGGTGGTCTTGCCGCTGCCGGTCGGGCCGGTGACCAGGATGATGCCGTGGCTCTTGTGGATGATCTGGTTCATCGAGCGCAGGTTGCCCTCGTTCATCCCGATCTCGTCCAGGTCGAGCAGGATGGCCGAGCGGTCGAGCAGGCGCATGACCACCCGCTCGCCGTGCACGGTGGGCACGGTCGACAGCCGGATGTCGATGTCCTTGCCGGCGATCTTGATCCGGATGCGGCCGTCTTGGGGCAGGCGCTTCTCGGCGATGTTCAGCCCGCCCATGATCTTGACGCGCGAGATGATGCTGGCCTGGAAGCGCTTCTGGGTGTGCAGGATCTCGTACAGCACGCCGTCGCGGCGGAAGCGCACCGCGATGTCGCGTTCCATCGGCTCGATGTGCACGTCGCTGCAGCGCTCCTTGACCGCCTGGTAGAGCAGCGAGTTGACCAGCCGGATGATGGGCGCCTCGTCGTCGGCGTCGAGCAGATCCTCGGGCTCTTCCAGCTCGTGGGCCAGCGAGTCGAGGTCGGTCTCCTCCAGGTCGTCGACCAGGGCCTCGGCCTCGCCGGCCGAGCGATCGTACAGGCGGTTGATGCCGTCGAGGATGATCTGGCCCTCGGCGATCACCGGCCGGATGGGACACTCCAACAGCATGCGCACGTCGTCGAGGGCGAAGGTATTGAGCGGATCGGCGGTAACCAGCACCACCTCGCCGTCGTTGTTGCCCAACGGCAGCACCCGCTGCTGCTTGGCGAAGTTGATGGGGATGCGGCGGGCCAGCTCGGTGTCGACCGCGGAGACGTCGATCTCCTCGATCACCTGCAGGTCGAGCTGCCGGCCCAGGGCGCGCACCACGTCCATGGGCTCGACCACCTTCATCGATACCAGGATCTCGCCGATGCGCCCGCCGCGCTCGGTCTGGTGCTCGAGCGCCTCGGTGATCTTGTCCTGCCCGAAGCCGAACTCGGCCCGCAGGATCTCTCCCAATCTGCGGCTGTCGCCCATCGCGTCGCGCTCCGCCTCACTCGACCCGCAGCTGGCCGGCGCCATCTTCGGCCCGGTCGCCGGCCGGCTCCGGCTCGGCGTCGCCTTCCGGTTCGCCGGTCGCCTCCGGGGTGATCAGCACCTCGGAACCCAGCCCCTGGCCGCCGTTCTCCAGCTTGGCCATCTCCTCGGTCAGCTGCTGGTGCATGTCGGCCAGCGGACCGCGCTTGCGGCGGAAGTCGATGAAGGCCTTGTAGTCGCGGCCCTTGCCGTAGAAGCGCTCCATGAACTCGCGCCGCTCGCGCATCTTGCGCTCGAAGATGACCTGGAAGTCCTTCTGGCTCTCGATGATGTAGGGGGTCAGAAACAGCAGCAGGTTGGTCTTGGTCTTCTGCTGGCGCTTGGTGCGGAACAGCCAGCCGATGACCGGAATGTCGCCCAGCACCGGGATCTTGGACTCGCCCATGTCGACCTTGTCGCGCATCAGCCCGCCGACCACCACGGTCTGCTGGTCCTTGACCACCACCACCGTCTTGGCCGAGCGCTTGGTGGTGGTCGGCCCCAGCGGATTGGAGGTGTCCTTGACCTCGCTCTGCTCCTCCTCGATCTCCATGCGGACGAAGTCGCCCTCGTTGATCTGCGGCTTGATCTTGAGCGTCAGACCCACCTCCTGGCGGTTGATGGCGCCCATGCCGTAGGCGCCCAGCCCGCCCAGGGCGCCCAGCATGCCCAGGTCCCCCTGGTTGTAGGCGCTGGTGCCGGTTTGGCCCTGGGCGCCGCCGGCCATGGAGGCCAGCCCGGTCAGGTTGCTTACGCTGCCGCCGCCGTAGCCGGCCGGGATGGGGATGTTCTCGCCGACCATGATCTCGGCTTCCTCGTTGTCCGAGGTCAGGATGTGGGGCGTCGACAGCACGTCGACGTTGGAGTCGGTCTGCAGCGCTTGCAGCACCACGCCGAAGGAGGGCAGGGCGATCGAGCCCAGGATGCTCTCGGTACCCTCCAGGTCGGGCCCGCGCAGGCCGGACAGGAAGCCGAGCATGCTGAGGTTGCCGGCCACCGACAGCGAGTTGATGTTGCTGCCCTGGGTCTTGAACTGGGTGCCGAAGATCAACGGCACCGTGTCGCCGCCGATCTTGGCCGCCGCCCCGGTGTGGAAGGCCAGGCCCACGTCCTTGCTGGTGTCCATGTTGACCTCCATGATCACCGCCTCGACGAACACCTGGCGCCGTTTGATGTCGAGTCTCTTGACCACCTGCTGCAGCGAGCGGAAGTCGTTCTGGTTGGCTACGATGACCAGCGAGTTGGTGGCCTTGTCGGCGGTGACCTTGACCTCGCCCTGGAACAGCTCGGCGGCCTGGGCCCCGGAGCTGCCCTTCTTGCCCTTGCGGGCGCGCCGGGTGGTGCCGCCGCTGCCCTGGGACAGCGAGGTCAGGGTGTTGGCCAGCTCCTCGGCGTCGGAATGCTCGAGGTAGACCACCTGGATCTGGCCCTCGCCGGGGATGGGCACGTCGAGCTTGTCGATCAGCTCCTGCAGCCGGGAAAAGGAACGCGGCGTGCCGACCACGATCAGCTGGTTGGTGCGCTCGTCGGCGATGATCTTGGAGATGCTCACGCCCGGCTCTTCCTTCGCCTCGGCCGCGGCCTGCCGGCTCTTCGGCCGCAGGCGGTGGGCCCGGCTGGTCTTGCCGCTCGCGGCCGACCCGCCGCGTTCGGCGAAGATCTCCTCCATGGTGGTGGCCAGCTCGGTGGCCAGGGCGTACTCGACCTGGATGACCCGGATCTCCTCCTGGCCCAAGGGAGTATCGAGCTGTTCGATGATCTCGATGATGCGGTGCATGTTCGATGCCGTATCGGAGATGATCAGGCTGTTGGTGGGCGCGTAAGGAAAGGCGTCGCCGTCCTTGCTGACCAGTTGCTTGACCGTGCCGTTGACCTGGTTGGCGTCGACGTAGTCGAGCTGCAGCAGGCGGGTGATCATCATGTCCAGGTGCGGCATGTCCGCGTCTTCGCCGACGTAGGTCGGGATGGTGTCCTTGCTGGCGTCGCGCTTCATCTGCACCTTGTAGAAGCGGCCCACCCGGACCACGGTCATGTTGTTGACGTTCAGCGCCGACAGGAAGGCGCGGTAGGCCTCGTTGGCGGTGACCGGCGTGTTGGACAGGATGGTGATCTTGCCGCCGCGGATGCCGTCGCCGATGATGAAGTTCTTGCAGGTCTGCTCGCTGATCCACTGCACGATCTCGAGCACCTCGGCCTCGTTGAAGTTCATCCGCACCTTGATGTGGGGCGGCAGCGGCCGGCAGCGCCGGTCCTGTTCGCGGACCGGCGGCGTCATCTCGGCGCTGCCGCCCGGCTCGACGGTCGGCATCCTCGGCGGCGGGCAATTGGGCCGGATGCTCGCCATCGCCGCCGCCCGCCTCGGCCTCAGGGCGCATGTCT
>CAYVQE010000035.1:0-43364 GCA_964454005.1 uncultured Myxococcales bacterium
CCTCGACCGCCACATCCCCCGCCGCCACATCCCCTGCCGCCACATCCCCCGCCGCCACATCCCCAGCGGCCACATCCCCCGCCGCCACATCCCCAGCGGCTGCCTCTCCCGCCGCACCTTCCGCCCTCTCCACCAAATCGTTCGCCACCCCCAACCAAGCGGGCTTGCCCGCCATAGCGGACGCCTTTTCGTCCGCGTCGGCGGGCCACAACAATGCCAAGGTCCCGCCACCGGCACCCGCCAGCAACAGGACCACCAGCAGCGCCGACAGCCAGCCGGGCAGCCCGCCGCGGTTCGCCGTCGTTGGGCCATGCGCCGCCGGAGGCCCAAGATCACCGGCAGCCGGCGGTTCCGCGCCGGCCGGCGGCGCCGCGGTCTGGAAGCGGGCCGGTGGCGCGGCCGGGCTGGGCCGTTCGCGGTCAGCCCCGGTGTCGCTCTGCGCGTCGGCTGAGTCCAGGTCGGCGAACAGATAGGAGTGCAGCTGCCGGGAAAACTGCAGCGAGTCGATGTGGCGCTTCTTCTGCTCCTGGCGCGCGCCGAGCAGATCGGCGGCGGCGCGCACGATCTCGTCCGGCGGGCTGTCCGGGCACTCGGCGCGCAAAAAGCCCAGCAGCTCGCCGCGCAGCGCGGCCGCGCTCGGGGTGCGTTCGTCCAGCGGCCGGCGCAGCAGGCCCATGACGATGGCCTCGAAGGTCACCGGCATGTCCTCGCGCAGCGCGTCCGGCGAGGGGATGGGCTCCTCGCAGATGCGCTTCATGGTGGCGTACTCGCTGTCGGCCTTGAACAGCCGCTTGCCGCTGAGCAGCTCCCACAGCACGATGCCGGTCGAGAAGAGATCGCTGCGGCCGTCGAGCGGCTGCGCCTGTATCTGCTCGGGCGACATGTAGCGCAGCTTGCCCTTGAGCAGGCCGGTGCGGGTGGATGCGGTGCGGTCGACGGCCAGGGCGATGCCGAAGTCGAGGATCTTGACCCGGCCGTCGTAGGTGACGAAGACGTTCTGCGGACTGATGTCGCGGTGGACCAGGCCCAGCGGATCGCCGGCGGCGGCGCTGGCGTTGTGAATGTAGTCGAGCGCGTTGGCCACCTGTACGAAGATGCGGGTCAGCAGCGAGATGCCCAGCGGCCGGCCTCGGCGGCGGGCCTCGCGGGCCAGCACACCGAGATGATCGCCGTCGAGGTACTCGAGCACCAGGTACGGCCGACCGTCGGCCTCGCCGCAATCGAGCACCTGCACCACGTTG
The DNA here is from genome assembly GCA_964454005.1 of uncultured Myxococcales bacterium. Taxonomy (GTDB): domain Bacteria; phylum Myxococcota; class B64-G9; order B64-G9; family B64-G9; genus CAYVQE01. Next base: position 1,242 of record CAYVQE010000035.1, read on the forward strand.
GGATGCGCCAGGCGCGTCATGATGCGCGCCTCGTCGCGGAACATGGCTGCCACCTCGGGCTCGTCCCGGTAGCGCTGGCGCAGCACCTTGACGACCACCAGCGGCGAGTCGATCGCCGCCTCGCGCGGGTAGGCCAAAAACACGTCGGCCATGCCCCCCGAGTCCAGGTGGGCGGCGATCTCGTAGCCCGCCAGGCCGCCTGCCCGGTCGAATTCCATGTCTGTCTCCGCAGTTGGCTGGACGCGGCGAATCGGCTGCGATTGTTGGCCATCGGCCGCGGCATGTCAAGCACCCGGGCGCCCGGGCCCGGTGCCCGGGCCGCTCCGGCCGGCGCCGACCGGCCGGCGCCGACCGGCCGCGCAACAGTTCGGGAATCCACTTTTTTTACCCGGGTTTCACTTGACATGCCCGGTGGCTGACGTTAGAGGCACTCGTGTCCACTCTATTGCAACCGAGGATCGGATTTGGCGGTCACGCTCATCGAAGTGGAGGCTCTTGTGCCGCTGCTGGTGCGGTGCTAGAACCTCAGCGGGTAGACCTGATGTCGCGGTCCGCGCAGCGGGCCGCCGCCAGCCGCACGGGAGTGAACAAATGGCTTATCGTTCCTACATGTTGATCGCGCTGCAGACGGAGCTGGGCCGCGAGGACAAGGTCGCGGTGGTCAGCGCGCTCGAGGCCATGCCCGAGGTCCTGTTCGCCGAGCCGGTGGTCGGGGACTTCGACGTGGTGGCCACGCTGGAGACCGAGGGTGCCGTCGAGGATGCCGTCCGGCGTATCCAGGCGATCGAGCGGGTTGCATCGGTGCAGCCGCTGAAGGTCGATCCCATCCCGGTGCGCGAACGCATGTGGCGCAACTTCGACCGCATCCCGGTGCGGCCCGGCAGCTGAGGAGGCCGAGTCCCATGGCCGAAGCCTGTCGAGAGGCGGAGCCCGAACAGGTCGATCTCGGTCTGGTCGACCGGGTCATCGCCGAGCACGGCGCCGGTGCCGGTTCCCTGATCCCGGTGCTGCAGAAGGCCCAGGAAGCATACGGCTACCTGCCCAAGCCGGTCATCGAGCGCGTCGCCCGCGGCCTGATGGTCGAGCCGGCGGCGGTCTACGGGGTGGTCACCTTCTACGCCCAGTTCCGGCTCAAGCCGGTGGGCAAGTACATGGTGCGCGTCTGCCACGGCACCGCTTGCCACGTGGCCGGCGCCGACATGATCACCGAGGCCTTCGCCCGCGATCTGGGCGTGGCCGACGGCGACACCACCGAAGACCGCCTGTTCACCCTCGAGTCGGTGGCCTGTGTGGGCTGTTGCTCATTGGCGCCGGTGGCCATGATCGACGACGAGACTTACGGCCGCCTGGACGGACGCGGCGTGTCCAAGGTGGTCAAGCAGGTGCGCAAGCGCGAGCGGGCCGAACGGCGTTAGCCTGAAGCCTGGAGTTCTTGGGGCGCCTTCGGGTTGGCGCGGGTACGGTGAGCCGGAGGACGGACATGGCGACGGCTGAGAAGACTGAGATCCTGGTGGGGCTGGGCGCTTGCGGCATCGCCGCCGGAGCCCAGAAAACCCTGCAGCGGCTCGAGGAAGAGATCGCCGCCCGCGGGCTGGACGTGGAGCTGGGCATCGCCGGTTGCATGGGCATGTGCTACCGCGAGCCGCTGGTCGAGGTGCGCCGGCCCGGCGCGCGGCCGGTGGTCTATCGGGAGCTGACCGCCGAGCGGGTGGCCCGGCTGCTGGATGAGGGACTGGACTCCGAGGCCCCGATCGAGGAGTGGGTGGCCCAGGCCGAGGGGATGGCCTGCAGCGAGGACACCTTTTTCGACAAGCAGCGGCGCATCGTGCTGCGCAACTGCGGCGCGATCAACCCGGAGCGACTCGAGGATTACCTGGCCGCCGGCGGCTACGCCAGCCTGCGCAAGGCGGTCGAGCGCATGACCCCCGAGCAGGTGCGCGAGGAGATCAAGGCCAGCGGCCTGCGCGGCCGCGGCGGGGCCGGCTTTCCCACCGGCGTCAAGTGGGGCTTTTGCGCCGGCGCGGCGGGCGATCAGAAATATATCATCTGCAACGCCGACGAGGGCGATCCGGGGGCGTTCATGGATCGCTCGGTGCTCGAGAGCGATCCGCACGCGGTGATCGAGGGCATGGCCATCGCCGGCTATGCCATCGGCGCCAGCCAGGGCTATATCTACTGCCGGGCCGAGTACCCGATCGCCATCCGCCGGCTGCGCATCGCCATCGAGCAGGCCGGCGTGCGCAGCCTGCTCGGTGACGACATCTTCGGCTCGGGCTTCGCCTTCCACATCAAGATCAAGGAGGGTGCCGGGGCCTTCGTCTGCGGCGAGGAGACCGCCCTGATGGCCTCGATCGAGGGCCGCCGCGGTATGCCGCGGCTGCGGCCGCCGTTCCCGGCCGCCGCGGGGCTGTGGGGCAAGCCGACCAACATCAACAACGTCGAGACCCTGGCCAACGTGCCCTGGATCGTGGGCCACGGCAGCCAGGCCTACGCCGCGCTGGGCACCGAGCGCTCCAAGGGCACCAAGGTGTTCGCCCTGGCCGGCAAGATCAACCGCGGCGGTCTGGTCGAGGTGCCCATGGGCATCACCATCCGCGAAGTGGTCGAGCAGATCGGCGGCGGCATCCTGGGGGGCAAGCGCTTCAAGGCGGTGCAGATGGGCGGTCCTTCGGGCGGCTGCATCCCGGCCGGGTTGGCCGACACCCCGATCGACTACGACTCGCTCAACCAGACCGGGGCCATCATGGGCTCGGGCGGCATGGTGGTGCTCGACGAGTCGACCTGCATGGTGGATACCGCCCGCTTCTTCCTGGACTTCACCCAGAAGGAGTCCTGCGGCAAGTGTACATTCTGCCGGGTGGGCACCAAGCGCATGCTCGAGATCCTGGAGCGCATCACCTGCGGCGAGGGCCGGGAAGGTGACATCGATCTGCTCGAGTCGCTGGCCGCCACCATCAAGCGCGGTTCGCTGTGCGGGCTGGGCCAGACGGCCCCCAACCCGGTGTTGACCACCATTCGCTACTTCCGCGACGAGTACGAGGCCCACATCCAGGAGAAAACTTGCCCGGCCAAGTCGTGTCGCGCCCTGATCCAGTACCGCATCGATCCGGAGCTGTGCGACGGTTGCCACGTCTGCTACCGCGCCTGTCCGGTCGATGCCATTAGCGGCGAGAAGAAGCAAGTCCACACCATCGACCAGGGGCTGTGCACCCGCTGCGGCTTGTGCCAGGACCGCTGCCAGCAGGACGCCATCATCGTGGAGTGAGGAGACGCCATGGCGACCATCGAGTTCAGCCTGGACGGCGAGACCGTCGAGGCGCGCGAAGGCGAGACCATTTTGCAGGTGGCCCGGCGGCACGGAAAGCGGATCCCCACCCTGTGCCACGATCAGCGGCTGGCGCCGTTCACCTCCTGCTTCCTGTGCCTGGTGGAGCTGGAGGGCAAGCCGGGGTTCGTGCCCTCGTGTGCCACCAAGGTGGCGCCGGGGATGCGCATCACCACCGACAGCGATGACATCCGGGCCGCCCGCCAGCTCTGCCTCGAGCTGATCATGTCGACCCATTACGCCGACTGCGTGGCCCCGTGCCGTTTGCAGTGCCCGGACAACATCGATATCCAGACCTACATCGCCCAGATCGCCGAAGGGGAGTTCGGCGAGGCGCTGGCGACCATCAAGCGCACCAATCCCTTCCCCTCGGTCTGCGGCCGGGTCTGTCCGCACACCTGCGAGCTGGAGTGCCGGCGCAACCGGGTCGATGAGCCGGTGGCCATCAATCCGCTCAAGCGCTTCGTGGCCGACCTGGATCAGGCCGCGCCGCATCCCCACCGGCCGGAGGTCGGGGCGCCGACCGGCAAGCGGGTGGCCATCGTCGGCGGCGGGCCGGCCGGGCTGACCGCGGCCTACTACCTGCGGCAGAAGGGCCACGCCACCACGGTGCTTGAGATGAATCCCAAGCCCGGCGGCATGCTGCGCTACGGCATTCCCTACTACCGGTTGCCGGAAGATGCGCTGGACCGCGAGATCGATTCCATCCTGAGCCTGGGGGTCGAGCTGCGCTGCGGGCGGAAGCTCGGGCGCGATTTCGATCTGGCCGGCCTGCGGGCGGAGGGCTACGACGCGGTGCTGCTGGCGGTGGGCGCCTGGACCTCATCGAGCATCAGGCTCGCCGGTGAGGACCGGCCCGGCGTGCTGGCGGGCATCGACTACCTGTGGCGGGTGGCGGTCGGCGAGCCGCCGGACGTGGGCCGGCGGGTGGTGGTGGTCGGCGGCGGCAACACCGCGGTCGATGCCGCCCGCACCGCCCGGCGCGCCGGGGCCGAGGTGACCATCCTCTACCGGCGCACCCGCAAGGAGATGCCGGCCGAGGATTTCGAGGTCGATGAGGCCGAGCGCGAGGGCGTGCAGATGCACTTCCTGGCGGCGCCGGTGGCGCTGGAGGGCGAGGAGCGCATCGAACGCATCCAGGCCATTCGGATGGAGCTGGGCGAGCCCGACGCCTCGGGCCGGCGCCGGCCGGTGCCGATCGAGGGCAGCGAGTTCGCCATCGCGGTCGATACGGTCATCGCCGCCATCGGCCAGAAGCCGGATCCGAGCTGCTGGTTGGGCGAGGGCTTGCCGGGGGCGACCCGCTGGAACACGGTGGAGGCCGACGAACGGACCTATCAGACCGCGGTGCCCTGGGTGTTCACCGCCGGCGATTGCCTGACCGGCGCGGCCACCGCCATCGAGGCCATCGCCGGCGGCCGCAAGGCGGCGCTGTCGATCGATCTGTTCCTCGACGATCGCCAGCCGCTGCCCATCGGCAAGCCCTTCTCGGATTCGATCGGCCGGCTGGAGGATCTCGACGAGGAGCTGTTCGCCGACGTCGAACGGGCACCCCGGGCCAAAGGCCGCGAGCTGCCGGTGGCCGAACGGCTGAGCGGCTTCACCGAGGTGGAGCTGGGCATCGATCGGGCTCAGGCGTTGACCGAGGCCGGCCGCTGCCTGGCTTGCGGCTGCAACGCCGTGGATAGCTGCACCCTGCGGGCATACTGCGAGGAGTACGACGTCGATGTCGACCGCTTCCCGGTCGAGTTCCAGCACCGGCCGCTGATCGACGACCATCCGCTGGTGGTCTACGACCCCAACAAGTGCATCCTGTGCGGCCGCTGCGTGCGCATCTGCTCCGAGCAGCAAGGAGCGGGCGCGCTGGGCTTCGTCAACCGCGGCTTCGACACCACCATCCGGCCAGCCCTCGGCCAGCCGCTGCTGGAGACCGACTGCGACGCCTGCGGCCAGTGCATCCAGACCTGCCCGACCGCGGCCTTCGAGGCCCGGCGCAGCCTGGCCAAGCCGGGGCCCTACCAGCCGGACTGCACCCCGGTGGTCTGCGGCTTCTGCTCGGTGGGCTGTCGGCTGACGGTGGAGACCAGCGCCGGCCACTATGTCCAGGTGACCGCCGAAGCGGACGCCTTCCACAACCGCGGCAACCTGTGCGTCGACGGCAGCTTCGGCCATCGGCTCCTCGAGACCCTGCCGCGGATCGAGGCGCCCCGGCAGGCCGGCCGCGGCGGCGCCGCCGAGCAGGTGGGTTGGGAGCGGGCCCTGGCGGCGGCCGCCGGCGGCCTGAGCCGAGCCGCCGCTGGCGGCCGGACCGCGGTGCTGATCAACGGCCCGCTGACCAACGAGGAGGCCTACCTGCTCGGCCGCCTGGCCCGGACCCGGCTCGGCGGCGCCGAGGTGGCCATGCTGGATGAGCCGGAGCCGCCGCCTGAGGCCGAAGGACCGGAGCCCGAGCTGGCCGACGTGGCGGGGGCCGATCTGCTCTGGATGCTGGGGGCGGATCCGTTCGAGACCGCCCCGGTGGCCGGCGTGGAGCTGCGGCGGGCGGCGGCGGCTGGCGCACCGCTGGTGGTGTTCGGCCGCCGGCCGGCCCGGCTCGACGCCGTGGCCCAGCGGGTGGTGCGCTGTACGCCGGAGCAGCTGCGGCCGGTGCTGACCGCCATGGCCGGGTTTCTGGACCGCGGCGATCGCAAGGATCTGGCGGCGGCGGGCCTTCGCATCGGGCTGAAACCTTCGGTGCTGGCCGAAATCGCCCGCGGTCTGAAACGGGCCAAAAGGCCGCTGATCGCAGCCGACGGCGACCTGGGCTCGGCGGTGGGCGGCGCCCTGATGCGCCTGTTGCACGCCGCCGGCCGCTCCGGCAGCCCGCTTTGGCTGCGCCGGCCGGCCAACGCCCGCGGCCGCGACTTGATGGGCCTGCGCCCCGATCGGTTGCCCGGCGGAGCGGCGGCCGGCGATGGCCGCGCCCGCACCTGGCTGCAGAAGATCTGGGGCGAGAAGCCAGCCGTGGCGCGGGCGCGCTCGGCCGACGAGGTGCTGGCCGCCGCACGGGCCGGCGAACTCGCCGGCTTGCTGGTGATCGACACCGATCCCTACGGGGCGGATCTCGACGCCGCTGGCTGGCCGACCGGGGTCTTCGTCACCGCCTTGGCGCTGCGGCCGCAGCCGTGGACCGAGCGGGCCGATGTGCTGTTGCCGGCCAGCGCTCTGGTCGAGTCGGCGGGCACGGTCACGGCGCTCGACGGCCGCATCATGCCCACCGCCGCGGTCCGCCGGCCCGCAGGGGGCAAGACCGTCTTCCAGGTGCTGGGCTCGCTGGCCGATGCCATGGGCCACTCGATTCCATTGGGTAAACCGGATCACGTCTGGGCCGAGCTGGAACGGCTGCGGCCCGGTCTGGAGGCCTTCGCCGGGGCTCGGCTGCCTTTGTCCGGGCGCCGCTGGGACTGAGGCCGAGGGGGTGGGGATGCGAACCAGACACTGGATTGGACCGGGGCTGCTGGCCTGTCTGCTGCTGGCCGGCTGCGAGCGGGAGAAGGTGGAGCCGGTCGAGGCGGTGGCCGCCCCGGGGGCCGATCGGGTGCGGGCGGTGGTGGGTGCCGAGGGCGGCGAGCTGCGCTTTCCGGGCGACGGCGCGCGTCTGGTGGTGCCCAAAGACGTGCTGCAGGAGGAAATATCCATCACCCTGGAGCGCGAGGAACCGAGCTTCGACCTGGCCGGCAAGAACTTCGTGGGTCGGGCCTACCGCATCAGCCCGCGGATCACATTCGCCCCGGGCGCCGCCCGGCTGTACGTGCCGGTGGACCGGGAGTTGCCCGGGCTGCCGGCCGAGATCGATCTGAAGATGTACGACTACGGCAAGCTGCGATCGGACGGGCCGGCCGGCCCGGCGGTGACGCACACCTGGAAGCCGCAGCCGCTGGCCAAGTTCGACGGCTACAGCCAGGATCAGAAGCATCTGGTGTTCTGGATCTACGAGACCATCTCGGACCGCAGCGCCCGGGCGCCGTTCGGGTCGTTCCAGGTCGGCTACGACATCCGTTGATATAACCGTTGGTGGCTTATCGATGGCATCGCGCCTCCGCGGTTTGTACGTCCGGAGCCTGAGATTACGATTTGAAGAGCGCTTCGAGCTTGGACTTGGCCTCGGCCATGTCGTCGTCGGTGCCCAGCTTGCCGGTGCGCTCCTGGAAGGAGGCGCAGAAGTTGGCCTTTTCCCGGTCCGGCACGTACTCGGTCAGGTTCTCGCGGCACTGGTTGTGGGCGCCGGGATCCCAGAAGCGGCAGTTCTTGCAGCAGCGCAGATCCTTGTCGCAGGACGGGCAGGTGTCGGCCCGGACCACCTTGTCGATCAGGGTGATCTCGTAGCCGCAGTTCCAGCAATAGAGCTTCTTCTTGGTCGGATCCACCATCTCACCTCCGGACCCGCATCATAGATCGTCCATTCGGGGATTGGAACCTTCGACCGAAGCGGTTATGGTCGAAGGGAAAACCAGACTCGATGAGACTCGATGCCAGGGAGGCGGACATGCACGGCGGCGGTTGGAACTACTTTCAGTATCGGTGGGATCGGATGCAGAGTGTGGACATCGGCGAGAACCGGACCGATATCACCCATCTGCAGAGCCAGGTGATGGCGCTGGAGCAGACCCTGGTCTACCTGGTGGGCAAGCTGGCGCTCGGCCAGGAGATCAGCCTGGACGATCCGGCCATCGTCGACTTTCTCCACCTGAAGGACGCCGAGGATCCGCAGCGCGCCGTGCTGGAGCTGGTCGGCAACTTCCGCGGCCGCTACGAGCCGAAGCTGATCACCTGCACCCGCTGCGGAGCCAAGGTGCGCGATCTGCCCGGCGTGACCGACGAGGTGTGCTCCTGGTGCGGCCAGCAGCTGAGCACCGAGTCCTGAACACCGGGTTTCGGGCATCGGACTCGTAGGGGTTGCGGCCGCGCCGGAGCCCAAATGTGCTTGACTTGGCACCGGGCCAGCGGCTATGGTGGCCACCGGCGCGATTGTCAGGAAACCTCCGCTTTTCGCGAGGTTGGCGTGGTTCGCCCGGCGCCGGCTGGCCGGGCGGGGAGGTGCGGGTATGAAGCGTTTCAATGGCGTCAAGGTGTTCTCGGCCACCCTGGCCCGCAACCGCGAAGAGCTCGGAGAGAAGGTCACCCAGTGGCTGCAGACCCATCCGGACACCGAGGTGATCGACATGCGGGTGGTGCAATCCAGTGATCGGGAGTTCCACTGCATCTCGCTCGTTTTGTTCTACCATGAGGAGCTGAGCTGAACCGACGCTCGGCGTTGGCCGCAGCTTGGGGCGACATCCGGCCGGACCCTGGCACAGGCGCCGGCCGCTCTCCCAGCGGGGTATCTCAGCAGACATGTCCAGCAAGAAGATATTGATCGTAGAGCACGACAAGGAGTTCGCCTTGTCGCTGGCCGCCGTGCTCAAACGGGGAGGCGCGGAGCACCGCTTCGCCACGGTTGAGAAGGGCAAGCGCGCCATGCGCGAGGCCGAGGACTTCGAGCCCGACCTGATCATCCTGCGGGCCGAGACGCCGGGCACCTCGATCTACAACCTGTGCACCCGGCTGCGCAAGCACGATCGATTCGCGCAAGTGCCGATCGTGTTCATCACCTCGGAGGCCACCGAGGAGGCCGTCGAGAAGCACCGCAGCGGCAAGCACCCGGCCGACGCGTATCTGCTGATGCCCTTCGACCTCGAGGAGTTCCGCCACAAGGCCTATGCCCTGCTGGGTGAACAGCCCCCGGTCATCTCGGACGAGGAGGCGGCCAGCGCGCCGTCGGATGAGGAACTCGACCAGCTCGACAACCTGGATGAGTCCGAGTTCGATTTCGGCGAGCAGGAGGACGGGGACGGAGCGGCCAACGGCGGGGAGGAGACCGGCGAAGAGGCTGCCGGTGAGGAGCGAGCCGGCGATGATGTGGCCGGCGAGGAGGCTGCCGCCGGGGAGCAGGCCGGAGAGGAAGCTGGCGGCGAGGAGGCTGCCGGCGGAGAGGCTGGCGGCGAGGAGGCTGGCGGCGAGGAGAGCGCCGGCGAGGAGAGCGCCGGCGAGGAGGCTGCCGGCGAGGAGGCTGCCGGGGAAGAGGCTGCCGGGGAAGAGGCTGGCGAAGAGGAGCAGGCCGGCGAGGAGAGCGCCGGCGAGGAGGCTGCCGGCGAGGAGGCTGCCGGCGAGGAGGCTGCCGGGGAAGAGGCTGGCGAAGAGGCTGGCGAAGAGGAGCAGGCCGGCGAGGAGAGCGCCGGCGAGGACGCGGCCGCCGAAGGGGCCGAAGGGCCGGTCGGTGCCGAGGCGCTCGATCCGGGCGCCGTGGGCTCCGACGACCTCACCGTTCCGGATGCTTCGCCCGCCGGAGCGGCGGGCGGGGCGGCTGAGGACGAGGTGACCGAACTCGAGTCCGACGACGTCGAGTCGATCGAAGACGACCTGATCGTCGAGGATCTCGACGAGCACCAGCAGGCCCAGGCCGCGGGTGCGGACGGCCCCCCGGTGATCCCGCCCAAGGTCCGCCGCCGGGTCAGCGAGGCGGACGAGGCCTTCGTCGAGCAGGCCTTCGCCTCGATCGAAGATACGCGCAAGGCCATGCACGAGGGCAAGGTCAAGCCCAAGTCCAAGACGAATAAAAAGGGCGGCCCCAAGGGCGGCCTGGAAGAGAAGCTCGAGTTTTTGCGCGAGAAGCTGAAGCAGCGCGAGATCGAGATCGCCAAGCTGGCCGACATCTGGGAGGGCAAGGAGCGCGAGTTCTCGTCGTTCAACGAGAAGTTGATGGACAAGGAAGTCGAGATCCAGGGCTCCAAGATGCGCATCGAGGATCTCGAACGCAAGCTGGACGAGGCCCGCAAGGACTCGATGCAGCAGGCCCAGGAGTTCAAGGCTTCGATCGACTCGCTGCTCGAGGAAAAGGTCATCACCGAGAACGACCTGATCCAGGTCGTTGCCGAAAAAGAAAAACAGATCAACGACATGCGTGTCCAGCTGACCCAGAAGGAACGCGAGACGGATGCGCAGGAGAAAGACCTGCTGGCCAAGCTCAAGGCCGGCGAGGAGCAGTACGCCCTGCTGGGCGAGAAGCTGGCCGCCACCCAGCAGGAGGCGGCCGAGCGGGAGCAGGAACTCAACGAGATCATCTCCGGCCACGAGGTCACACTGGCCGCCAACGAAGAGCGGATCGACAAGCTGACCGGCGAGTTGGAGCAAGCGCACGAAAACAGCGAGGCGCTGGAGGCCGACCTCAAGGAGCGGCTGGCCGAGGCAGAGCAGCGCATCGCCGATATGGATCGCGATCTACACACGCTGGCCGAGGAGAAAGAGCGCTCCGAGAAGATCCTCAACGAAGGCCTCAGCGCCCAGATGGAGCGGGCCAACGCGCTGGAGTCCGAACTCAACGACACCCGCCGGGCCAAAGAGGAGCAGGCGGCGGCGCTGCAGGAACGGATCGAGGAGCGCGACGAGAAGCTGGCCGAGATCGATGAGGCCCACAAGCAGCTGCAACGCGACAAGGACGAGCAGCAGCAGCGCCTGGCGGCCAAGCTCGACGACCGGGAATCGAAGATCGCCAGCCTGGATAGCGATCTGGCGGCGCTGCGCCAATCCAAGGATGAGCTGGAGCAGCGGTTGAACCAGCGTCTGGCCGAGCGCGAGGAGAAGGTGGAGGCCCTCGATCGCGAGCTGAACGAGACGCGCGACAAGCTGATCCACACCAAGGACGATCTCGAGGTGCAGCTGCGCGATCGCCAGGAGACCATCCGCGATCTCGAGCAGAACCTGGTGGTGGCCCGCAAGGATCGCGAGGCGACCCAGCGCGAGGTCGATCGGCTGCAGGGAGAGCTGGAACAAAAATCCGCGGACTACGAGCAGCGCATCGCCGATCTCGAGCGGGAGAAAGCCCAGCGCGAAGAGGATCTGACCTCCCAGCTGACCGCCCTCGAGGAGTATCTCGAGGAAGTGCGGCGCGACAAGGAGGCGGCCCAGGAAGCGGCCGATCGGGAGATCGCCGATCGCGATCGGGTCCTGGCCGAGCTGCGCGAGGAACACCGGCTGGCTTCCGAGCAATCGGAGCGCCAGGTGTCCGAGCTGCGCTCCGACGGGGATGCGTTGCGCGGCGAGCGCAACGAGTTGCTGGAGAAGTACGAGGCGGCCCAGCGCGAAGCCGAGGCGCAGCAACAGGCCTGGCAGCAGGAACGCCATGAGCTGGAGACCGAACAGGAGCGGATCAAGGATCACCTGGCGGTTCACCAGAGCCACATCGAGCAGCTGACCGCCGAACGCACCCAGGAGCAGCAGCTGCGCGAGTCGCGTGAAGAGGAGCTGGGTCTGCTGCGCCAGGAGTTCGACGACGCCAACCAACTCCACCGAGACAAGCAGCAAGAATTCGAGGCCGAGCTGAGCGAACGGCAGCAGCAGCTGGAGCAGCTGCGCGAGCGCCACGAGCAGACCGAGCAATCCTTCGCCGAGCACCGGCAGCAGGCGGCCGAACGCAACGAGGAACTCGAGACCGTCTTGATGGAGCGCGATCAGCGCATCACCGCGCTCGATTCCGAACTCGGCCAGACACGCGAGGAGCTGGGGGCCAAGCTCGAGGCAACGCGTCAGGAGGCCGCCGCCGCTCTGAGCGAGGCCGAACGGCAATCCGATCAACAGCTCGCGCAGCAGCGCCAGGAGTACGAGCAGCAGCTGGCCGCAGCCCGCGAGCAGGCCGAGGAGCAGCGCATCCAACTGCAGCAGGAGCTGGAGGAGCGTGGCGGCCGGATCACCGCGGCCGAGCAGGAGGCGGCCCGACAAAAGGAGATTGCCGATCAGCGCGAAGCCGAGCTGACCGAGCAGCTGGCCTCGGCCGAGTCACGGGCGGCCGAGTCGGAACAGCACTACAGCGAGCTGCAACAGGAGTTCGAGGCGCAGCGCGAGCGGGCGGCCGATGGCGAGCGCCAGGCGGAGCAGCGCGAGTCGGCGCTGCGCGAGCAGCTGAACGAGGCCGAGGGCCGGGCGTTGGAGCTGGGCGAAGAGGTCGGTCAGCTGAACCAGAAGATCGACGACATGCGCTCCGACATGCGCGATCGCATCACCGTCTGGGAAGACAAGATGGCTTCGCTCAACGACCAGCTGGCCGAGTCCCAGCAGCGCGAGAGTCGGTTGCAGCAAGAACTCGAGGCCAAGACGCGCGAGATCGAGCAGGATTGGCAGCAGCGGCTGGCCGAAACCGAGCGCCAGATCGAGGGCCACATCGTGCGGCTCGAGGAGGTCACCCGCGATCGGGATCAGCTGGCGGCCGAGCGCGATCAAACCGCTGCCGAGCTGGCCACGGCCACCGAGCAACAACGCAAGGCCCGGGATCTGAGCCGCCAGTACGAGGAGGCGATGAACTCGGCCATCCGCGAGAAGGAGGAGATGGAGCTGCGGGCGATGCAGGAGATGGAATCGAAGCAGGACCATTACATCAAGGAACTCGAGCGGGTGCGTTCGGCGCATATCGCCGAGATGACCAAGCTGAACCAGAACTACCTGCAGCGCGGCAAGGCGCTGAAGATCGCCGAACTCGAGATCCAGCGGCTGAAGGAGAAGATCGGGGACCTGGAGCGCCGACCGACCGGCAGCTCGCCGCGCGCGGCCGCCCGGCATACACCGGGTTCGGGTGCGGCGGCGCTGCCGACCGGTACCGATCAGAGCGGGGACTTCGACATCGATCAGGTGCTCGAAGGCCTCGACGAGAAGGAATGAGACCGCAAGACCGCTCCAGACCGGTCGCTTTTCGCCGTGCGGAGCCAGCCGAACGGCGGCAGCCGGCGTCCCGGACGTTCCACCGTGAAGCTGGCTCGTGCTGAGGGCTCGCCGCAGCAGCAAGCACCGAGACGGGCATCGGGAGTGGGGTTTTGAGCGAAGCGCAGGACAGGGAAGACGACCGGAACGAAGGGCGCGACCGGCGGGACGAAGCCGCGTCGGCCGAGCAGGTGGCCTACGGCACGCAGGTGGCGAAGCTGGAGTTTTGGGGCGGTCGGTTCGGGGCCGCCGTTCCGATGCTGGTCTTCATCGTCTGGGCGATCGGCCTGTCGTTGCTGTTGGCCGACTACGGGGCTCCGGACGAGAGCGGTCTGATCCTGGGGGTGGTGGTCGGTCTGGCGGTTGGGCTTTTCTTGTGCCGCAGCAGCTGGAGCGATTACTGCCAGGCCATCTTCGACGGGTTGAGCCAGCCGGTGGGTGTGATCGCGGTGGCCTGTTGGATCTGGGCCGGCATGTTCGCCAAAGTCCTGTCGGCCGGCGGCCTGGTCGACGGCCTGATCTGGCTCGGCAGCACCACCGGATTCTCGGGCGGGGCCTTCGTGGTCACCACCTTTCTGCTGGCCGCCCTGTTCGCCACTGCAGTGGGCACCGGTTACGGCACCGTCATCGCATTTTGCGAGCTGCTCTACCCGGCCGGGCTGGTGCTCGGCGCCGATCCGCTGGTGCTGTTCGCTGCCGTGCTCTCCGGCGCTGCTTTTGGCGACAACCTGGCGCCGGTCTCCGACACCACCATCGTGTCAGCCGTCACCCAGGAGACCGATGTGCCGGGTGTGGTCCGGTCGCGCTTTCGTTACGCCATCCTGGCGGCCATTCCAGCCGTCTTTCTGTTCGCCTTGCTGGGCGGCGGCGGCACGGCCGATGCGCAACAGGCGCGGGTGTTGTTCGGCGAAATGGCCAATCCGGCCGGGCTGATCCTGTTGATCCCGTTCGGCCTGGTCATCGCGTTGGCCATGAGCGGGCGCCACATCATCGTCTCGATCACCTGGGGCATCGTAGTGGCGGCCGGCTTGATCCTGGTGACCAATCTGGGGCCGGTGGCCGACTTGCTGGGCGGCCCGCTGGCGGGCCCGGAGGCCTTGCTGGGGCTCGATTTCGAGCAGCGGGCCATCACCGGGGCGCTGGTCGACGGCATCAACGGCTTTCTCAAGATGGGCATCCTGATCCTGTTCATCGTCACCGCCGGCCACATCATGGCCGTCGGCGGTGCGCTGGAGGGGATCAAGCGCGGCATGATGCGGGTGGTCAAGGCCTCGGTCCGCCGGGCCGAGCTGGTGATGTTCACCACCGTGGCGTCGCTCAACGCCTTCATCACGGTCAACACCGCGGCCGAGATCGCGGCGGCTCCGTTCGTCAGCGATATGGGCAAGACGTTCGGCTTGCATCCATACCGGCGGGCCAACTTCCTCGACGCGGTCAGCTCGGCCTTCGGCTACATCTTTCCCTGGTCAGGGGGGGTGTTGATCGGCGTGGCGACCCTGCTGAGTCTGGGCGATCGGTACCCCTTCGTCACCGCGCCGTCGCCGATGGATGTCTGGCCGTACGTGTTCCACGGCTGGCTGCTGGCGGCGGTGATGGTGATGGCGGCGCTGACCGGTTACGGCCGGCGTTACCAGGGCGCCGATGGACGGCCCGTGAAGGAGCCGGTCGGTTGACCGGTCGGCCGCAGCCGCACGGCCGGCGGCTGCCTTTGCTGGAGGGCGCTTGAAGCAGCCGATTCCATTCGGGAAGTACCTGCTGCTCGAGCGGATCAACGTCGGCGGTATGGCCGAGATTTTTCTCGCCCGTTCGCGCGGTGTCGGCGGCTTCAAGCGCATCCTGGCCATCAAGAAGATCCTGCCGACGATGGCCGAGGACGAAGACTTCATCGCCATGTTCATCGACGAGGCCCGCATCGCGGCCGAGCTGTCGCATGCCGGCATCGTGCAGATCTTCGAGCTGGGCAAGTTCGAGGAAGACTATTACATCGCCATGGAGTTCATCCATGGAAAGGATCTACGTTACCTGCAGGAGCGCCTGGCCCGCGAACGGCAGGCGATAGATGTCCACCTGGCGGCCCATGTGGCGTTCAAGATCTGCGAGGCGCTGGATTACGCGCACAGCAAGCGCGATCCGACGGGCAAGCCGCTGGGGATCATCCATCGCGACATCAGCCCCCAGAACGTAATCCTGTCCTACGACGGCGAGGTCAAGATCTGCGACTTCGGCATCGCCAAGGCGGCCAACCGCTCCCAGAAGACCCAGGCCGGAGTGCTCAAAGGCAAGTTCGGCTACATGAGCCCGGAGCAGGTGCGGGGGCTGCCGCTGGACGGCCGATCGGATATCTTCACCGTGGGCACCCTGCTCTACGAGATGATCACCCTCGAACGGCTGTTCCACGGCGAGAGCGACTTCTCGACCTTGGAGAAGGTGCGCAACGCCGATGTGGTGCCGCCCTCGACCTACAACCGCGACGTGCCCGAGGATTTCGAGGAGATCGTGCTCAAGGCCCTGTGCAAGGAGGTCGAGGATCGGTTCCAGAGTGCGGCCGAGATGGCCGATGCGCTGCAGCTGTTCATGATCAACCACCAGCACGCCACCTCGCGTCACGTCTCCCAGTTCATGAAGGATACTTTCGCGGCCGAGTTCGAGGCCGAGCTGCAGCGGCTCGAAGAGTACCAGGAGATGCCCGAGCCCGAGTTGCTGGCCGAGAACCGCCAGAACGCGGTCGCCGTGGTAGAGCGGGCCGAGCCAGACGAGGACGCCAAGACGCTGATCTTCGCTTCGCGCGAGGCGCCGCCGGCCCGCAGCGAGCCGCCGCCGTTGCCCAGCCAGCGCAAGCCGTCGGCGGCAGCGGCCACCCGTTCGGACAAACCCGATCTGGGCGACGCCAAGACCATGGTCTTCGAGCAGGTGGACGAGACCGATCTCGGCGACGCCGCCACCAAGGTATTCACCGAACCGGAGGCCGACGAGGCGCCGACCGCATCGGCACTGGAGCGGCCCGAGATTCCAGCCTCGGCACCGACCCCGGCGGCGGTGACCGGGGCGCGCCGGCGCAGCTGGCCGGAGCGCCTGTTCCTGCCGTTGACCATGCTGCTCGCCCTGGTGGTCGGCTATTCGGTTTTCGCCTCGATCCGGCTGGCCCGCTTGCCAAGCACCGGTGCCGACGGCACCGGTGCCGAACCGCCGCGGTTGGAGCTGATCAGCCACCCCGCCGACCGGCTTGCGATTTACCTCGACGGAGAGCTGGTCGCCGAGCGCACCCCCTATGCCGCCGAGGGCTTGTCGGCCGGGACGCACGAGCTGCGTCTGGAACGCGAAGGATTCGAATCGGTCGCGCGGACCGTCGAGCTCGAGCCGAACCAGCGTCTGGTCGTCGACCTGTCGCTGACGCCGAAGGCGGCCCGGGGCGGGGATGGGCCGGGGGAGCAAAAGGGCGCTGAAGAGGGCGGTGGGCAAGACGAACAGGGCGCCGCTGCCGGGGAACAAGGGGCGGGTCAGAAGGGCGCCGGCGCGGACGATGGCGACGGCGAGGCAGCAAACGACGTCGCGGGCGCCGGCGAACAGGACGGCGCCGGAGATCAGCAGCGGGGGACCGGCGATGACGGACGGGCCGCAGGCGGCGACGAGGGCGGCACCGGCGCTGGTGCTGAGGACGCCAAGCCCGAGCCCAAGGCGCCGCCGGCCCGGGCGACCCTGGTGGTCCGTTCGGTGCCCAATCGCGCCACGCTGCTGCTCAACGGGCGCAAGGTGGGCCGCACGCCCTGGCGCGGCGAGGTCAACGGGGGCGAGCTGACCCGGGTCTACCTCCGCCGGCGGGGCTTCGAGCCCGCCAGCAAGACGCTGCGCCCCGAACCGGGCGAGCGAACGGTGATCGAGCTGCGCATGGTCAAGCGCGTGATCAAGCCGCCCGAGCCGGCCAAGAAGGAATACGGTTACCTGTTGGCCAACACGCGGCCCTGGTCGAAGGTCTATGTCGACGGCAAGTACACCGGTCGCGAGACGCCGATTCCGCCCGACAAGAAACTGAAGTTGCCCGCCGGCAAGCATCGGATCACTTTCGAGATCCCGGGTGGTGAGCGATTCGACTTCGATGTGGTCATCGAGGCCGACGAGACCCTCAAGATGATCAAGCGGCTGGACTGAGCTGAAGCTCCCCTTGGAGCTGCAGGCTGCAGGTGAGCGCGGGAGGTGCGCCATGTCCGTTCACGATTTCGATGATGGCGACGAGAAGGAGTTCGTCTCGGGCGGCAAGGTGTTCAAGGAGTTCGATTGCCCGAGCTGCGATGCCAACAACCCCTACGACGACGGCTTTCGCTCCGGGGACGATGTGCGCTGCTTCTACTGCGGGCTGCTGTTCAAGGTCAAGGTGACCGACGACGGCCGCCTGAAGTTCAAGGAGCTGTGAGCGGCAGCGGCGCTCAGCCGCCCCCGCCGGACAGCACCATCCACACCTGATCCTCGGGGTCGAGTCGGGTCCGGCGGCCGCGCAACATGTGGATGTTGCGCCCGTTGACCAGAATGGCGGCGCGGCTGGCCTGGCGCCAGTCGTCCGCCGAGACGCGGCGTTCGATCTCGTCCAACAGCTCTCCGACCGTGGAGGCAGCCGAGCGCACGGTGTCCTCGCCGAGCAGGGTGGCCAGACTGGCATGGGGGACCAATAAGGGCATGGTGGCTCCTGTTCAGGTTCGGATGCCGAGGCGGCGGATGGTCTTGGCCCGCGGCACACCGCGGGTGTCCCAACCGCGCAACTGATAGTAGGTGGGCAGCATTTCGCGCAGCGGTACCCCGCCGCGCTGGTGGCGCGACAGGGATTCTTCGAGCAAACGAGAGGGCAGGGTGTCGCTGTGCCGATCGATGCCCTCGCGCAGGTTGTAGAGCCGCTCCAGGTTGAACACCCGCTCGCCGATCTCGTCCAGCTCGCCCATGCTGATATCGCGGCCGGTCACCACGCTGAGGAACTTCTCGAACCAGATGAGCTTGGCCGGGTTCTTCAGCTTGAACATCAAGCGCAGCGCCGGTCCCATGACGTTGGACAGCGCGGCCATGGCCAGCCGGTAGACCAGGGAGTTGGGATCGAGCGAGAAGGCCACGTCCGGGATCATGGCGTAGGAGGAGAAGTAGCACATCGACAGGCTCGACACCGCGCTGTTGAGGTTCTGTTGCAGGATCACCAACTCCGGCTTGGAGCGTGACGAGTAGGGGGCCACCGAGACCGGTCCGGTCGCCTCCAGGTACATGGTGCTGCCGCGGATGTGGCAGCCGCCGCGGTTGGCGGTGGCGTACTCCAGACCCTGGCCCACACAGCCGCGCGGGTCGTAGGCCGGCAGCTCGAGCCCCTTGACCTGGATGGCGAAGCCCTGACCGCCGTGGCGATCGGACATCCGGCTGGCGCCCTCGGCCAACTCATCGCCCAAATCCCGCCGCCGGGCGGTGTCCTCGATGGCCTGGCGGTAGGCCTCGATGTTGCCCCACGTCAGGTTGCTCTCGAACAGGCCGCGCTCGGTCAGCTCGGTGGCGAAGCCCAGGGTGTTGCCCATGGAGATGGTGTCCAGGCCCAGGTCGTCGCACAGCTCGCCCAGCGCGGCCACGGTCTCGGGGTCGAATATCTCCAGGTTGTTGCCCAGCAGACCGATGGTCTCGAACTCGGCCCCCTTGCCCTCGCGATCCTTGATGCGGATGTGGCGGCCGCAGCGGATGGGGCAGTGCAGGCAACCGTCGCGCTTGACCAACAGCTCGTCGCGTATGCGCTCGCCCGAGAGCTGCGGAGTGCGGGTGTCCTGGCCGGCCCGGTAGTTGCGGGTGGGGATGATGTTGCGGCCGGCGGTGATCATGACCAGGTTCGAGGTGCCCAGGTCGGGCAGGATCCCGCCGGTCATCGGGTGATCGGTCAAGAACTTGGTGATCGATTGCTGCAGCTTCTTGTACTCGTCGGGTCGCGCGATCGGAGTCTTCTGCTTGCCGTCGGCGATGACGGCCTTGAGGTTCTTGGCGCCCATCACCGCGCCGGTGCCGGTGCGACCGGCGGCCCGGTTTTGGCTCATGATGCAGGCGTAGCGCACCCGGTTCTCGCCGGCCGGGCCGATGACCGCCTTGCCGGCTCGCTTGGGCAACGCGGCCTGGGTGGCCTCGGTGCCCAGGCCCCAGAGCTGGCTGGCGTCCTCCAGGCTGGTCCCCTGGTCGCTGATCGAAAGATAGACCGGCTTGGGACTGCGGCCGCGGATGACCACCGCGTCGTAGCCCGCCTTCTTCAGCCGGGTGGCGAAGCTGCCGCCGCAGTGGGAGTCGCCGATACAGCCGGTCAGCGGCGATTTGGTGGTGACGACGAAGCGGTTGGACTGCGGCGCGGCCGTGCCCACCAGGGGGCCGGCCGAGAAGATCAGGGCCATCTTTTCATCGAAGGGATCCAGGCCGGGTTCGGTGTAGTCGTAGAGCAGCCGGACACCCAGACCGCGGCCGCCGATGTACTTCTCGACCGTCTGTGGATCGAGCTGGCGCTCGGTGATGGTCCCGCTGGTCAGATCGACTTCCAGGTAACGATAATGGCTCCCGCCGGGCATGACGACCTCCGTTGCTGTTGCATTTGGCCAAAATAACACGACGCGTCAGCGAGGTCCAGCACCGGAGGCCGGTCGCGCAATGGCAGCGGCCAGGGGGATCAGGCGCCGTCGAGGTGGTGGTGCTCGTTCTCCAGCGCCCAGGCCGCCGGATCCGAGAGGTAGGCCAGCGAGTCGGTCAGCGACAGGTGATGCTCGCGCTCGATGCGCGACAAGAACTGGAAAAGGTTCTTTTCCATCGGGTTGTCGCAGGCTTCGGCCAGATCGGCGTAGAAGCGGGCGCCCTTGGACTCGAACTCGATGGCCTTTTGCAGGGCCTGGATGTCATCGTCGTCATGGTTCTCCGCCGATCCCTTGCGGCTGATCAGGGTGTCCAGGGTCTGGCGGATGTCGGTGCCGGCGACCTCGATGGGCATTTCCTCGGGCCAGTGGCCCTCGGCCTGCAAGCGCTGGTGCAGCTTGGTGATGCGGCGTTTGTGCTCCTGCTCGTCGCGGGCCAGGTTTTCGAACATGGCCTTGGCCAGCGGGTTGTTCGAGCGGGCGGCCTCGTTCTGGTAGAACTCCATCTCGGTCTGTTCGTTCTTCAACGCCATCTCGATCGATGCCATACGGTCCATTTCGGCCTCCCCGTTCGGCGGGCTGGTTTCGTCTTGAACACGATATAGTGCTCAAACCGGGCCGGGTCAAGGCGCCCCCCAGAGATTCCTCCCGCCGCCGACCGGTCTTCGTCATGGCGCTCGTCCGCCGATCTGGCTAAACTCGGGGCGTGAGCACGCTGATCTTCACCGCGGTCGTTCTGGCGGGCGCCAGCGCCTGGGTACTGGGCCACCTGTACCTCTATCGCCGGCTGGCTCGCGACACCAGCCGGCGGCGTTGGGTGCGGTTGCTGGCCGCGGCGGTGCTGGCCGGGCTCCACCGCCACGATGCGACCACCCAGATTTACGTCAGCCGGGGAACCGGTTACTGGGGCCCGCCGATGCGCATGTGGGCCCCGGCCGAAATCAGCCAGATCGTGCTGACCACCTGACCGCGTTTCCCCAGGGCGCTTCGAGCTGCCAGCTGTCTGACTCAGCTGTTCTGCCCGTCGCCGGTCTGCAGCGGTCGGCTGACGATCTCGGCCTGGGGGGCGCTGCGGGCCAGGTGGTTGAAGAAGCGTTTGCGGTTGCGGGGCGCGACCAAGGCGAAGGCGGTCCGGTCGTTTTGGCGGTAGCTGATGCGCAGCGAATCGAAGCTCCAGGCGCTGGCGCAGTTCGGCGAGCGCAGCGGCTCGACCCGTTCGATGGCCGCGGTTGGGATGGTCCAGCACAGCGGGCCGACGCGGATCAACAGGGCATCGTTGTGGAATCGATAACGGCGCGGAAAGACCAGCCAGACCACGACCAGCCCCAGTAGCAGCAGCCCCAACCCGACCCAGATGCCCCAGCCGCCGCCGGCCAGAATCAGCAGCACCCCGGCCAGCGCCAGCGCCAGCAGCAGGCTCTCGACCCAAGCCACCAGACGACTGTCCTCGCCGAGGCCGAAGCTGAACCCGGCGCGTTTCACGGCGGCTCTCCCGACGAGCGTCCGCGGCCGCCTCCGGGATGCGGGCGGCTCAACCCGAGCTGTCCGCGGCGGCGGTGGCGGCGGCCGCGGCGATCATGCCCTTGTCGCGGAACCAGGCCACGGCGTCGTGCACGCTGTCGGCCACCGGTCGCGGGTTGTGGCCCAGTTCGCCGGCGGCCTTGTCCCCGGCGACCCGGTACTCGCCGGCCAGCATGCGGATCGACATGCGGGTGAAGCGCGGCTGGGCGCCGGTCAGCTTGTAGTAGGGGGGGGTGAACAGGGCGCCGAACCCGGCCAGCCACATGGGCATGGTCAGCCGCGGCCGGCGGGCGCCGGTGTGCTGCTCGAGGATCTCGGCCAGCCGCGCCACCGGCGTGTACTCGCCCGACAACAGGTACATCTCGCCGCGGCGGCCCCGCTCGGCCGCGGCCAGCATGCCGGCGGCCACGTCGCGGGCATCGACCAGATCGAACCCGCCGCCCACCAGCGCCGGCAGCTTGCGCCGGGCGAAGTCGATGAACATACGCCCGAAGTGCGACGGTTTGTGGTCGCGCGGGCCGATCACGGCGGTGGGGTTGACGATGATGGCGTCCAGACCCTGCTCGACCGCCGCCAGCACCCGGCCGCAACCGCGGGACTTGCTCCGGCCGTAGGCCGTGGTGACCGCCTCGGGCGGGGGCGGGTTGGCCTCGGTCAACGGCCGCGGACAGCCGGGATGCAACAGGGCCTCGATCGAGGAGGTGTGCACCAGGCGCCCGACGCCGGTCCGCCGGCAGGCCGCGATGACGTTTTCGGTGCCGCCGACGTTGATGCGCTCCAGCCGCTCGTGCTCGTCGAGCAGGCTGATGTAGGCCGCCAGGTGGTAGACCACATCGGTGCCGTCGAAGGCGGCGCACAGCGAGTCGACATCGAGCACATCGCCCTCGACCCGTTCGATATCCAGGCCCTCCAGCGCTTGGCTGTCGTGGTGGATCAGCACCCGCACCTTTTCCCCGCGCTCGCAAAGCGCATGGACCAGGTTGGCGCCGATGTGGCCGCTGGCTCCGGTGACGGTGACGGTCATACGGTGGACTCCTCGGCCGATTTCTGGCCCGGGCGGCGCACCAGCCGGTCGCCGAGCTGTTGCAGTTCGGGATGGGCCGCGCGCAGGTCGCGGACGAAGGCCTCGCGATCGCGCGGCGCGATCAATACGAATGCCCCGCGGCCGTTCGGCTTGGCGTAGCGGACGTTCAGCCGTTTGATCGACAAGGCCGGCGCGAACAGGGGATTGTTGCTCGGGTGCACCTCGCGGATGGCCTCCAGCGGGATGCGCCACAAAAAGATGCCGGCGCGCACCCGCAGTTGGCCGTCGCCGAGGTGATAGCGGATGGGCACGATCTGCGCCACCAGGGCCAGTCCGACCACCATCGCCGCCAGCCCCAGCAACCGATCCTGGCGCTGGGCGATCAGGTAGGCGCCGCCGAACAAGCAGAGCAGGATCATCCCTCCCAACAGGGAGATCAACCACCAATCGATGCGGCTGCGATGCTCCATGGAAACTGGAGCCTATCACCGCAGAAACCGCGGCACAAGACAGGGATCAGAAGGAGCGGTCGAGATCGCGTTCGGCGGCCCGCTTCTGGTCGCGCTCGCGGATGGCCTCGCGCTTGTCGTACTTGCGCTTGCCGCGGGCCAGACCCAGCTCGACCTTGGCCCGGTTGGCCGGGTTGAAGTAGATCGACAGGGCCACTAGGGTGTAGCCGCGCTGCTCGGTCTGGATGCGCAGCCGCCGGATTTGACGTTCGTGCAGCAGCAGCTTGCGCTTGCGCTCCGGCTCGTGGTTGTAGTAGGCGGCGTTGGGCCACTCGGCGATGCGGGCGTTGTTCAGCCAGGCCTCGCCGTTCTCGATCGAGGCGTAGGCGTCGGCCACGTTGGCCCGGCCCTCGCGCAGCGACTTGACCTCGGTGCCGCGCAACACCAGCCCCGCCTCGATGCGGTCTTCGATGTGGTAGTCGTGGAACGCCTTCTTGTTGCGACAGACCACCTTGCGGCCCGACTCGGCGCCGGACTTCTTTTTCTTCTGAGCAACCAGGTCTCAGTCCTCCCGCGCCTTGCGCTCGACCCAGGCCCGCACCGCGCGCCACTGGGCCTCGCCGTCGAGACCGGCCTGGACCATCACCTGGGCTGCGTCGCCCGAGCCCAGGTAGCCGCCGCCGGCGAAGGGGTGCAGCGAGGCCCGCCGGCCGGCCCTTGAGGTGACCCAGCGGTCCAGGGTGGGCAGGGTGAAGCCGGTGATGCCCATGGCCCGCCGCGCTCGGTGTTCGGGGAATATGCGCTGCTGCTCGGCCGGAACGAGCCGATCGAAAAGCTCGGCGCTGGTCGCACAGTAGACGTCGAGTTCCAGACCGTGGCGGTCGATCTCGGGCAGAACTTCGCGCACGAACACCTCGGTCACCCCGTGGCCCTGCAGCACCACGCAGGCGGGTTCCGGATCGCTCGCGTCGCTGCGCCGCAGGGCATAGAGCCCCTGGGCCGCGGCCGTCGCCGGCGGCAGGCCCAGCGCCTCCCGGTCGATGACAGCGGTGGCCGGGCGGGTGACGAACGGCGCCAGCACCGCCGGCCGGGCCTGAAGTGCGGCCACCAGGCAGGGCCACAGCTCGTTGGCATCCCACGGGGTCAGGCTGATCAGGGCCCCCGGCGGGAAGTTGCCCTGCAGCAACTGCAGGCATTGGGGGTCGGCGTGGGTCGGTCCGTCCTCGCCGGTCATCAGGCCGGCATGGGCGCAGACCAGCAGATAGGGGTTGGCCGGCAGCCCGTAGGCTTCCCGGCGGGCTTGCTGGCCGATGGCGTGCAGCCGGGCGGCCACATGCTGCAGGGCGGCGACGAAGGCCCCGTAAGAGGCCCCGGCGCCGATGTGGTGGCCGCCGGTGCTGACCGCCGACAGCCAGGCGCCCATGGCGTCTTCACAGATGCCGCCGATGGCCAACAGCCGCGAGCCCGGGTTGCGCGCGGCGTGGTAGAATCCCGAACCGAAGTCCGCGGCGGCCAGGCTGATGCTGGTCGAGCCGGCCAGATCGGCCGCCGCCACCACCACCCCGCCTCGACTGAGCCGGTTCCATTCAGCCAGCACCCGGCCCAGGGCCTGTCGCAGGGCGATCTTCGTGCCCGGCCGGTGGACGACAGCGGCCGGCGGTTGCTCGGCCCGCACCGTCTGCGGATCGAACAGCGCGGCGGCCGCCGGGCCGGCGGCCCGCGGCCGGCGCCGCCGCTCATCCAGCCGGGCCCGGGCGGCGGCGAGCTGGGTGCCGAGCACGGCCAATTCTTCCCGCCGGCGTTCGATGCGCTGGCGCACCCGCTGCAGCAACGCCCAGGCATGGGCTTCGAGGGCTTCGGCTCCGGGGGGGGCGGTCAACCGCGGCAGCGGTGCGGCCTCATCGCGCTCCAACTCCTGCAGGCAGCCGTAGAAGTCATCCGAGCAGCAGGGATGGCCGGCGCCGTGGGACCGACGGCCCTCCAGCCCGTAGCGCCAGCCCTTGACCGTGCGGTAGACGATGCAGGTGGGCTGGTGGTTCTCGCCCCAACGCCGGCGTACCAGGGCCTGGGCCCGCAGCACCGCGGCGTGGTCCAGGCCGTGCTCGACCAGCAGGGCGTTGAAACCATGGAACCGGGCCAGCTCGAAGGGATCCCAGGGGACGTAATCGCCAGGCCCGGATTCGTCGCGGCAGACGCGGTTCGAATCGATCGAGGCCTGGTTCCAGTCCACGTGCAGCACGGCGTTGTATAGCCCGGCGCTGGCGGCGGCCGACATGGCTTCGGCCACCCGCCCCGGAGTCAGACCGCCCTCGCCCTCGATCAAGTGCACCCGCGGCGGATCGTCGGGAAAGCGGTCGAGCGCGGCCCAGGCCAGGCCGAGGCCGGCCGCCAGACCAACTCCGGAGGCGCCGGTGGCCAGGGGCACGAAGGGGGTGGCCGGGGTGGGATGGCCGTCGAGGGCCTTGGCGCCGAGCTGCCGGAACAGCGGCATGCGGGTGGTGGGATTGCGCCGAAAACCGAGCAGGTCCTCCAGCCGCAGCCGCCTGCCGGCTGCCACCGGCAGCAGCCCGGGTGCCAGGCTGCGGGCGACCTCATCGCGCAGGGCCCAGGCGGCATACAGGCCCAGCGCCTTGTGGCCGGCGGCCAGCACGATCTGGTCGGCGTCCGGGCGGGCGGGGTCACCGAGGTCGACGTCCAGGCCGCACCACAGCAGGCCTTGCAGCAGCCGGCCGGACGAGATCGAGCCGCCCGGATGGCCCGAGGTGGGCACGCAGTTGTAGAGGATGGCCACCAGAACGCGCGTCAGCAGATCGAACTCCTCGAGCGCCGGCAGCAAACCGGCGGCGGCCGCCTGCTGGTCGAGCCCGTCCTGTTCGCTCAGCACGGCGGTCCAGCCAGGTCGCGAGCCGAAACCTGCGCCTGCCATCTCCATCGAATCGCCCTCCGCCGTCGTCCGTCTCATCCGACCGCCTGGCCCCGCACTTGTCAACCGGATTTCGAACCCGGGAACCGCTCGAAGCGCGCGAAGGGGTTCGTCCCGGCCCGCGCCTGGCGGGCGAAGTTGGGCAAGGCGAAAGCGGCCCGGTGTACCTCGGCGTTGTAGTAGAGGCAATCGCCGCTGACAGCCTCGGCCCGGGCAGCGGCGAAATGGGCACCTGCCGGGCGGTCCGTGCTGGCCCAGGCCCAGCTCCAGTAGCCGCTGGGATAGGTCGGCACGGCCCCGGTGTAGGGGGCCACGCAGCCGAAGGCCGCATCGAGCTCGGCGTAGATGGCGCTGACCATGGGTGCGTCCCAATGCGGGGATTCGGTCTGGGCCACCATGGCCCCGCCCGGCCGCAAGGCCCGGGCGACCTGCCGGTAGAAGTCGCGCAAAAACAGACCGACGCCAGCGCCCTTGGGATCGGTGGAGTCGACGATGACCAGATCGAAGGCGTCGCGCTGGTCGGCCACGTAGGCCACCCCGTCGGCGAAGTGCAGCTCGGCGCGCGGATCGGCCATGGCCGGCTCGACCCAGGGGAAGTAGCGGGCGCAGATCCGGGTCACCCGCTCGTCGATGTCGCACTGGACCACGCGCTCGATACCGGGATGGCGCAGCACCTCGCGCAGGCAGCCGCAGTCGCCGCCGCCGAGGATCAGCACCCGCTTCGGCTCGGGCAGGCAGCACAGGGGCAGGTGGGTGAGCATCTCGTGGTAGACGAACTCGTCGCGTTCGGTGAACATGATCACGCCGTCTAGGGTCAGCAGGCGGCCGAAAAACGCCGTCTGGTAGACAGCCAGCTCCTGGTATTGCGAGCGCTCCCGATGGAGCCGTTCCAGGATGCGCATCCCCAGCCGGCTGGAGCCGCCGTCCTCCTCGTAGTACCAGTCGCCATCGATCAGGCCGCGGGTCTCCGGCTTGAGTCCGCCGTCGAGCAAGGCCTGCGGGGCGTTCGTTCCTGCGCGTTCGTCGACCATCCTGTCCTCCCGGACGTTCCTGGCGCTACCTAACGCTTCGCGGTGACGATGAAAAGCCTTTTTTTCGTCACGGGCCGGCCGGTGGCGGTTGACCCGGCCGGGGACGGCTGGCTATACGTGGTTCGGGTTCGCGGCCGACCGCGATCCGAGCGCCGGGAGGAACCCATGCCGCCGCCTTTGATCTACAACCTGTTCCCGCGCTTGGCGGGGGCCCTCGACTCCTGGCCGGCGCACGCCGAGCGGGCGCGGGCGATGGGTTTCAACTGGATCTTTCTCAATCCGGTCAGTCAACCCGGGTTTTCGGGCAGCCTGTACGCAGTCCGCGACCACGATCGGGTCGCGCGCGACTTCCTGCCCGCCGGGGCCAGCTCCGACGGTCTGGTGGAACTCGAGCGCACGCTGGATGCATTCCGCGGGATGGGTTTGCGCACGATGATCGACCTGGTGATCAACCACACCGCCATCGACAGCCCCCTGGTCGAGCAGCATCCGGACTGGTTCAAGCGCGACGAGCGGGGCGCCGTGTTGCACCCTTCGGCCATCGACCCGGCCGATGCCCGCCTGGTCACCGTCTGGGGTGATCTGGCCGAGATCGACAATGCCGGCAGTCCTGACCGGGAGGGTCTGTGGGCCTTTTGGCGCGACCAAATGCGCCGTAGCCTGGAGCTGGGTTTCACCGGTTTCCGCTGCGATGCGGCGTACAAGGTACCGGCGGCGCTGTGGCAAGAGCTGATCGGCGAGGCCCGGCGCATCGAGCCCGGGTCCTGTTTCGTGGCCGAGACCCTGGGCTGCCGCATCGAGGAGGTCGGGGCACTGAAGGCCGCCGGCTTCGACTACCTGTTGAACTCATCCAAGTACTGGAATTTCGATGCCCCCTGGGCCCTGGAGCAGCACGCGCAGTTCGGCACCATCGCTCCCTCGATCAGCTTTCCCGAATCGCACGACACCCCGCGGCTGATGGCCGAGACCGGCGGCAACCTCGCGGTCCAGCGCCAGCGCTACCTGCTGGCGACCGTCTTCTCCGAGGGGCTGCTGATGCCCATCGGCTACGAGTTCGGTTTCACCAAGCCGCTGCATGTGGTCGACAGCCGGCCGCAGGACTGGGAGCATACCGACTTGGACCTGCGTGCCTTCATCGCCGCGGTCAACGGGCTCAAGCTCGAACTCGGCGGCCTACAGGCCGAAGGGCGGCTGGCCGCAGTCACCGGCACTGATCAACCCACCATCGTGTTGGAAAAAACCACCGCCGATCGCAAGACCTTGGTGTTGGTGAACAAGGATTGGCACCGTCCGCAGCCGATGGCGGTCGGCGAGCTGGAGCGGCCGGCGGTGGCCAGCCTGATCCGCATCCGACCGGACGGAACGGTGCGACGCGAATCGGTGACCGCCGAACTGATTCTGGATCCGGCCGAGATCGCCCTGATCGCCTGAACCGCGGCGCTACTCGGCCGCGGCCGCTTCATCCGCCTCGGGCTCGTCCGGGGCGGATGCGTCGTCGCTCTCGGCCGGCCGCGCTTCGCCGGCCCGTTCGGTGGCGGCATCGGATTTCTCCATTTTATCGATGCCGTCCTTGGCCACTCCGGTCAACTTGTCGGCGGCCTTGCCGGCCAGATCCTTGGCGCCGTCGACCACCTGGCCCGCCTTGCGGCCGACCACTTCCTTCTCGTGGGGCGACAGGTTGTTCCACACCAGGTAGCCGACGTAGCCCAACCCCGCCAGAATCGCCAGGATCAGTACCTTCTTGATCATGCTCGCATCCTCCACGCCGGCGGCCGCCCAAAACGGGCGTTGGTCCGGCCGCCCGGCGCGACCGCCTTCGCCCGAGGTGGCCCGTTCGCAACCAGACTGCCCCAGGCCGGGACCGTTTGCAACGAATCGGAATTTTCCCGCGACGCTGGGGCAGGGGCCGAAACCACCGCGGCGGCGCTCCGATTTGGGGCGCCGCCGCGATTCTGGCCTTGCTTGGCTGGTGTGGCGTTACTACTTCTTCGGCGGCACGATGGCGTCTTTACAGGCCTTGGACAGCCGCATCTTGACCACGGTCTTGGCCGGGATGCGGATGGACTCGCCGGTGGCCGGGTTGCGGCCCTTGCGCGCCTTGCGCTTCTGCAGCACGAGCTTGCCGAAGCCCGGCAGCAGGAACGCGCCGTTCTTCTTGGCCTCTTTGTAGGCCAGCTTGTTGAGCTCGTCGAAGAAGGCGGCGGTCTCCTTCTTGGTCATGTCGAACTTGTCCGCCATGGTTGCGATGATCTGGGCCTTCGTCATGGGCTTTTTCGCGGTCGCCATTTTCTCTCCTCTGTCTTCGTTCAAGAGTTTCGGGTGAACAACGGTCATCTGAATACCACTTTCTGCGGCTGCAGGTCAACCGTGATCTGCATCCGAATAGACAAAAAAGCCCGCCCAGGGCGACGAAACGGCGTTCAGGCCCCCGCGCCGGCCGAATCGACGGCCAGTTGGGCGCGGTAGAGCTTGGCGTAGAACCCGCCGCCGGCCAGCAGCTCGGCGTGGGTTCCGCTCTCGACGATGCGCCCCGCCCGCAAGACCAGGATGCGGTCGGCCGATTGCACGGTGGACAGCCGGTGGGCCACCACCAAAGCCGTGCGGTCGCGCAGCAAATCCTCCAGAGCCTGCTGAATCAGCGCCTCGGTGGCGCTGTCGACCGAGGCGGTGGCCTCGTCGAGCACCAGCACCGGTCCGCCGACCGTCAGGGCCCGGGCGAAGCTGACCAGCTGCCGCTGGCCCTGGCTGAGCACGGTGCCGCGTTCGTTCAACGGGTGGTCGAGCCCGTCGACCAGGCGGTCGACCAGGTAATCCAGACGCGAGATGCGCAGCGCCTGGTGCAGCCGCTCCGGCTGCGGTTGTTCGAACAGCGCCACGTTGTCGCCCAGGGTGCCGGAGAACAGGAAAAGCTCCTGCTGCACCAACGCGAAGCGGCGCCGCAGCGCATCCCGTTCCCAGTCGTCCACATCCAGCCCGGCCACGCGGATGCGGCCGCTCTCGGCCGGCAGCCGATAGAAGCCCAACAGCAGGGCGATGACGGTCGACTTGCCCGAGCCGGTGGGCCCGACCAGGGCGACCTTCTCACCGGGGTCGACCCGGAAGGACACGCCGTGGAGCACGGGCTGACCGGGGTCGTAGGCGAAATGCACCGAGTCGAATGCGATCTCGGGTTGTTCCTCGCCGGCCGGCGGCTGGCGTCGTGGCCCGGTGGGCTCCGCGGGGCTGTCCAGCAGCCGCAGCAGACGCTCGGCCGAGATGACCGACGATTGCAGGATGTTGAACTTGTCGGCCAGGCCCAGCAGCGGCCTGAACAGCATCTTCAAGTAGAGCAGAAAGGCGACCAGGGTGCCGAGCGACAGATGGGCTTGCAGGGCCCGGCCGCCCGCCGTCCAGACGACCAGGGCGATGGCCACGGTGCTGAAGGCGTCGATGGTCGGGCGGAACACGGCCAGCACGTGGACCAGCCGAACCTGGGTGTGGTAGTTGGCGTGGTTCAGCTCGTCGAAGCGCCGCAGGTTGGCGCCCTCGTGGCTGAACGAGCGGATGACCGGCAGTCCGCTGTAGGCCTCCTGGATGTGGGTGTTGAGCGCCGCCAGCTCGACCCGCAACCGGCGGTAGATGCGGCGCGAGATCCGTTTGAACCACCAGGTCAGCACCAGGATCAGCGGTGCCAGGGCAAGCAGGATGCCGGTGGTGACGGGATCGAGCCACAGAAACACCCCCAGCACACCGAAAAACATGATGATGTCGGCCGGGGCGGTGGCCAGCACCGAGGTGAACAATTCGGAGAGGTTCTTGGGATCGTTGGCCATCCGCGTCACTAGGCGGCCGACCGGCTGCTCGTCGAAGGTGCGCACAGGCAGATCGAGCAGCCGCCGCCAGAGCGTCCGGCGGATCTGCCAGACCGCCGCCTGGCCGAGCTTGTTCAAGCCGTAGGTGACCGAGTAGGTCAGCCCGAAGATCAACACCAGCAAAGCGACGTAGAGCAGCGCCAGGCGCACCACACCGTTGCGGTCGGAGCGCCGCAGCGCCCGCCGGCGCTCGGGCGCCATGTCCGCCAGCGCGCCGGCGGAGATGAAATCGCCCCGGTCGGTGCGCACCCAGCCGGACTCGTCGATCGCCTTCCGGGCGCGCAGCGCGCGCACCTGCGGCTCGCTGAGCGCGGTGCGCCGGACGAACCGGGCTCGGTCGGCTCCGGCTTCCATACCCAGCGAAGGCGCCGGCATGGCGTCGCCAGCGGCGTCCGGATCGATGCGGACCCACGGCGGGCGAATGGTGCCGTCGATGGCATGGCGCACCAACAGCGGCAAGCCGAGTTCGAGTACAGCCGCCAGACTGGCCAGCGCCATCAGCAGCACCAGCCACCGCCGCCGCCCGCGGATGAACGCCAGGATGCGGCCCAGCTCTCCCAGCAGCTTCAGCGAACCGAGACGTTCTTCCGCACGGATCGGCATGGGTTCACTCGCAGCATTCCAGCTCTTGCAGCTCGGCCATCCGCCGGTAGGTGCCGGGTTGGTCGATCAACACGGCCGGCGGACCATGTTGGATCAGGCGCCCGCGGCGCAGCACCGCGATCTGATCCAGTGCCCGCACGGCGCTGGTGCGGTGGCTGATGACCACCGCGGTGCGGCCGACCAGCGCCCGGTGCAAGCCGGCCACGATGGCCTGTTCGGTATCGGCGTCGACCGCCGACAGCGTGTCGTCGAGCAGCAGGATCGGGGCCGGTTTCAGCAGGGCCCGCGCCAGACAGAGCCGCTGTTTCTGCCCGCCGGACAGGCTCAGCCCGCGTTCGCCCAGCAGCGTCTGGTAGCCGTTCTCGAGCGCGGCGATCTCGCCGTGCACGGCCGCCAGCCGGCAGACCCGTTCCAGATCCTCGGCGGAGGCGTCGGGAGCGCCGAGACGCAGGTTGTCGGCGATGGTGGCCGAGAACAGAAAGGCCTCCTGGGGCACCCAGGCCACCGCCGCGCGCAGCCGGGAGCGGTCGATGCCCAGCACGTCGCGGTCGTCGATGAACAGGTTGGCCGGGGGAGGGTCCTCCAGGCGCAGCAACAGCTTGGCCAGCGTGCTCTTGCCCGATCCGATCTCGCCGACGATGCCCAGAGAGCCGCCGGCGGCCACCTCCAGCGAGATGTCCTGCAGGGCGGGTTCCCTCGCGCCGGGATAGGCGAACGTCAACTCGCGCAGCGCAATCCGGCCCTCGCGGATGGGCGTGCTGGTGGCGGCCGGCTCCGGTTCCCGCTCGCGCTCGAGAAAGGTCTGGATGCGATCCATCGACGCCGCCGAGCGCTGCACCATCGTCGCCATCCAACCGGCCGCGATCATGGGCCAGGTCAGCATGCCCAGGTAGGTGGTCAGGGCGACGAACGTGCCCAGAGTGAGCTGCTGGTCGATGACGCGCAGCCCCCCCAGCCCGAGCAGGATGGCGGTGCAGGTGCCGGTCAGCAGGATGATCAGCGGCCGGAACAGGGCGTCGATCCGGGCGTAGTCCAGCATGTGGTCGTAGATCGACCGGTTGGACTGCTCGAACCGTTGCGCATCGCCCGCCTGCTGGGCGAATGCCTTGATCACGCGCACGCCGCTGATCGACTCGCGCGAGCGCTCGGTCAGCGACTCGAACGCGGCCTGTACCCGATCCCAGCGCTCGTAGACCGTTCGCAGGGCGAAGCGCATGAGCACGGCCAGCAGCGGCAAGGGCAGCACCACCCACAGCGTGGTCGCGGGGGCCAGCCAGAACATGGCGGCCATGGCGAACAGGGAGAAGACGAAGGCGTCGAAGCCGGCCACGAATCCCATGGCCAGGGCCCGGCGCACCGACTCGACGTCATTGGTGGCCAGGGCCATCACCTCGCCCGTGGTGCGCGCCGCCAGAGCGCCGGGCGCCAGGTGCAGCGCATGACCCAGGATTTTCCGCCTCAGCTCGCGGGCGGCGTGGTGGGCGGCCACGAAGAACAGGTGCCGCCAGGCGAAGCGCAGCCCGGCGATGGCCAGGGCCAGCCCGACCAGCGCCAGTCCCGTCCAGCCCAACCAGGCGCGGCTGGCCGTGGCATCGGCCACCCGGTCGATGACCTCGCGGATCAGCAGCGGAATCGCCAACTGGCCGGCATCGACGGCCAGCAGGCAGACCACGCCCAGGGCCACGCGCCAGCGGTAGCGGAAGAAGACGGCCAGGATGCGTTTGAGGCCCGGGCTCATGACGGCCGGTCGCTGCACCTTTCGGTCGCGCCGTCCCGGGTGCCCCCCTCCGAGGATGCCGCGGCCAGGGCGACCGCCACCTCGGCGGCCAATCGGGCGTTGTTCTCCAGCAGGGCTCGGTTGGCCGCCAGGCAGGCACCGGCCGAGCGTTCGTTCAGCCGGCCCAGCAAGAAGGGTGTCAACGCTTTGCCGGCGATGCCGCGGTCGGCGGCCTCGGCCAGGGTTCGGCGCAGGGGCTGCTCGATGGCCTCGGGCGCCAGCGCGGCGGTGGCCGGTGGCGGCGCGGCCAGCAGCACCCCGGACCGCAGTCCCAGCGCCCAGTGGTGGTGGAGGACCGCGGCGGCCGCGCTGGGGCTGTCGACCCGGTGCTCGAGCGCCAGGCCGGAGTCGCGGCACCAGAAAGCGGGAAAACTCCGGCTGCGGTAGCCCACCACCGCCACCCCCAGGGTCTCGAGCACCTCCAGCGTTCGCGCCAGATCCAGGATGCCCTTGGCGCCGGCGCAGACGGTCGCCACCGGGCTGCGGCTCAGCTCGGTCAGGTCGGCCGAGATGTCCAGGCTGTCTTGGCCGCCCCGGTGAACGCCTCCGATGCCGCCGGTGGCCAGCAAGCGGATACCGGCGCTGCGGGCGCAGATCAGGCTGCCGGCGACGGTGGTGGCGCCCAGCCCGCCGCCGGCCAGCACGGGACCGAAATCGCGCCGGCTGACCTTGGCCACCGTGCGCGATTCGGCGAAGCGCTGGAGTCGATCGGGGTCCAGGCCGATGCGCACCCGGCCGGCGGCCAGGCCGACGGTGGCCGGCACGGCGCCGGCGCCGCGGACGAGCTGCTCGAGGCGGCGGGCGGTCTCCAGATTGTCCGGCCACGGCAGACCGTGGCTGATCACAGCCGTCTCGATCGCCACGACCGGATCGCCGTCGGCCAGCGCCGCCGCCACCTCCGGCTGGACGACCAGCGGTGGGCCCGGACGGCCGGCGGCCTCGCTCTTTGGGTCGGGGGGCAGCATCGGGCGGACGGCGGAGACCGGTTCTCGGCTACATCGCGCCGAGCGCCTCCATCAACGCCTCTGCCTCCTGGGGGCTGCCGCGTTCCATGCGGACCACGATCTCCAGTGATCGGCGCCGCAGCACGCCACCCTCGTGGTGGTTGCGCAGGAGATCGTCGACGTGGCGGGTGTGGGGGTGCTGGACGATTTCGGTGGCTTTCTCGGCGGTCGGGCAGTCGAAGACCGAGATGCGGAACCGGGAGACGATGTCCTCGCCGGCGCCCTTCTGGGCCAGGTACTCGTATGGTTTGCAGCCGTGTTGGGTTTTTTTCGGCGACTCCTTGGCGACAGCGAAGCCGAGTTTCTGCAACGCCCAGAACACATCGGTGGCCTTGCGCAGCCGGCTCTGATCCGGTGGAACCTCCGGCCCCTCCGCCTCCTGTTCGCAGGCGGCCGCCAGCCAGAAGCAGCAGGCGATGGGAATGCCGATCAGTCCCCGGCGCATCAGCTCATCACCTTGCCGAACGGGGCTTCGATCTCGACCGGCCCATCGGTGGTGTCGCCTTCGTGAAAGGCGTAATGGCCCTCGGTCAGGGTCAGCAGCAGCTGCATCGCGCCGACGCCGCGCTCCTCGTCGAACTGCGCGTGGGTCAGCTCTCCTTCGCGCAGCCACAGCGAGCCGGCGCCCGCCGGCCCGTCGAGCTCGACCCGCCCCGTTTTGTTGTTGGCGTGGAGGAAGTAGAGCACGTCCATCAACTCGGTGGCCCGGAAGGGTCCGGTGATGGTCGGCCGCGCGCTCTCTTCTGAAGGGGCCAGGCTCTCCTCCTCGTCGAGGGCCCCGACCGGCGCCTCCTGCGGATCGAGTGAATCGCGGATCTGGACTTCGCGTTCCTCACCGGTGTCCTTGTCGCGGGCCTTGATGTGCAGGATGCCGTTGGCGTCGATGTCGAAGACGACGTGGATGCGCGCCTGGAAACGCTCGAAGCCATGGAGCCGGTCAAGCACCACTTCCCCCAGACGGGCGTTCTCGCTGGCCACCGGATGATCGCCTTGCAGGATCACCATGCGCGCCCGGGTCTGGGCATCCCGGTGGGTGGTGAAGACGTGCTCGCGTCGGGTCGGCACCTTGGTGTTGCGCGCGATCAGGGTGTACATCCGGTTGCCGGCGATGTTGATGCCCAGCGTGATCGGGGTGACGTCCAACAGCAGGGCGCCGCCGCCCTGGCGCAACATCGCCGCTTCGCGCGAGGCGCCTTCGGCGACCGCGGTATCGGGGTCGACCGTGCTGGCCACCGGGCGTTCGAAGAAGTCTTCCACCATCCGGCGCAACAGCGGCATCCGGGTCTGGCCACCGACCAGCACGACGTCATCGAGCTCGTCCGAACTCATCCCGGCCGCCTCCAGGGTCTTGCCGCAGATCGCCAGCGAGCGTTCCAGCAGCGGCCGGGTCAGCGATTCGACCCGTTCACGGCCGATCTCGGTGATCAGCGCATCGTCACCGACCAGCCGCGGCAGGTAGACCGAGCAGGTGTCGCCGTGGCTGAGCTCCTTCTTGGCCTTCTCGGCGGCGTCGCGCAAGCGGTACCAGGACAGGGGGAAGTTGCGCAGCTTGACCCCGGACTTCTCCTCGAACGAGCGCGACAGCTCGTCGCACAGCAGCCCGTCGATGTCGTCACCGCCGAGAAAGGTATCGCCGTCGGTGGCCAGAACCTCGTAGACCGAACCCTGGATGCGGATGATCGAGAAATCGAAGGTTCCACCGCCGAAATCATAGACCGCGATGATGTGTTCGGCTTCGCCGTGACCGGGCAGGCTCAGCGCGGCGGCGGTTGGCTCGTTGAGCAGCCGGAGCACCTTCAGGTCGGCTTCTGCCGCCGCCCGTTGGGTGCCTTCACGCTGGGCGTGGTTGAAGTAGGCCGGCACGGTGATGACCGCCTCGGTGGGCTCCTCGCCGAAACGTTTGGCGAACAGCGACTTGAGATCGCGCAGGACCAGAGCCGAGATCTGCTCTGGGGTGTAGTCGTCGCCACCGAGCTTTAGCAGCACCCCGCCGGTATCCGGGTTCTCGACGATCGAGTAGGCGTAGTTCTGCGCCGCCCGTTGGACCACGTCGTCGGTGAAACGCCGGCCGAGCAGGCGCTTGACGGCGTAGGCCGTTCGGCCGGGAGCCGTCGCGCCGAGCGCCACCGCGTCGCTGCCTGTCCAGACGCGATCGCCCTCACCCAGGGTGACCACCGAGGGATAGAGCACCTGTCCCTGTTCGTCTTCCAGCAGAATCGGCTTGCCGCCGACGACGCTGGCCACCACGCTGTTGGTGGTTCCCAGATCGATTCCCAACACGGGTGCCGTCATGTCACCCCTCAAGCGGTCAGTGTCTCATAGGCCTTGGTCAAGCGGCGGAACAGCTCTTCGAGCTCCCGCCGATCGGATTCTTCGACCTTGCCAAAGTAACGGTCTGGATGAAAACGGTCAACCAGTTTGAAATAACGCTGGCGGACCCGTTCAGCGGGAGCGCCCTCCTCGAGGCCGAGCAGGGCGTAGTAGGACGACGCCCCCCGCGTCATCACGGCCCGCGCATCGGCCATCAGCTGGGCCGCTTCCGGGTCGGCGTTCGGCTGCTGGTGCGAGCCGATGAAGTCGGAGAGCATGCGCTTGAGTTCGTCCAGCGGCAGGCGGAACTCGAGCCCGAGGCCGTAACGCCTCTCCCCGCTGGCCGGATCCGAGGTCGGGGCCTGGCTGGTGTGGACGACCTTGGCCAGCAGGGTCAGGCGCTGACCGTGGACCGGGTGGATCAGGGTTATGGCGGACTCGGAGTCCTGGCGCATGGGGGTCTTGGAGTAGACGAACATGCCGCCGTACGAGATGTTGTGGGTGAACTCCTTGATCAACCCGGTCAGGTTGTCGAAGCTGACCGGAATGGAGCGCTCGTGGCGTTCGCTGCGGCGCTGATCGGCGCCGCCGGCCGGTCGCTCGGCCGATTGGCCGGCCACCGGCTGGGCGCCTGCGGGCGGCCTGCCGCCGAGCAGCTCGATGGCCTTCTGGTCGGCCGCCTGCTCGGCTTCCGCTGCCGCGGCCGGGACGGTGGTGGGCCGTTCGGCCCGGGCGGGCTGGTGCGCCGGTTGCGGCCGGGAGGGCGCCCGGGCTTGCGCGCCCGGCGCAGGGGCGGGCGCGCGGGTCGGCAGGCTGCGCCATCCGCCGCCGGCGGAGTTGTCGGCCGGCGGCCGGGCGAAGTCTTCGGCTGGCCGCCATTCGTGCAATACCGGTTCGGAAACCGGCGGCGACCACTCTTCGCCGGCCACCTCCAGCGCCGGGGCGACGGCCGCCCGGTGTTCGGCCGGTTCCGGTCGTTCGACCTCCGGTTCCGGCGCGGATTCCCGGTCGGGATCGAGCAGGCGGACCAGCCGGTCGATGCGCTCGGGGGCCAGCGGCGGAAAGACGATGGCGAAGCCGGAGTCGATCACCCGGACCACATCTCCGGGCAGCTGCAACCGACCCGCCTCGTCGTCGAGCAGCAGCTCGACGGCGTCGCCCCCGGCCGGTTGCACCGGCGCTTCATCCGTTGCGTCGGCGCCGCTCTCCGGCTCGATGAAGGCCCCCAGGGGGGACAGGTCGCGCGCCCGACCGGCATGCTCGGCGCCTTCCATCCGGTAGACGATCTTCATTCCCACCATCGAAGCGAATCGGATGCCCTTTGTCAAACCGGGATGCCTTGGGGGGCGGTTGGTCCGGCCGGGGTGGGCCTTGCGCAGCTGCCTGCGGCTGGTGTACCTTGGGTGGGTCGCGGAGCGCGGCAGCCCGTTCAGCCGGACCGATCCGGGTTCAATGGGCAGCGATCGCAGGAGAAGCTCTGCCAAGGGCTGCGGGCCACGAAGTGGAGACAGTCGCTATAGCAGCGACAAGCCAGGTTGCGGTGCAGCGGTACTTCCGCATAGCGCAGGCCCTCGAGGGGCCGGGGTCGGGCACCTGGCCGCAGCAGGTAGATGCGATAGATTTCGGCCGGCGGCAAGGATCTCATCCTCCTGAAATCCAGCCTACCCGACCGGAAATGGATTGACAAGTGCGAGGCGCCATGACGCCCCTAGAGGCACTGACCAGCGCGGATTTCGATGCCTTCGAGCAAGGCAAATGGGACTCGAACGCGTTCAACCTGGAGCGCCTGGAGGTCAAGCTCAAGCTGACCGCCTTCGGCAAGTGGCTCGCCCAGCAAGCCGGCGAGCCCCTGGCCGGCCTCGAGATGGGCATCACCGAGGAGCGGCCCTCGATCTTCAACCAGCACCGGGTGCGCGACATGACGGTCTACTTCCACCGCGACCAGGAAGCCAGCCGCCAGCTCGACACCGTACTGGAGCGATCGCGGAGCATCGCCGACAAGGTCCAGGATCCGGCGCCCCACCACAAGCATCTGGTGCTCGGCGTGCGGGTGGAGCAGACTGGCTTGCTGGCGGGCATGCTGCTGCACCGCGACGCCTGGGTCGACTGGAAGAACGTGATCGAGCGCTGCCGGGCGTACGGCGAGGCCGGCCGGCTCGAGTCCATCCTGGCCGGACTGCCGCCGGAGGTGCGCTACGCCCGCGGCGTGTCGTTGCCGGAGGATGCGCCGGCGGCCTGCGCGTTGGATTGCGCCACCCTGATCGAGGGTTTCGAGCTGGCCGATCCCTGGACCTTGCTGATGCGCCGGTGGCGGCGCGATGAGGCCGCGCTGGAGCCGGATTCTCTAGTCGCCGGTTGCGCCGAGGTGTTCGCCGCTTTGGCTCCGCTGTATGCCTTTGCGGCCTGGTCCAGGCAGAACGATCATTGCGACCTGAGCGCGGTGCTCGAGCAGGAGAAGGAGAAGGTCCAGCGACGATTCCGCGACCTGAGGGTGGGCGACGAGGTGCGCATCCTGTCCGGCTTGGCCGCCGGGCGGATCGGGGTGGTCGATGCCGTCGAGCGGCGCGGGGTGGTCAAGGTGCGGCTCGGGTTGATGGTGATGGCCGTGCAGATGGGCGATCTGGCTCCACCCTGATGCGCGGCCACGGCCGCCGGGCGAGGGAGAGATCGGTTGAGCGGTGCGGCTCTCATACTGGTATGGGCTCTGGGCGCCGGCCTGGCCGCGGCCCCGGCCGCGGCCGACCGGCCGGCCCGCGCGCTGGCCATCTGGCGGTTGAAGCCGCTGGGTCTGGATGCCGCCACCGCGGACCGGTTGGAGAGCCTGCTGCGCGCCGAGGCCGGTCGCATCACCGGGTTCGATCTCCAGCCGTACGCCGTCACCGAGCAACGCTTGACGGCGCATCCCGGGCTGAGCGCCTGCGCCGGCGAGACCGCCTGCCTGTGCCGCATCGGCCGCGCCCTGCAGGTCGACCGGCTGGCCACCGGGGTCATCGGGGCGCTGGGCGATGATTACACCTTCGACCTGAAGCTGATCGATGTGGCGGCCTGCCGCGAGCTGCGCCGGATCAACGAGGCGCTGAGCGGCCGCGAGGACGTGTTGATCGGGGCGATCCGACAGGCGCTCTACAAGCTGTTGGCCCCGTCGCTGGTGGTTGGATCGTTGCAGATCGAGCTGCCGGTCCCGGGTGCCCGGGTCGAGGTGGACGGGCGGTTGGTGGGCGAGACCCCGCTGGGCAGTCCGGTGACCGACCTGCGGCCCGGCCTGCATCGCATCCGCATCCACAAGCCCGGCTTTCAGGACTTCAGCGAGGACGTGCCGGTTCGTTTTCAGCAGCTGACGCGGATCCGGGTCGATCTGGCCAAGTCGGTGCTGACCGGGCTGACCTACGAACGCGAGGCCCGGGAGCCGGAACCGGCCGCACCGCCTCCGGCGGCGGTCCAACGCGAGGCGGCCCCTTCGGGACTGCGGTCGGCAGCCTGGTCGACCACCGGCTTGGCCGTGCTGGCGGCGGCCACCGCCGGTGTGCTGGGTTGGCGTGCCCGGGAGGCCGAGCGGCAGCTCGAGGATGCGGCCGGCGCTGCCGAGCCCTATCTCAGCGGTGAGCACCAGGCGATCTTCGATCGCGGCGAGCGCTACGCCCTGGCGGCCAACGTGGGCTGGGGGGTGGCCGGGG
Organism: uncultured Myxococcales bacterium; assembly: GCA_964454005.1. Taxonomy (GTDB): domain Bacteria; phylum Myxococcota; class B64-G9; order B64-G9; family B64-G9; genus CAYVQE01. The sequence continues at coordinate 41,116 of CAYVQE010000035.1, forward strand.
CGGCGGCACTGACCGCGGTGGTGTTGTGGATCGTGGATGCCGCCGCCGGCCCGGCCGAAGCCGAGAGCCCGGCAGCGGCGGCTGAAGTGCGATTGCTGCCGGCCTGGTGCGGCCCGGGCGCCGGGACGCGGGTTCGGTTCCGTTTCTAGACACCGCGGCACCGCGCCGGCCCTCGGGGCGGGCATTGAATTTGAGACAGGCAAGGAGAGGCGCATGCCCCATCAGAAAAAGAGCGACGCGGAGCGCCGACGCTACCCGCGCAAGCCGACCCGGGTCAAGGTCAAGCTCGAGGCGGCCGGCAAGAAGGGCCTGACATTCGAGGCCCATCTGCCGTCGGCCGACGTCAGCATCGGCGGCATCTTCTTGGAGAGCGAGTTTTTCGTCAAGCTCGGCACCGAGCTGCGGGTGACCTTCGAGCTCGACGAGGTGGGCGAGCCGATCGAGGCGATCGGCCAAGTGGTGCGCGAGCAGCGCGACGCCAAGGGCGGGCGCAGCGGTTTCGCCATCGAGTTCACCGACTACGTGGGCGAGGCGCGCCAGGCCCTGGCCACCTGCTTCCTGGCGCCCGAGATCCGCGCCTTCGTGGAGGAGTACCGCAGCGGCGGGCGCAGCAAGCGCATCCGGGGCGAGCAGGAGCGAATGGTCGATCTGATCGTGGCCTGGGAGATCGATCGGCTGGACAAAGGCCACGGGCCGTTCAGAGCCTGAAGCCGTCCATGGCTTTCTTGACCCGTTCCTTGAGTTCCTTGATGTCGCGGTAGGGCGGCATGTGGGCCGCCTCGGTCAGCTTCATGACCCGATCCAGCTTCCAGCGGTTCATCGCCAGCATGATGTGCAGATCCCGGTAGTGGCGCGCCAGGCGGGTGACGTAGGTGCGGATGCGCTCGCGCTCGTCGCGCGGCAGGGCCACGAAGCGCACCCCCATCTGGCCCTTGCGGCCGCCCTCCACCGCCGGCCGCGACCAGGCCACCTCGGCCATGGCGGTGATGCGCTGCGGCGAGCCCGGCAGGTTGAAGTGCAGCGTGACCATGCGGCCCTTCTCCGGGGCCCGCTCGAGCCACAGCGATATCCCACCGATGCCCACCTCGATGCTGCGACCGCTGCGCTCGCGCTCGCCGATCTTGATCCGCACCGGCCGATTCAGCGGCGCCCGCGGCGCCCGGCGGCGTTTTTTCAAGCGAAAAGACATGTCGCGCCTCGCTGGATGGATCGCAGTCTAGCAAGCCCCCGCCCCCGACTCAACCGGATCTCCATCGCCCTACCGATCGCCAATCCAGAAAGCCGTCAGGCGGTGGCCTGGATGGCTCACCGGAGGTCTACGGACTCTACTTCTCTTCGGCGGAGATCGACTGCAGCAACCGATTGGCCGCGGCGTGCTGCGATTCGGCTACCAGGATCTTCAAGCCGAATATGTGTGGTGCGGCTCCGAGCAGGGCGGCTCTGCGCGTACCGATGACCTGGCTGGGAATTCCGTGCCTGCGCAACAAACCCTGGACGAACTCGGCTTCCATCGAGTCGGTGAGCCGCACCAGCACCTTGTAGGGCGGGCCCGCTGCAGGCGGAAGCGGCTCGGGCTCCGCCTCCTGGGGCGATTCATCGTCCGGGGCCAGTTCTGAAATCCTCTGCGCCAAGCGGACGGCCTGGTCAAGGGCCCGGGCCATCTGGTCGATCGGCTCGCGCGGCGGAAGCGGTCCTATCCGGACGAACTCATCGGTCACCAGCAGGCGATAGATTTGATCCACCTCGCGCAAGCACTCCTGCACCGGACCGCTGAGGAGCTCCCGCACCCGATCGCGGTCGATGGCCGACCAGCTGAATGACCGATCCGGGAAGTCTCCCTGCTCCTGCCTCTGCCAGCGCGATTCCATCCACAAATCGAAGTCCAAGCGCTGCGGCAAAAACACCCGGATGTACAAACCCATTCTCGTTTTGAAGAAGCGGTCGACGATCCCGTAGAACCAGCCGAGTGCCAGCGCGGACAGCAGATTCGGCGAGCCGAAGTGGTACGTCTCGAACCTCAACCCCCGGTAGATCCCCACACTCGGTTGCGAGGTGAGATCAGCCATGAATGCCCGCAGTTCCTCCGGGGTCTCGAGGACCGGGGCTGCGGACAAATCATCCATTCGTCCCTCCACCTGGTATTCATAAATAGAATACCAAAAATCTCCGCCGCGGCGAAGGGACGGAGGCGGGCACTGGCGGCTCATCGATTGACGGTTCTGGCGGCCGTTGGTATGAAGGCCTGATGC
>CAYVQE010000036.1:0-13756 GCA_964454005.1 uncultured Myxococcales bacterium
GCGCCGCCCGGGTGGCGGCCGCCGACCGGCGGCGCACCCCCGATCGGCGGCGGGGGCCCATCCGGCCCTTGCGCGGCCAGCGGCCCAAACCCGAGCGGGATCCGCCCACCGCGGCCGAGGCGGCGCCGCGGCGCCATCCGGTGACCATCCGCTCGAACCCCTACTTCGAGCAGCTGCTGATCGACGACCAACTGGTGGCCGAGGCCGACGCATCCAACCGCTACGGCTTCGTCTACCGCGGCGAGCTGCCGGCCGGCGAGCACCGGGTGCTGCTGCGCAACCGCGCCTGTGTAAACGAGGAGAAGAAGCTGGTGGTGCCGGCCGAGCCGCGCTCCGGCGCCGAGCTGAACTTCGGCTACAAGCTGCAGTACAAACCGGCCCTGCTGGTGGTCGACAGCGCGCTGCCCGAGGCGGCGGTGTTCGTCGACGGCGACTTCAAAGGCACCGCCGGCGAGAGCCGGCAACAACCCATCCTGGTGCCCATCCCGGGCGGCCAGCGCAGCGGCCGGCTGAAGGTCGAGCTGCGGCTGAGCCACCCGCAAGCCGGTGAGGTCCGGCGCCAGGTGCTGCTCAAGGCCGGCCAACAGGTGCGCCAGACGGTGGACCGCACGGCCTTCGCCCCGGCGGCCGCCAGCGATGGAGGCCGGCCATGAGCGCCCGGCCGATCTTGCTGCCCCCGGCCATCGCCGCCCTATGGCTGGCGCTGGGCCCGGCACCGGCCCGGGCCGACTCGGCGACCGAGCAGCTGGCCGCCGGCCGGCTGCAGTTCGAGTACAAGAACTTCGAAAAGGCCATCGAGCTGCTGGCCGATCTGCTGCACCCCGAGGTCGAGCTGGCGCGCGAAGAAGACATCGTGGCCGCGCGCGAGATGCTGGGGCTGGCCTACTTCTACACCGGCCGCGAGGAAGCCGCCCGCGAGGAGTTCAAGGCCCTGCTGTACCTCGAGCCGAAGCACCGGCTCGATCCCTTCCTGGTGCCGCCGCCGGCGGTGCAGTTCTTCGATGCCATCCGCCAGGACCCCGAGCTGAAGACCCGGCTCGAGCAGATCGAGCGCGAGCGGCGCGAGGCCGCCGAGCAGGCCCGCCGATCCGAACGCAAGCCCTCGGTGGTGCGGCGCATCTACCTGGAACGGACCAGCCGGAAGCGTTGGCGGGTGCTGGCCTTCATGCCCTTCGGCCTGGGCCAGTTCCAGAACGACGACGACGCGCTGGGCATCGTCATGGCCAGCACCCAGGGCCTGGCCCTGTTGACCAACGCGGTCTGCTGGACGCTGCGCTGGACGCTCGAGGAGCCTGGCGGCGGCTACCGCGACCCGTCGATCGCCCGCGGGCTGCAGATCGGCCAGTACAGCGCCTTGGGCGTGTTCGCCGGGCTATACCTGTGGAGCGTGATCGACGCCAATCTGGCTTTCGAGCCGCTGGGACTCGAACCCTTCCAACGGGTGCGCGAAGAAGAGCAGCCGGTCGAGGAGCCGGCCGGTGGGCCGGACACCAGCCTGGCGCCGACGGCGCTGCCCGGCGGGGCCGGTCTGCAGCTGCAGATGCGATTTTGACTCCACGGCGACCGTGGAGCCGATGCGATCGAAGGAGAGACGAGAATGCCGAGCTTGACCTTCACCCCGAGCGGCCAGCGGCGGGCCAAAAGCGTCCAGCTGTTCAAGCGGATCACGACCATCGGCGCCGCCACCGAGTGCGACGTGGCCATCTGCGACGCCGGCCTGGCCGAGACCCACGCCCACATCCACTTCGACGGCCAACGTTTCACCGTGTCGCAGTTGGAGAAAGCCAACCAAGTCTATGTCAACGACAAGAAGGTCAAATCGCAGCGGCTGCACCACCGGGATCGGCTGCGGCTGGGCGAGGCCGAGCTGACCTTCAACCTCTACGACGAGCCGGTGGAGCAGGACGACCAGGTGGCTGCCGCCCGGGTCGACGCCTACCGCAAGATGGTCGATTTCTCGCGCAAGCTGGTCGGGCCCGCCGGCCTCGAGGCGCTGATGACCAGCCTGCTGGACGCCGTCATCGAGCTGACCCGGGCCGACAAGGGCATGCTGATCCTGCTCGAAGGCGGCGAGCTGCAGGTCAAGGCGGCGCGCAACCTCAAGCAGGAGAACATCGCCGATGCGGTGCGCCAGGTATCGGACTCGATCGTGGCCCGGGTGGTGCAGACCAAGCAACCGCTGATCGTCTCCGATGCGCTGAACCACGAGGAGTTCAAGAACTCGGCCTCGGTGGTCAACCTCAAGCTGTGCTCGGTGATGGTGGCGCCGCTCGTCGAGAAGGGCAACCTGTTCGGCCTGCTCTACGTCGGCAACGACAACCTGGTCAACCTGTTCGACGAGGCCGCGCTCGAGGTGCTGACCGTGTTCGCCGCCCAGGCCTCGCTGCTGGTGCAGAACGCGTTGTTGCTCGACGAGCTGCGCCTGGACAACCGGGCCCTGAACGAACGGCTCGACCGGATGCGCTACGGCGAGATCATCGGCGCCTGCGAGGCCATGCGCGACATCTTCGCCAAGATCGAAAAGGTCGCCCCGACCGACATCGCGGTGTTGATCTCGGGCGAGACCGGCACCGGCAAGGAGCTGGTGGCCCGGCGCATCCACGCAATGGGCCCCCGGGGCAAGGGGCCCTTCGTGACCATCAACTGCGGCGCCATCCCCGAAAACCTGCTCGAGAGCGAGCTGTTCGGCCACGTCAAGGGGGCGTTCACCGGAGCGGTGGCCACCCGCCAGGGCCGCTTCCAGGCGGCCGACGGCGGCACCTTGTTCCTGGACGAGATCGGTGAGCTGCCGGCCCAGCTGCAGGTCAAGCTGCTGCGGGCGCTGCAGGAGCACAGCGTGACCAAGGTCGGCGACACCCGCAGCGAACACGTCGACATTCGGGTTCTGTCGGCCACCAACCGCGACCTGGAGCAGGAGATCAAGGCCGGCCGTTTCCGCGAGGACCTGTACTATCGGATCACCGTGGTCAACCTGCACCTGCCGCCGCTGCGCGAGCGCGGCGACGACGTGGTGGTCATCGCCAAGTACCTGCTGAGCAAGTTCGCCGAGGAGTTCGGCGCCAAGGTCAAGGGCTTCACCCCGGCGGCGGTGGCCGGCATGAAGCGCTTCGGCTGGCCGGGCAACATCCGCGAGCTGGAGAACAAGCTCAAAAAGGCGGTCGTGCTGGCCGACAAGACCCACATCGGCCCGCAGGACCTGGATGTGCGGCCCGAGGACTTCGACCCCATCATGCCCCTGACCCAGGCCAAGGAGGAGTTCCAGAAGCGGTACATCAACCGCATCCTGGAGCGCAACAACGGCAATCGCACCAAGACGGCGCGCGATCTGGGAGTGGACCCGCGCACCATCTTCCGGCACCTGGAGAAGGTCGAATCCGAGGCGGACGGGGTCTGATCCGCCCTGGCGCAGATGTCAGGATCGCGGCCGCGCGGTCGCGTCCCGGCGAGGCTCGATGAAGACAAAAAGCACATCTTTCCAGTCGTTTGACTTGGCCCACCGGACTTTGGCATCGGTCTTGCTGCGAATGTCCGGCAGAGGAGTGCTCTGGATGGTGTGGTTGATCGCATCCCTGTCGACCGCCGGTTGCCTGCTCGGGCCGCCACCCGAGGCCGAGGACTCGGACGAGGAGGAGTTCTACGCTCCGTCGATCGACATCACCCTGCTCGACCCGACACCGCGCACCGGACTGACGGTGGAGACCGCCGACCTGTGCGCCGAGATGCACTTCTCCCTGGGCACCGTCACCGACCGCAACACCGAAGACGAGCTGGTGGTGCGCTGGTTCCTCGACTGGGAGGGACCGGACTCGCTCGAGGGCTGGGAAGGCCGCGATCGCTACATCCCACCGACCGGCAATGTCGATCGGCGCGATCCCATCGCGCTGACCTACGTGCTGGATTTGCAGGAACAACCGCTGGCCCCCAACGCGCCGCACTCGGTCACCGCCATCGTGGCCGACCGCACCCTGCGCAGCACGCCCGGGATCGAGTTCTCCGACGACGACGAGGACGAGGCCGGCTGGGTCTACCAGCAATGGGACTTCACCCTGGAGCAAGGCGGCGACTGCGACGTCTACGTGGGAGACTGAGTGGAAGATGGAGTGGAAGCCGAAGCGATGAGCAGGACGATGAGAAATCACGGATGGATGCCGCTTGCGGGCCTGGTCTCGGGGCTGCTGGTCGCCGGCTGCATGATGATCGCCGATGACAGCCAGCTGCCCTGCAGCGACAGCCTGGACTGCCCGGCCGGCTGGATCTGCAACGCCGAAAGCGGTCAGTGCCAGGAGCCGAGCAGCTTCGATGCGATCGTCGATTTCGAGCTCACCCCGAAGCCGGGCAGCAGCGCGGCGCCGACGCAGCTGGCCAGCGTGGACCTGCGCCGCGCGGACGATCCGCTCGAGATCGAACTCGATCGGGCGGTGCCCTTCAGCGGCTGGGTGCACAACGACGGTCCGGGTGTTCCCGGCTCGCTGCAGTTGAGCCGCACGCCGGCTTTCGACAGCCGCCGGCTGAGCTGGAACCTGCAGCTGGCCGCGGATGGGACCTTCGACACCGAGCTGGCCTACAACGCCGACGACGATCAGCTCAACCACTACCAGGCCCTGTTCCGGCCGGCCAACCGCACCGATTTTCCGCAGCTGGCCGCCAGCGGCATCCAACTCAGCGCCGCCGGAACGACCGACGCCTCGCTGAAGTATCCGGCCTACGCCCCGCCCGACCAGCTCGACCAGCAGCAGACCCTGCTGTCGGTCCGGTTGCGGGTGCTGGAGAGCGAGGCCTATGCCCATCCGGTCAACGGCATCCTGGTCGAGGGCATCACCGATCAAGGCCTGCGCACCAACCTGGTCGCGCCCGACGCCCAGGGTTGGGTGGTGCTCGAGCTGCCGTTGACCCTGCGCCCCGGCGGCCAGGAGATGCTGCGGCCGCAGAGCCTGACACTGTTGCTGCGGCCGGCCGAGGCCAACATGCGCCTGCCCACGGTGACCACCGCCGAGCAGATGCTGGTCCGGCTCGACCCGGCCGCCCCCGACCTGGGTACCTTCTATGTCGGCGACGTGCCGGACAGCCAGGCCGTCACCGGCGTGATCACCGACAGCGGCGGCCGTCCGGTGGCCGACTGCCAGCTGCGCTTCAGCGCCGAGGCCATCGGCCACGGCCGCTACGACAAGACCATCGAGACGGATGTCGAAGGCACCTTCTCCACCACCCTGCCGGCCGGCGACTACCGGGTACTGGTGGTGCCCGACCCGCTGGCCGAGGTGCGGCTGCGCGCGGTCAGCGCTGTGCAGGTCGGACCGGACGCGCAGCCGCTGTCGATCACCCTGCCGCCCCGCTTGTCGCTGTCCGGCCGGGTGATCGATCGCGACGGTGCGGCGGTCGCCGGCGTGCTGGTGCGGGCCGAGCGCCACGCGGACTGGAACGGTCTGGAAGACGGGGTGACGCGAACCTTCGACGGCACCAGCGACGAGGACGGCCGCTTCGAGCTGCTGGTCGACACCGGCAGCTACACCCTGATGCTGATCCCGCCGCCCGCCAGCGGCCTGCCCCGCGCCCGCTTGCCCAACCTGGTCATGTCGACGAATGACATCGCGCTCGAGCAGCAGCGGACCCGACTGGCCGCGCCCGAGATCATCCAGGGCCACCTGTTCAATGCCGGCGGCTCGCCCGTCTGCGGCGCCACCGTGGACGTCTACCGCTCGGATGCGACCAGCGCCGAGTTGATCGGCCAGACGGTCAGCGGCACCGACAGCCGCGGCTGCAACGGCTCTTACTCGGTGGTGGTACCGGCCACCGCCGCCGAGCTGAATTGACCGGCCCGGCCGGCAGCGGCTATCATCGACCGGACCGAAATCCCCAGGGGAGCTTCGGACCGGATGCATCCGGGCTCCAGACACACCGCCGAGCCGCTGGCGCGGTGGCCGCAGCAGCCGGGGGCCGATCGTGGCCGACGACAAACGCGAGCGAACCCAGACCGTGCAGTTCGAGGCCGGTGACCTGTGCCCGCAACCGGCCAGCTCCGGCCAGGCCTTTTTGACGGTCATCCGCGGCGGCGACGCCGATCTGGGCCGCTGCGTGGCGATCGAGTCGGCGGCCCGCCTGGACCGCGCCCCCGACTGTGAGCTGTGCCTGGCCGACCGGGGCGTATCCTGGCATCACGCGCGCATCAGCGTCGGTACCGACGGCCGCTATCGGATCGAGGATTCAGGCTCGACCAACGGCACCCGGCTGGACGGCCGGCTGCTGCAAGGCGCCGAGCGGCTGACCGACGGGCAGAAGATCTTCCTCGGCGGCTGTGTGGTGCGCTTCGCGCTGGCCGATGCGCTCGAAGCCGGTTTCCAACAACAGGTGGCCCAGCTGGTCGGCACCGACCCGCTGACCGGCCTGGAGTCCAAACGCCGCTTCGACGACGCGCTGGACCACGCGCTGGCAGAGGCCCGCACCACCGGCGAACCGTTGGCCGTGCTGATGATGGACCTGGACGGCATCAAGACCATCAACGACGCCCACGGCCACCTGTTCGGCGCCCACTGCATCCAGACGGCCGGCCACCTGATCGGCCGGCTGCTGCAGCCGGTCGGCCACGCCTGTCGCTGGGGCGGTGACGAGTTCAGCGCCTTCCTGACCCGGGCCGACCGGCGGGCCGCGCTGGAGCTGGCCGAACGCATCCGCACCGCCATCGCCGAGGCCAGCATGCGCAAGGACGGGGTGGCTCTGCGCCCGACCATCTCGATCGGGGTGGCCGTGTTTCCCGCCGACGGCAGCGACATGCTCGATCTGGTGGCCGCCGCCGACCGGTCGCTCTACCGGGCCAAACGCGCCGGCCGCAATCAGGTCGCGGGCTGAGCCCAGGGCGGGGACCCTCTTCACGTGCCCACCAGGGTGTACGGCGCCCAGTAGAAGGGATGGCCAAAACGCTCCTGGGCCTTGAGCCGACGCGCGGCCGCGGTCAGCGCGGCGCTCGGCCGCTCACCCCGCTTGAGCCGCCGGTAGAAGCCCCCGACCAGCTCGAGCGCGGCCTCGTCGGACAGCGGCCACAGCCCGGCCACCAGCGCCGGGGTGCCGGCATGGAGAAAGGCCCGCGACAACCCCACCAGCTCCTCACCGGCGCGCACCTCGACCTCGCCCGACGAGCAGGCCGACAGCACCACCAGCCGCGCCGCCGACAGGTCGAGCTGCAGGATGTCGAGCGCCCGCAACCGCCCCTGTTCCGGCGGCTCGCCGGCCAGGGCCAGGTAGGACTCCATCGGCCGCTCCGGCAGGAACACGCCGTGCGAGGCCAGGTGGATCAACCGGGCATCATCGGCCGCCGCCGCAAAGACCCGGCGGGTGGCGGCGGCGCGCTTGCGCACCTGGGCGCGTTCGAACAGCGAGCCGACCAGCTCGGCTTCGGCCTCGGCGCCGGGCAGCGCGGCCAGCTCGGTCGTCGGATTGCCGAAGGCCAGCACCGCCGGCCGCCGCAGCTCGCGCCGGTGGGCCCGGCCTTGCCGCAGCATCACCAGCACCGAGGCCGACGGCAGCTGGGCCAGCTCCCAGCGATCGACGGCGTAACGCTCGCCGTCGTGCAGCGCGCTGAACGGCAGGTAGTGCAGCGGCCCCCAGGGCACCACCGTCAAGCGCTCCACCCCGTCCAGCCGCTCGGCCAACGGCGCCAGGGTCAGCCGCCACAGCCGCCCGGCCGAGCGCCGCACCCGGCGATCCGAGGTGGCTGGGCGGCGCAGGCGCCGCAGCAAATCAGCCACCCGAGCAGACAGCTTGCGCTCGGTCACCGCGGTGGCCGCATGCACCAGCCCCCGCCGATCGATCAGGAAGGCGTGCAGCCGGCGGCCGTCGTGGAAAAATGACACCAGCGCCTCGTGCGGCCGCAGCACGGCGCGTACGTCGGCCACCCGGGCCGGGTTGACGCTCACCAGCGACAGCCAGCCCTGGCTCGGATCTACCGCCGGCGGGCGGGCCGCCGCGGCTGAGCGTTCCCCGGTCAGCTCCGCGGCCGGGGCCTCGAAGCCGAGCGCCAACGGGGGCAACTCCGCCAGCATGCGCTCGCGGGCCGGCCCCAGGGCAGCCTGCGCGGCCGGATCGCCGAGCTGGATCCGGCGCTGGCCGAGCATGTCCAGAAAGGCCCGCCCGCGGGCGCGTTCGCCGATGGCGAAGCCCGCGGCCGGCTTACCGGCGGCGATGGCCACCGCCAGTGCCTCGCGGTAGAGCCGCTGCTTGGCCGCGGCAAATGTCCGCCGCGAGCCCTCGGCGCCGATGCGAGCCCGCAGTCGCTCGACCAGGTCGATGGCCGCGCGCAGCTCGCGGCCGGCCGCCTCGAGCCGACCCAGACCGGCCAGGGCGCGACCCTTCTCGCAGCGCGCCTGCCAGGCGGCGTCGGCCTGGCTGGCCGGATCGAGCCAGCCCAGGGCGGCCTCGGCTTCGGCCAGCGCCCGGCGGTGGCGGCCGGCGTCGTTGTGCAGCTCGGCCAGGTTGGTCCGGGCGATGGCGCCAGCGCGCACGTCGCCGGCTTCCAGCGCCGCGGCCGCCTCCTGGGTGAAGGCGGCCGCGGCCGCCTCGGCTCGGCCGCGATGCACCGCCAGCAGGGCGTGGTCGATGGCCAGCGAGCGTTCCAGGCGCCGGCGCGCCGGGGCCGCCACGTCAGCCAGGCGCTGGCCGGCCCGATCGAGCGTCTCTTCGGCTGCATCCAGCCGGTCGGCGAAGAGCAGTGCCTGGGCCTGGCCCAGCAGGGCGCGGAATGCCGCGGCCGGCCGCTCCGCGAGCGCCTTGGCCGCCTCGCCGAACACGGCCGCCGCGTCGGGGTAACGGCCCAGGAAGAACAGGGCCAGTCCCCGATTGGCAGCCATCAGCCCGCGCAGCCGCCGGCTGTCGGCCCGCTCGGCCAGGGCCTGCTCCGCCGCCCGCAGCAGCTGGGCCGCCCGCCAGAAATCGCCGGCCAGCAAGGCGTCTCGGCCCAGCAGTCCGCGCGCCCGGGCCGCCAGGTAGGCGTCGGTCAGCGCCGCCGTCTCCAGCAGGTCGGCCAGCGGGGCCGCCGCCTCCGGCCGCTGCGCCAGCACCCCGGCGTAGGCCGCCAGGAAGGTCAGCAACACGCTGGGCCGCGAGCGCAGCGCGGCCCGCTCGGCCAGCGCGGCCAGCTGCTCGCGGGCGGCGTCCAGATCGGTCTCGAAGCGGGCCGCGGCCGGACCCAGATCGAACTGCAGGTCCGCCGGTGGCAGGGCGCGGGTGTCCAGACCGGCCAGGGCCTTGTCGATCACGGCCATGGCTGGCTCTTCGGCCCGACCCAGCACCTGCAGGCCCCGCCGCGCCCGCCCCAAGACCGCGGCCAGCTCGCGTCGCTCGGCTGCCGCCAGACCGAGGTCGCCGGCGGCCAGCAACGCGCGGGCCAGGCCCTGACCGGCCTCGACCTCGTCGCTGCGATCCAGCATCCAGCGGGCCAGCCGAGCGGCGCGCAGCCAGTGCTCGATCGCGGCCGGCGGCTCGGCCGCGCGCGCCCGCTGCCGGGCCCGCTCCAGGGCGGACCGCCCCAGCCGCTGAGCCCGCTGGCGCAGGTGGTCGGCCCGCAACCGCTCGAGCAGCCCCAGGGCCTCGGCGGCCAGGGCCGCATCCCGGCCCCAGCCGGCCGAGAGCCGCCGCAGCTCGGTGACGAAGGCGCCGGCGGCGGTAAAGCCGGCGGGCTCGGGGACCGCGGTGTCGCCCAGGGCGCCGGTGTAAGCGCCCAGCTCGCGGCCGGCCTCGCGCGAGGCCGCCAAACAGCTTTCGGCATCGGACTGCAGACAGACCAGCTCGGCCACAGCGGTACGCAGCAGGCCGCTGATCCGGTCCGCTCGTCGCGCCCCCAGAGCCAGGCCGTAGTGCTCCAGGGCGTGCTGGTAGTGCTCGAGCGCGCGCCTGTGCAGGCCGGGCAGCTCGCCCGGGCCGGCCGGTGCCGGCCCGGGCGCCGCCGACAGCGCCAGCACCAGGGTGACGAGGCGACCGCTCATGGCCCCATCTTACGGAATCGGATGCCGATTTTCATCCTCCAGCCAACGGTCGATGCTGCGCCGCAGGCCATCCGGCTCGATGGGCTTGACGATGAAATCGTCCATGCCGGCGGAAAAGCAGCGTTCGCGCTCTTGATCGAGCGCATAGGCGGTCAGCGCCAGCACCGGCGTGTGCTCGTTCTCGGACTCCAGGCGGCGCAGCTGGCGGGTGGCCTCCACGCCGTCGATGCCCGGCATCTGGATGTCCATCAGTACCAGGTCGTAGCGGCGGTCGCGGAACGCGTCGATCGCCTGCTGGCCGTCGGCCACCAGATCCACCCGGTAGCCCGCGCCGCGCAGGATGGTGGCGATCAGCTCACGACCCGAGCGATCGTCCTCGGCGGCCAGAATCCGGCGCCGGCCGCAAGCGCCGTCCCTCGCCGCCACCGGCTGCAGGGGCAGCTCGACCCGAAAGCGCGTGCCCTGGCCGGGCCGGCTGTCGAGCGTCAAACGGCCGTTCATCAGCGCCACCAGCTCCTGACAGATGGCCAACCCCAGCCCCGAACCCGAGTGGCGGCGCTGGCTGGTGGCGTCGCCCTGATAGAAGGACTCGAACACGTGCGGCCGGGCCGCCGGATCGATGCCGGGGCCCGAGTCGGCCACCTCCAGCACCAGAACGCCGGCCGCCGCCCAGGACAGCGTCAGCCGCACCCATCCCCGGTCGGTGAACTTCAGGGCGTTGTCGAGCAGATTGGCCAGCACCTGGCGCAGCCGGCCGCAATCGCCCAGCAGGCCGGCCGGGAGCTGGGGGTCGAAGGTGCAGGTCAGCTCCAGGCCTTTTTCGGCGGCGCGGTGCCGCTCCTGCTCGACCAACTCGGCCACCGTCTGCCGGGGGTCGAAGGGTTCGCTGCGCAGATGCAGCCGGCCCGCCTCCAGGCGCGACACATCGAGCACGCCGTCGATCAGGGCCAGCAGGCTGTAGGCGCTAGACTTGACCATTTTCAAATGGTGCCGCTGCTCGTCGGCCAGCTGCTGCTGCAATGTAATCTCGGTCAAGCCAATGATCGCGTTGAGCGGGGTGCGCAGCTCGTGGCTCATGTTGGCCAGGAACTGGCTCTTGGTGCGGTTGGCCCGTTCGGCCCGGTCCTTGGCCGCCAAAAGGCGGCGGGCGGAATCGTGGCGGTTTCGATCGTAGAGGTAGGTCACCCCGCTCACCACCACCAGGACCGACAACCAGACCATGACGGCGTCCTGAAAGCACTCCTCGGCGGGCAGGATCTGGGGAAAGCGGTGGCCGTGGTACTCGAGCCAGGTCATACCGCCCATCACCAGACCGGTGACCGCGACCCACCACAGGCCCTGGCGGCCGGCGAGAAAGATGGCCAGGACCGGCACCACGAAGTAGGCCGCCTCGTTGGAACGCGCGATGCCGCCGGTGTAGTAGTTGGACACGCTGGTGCCGGCGAGCAGGATCGCCAGCAGCAGGTGCGCCACCAGCAGGGGTCTGCGCAGCCAGCGCAGCAGCAGCAGGGCCGACCCATAAGCCAGCAGCAGCCCACAGAGGGCCAGCCCGATGGTCCACTCGCCGTGAGAGAAGAACGACCCCACCCAGGCCATACCGAAGACGATCATGACCAGGCCGGTCAGGTTGACCGTCCGCACCCGCTGCAACAGCTCCGGGTCGGCGTCGGACGCCAGCCCGGAACTCAGATAACCTGCGACCTTGGTTCGCAGCCAGGCGGCCAAGCACCACCTCCAACCCGCGGCCCACCGGCCGGGAACCAACCGGTGGCCGAGGCGATCATGCCAGCAGCCCGCGGAAACGGTCAACCACCATCTATCACAGCCAGCTCCATCACGCCGGGCGGGTGCTCCGGCGCCGGACCGGATGGTTGGAAACCCGGCCCGGGCGTGCTAGAAGACCTGGCGAGCGATGACCATCCGGCACGAGGAGCCAGACGCGATGAGGACGAGCTCGATACTGACGGCGATTTCGGTCTGCGCGGTCGCCCTGCTCGGCACCGCCCCGGCAGCGGGGGCCAAGGCGCCCTCGGCGCGCAAGGTCAGCCGGGATGTGCGGGCGCACTGGAAGAAGGAATGGCCCGAGCAGGAAGTGGCCCACGTGGCCCGCAAGAGCGAATCCTGCACGGCGGGCCAGATCGAACGCAAGGGCCGCCGCGGCGAGAAGCGCACCGTCGACACCTGTCTCATCCGGGTCGACGTGTACATCGAGAAGGGCTACCGCTACCACATCTACCGCGACACCGAAGCCCACTACCGGGGCCGACGCCTGGTCTCGGTGCGGCTCGGCGAGCTGGAAAAGGCCTGGAAGGCGGGGGGCGTGCCCGCACCCAGCCGCGAAGAAGCGCTGGCCATGCTTCAGGAGCAGGCCCGGGCTGCGCTGGGCGAGGATGCCGAGGTCACCATCCGCGAGATGGGCACACCCAGGCCGTACGGCGAGGTGTTCCGCATCAGCCTGGTGGTGGATGTGACCTACAGCGCCGACGGCCAGCAGCGCCAGCGCAAGGGCCTGCTGGTCACCTTCGCCTCGCGCGGCCAGCAGTGGCAGCCAGTGCCCGAGCTGATGTTCGAACAGGAATGAGCCCGCCGCGCCAGCGGCGCCTATCCGGGCTACTTGCAGCCTTCCAGGATCTTCTTCAGCGCCGGCACTTCCTTGGAGTCGGGCGGAATCATCTTCAGGTAGATGCGGTATTCGCGACAGGCTTTGCGGTTCCGCCGCAGCTGGGCATAGGCGATGCCCAGCCCCCGGTGGGCCAGCGCCAGGTGGCGGTTGGCCCGCAGCGCCTTGCGGAAAAAGCGGATGGCGCGCTTGAACTGCTGCTTGCGGATCAGCTCGTTGCCGCGCTTGTAGTGCCTGCGGGCCAGCTCGCGTTGGCGCTTGGACACCCCCTTGGGCCGGCCGCGATCGGCCTGGCCCGTCTTGGCCACCTGCTCGCCGCCTTCTTCCGCCCCGGCTCCTGCCTTTCCGCCCGCGCCGGCCTTACCGCCCGCGCCGGCCTTGCCGCCCGCGCCGGCCTTACCGCCCGTTGCGGCCTGGTCACCGGCCGTGGCCGCCTCGCCTGGGTCGGACCCATCGCCGCCATCGGCCACGGGCCCGGCGCCAGCATCTTCCGCGCCGGCCCCGCCGGCCTCGTCGCCGCCTGCGGTCGCTGCAGCGCCCGCACCGTCGCCGGCGCCACCGCCGACCGCGGCCCGATCGCCGGTGGCCGCACCCTCGCCGCCACCGCTCGCCGAATCATCGCCGCGCTCGGTGGACTGGTAGTAGGTCCAGGCGAAATAGCCACCGGCACTGATCAGCCCCAGCACCACCAGGACGATCAGCACCTTGCCCAAAGCCGATGACTTGGGCGACGGCTCCGAGGCCAGCGCCTGGGGCTCCGGTGCCGAGATCGGATCCGCAGCCACCGGGGCCGCCGGCCCCGGCGGGGACTCGGTGGGGACGTTCATCGATGCCGAGGTGGCCGGCTGCGCGGGCTGGTCAGCGGAACCGCCGGCCGGCACCTTCTCCTCGCGCATCCACGGCGGCATGTCTTCCTGGGTGCCCTCGCCGGAACCGCGCAGGACGTAGCTGCTGCTGGGGCGCTGGCCTTCGAGCGGGGGCGGTCCGGCCGCCGGTTTGGGCAGCTCGATGCCCTTCTTCTCCTGGGGCAGAGGTGGCGGGGTCGCCGGGGCGGCCGGCTGCTCCTCGACCGGCTCGAGCGCATCGCGGCCGAGCACCGGCGGAGCCTCACCGGCCTTCGCCGGAGCTGACGCTCCGGCTTCGGCCGGCTGCGCCGGCTGCTCAG
>CAYVQE010000036.1:13856-14642 GCA_964454005.1 uncultured Myxococcales bacterium
GAGGCGCCGCGGCTGGCTGCTGGCCCGGCTGTTCAGGAGGCGCCGCGGCTGGCTGCTGGCCCGGCTGTTCAGGAGGCGCCGCGGCTGGCTGATCGCCTGCAGCGGCCGCCGCCTGGGCCGCGGCTTCGGCCTGGCTGCCGCCCTCGGCGGCCGGAACCTGGCCGGCGCCGGGTTCCGCGGCCACATCCCGGCCGCGGACGAACTGCGGCATGTTGTCGGTGCTGAAGCCGCTGGCCGCCCAACGCGCCGCGGCCTGGGCCCAGTCGTCGGTCTTCCCCCCGCCTGCCGGCGACTCCGGCGCTGCCGGCCCCCCGCTTGCAGCAGCCTCCGGCGCTTCCGGGGCCGCGGGCGGTTGCGCCGGCCTTGCAGCCGGCGGCTGGGCTTCGACTTCGGCCGGCGGCTGCGCTTCGATCCCTGCCGACGGCTGCGCTTCGACCTCTGCCGGCGGCTGCGCTTCGACCCCTGCCGGCGGCTGCGCTTCGACCCCTGCCGGCGGCTGCGCTTCGACCTCTGCCGGCGGCTGCGCTTCGACCTCTGCCGGCGGGGGCTGCTGAGCAGCAGCTGGTGGCTCGGTCGCCGTGCCGCCTGGGGCTGCCGGTGGGGCACCCCAGGTCGGGGTCACCCCCCAGGAGTCGCCGCCCAGGGGATCCTGGGCGGCGGGTCCTGGCCGGGCCCCCGCCTCCGCCGGCGGCTGCGCTTCGACTTCGGCCGGCGGCTGCGCTTCGACTTCGGCCGGCGGCTGCGCCCCGACTTCGACCGGCGGCTGCGCTTCGACTTCGACCGGTG
>CAYVQE010000036.1:14742-42022 GCA_964454005.1 uncultured Myxococcales bacterium
GCTGCGCCCCGACTTCGACCGGCGGCTGCGCTTCGACTTCGACCGGCGGCTGCGCTTCGACTTCGACCGGTGGCTGCGCCCCGACTTCGACCGGCGGCTGCGCTTCGACTTCGACCGGCGGCTGCGCCCCGACTTCGACCGGCGGCTGCGCGGCGGGCTCGTCCGGCGCTCCGCCGGTGATGTCCGTGCCTCCGGCCGGATCGCCCCAGAGCAGCTCGCCGGCATCCCAGCCGCTGCTCGGCGGTCCGGCCGCCTGAGTTTCCTGTGCAGGCGGCTGCTCGGGCGCTGGAGTCTCCGGAGCAGGCGGCTGCTCGGGCGCCGTAGTCTCCGGAGCAGGCGGCTGCTCGGGCGCCGGCGCCTGCTCCACGGGCCGGCCGCTGGTGTCCACCGGCAAGGCCTCGTTCGTGCCTGGACGGACGAATGTCAATCCCACCTGGCAGTTCGGACATAGAATGGGCGAACCCTGCTCGAGCAGCTCCGGTCCGACCTCGTAGCGCACCTGACACTGGGGGCAAACTGCTTCCATGCCTGGTCCTTCCCGCGCGGCAACCGTCCGGCCGTCGGTCTTCGATCGTCCTTTTTCCAGTGTTTTAGGATACTTTCCCACCCCGGGGCTTGGCAAGAAAAAACCGCTCCGGCGCTTCGCTTGATCCTCCCGGAACGCTTGGGATAAAGCTGGGGACATGCGCACCCTCGTCATCGGCACCGCCGGCCACATCGATCACGGCAAATCGGCCCTGATCCGCGCCATGACCGGCACCGATCCCGATCGGCTGGCCGAGGAGAAGCAGCGCGGCATCACCATCGACCTGGGCTTCGCCCAGCTGGCGCTGAGCGCGGATCTGCAAGCCGGGATGGTCGACGTGCCCGGCCATGAACGATTCGTCAAGAACATGGTCGCCGGCACCGGCGGCATCGATCTGGTGCTGATGGTGGTCGCCGCCGACGAGGGCGTCATGCCGCAAACCCGCGAGCACCTCGACATCTGCGGCCTGCTGGGCATCGAGCACGGCGTGGTGGCGCTGACCAAGATCGATCTGGTCGACGAGTCCGAATGGATCGACCTGGTCACCGAGGACATCCGCGACGAACTCGCCGGCACCTTCCTGGCCGAGGCGCCCATCGTACCCGTCTCGGCCCGTTCCGGCCAGGGCCTCGAAGCGCTGCGGAACGAGCTGATCCGCGCGGCTGACGCCATCGAGCCCCGGTCCAGCGGCGGCCCGGCCATGCTGGCCATCGATCGGGCCTTTTCCATGCGCGGCTTCGGCAGCGTGGTCACCGGCACGCTGATCTCGGGCCAGCTCGAGATCGACGACGCGATCGACGTGGTGCCGGACGCCAGCGGCAAGCTGACCGGGTTGAAGGTTCGCGGCCTGCAGAGCCACAACCAATCGCTCGAGCGGGCGACCGCCGGCCAGCGCCTGGCGGTCAACGTCAGCGGGGTCGACAAGTCGTCGCTGCACCGCGGCCAGGTGCTGGTGCACAGCGGCAGCCTGCAGGCCGGCAGCGAACTGGAAGCGGTGCTCGAGCTGCTACCGGGCGCCAAGCCGCTCAAGAGCCGCAAGCGCTTGCTGTTCCACACCGGCACCCACAAGGTCAGCGCCGCCATGCGGCTCGTCGGCCGGCAGCAGCTCGAACCCGGCGGGCGCTGCTACGTGCGGGCCCTGTGCGAAGAGCCGGTGGCCACCCTGCCCGGCCAGCACTTCATCCTGCGCGGTTTCGCCCCCATCGCCCAGCGCGGCACCACCATCGGGGGCGGCCGCATCCTGGCGGTGCTGCCCTCGCGGCGCTCCCGGCGCCAGCTCGCGCAATGGCTGGCCGAGTTCGAGGTGCTCGATACGGGAACGCTTGCCGAGCGGCTGGCCGTGCAGCTCGACCGCGCCGGCAGCCGCGGCCTGAACGTCGCCGAGATGGCCATGCACACCGGAGCTGGACCGCGCCAGGTTCGCCGTGAGCTGGAACGCATGTTGGCTGCGCGGCGGGTGTTCAAGTACGACCGCGAGGGGGATCGCCATGTATCGGCGGCCGAGATGGAACGGCTGGCCGAACGGGCCCGCGACCGGCTGGCCGCCTTCCACCGGGCCAATCCGCTGCTGCCCGGCATGCCCGCCGAGCAGCTGCGCGGCTCGCTCGACGCTCCGGTGGGGCCCAAGCTGTTCCGTTTGCTGCTGGCGGAACTCGAACGCGCCGGGCAAGCCCGGGCCGAAGCCGACCGCGTTCGGCTGGCCGAACACGAGGTCCGGTTGGGCGCTGCCGATGCCCAGCTGGAGCAGCAGCTGATCGGCCTGTTCCGCGAGGCCGGGCTGACCCCGCCCCGGCTAGCCGAGGCGGCCGCACGGCTCGACCGCCCGGCCGACGCGGTCGAGTCCCTGCTGCACCACCTGTCGCGCACGGGCGTGCTGACGCACCTGACGGGCGATCTGTACATCCACAACGCACCACTGCGCGAGCTGGAGCAGCAGCTGGTGACCCACCTGGAGCAAAACGAGAGCATCGACACCCAGACCTTCAAGAAAATGGTCGGTGCCAGCCGCAAGCACGTGATTCCCCTGGCCGAGTACTTCGACCGCCAAAAGGTCACCATGCGCATCGGCGACCGGCGGGTGCTGCGCGGTCAGGGCCGATCCGCTGGGCCAAAGCTCCCCCCATCGCAGGGTGGGGGATGACAGAATCTTTGCGTTGGGAGTTCCCGTGATGATTTGGAAGGCATCAGGGGAACTTCAGGCTGGAGGATGAGCCGATGGTGCACGAAAAACGACGCACCCCCCGGGTGCCTTTGGCCGGCAAGGTCAAGGTGGAGACCGTCCGCGGCACCTTCAACGCGCGGGGGCGCGATCTGAGCGACGGCGGCATGGGCGTCTACCTGGCCAAGCTGCCCCCGGTGGGCAGCCCGGTCACGGTGCGCTTCGCCTTGCCGCGGCAGGAGGCGCCGATCGAGATCACCGGTGAGGTCAAGTACCACGAACGCGGCCGGCCGGGCACGGGTGACGACTGGATGGGCATCCGCTTCATGCGCATGGACGCGGCCAGCCAATCGGCCGTTCACCGTTACGTCAGGGAGAACTACGATCCCTCCAGGCCGGCACCGCCAACGCCCCCGCCGCCCAAGACCTGATTCCCCGCGCCGGCGACCACCCCATGGGCCTCCGACAGGCCGGAGCTTCCCAGTGAACTTCAGAACAGAGCCGCCGCCGAACGCTGAGCGAGTTCGAATACGCCTCCGGGCAGGATCCCCAGAGCCAGGATGGTCAACGAGGCCAACCAGGCGGCCAGATCCAGCCAGATCGAACGCTGCAAATGCAGATCGGCCGGCCGCGGGCGCATGAACATCGCGGCCACCAGCCCCAGGCTCATCACCAGCACCAAGCCCAGGCTGAGCGCCACCACCACCGCCGTGCCCAGCCAGCCGGCGGCCACCATGGTGTCGAGCAGGTACAGGCGCACGAAGAAACCGGCCGTCAGGGGCATCCCGGCCATGCACAGCAGAGCCAGCCCGACCGCGGCCGCCAGCCAGGGGTGCTCGCGGGCCAGGCCGTCGAGCCGACCGAGCCCGGCCCGCTCGCCGGGCATCTCGACACTGCCCACCGCGATGAACAAGCCCAGCCAATTTATCGCGTGCACCGCCAGAAAGGCCAGCAGGCCGGCCACGCCCTGGACGCTGCCCGAACCCGGCCCTCCCCCCAGGCTGCCGATGGCCGCCACCGCCAGCAGTCCCAGGCCCGCCTGGCCGAAGGCCAGGCAAGCCAACAACCGTTTCAGCCGGCGCTGGACCAGCGCCATGGCGTTGCCCACCAGCAGGGCCAACAAGCCGGCGGCGTGGATGACATCGGGCCAGCTCAGATAACCCGGTCCGCTGACCGCCTCCGGCCCGAAGCCCACCAACAAGATCCGGCCGGCGGCGGCCAGCCCGGCTGCGATCAGGCTGCCGGTCAATAGGAGCGCAGCCGGCGCGGGCAGGCCTTCGGCCAGATCGGTGAACAGCATGTGCAGCGGCACCGCCGCCAGAAACAACCCCAGCCCGGCCAGCACCAGCGCCATGGCGGCCACCTGCAAGGGATCGTCGCCGATCCAGGCCGATTGGACGAAGAACGTGCGGATCGCGTCCAGGCCGGTGGCCCCGCTGCG
The DNA here is from genome assembly GCA_964454005.1 of uncultured Myxococcales bacterium. Lineage (GTDB taxonomy): Bacteria > Myxococcota > B64-G9 > B64-G9 > B64-G9 > CAYVQE01. Next base: position 18,868 of record CAYVQE010000036.1, read on the forward strand.
GCTGGCCAGCAAGGCCGTGCCCATGCCCAGCAAGGCCAGGGCCAACAATACCAGCACCGCCCCCTTGATGGCCGCCTCGCGGCCGTCGCCGTCTTCGCGTAAGGCGGCCAGCCCCAACAGCGGGATGAACACCACGGCAAAGCCGGCCATGACCGCGATCAGGTCGACGGCCATCGCCACCAGGGCCACCCCGGCGGCCGACATCAACAACATCCCGTTCGCCCCCGGCGGCCAGCCGACGGGCTGGTTGCGGCCCAGCAGCAGACAGCCGACGACGCCGGCCAGCGCGAAGGCCTGGACGAACAGCGCGAAACCGTCCAGCCGCAGGGCACCGCCGGCCAGCGGGATGTCGGCATCGCCCGGCCACAAGGCGACCGCCAGCAGGGCCGCGGCGCTGACCGCTCCGAGCGCCAAGGCGAAGGCCGCCCGGCGGGCCCGGGGCAAGCGCTGTTCGAGCACGGCGACCGCCACCCCCAGCAACCACAACACGCCGACCACCAGGTGGCCGCTGGCTGCGCCGACCCGAATCACGGGCCGCCCCTTCGCCGACCGGAGCCGCCGGCGGCGGCCCCGGCGGGGCCGCTGGCCAGCGCACCGGCTTCGGGCATCCAGGCCGCGGCCGAATCGCGGCCCCGGCTCGGAGTCACCAGGCCCGGGAACAGACCGGCTGCCAGAATCACCACCGCCAGCAACAACATGATTCCCACCTGGCGCCGCCGCGGCCAGCGCCGCCGCGTCCACACCTCGGACTGGTAGCTGCCGCCCAGCACCCGCCGGTAGGCCCAGAGCACCGACGAGCCGATCACCAACACCCCGCCCGCCACCATGGCGGCGGCCGGCAGTCCGGCCGGGCCGCCGTCCCCCGCCAGGCCGGCCAGCAGCCGGTAGACGCCGACGAAGCCGGCCGTGGCCGGCACCGCCGCGGCCGAGGCCACGCCGGCGAAGGCCAGGCCGGCGAACATGGGCTGGGCCCGCCACAACCCGCCGATGTCGATCAGGCGTTGGCTGCCGCGGGCCCAACAGATGACGCCGGCGAACAGGAACAGACAGGTACCGCCCAGCCCGGCCGCCACCAGCATGATCATGCCGCCCTGGCGGCTCAGGGCGGCCGGGGCACTCAGCCCGGCCAGGGCCAGGCCGAGCTGGGCCAGGCAGACGAAGGCCAGCAAACGCTTCAGATCGCGTTGCACCAGCGAAGCCAGCCCGCCACCCAGGCAGGTGACCAGGCCCAACCAGACGAACCACTCGGCCTGGCCCGCCATGGTCGGACCGAACAGGCGTCCGGCGACGTGCACCAGGCCGAACCCCCCCAACGGCAGCACGCCCCCGGCCAGCAAGATACCGGCCGCGGTCGGCACCTCGGACGCCGCCGCCGGAAACCAGGTGTGTAGCGGCAGCGCGGCCATGCGCACCAGAAAGCCGGCCGCCATCATCCAGACCATCAACGCGGGCAGCTCGATGTCGGTCAACCGCTGCGGCAGATCGGCCAGGTCGAAGGTGGGCGGGCTGCCGGCCAGCCGCACCAACCACAACACCGCCACCCACATCAGCACGCTGGATGTGATCGAGGCGACCATGAAGCGCGTGGCCGCCGCCACGCCCCGTCCCCCGGGCCCGCGGCCCAGCAGGAAAAAGAACGCCACCAGGGTCAGCTCCCAGCAGGCGATGAACAAGATCAGATCCCAGGCCGCCACCGCCCCCAGCATCCCGGCTTCGGCCAGCAGCAGACAGACGATGTGGCTGCGATCTCCCCGCTCCTGCCGCGGCAGGGTCCCCACCGCTCCGGCCACACCGACGAAGCTGATCAACCCGGCCATCATGAAGCCCAGACCGTCCAGACCCAGGTGCAGCGAGATGCCCATGACGGGAACCCAGGGCGCGCGGACCTCTACCAACAGGCCGGCATCACCGCTCAGGCTCGACCGCAGAGCCAGCCAGATCGCCAGCGCGGCGATCGAGAACGTCCACCCGATGGCCCGAATGGCCGGCCCCCGGGTGGCGGGCACCACCCCGGCCACCACCGCACCGAGCGCGGGCACCAGCGGCATGGCCACCAACAGCAGCTGATCGAGTCCCGCAGCCACCGGCTCACCTCAACATGGCGACCACCAGCAACAGGGCGGTGGCCACCGCCACCAGCGCGTAGCGCTGGATGCGTCCGTTCTGCAGCATGCGCAGGGCGAAGCCGATGCCCTCGACCGTCTTGTAGGCGGTTCCCAGGACCACGGCGTCGATCAACACATCCCCCAACACCCGCCAGATCAGCACGCCCAGCCCGCGCCCCAACCACAGCGGCAGCTGGACCATCAGCTCGCCGATGCCCAGGCCGGTCTCGGCCACTCTCTCCATCAACCGCTGGGGCCGGCTCAGGCGGCCGCCGATCCAGGCCAGCTGGCGGCGACCCAGGCCCCAACCGGCCAGGGCGCCCAACACCCCGATGCCGGTCATGGCGGCGGCCGCCAGCGCCCCCGTCTTTCCTCCCACCACCGGCCAACCGTAGCTGGCCAGCGCGGCGATGCCGAGCGCCATGGTCACAGTTAGGCAGAGCACCGGAACCAGGCCCATCCACAGGGACGGACGCTGCTCGGGCGCCGCTGCGGCGGCGAGCGGTCGCTGCAACTGCACCTGCAGTCGGACCGCGATCCAACCGCCGCCCGCAGCCGCCAGCGCGCAGGCCACCACCACCGGCCACCACCAATCGCCGGCTTCGGCCGCGGCCAGCAAGCGGCCGAAACCGACGAAACCGATTCCCGGGGGCAGCAGCCAGCCGAGGGCCAGCGCAGCGATCGTGTGCCGCGTCCAACGCGAGCCGGACGCGGCGCGCACCGCCCGCATCTCGGCCACCGGCCCCACCAGCGTGCCGACGGCCAGCGTCAGGCCGCCGAGCACGAAAACCTGCGCGGTGACCAACAGCATGGCGGCCACCGGATCGGCCACCGCGAAGCCCAACAGGCTGAAAGCCGACAGCAGTACGAACAGCCAGCCCAACACCCGAACGGGTTGGTGTTGCTGCAAGCCGGCCAACAAGCCGAGCCCGATACCGGCCAGGCCGAGCCCGCCGAGCAGATCGCCAACCGCCGGTTGGGCCACCAGGGCGTCCTCCAGCCGCACCAGCAGATAGACCACCGCCAGGGTGGAGGCGGCCCCGTAGAGCAAGGCCGCCACCGGCGCCGGAGCACCGGCGCTGTCGCGCAGCCAACCGTGGAAGGGCAACTGTCCCGCCCGCGCCGCCGCAGCCGCCACCACCAACCACAGCCCGAGCTGCACGTCGACCGGCATGGCGATCAGGCCCAGCATCAGCAGCAGGCCCGAGGTGCGCTGGAACAACAGCCAGCGCATTCCGGTGCGGGCACCGGACCGCTCGGATTCCCAGAAGCCGGCCAAGAAAGCCGCGCTCAGGGCCAGGCCCTCCCAGCCCACCAGCACCACCATCGGCGATCGGGCGGTGAACAGAACCGCACCGGAAGCCAGCAGCAGCTGCAGCAGGGCGTAGAAGCGATGGCGGCCGGCAAAGCGCGCCACGGCGGCCAGGGCGAAGACCTGGGCGGCCAGGCAGGCGGCGGCCAGCACCAGCGCCGCCCAGGCGCCGGTGCTGCCGAGATCGAACTGGATGCCCAGCAACCGGCCGGTGAACCAGTCGACCCGGATCAGGCCCGCGTAGCCGACCGTCGGGCCGAGCAGGAAGAACAAAACCGCCGCCGCCGAATGCAGCAGGGGCCACAACACCCCCACCAGCGCCAAGCCGGCCAACAACCGGTGGCCGACGTGGCGGCCGATGGCGGCCAGCAGGATCCCACTGCCGACCGGCACCAGCCACAGCAGCGGATGCCACTCGACGAGTCGTTCGAGCGCTGCCATCACCGCCTCATCCGGTCGTGCTCGTCGAGCGCCACCGCCCGCCGAAAACGGTGCACCGAGTACAGGACCGCCGCGGTCACCAGCGCAATCCCCACCATCAGAGCCAACACCACCAGGCAGGCCGTCTCGGCGCCGGTGGCTGGCGATTCGGTCAACATGGCCGCCATGGCCAACAGCACCCCGTTGAGCATGATCAGGCCCGAGACCAACACCGTCGTGCCGGCGCGCCGGATGAGCAGACCGGTCAGCCCGACGCCGAACTGCAGCAGCGCCAGCAACAACACGTGGCTGGTGGGAATCAACTCCCTTCCTCCCGCTCGGCGTCCCGGTGCCGGCGCACCGCGACCACCGACCAGGCGGTCACCGCGCTCGAGCCGAGCACGGCCAGGGCGGCCCACAGTCCGAAGCCAACGCTCAGCCCCGGGCCCGCCGGCCGCTGCGGCGGGCCGCCGGGAGACTCCGCCAGCGTCCACAGCAGCAAGCTGACCAGCCACAGGCAGACGAAGAAGCCGACCATTCGGGTGACGTTCAGCCGCGCCCGTCCCGGTGGACCGAGGCGCATGCGACCGGGTCGCACCACCACGACCCAGATCAGGGCCGCCGTGCCGGCGATCACCAGCAGCATCTCGAACGCCAGCAGCGGCGCACCCAGCAGCGCCACCATGCCCGCGGTGGCCGCCAGCACCACCACCAGCGCCTGGACCGAACGCGCCGGTCGCCGCGCGCCCACGGCCAGCAGGCCGGCGAGCAGCGACAGGACACCCAGAATCCAGAACCCGATCGGCAACATTCAAAAATCAACCTCGTTCCGGTGGGTTATGTGTAAGAGAGGAAGCCCGCCGCTGTCAAGGGAAACGACCGCTTCCTTGACAATCCCGGGCCACCGGGACTATCGTTGGAAATCATCGCAGTTCCATACAGTTGGAGGAGCCTTGGGCGGCATTCAGAACGATGAAGGGGCCGAGAAGCGCCAGCATAGACGCGAGACGATGCTGCTCAAGGTCGAGTATGCCTCGACCTCGGAGTTTTTGGCCGACTACACTGAAAACATCTCCAGCGGCGGGGTCTTCATCGCCACTGCGGCCGAATTCGATCCGGGTGAGCAGATCGACTTCAGCATCTCCTTCCCGGGGCTGCTGTCGCCGATCGCGATCCGCGGCGAGGTCAAATGGCGCCGGGGCCGCGACTCGGCCGAAGCGCCGGCTGGCATCGGCGTCGAGTTCCTGTTCGATCAATCGCCGGGCTGTGATGCGCTGCACAACCTGATCGAACGCGTCCACCAACGCCAGCACCGGGCCGACCGCGACGAGCCGCCGGTCGTCTTCCGCGTGCTGCTGGTCGAGGACAACGAGGTGGTCCGAGACATGTTTCGCTACGGCATCCTGAAGCTGTCCCGGCGCCAGGGGTTCCTCGGCACCCGTCTCGAGGTGGTCGAGGCGGACAACGGCAAGGAGGCCTGGGATCTGCTGCGCAGCCAGACCTTCCACCTGGTCATCGTCGACCTGTACATGCCGGTGATGGATGGGGGCCAGCTGATCGAGTACATCCGCGGCGACGAAGTCCTCAGGCACATCCCGGTGCTGGTCGTCAGTTCGGGCGGCCGCGAGGGTCGCCAGCGGGCCATTCAGACCGGCGCCGACGTCTACCTCGACAAGCCGATCAAGCTCAAGCAGATGATGGAGACCATCGAGACCTTGATCGCCATCGGCCACACCCCGATCGATCAACCGGCTCCGCGCGACTGAGCCTGGCGCACCAACGGACAGCCCGGATCGGGGGCGTGGAAATCGCCGCAGACGTGCCGGGCGATCACGTGGCAGCCGCCGCGACAGATCGGCAGCCAGCGACAGTCGCTGCAGGGCGCGGGCGCTGAGTGGACCCACCGCCGGTAGGCGGCAAACAAGTCCGACCGGCCCAGCTGTTGCCAGCCGGCCTCGGTCCGCTCGTCGAAGCTGCAGCCCGACAGTCCCCCGTCGGGTGCGATACCGACCAGCCAGGAGCCGGCCACGCAGCCGGCCAAACCGAAACGGGCCAGCCGCTCGGGCGGCACCCCGGTGGCGCAGACCATCGGCGTGAAGGAGCAGTCCAACCGCACCCGCAGCCGGTGCCGCCAGGCCAGCCGCAACGTGCGCGGCACCAGGGCCGCGGCCTGTTCCGGCGTCAGCTGGTGGTGCTCGAAGTCGCGCGCTCCGCGGCCTGCCGGCTTGAAGCGCAGCAGCTCGACCTCGCGCACGTCCAACCGGTCCAACAAGGCGAACAGCGGGGCCAGGCGATCCGCGTTTTGCCGGGCCACCACGCAGTTGATCCCCACCCGGGGATGGAAGGCGCGCAGAATGCGCAGCCCCATCACCGCGCGTTCGTAGCCGTCGTGGCCGCAGACGGCGGCGTGGGCGTCGCCCACCCCGTTGAGGCTCAGGTGGACCCGCTCGAACACCCGCAGCCGGCGGGCCAGCCGCGGGGTCAACTCGAGCCCGGCGGTGGTCAGGTTGGGCGTCATGCCGAGCCGGCGGGCGCGCTGGGCCAGGTGCAGCAGCAGGTCCCAGCCGGTAGCCTCGCCACCGCCGAGAGCCAGGTGGAATACGCCGAGAGCGGCCAATCGCTCCAATACCACTTCCCAGGCGCCGGCAGCCAACGCCGGCCCGGCATCCGGCCGCGCATCGATGTAGCAGCCGCTGCAGCCCTGAGAGCAGTGTGCATCCAGCGTCAGGTGGGCTTCGTAGGGTCGGGCCGGATCGGTCGGCAGGGCGGCCGGCGCCGGTTCGGGAAAGCGCCGCACCCCCAGCCGCCGGGCGAAAGCGCGGTCGACCAGGACCAACATTTCGGGGCGGCGAAATGCGACCGTGGCGCCGAAGGGCTCGGCGCGCAGCCACCGCCCGCTGCCCGGCACCGGCTGGATACGCGGCCAGCGACCGCGGCCGCCGGGGATCATTTCATCCGGTCCCGGCGGCGCCAGGCCCAGCGCACCAGGCCGCCGCCCAGAGCGCACAGCAGACCGGCGGCCGCACCAGCACCCAGCAACAGGGTCACGTCGACCCCGAGCGACGAGGAGTTGGGGTTGGAACCGGTCTTGATCGCCAGCACCCGGCCGCGGCCGGGGCGGCGCTGGAACTCGTGGGTCATCGTTGCCATCCTTCAGTTGACACCGTACCGCAGCGTATGCAGGACCTGATCGACCATGCCGGCCAGGTCGACCGCGGCATAGGCGCAGACCAGGCTCAGCAGGACACCGCTCAGCGAAAACGCCAGCACACCGCCCAGACCCGCCGGCCGCGAACGCTGCAACCAGCCTCCGAGCAGCAAGCAGGGAGCGAACAGGCCGGCCATCCAGGCCAGCGCCATCGTGGCTTCGGTGGCCCGGCCCCAGACCAGCGCCAGCAGCCCGCCCATCAGCACCAGGTAGACGATGGCTTCGAGCGGCGGCGGCCACAACTGCCGCCAGGCCAAACGGCCGCGGGCCAGCTGCCGGCCAAGCGCCGCGCAACTGCCGAACAATACCGCCGCCCAGATGGCCAGCGCCGTCCAGCGCAAGTTGCTCTTGCGCCGGCTGGCCGCCAGCAGGTGCCGGCCCTCCTCGGCGGTACGCTCCCAATCGCCCCCGAGCACCGCCATGCGCTGGTAGGCCCGCTCGGCCCCATCCAACTCGCCGGCGTCGCGGGCCATGTGGGCCAACCCGGACAGGGCCAACCCGGCCGCCCGCCGGTCGGGTGGATCGGCGACCAGGGCCTCCAGCAGGGCCCGCGCCCGGGCGGGCTGGCCGGCGCGGCGCCACAGGCCGGCCGCGTACAGCATTCCTTCGGCCCGCAGGGAGAACTCGGGCGCCTCGGCCAACAGCGCCTCGATCCGCTCGGCGGCCCGAGCCGGCTCCATGTCCAGGGTTTGGCGTTTGAGCTTCTGATAGCGCGCCAGCAGCACCGAGCCGCCGTCCAGGTGCCGCTCCAGATAAGCGATACGCGCCCGGGCGCGGCGGCTCGGCCGGCCCTCCGGAAAGCGCTCGAGCAGCTCGCGCCACAGCGCCAGGGCGCGCTCGGGACGCTCCAATCGCTGCTCCCACAGTCGCGCCCGCTCGGCCAGCGCCTCATCGGCGAAGGCCGCCCGGGGCCAGCGGGCATCGATCTCGCGCAGCAGCCGCAAGGCCTCATCGAGCCGGCCGGCGCGGGCCGCGGTGCGGGCTCGGTGGTACAGCTGGGCCGCCGCCGACACGCCGTCACCGGCTTCCGGCTGGCCACCGTCGCCGGCGCCGGCGCCTCCGGCCAGCAGCAGCCAGGCGATGGCGATCCCGATTCCGCTCCATCGACGCATGTAGCAACCTTGCCCGCGCCCCAGCGGCATGTCAACGGACCACTCGGAAAACGACCCTGCGCTTGCCGGGCTTCGGTCCGAGGTGGTACAAACAGAGCATGGCCCAGCTCGATCAGGCAGCCAAGGACCTCGAGGCCGAACTCCAGGCGGTGGAGAAGGAGACCGACAACCTGCGCACCCTGTTCGAGATGTACTTCCAGGGCATCGAACGCCAGCCCCCCACCCAGAAGCGCGATGCCATCAAGCGCCGGGTGATGAACCTGCGGACCACCACGGTGCGCAACACCGAGCTGCGGTTCCGCATCAACCAATTGGTGGCCAAGTTCAGCAGCTACGACACCCGCTGGAACCGGGTGCTGCGCCAGATGGAGGAAGGCACCTACCACCGCGATGTGGCCAAGGCGCGCTACCGCGCCAAGCTGCGCAGCGATGTCGAGCAGGCAGAAGAAGAAAAATCGGAGCGTCCGGCCCCCAGACCGGCCCGGACGCCGGCGGCCAACCTGTCCGACGACAACGTCAACGCGATCTACAACGCTTACGTCATGGCCAAACGCCGCTGCAAGGAGAACACCAAGGGTCTGACCCGCGAGGCCCTGGCCAAATCGCTGCGCAAGCAGGTGCCTTCGATCCAGAAGCAGTACGGCTGTAGGAAGGTCGAGTTCAAAGTGGTCATCAAGGGCGGCAAGGCCGTGCTCAAGGCCGTACCCAAATGACCCTGGCGCTCAGCGACCGGCTTCGTCGCGCCGGCGCACCGCCTCCATGATCAGCCCCGGCAATGGCCCGGTGATGGTCCGCGCAGGGGCGCTGGCCTGCTCGTCGAGTTCCATCTCGGCGTCTTCCCAGGCCAGCAGCACCAGGGCCGCCGGCTCCCCCTGTTGGCCGGCATGGCTGGCGTGGACCAGCGCGCCGTCTTCCAGATAGAGCCTTCCCGGTTCGGCGCCCGGACGCTGCAGGACGAGGGCGACGGTCTTGCGCTCCACGCTGAGCAACTGCACGAAGCCGGGCACCGAGATGCCGTGCACGAAGCCCGAGCGGTGCGCGTCGGCTTCCTGTTGCAGCACCTCGGCGATGGTTTGCTCCAGCGCCGGCATGTCGATCGGTTTGTGCAGAAAACGCACCGCCCCGCTGCGGCGTGACCGTTCTTCCAAGTCGGGGGTGCCGAAGGCGCTCATGACCACGAAGCGCAGCTCTGGCCAACGGCGCCGGCAGGCCAGCAGCAGCTGCAGGCCGTCCATGACCGGCAGGCGCAGGTCGGAGATGACCAGATCCGGCCGGTAGCGCTCGATCAGCGCCAGCGCCTGCTCGCCGTCGCGGGCGGCCATGACGGCGTAACCGTACTGGTTGTCGCGCAGCCAGGCCTGCATGCCGGCCAGCAACGGCTCATCGTCCTCGACCAGCAGGACCAGCTTGTTCTCGAGATCGGCACCCATGCCATCGAGGATAGTCCCGGCGCGCCGCATCCGCAACCGCCGGGCCGCCCGCTGGCGCCGTACGCGGCGCCGCGTAACCCCTTGCGTTTCCAAACCGGCGGGGCTATCGTAAGGGCGACACCGAGGAGGCGTGAAGAATGGCCGAGACGAGCGCTCTGCCCAAGATCCTGATCGCGGATGACGATCCCGAAGTGCTCAAGATGGTCGAGGCGGCGCTGCGATCGGTGAGCGCCCAGCTGTTCAAGGCGGCCGACGGCGAGCAGGCGCTGGAGACCTTCCTGGTCGAGCAACCCGAGCTGCTCATTCTGGACATCATGATGCCCCGGTTGTCCGGCTGGGAAGTGGCCAAGTACATCCGCGAGCGCGATCAGTACGCCGGGGTCAAGCTGTTGATGCTGTCGGGCATCGGCGAGGCGGTCAACGACGCCACCGCTCCGGTGGTAGGCGCCGACGATCACCTGGACAAACCCTTTTCATTCGAGGTGTTGGCAAACCGCGTGCGCGACCTGTTGGCAAGGTAGCCATAAGGCCGGAGCGCTGGTAACGTCGGTTCGGATCCGCTTTCGTGCCGATCCGTTCGCACCGGAGGGGAGGCCATGTCGGCCGACCAACCGCCTCGCGTACTCGTGGTCGAGGATCGGGTCGAGTTCGCCGATACGCTCCGGTTGCGCATCGAGCGCGAACTCGGCCTGACCACCGACGTCGAGACGGACGGGCAACGGGCCGCCGAACGGATCCTGACCGAGCAGCCCGATCTGGTGGTGCTCGATGTCGGCCTGCCCACCATCGACGGCTACGAGGTCTGCCGCCGGGTGCGCCCCGGCTTTCGCGGGCGCATTCTGTTCCTGACCGCCATGGCCACCTCCAGCCGCGATCAGATCCGCGGCCTGGAGATCGGCGGCGACGACTTCGTGATCAAGCCGGCCGAGTTGGACGTGCTGCTGGCGCGCATCAAGGTCCTGTTGCGGCGGCTCGACGACCCGGCCTCCGAGCTGCAGCGGTTGGAGGTGGGGTCGCTGACGCTCGACCGGGCCAACCGCAGGGCCAGCTTCAGCGAGAGCGAGCTGGATCTGACCGCGGCCGAGTTCGACGCACTGTGGCAACTCGCCTGCTGCGCCGGGCGGCCCTGCAGCCGCAGCGAGCTAGCCAAGGCCGTCGGTCGCGAGGCCACCGGCGGGAATCGCAGCGTCGATGTGCTGATCCACCGGCTGCGCCGCAAGCTGGACTGCAACGGCCAGGGCAGTCGCGTCATCCGCTCCATCCACGGCGTCGGCTACCAGCTGGGACCGTGATCTGCTGAGCTTTTTTTTCTTTACTTCATAGTCTTGCGCGGATATATTACAAAATGTTAAAAAGGACAGCGACGGGATTCTTTTGAGTCGCGGAGCCGACACGGAGACGAAGCGATGGCCAAGCACTACTCGACCGACGAGAAGCAGGATCTGCTGAGCCAGTACCACATGGCCCGGCGAGCCGGAAAGACCGCTCGAGCGGCAGCCAAGGAACTCGGGGTGACCTACATGACCATGCGGCGTTGGGAGCTGTCCAGCGGCGACGGACCGGGTCCGCACGAGCGCCACTCGAGCATGCCCCCGCGGCCTGTCTTGCCGGCCGAGGCCCCCCCGGTCAAGCTGAGCCTGACCACCCCGAACGGCTACCGCCTCGAGGCCCAGAACCCGGAGGACATCATCAAGGTGCTGCAGGCCCTGCGCTGATCACCGGCCGGCGACTCCGCCAGCAGCTGGCCATCGAGGGGCCTGACGAACGGCTACTCGATCCAACCCGGGCTGCGGCATGGCTCGGCCTCTAGCGGCGCCCAGTTGTCCGGCCCATCGGGCGCCTCGAGATCGAGCCTCACGGCCGAGCAGCCTTCGCGCTCGCTCAGGTTGACCCAGCCGCCATAGCGATCCGCCTCGATTCCGGCGCTGTCGCTGAGCACCAGGATCTCGCCACCGCCGTTGCGCAGGCCGCGGCTGGTCAGGCTGGAGCGATCGGTGCACAGCAGCCGCGCCGCAGCCGGCATCTCCGGCGGCGGCCGCAGTTCCAGCCCCCCGACCACGGCCACGCCGCCGGCCGGCAGCACCGCATCGGCCCCGCCATCGCAGGCGGACAGCGGATCGCCCTCACCGGCCAGGCCGGAGTCGGTCAGCAACCAGCCCCCGAGGTCGACCGCAGCCGAACCCAGGTTGACCAGCTCGACGTACTCGCCCTGGCTCTCCTCCCCGGCCGGATTGGCCAGGATCTCCGAGAAGGCGATCCGGACCGCCGGCTCGGGCGAATCGTCGTCGGGCGGATCGTCGGCCGGCCCACCGGCCCGCGCGGTGCGGAAGCGGTGGATGGCATGCGTCTGGGCGCCGACCACCCGGCCGCGTTCGTCGACATCGGCCTGGGCCACCAGCGGATTGCCGCTCAGGTCGCGCACCGCCGCCGAGACCACCACCAGGTAGGCGGTATCGGGCTGCAGCGCGGTGCGCGGCAACAAGGTCAGCCGGCCGCCCTGCATGTCGACCTCGATGTCACAGGCCACCGGTCCATCGGCCCGCTTGGCCGCCAGCGGCGGGCGATCGAAATCATCCAGAAAATCGCCGTCGACCAGCGCCTCCTCGATCACCACCAGCAACGGCTCGACCGCAGCATCGGACTGCACCGGCTCGCTGAACTGCACCACGATCACCGCAGCCGGATCGATCGCCTCGCCCTGCGGCCTGAAGCGCAGCACCGTGGGCGGCTCGATGTCCACCTCCGGCGGAGCGGCCGGTTGGCAGCCGGCGAGCAGGCCCAGAGCCAACAGGAACCCGCCCCAGGGCCTCATGACCGCCTCCCGCACCAGCGATCGGCGAATCGGGAACCGGTCCAGGCGTCGATCACGGCGGTCAGCTCGTCGAGTTCGCCCCGCTGGCTGCTGCCCGCCGGCGGCAGGCCCCGGCGCAGCAGCTCGCGCCGGGCGTAGATCAGGCGGATCAGCTCCACCGCCAGATCGCGCCGGGCCGCCGAGCGGCGCAGTCCCTCGCGGGCCACCGCCAACTCGTCGCTGGAGTAGACCGCCTTGCTCAGGTCGAGCTTCAAGTCGACATCCCAGCCCCAGCCATCTTTCTGGCGTAGCTTGTCCACCCGCGGCTCACCCGGCACGTAGCGGTAGTCCCAGCTGTCACCTATGTCGTAGTCGACGCCGCCCGACAGCCGCGGCAACCAGCCGGACCAGCGCACCCGCGACCGCCAGGAGCGATCGCGACCGGGCTCCAGCCCGGCCCAATCCCAGGCGCAGCGCACCAGCTCGGCAGCCGACGGCTCGTGGGCCAGACAGGCAGGCGCGCCCGCTGCCGGTGGCTCGCCGGGAGGGATCGGCTCGGGCGCCGGCTCACCCAGATCCAATCCGGCGAAGGCCTCGGCCGCAACCGCCCCCGGCGCGGCCGCCCCCCCCAGCAGCGGAAGCAGCAGACAACAGACTCCGATTCCCACAGTGCGCATCGCGAACCTCCTTTCCTCGGTCCAAGGGTTCGGACCGGGAAAAAGCAAGGACCGTGCCGGGAATCAGAGTCTTGTTATTCCACCGGGTTGGCTGAATGGGGGGGTGTCCGGATTCCGGACACCCGGGCAGCGGCTCAGTCGTCCTCGTACTGGCGCCGGAACTCGAGCGACTTGGCCATCTTGAAGAAATCGCCGTCGACCGGCACGTAGCGCAGCCGGGTGCGGAAGGTGTTGGCGTCGATCAGGTCGCTGAAGGGCACCGCCTTGATCTCGAGATTGTCGCCCACCGAGACCATGTGCCCGAAGCGCTTGCCCCAGATGAAGCGGAAGGCGCCCATGCCCAGCTGCGAGCCGAGCAGGATGTCGAAGGCCGACGGCTCGGCGCAACGGGTGGTGTAGCCCACCGTCTCGCTCTTGATCGAGAGGCCGCGACCGGTGCGCCGCTTGTAGGCTTCCTTGACCAGCTGGCGCAGCTGGTAGCCGAACTTGGCCTCGGAGAAAGCGATGTTGCCGTGATCGTCGACCACCTTGGGCTTGTCATCGTCGGCCATCTTGTCGACCAGGCCCTCGCTGACCAGCAGCACGCCGTAGCGCTTGCCGTACTGCTCGCGCTTGCAGATCAAATCCACGATCTCGTTGACCAGGCCATCGATCTCGAGTTGGCTGCCCACTTCCTCGGGCCCGATCATGCGCACCGCCTCGCCGGAGATGCCGGCGCCGATGGTGTACCAGCCGGTCTTGCGGCCCATCAGCTCCAGAATCCACCAGCAATCCGTGGTCATGGCCTCCTGGTTGTAGATCTTGATCTGCTGCCGGGCAGCCTCGATGGCCGTAAAGTAGCCGAAGGTCCAGGGGATGCCGTGGTAGTCGTTGTCGATCGTCTTGGGTACGTGGACCACCGGCAGGCCGAGCAGGTTCAGGTAGTAGGCCGTCTTGAGGGTGTCGTCGCCGCCGATCGAGATCAGGGCGTGGATGCCCATGAACTCCAGCGCGTCGAGCACGTTGTATAGCTTGACCGATTTCTTGGGGTCCAGCAGATCCTTGGGGTTGCGCACCTCCTTGCCGTTGACATTGGATGGATTGGTACGCGAGGTCTTGATGGTGATGCCGCCGAGCTGGCGGATCTTGGTCACGTCGTCGTAGTTCAGGCGCTTGAAGTGGACCCCGTCGATGAAGCGCCGCGGATTGTTGCTGTCGAAGTTGGTCAGATACTCGTAGCCCTTGTAGAAGCCGATGACTTCCCAACCGTCGTTGAGAAACTGCAGGGCTGCGCCCGAGATGACCGCGTTGCCGCCCGGCGCCGGACCGCCGGAGAACAGCATGCCCACGCGCTTCTGCATGGTGCCGTGGTACTTGCGGGCCTTGGCCAGAATCTTGCGGGTCGGGGCTTCGGGATCGACCGGCTCGGCCGCCTGTTGACCGGTGACGCCGGCCGCCGCGGTCGTCTTGGTGGTCTTGCGGGATCCGTTCTTGGTCTCGGCCATGGCGCTACCTCCCGTGCCTGATTCCCCAGCGGTGGGCACCGCCAGGGCGCGGAGTCGGGCGAAACCTTACACACATCGGCTGCGGTCGCAAACAGAAAATGTGGCAGATTCCGCGCTGCGGATCAGCGCCCGTCCGGCGGCGGGACCGGTGGCGGTCGCCAGCCCAGCGCCGCCAGCTGGGCTTCCAGGGCGGCGCGGGCCAGCCGGGCGGCCCCGTCCGGCGGTTGCCGGCACAGCCGGCGCCGCTCGGCCAGCAGGGCGGCGATGCGCTCGCGCCGCTCTCGGTCCAGCGCCAGCCGCTGGCGTTGCAGCGCCCGTACATCTGCATCCAGCGCAGCCCAGCTCCCACCGCCCAGCGGCCAGCTCAGCCACAGCCCCGCCCGCCAACCGCGACTTCGCCGCCAGTCCCAGCCGCCTCCCTCGCGGTAGCCCATCCGCCAGCCCAATCCCCCGGCCGCCCCGAACCGAACCTGGGGTAGCAGCCACAACCAGCCCGGCGGCGGTCCCGGACTCGGTCGGATTGCCGGCCTCGGCCGGGAAGTTGTCCGTCGCTGCCGCGCCGGCCGCTCGTGACACCAGCCCTCCCATGGGGCCGCACCGAACCGCGGTCGGAGCAGTTCACCCCGGCCCACCAGCCAGGGCGGGCCGCCGCCGGCCGGTTCGCGAATCGCCAGCATGCGCCCCCGGCCGGCGGGCAGCCAGCCGGAACGCACTCCGCGGCTGTCGACCAGAAAGCCCTGCAGCCGGCTGGCGACCCATACCCGACCCGGGCCGAGATCGCGCACCTGAACCACCCGCTGGCCGGGCTGCAGCGGCAACCGACCGACCGGCCGAGCCCGGTCGCTGCCGCCCTGAAGCCACAGGGCGCCGGCCGGACCCACCCACAGCAGCCGATCGGCATCCCACAGCACGCCGCGCGCCCCGCGCTCCGGCGCCCGCAGCTGCTGCGACCGCCGGCCCCGCCACCAGCAGCGTCGCCCCTGGCTGACCGCGCCGCGGGCGCTCCAGGCCAGGCTGCGCGGCGGCTGCTCGTCCGGCCAGCGTCCCAGCCGACGCCGCTGGCCGCTGCGCGGCGCGATCCGCCACAGCCCGTCGGCCACCACCACCAGCAGCTCGTCGCCGCGGCTGGCCATGGCCCCGGGCACGCCCGGCAGCGGCAGCCGCCGCGGCGGCCGGTCGGGATCCAGCAGGTACAGGCCGCAAGGGGTCGCGGCCGCGAAACCGCCGTTGGCCAGCGCCCGCACGTGATTGGCCGTGTTGCCGCCGGCGCGGCAGCGCAGCCACAAGACCAAGCCATCGGCCGGGCCCAACCAGATCCCGGAGCGGCAGCCGAGTGCCAACACGCCGTCGTGCCGCGCGGCGCTGTGACAGGCGCCGCGCTCGGCGAACCGGCCGGCCGGTTCGTAGTGAAAGGCGGCGGCCTGCACGGCCAACGCCAGCAGCATCGCGGTCGCAAGCACAACCCACCTCCACCCACTCCGACGCCGTCGACCCGATCGAACGACGGCGCGATGCGGGGCGCTACGCGACCTCTGGAGCCTGAACAGCTACCCGTCGCGCAGCCCGGGACAAGAATTCATGCAGGGGGCATGCCAGCAGCAGCCGCGGCGCCCAAGCGCCCGTCAGAGCGAGAGCCGGTGTTTGGCGGGGGGCGGCTCAGACGTGGGGGGTGTCCGGTTTCCGGACACCCCGGCGCAGGACCAGCGCCACCAGGCCCAGCAGCAGCAGCAGCGAGCAGGACCGGTTGCCGGCACTGGCACAGCCGATCCGCGGCGCACCGCCATCCGGCGCGGACCGCTCGGTCGGCTGGATCGCAGCGCCGTGCTCCGCCGTCACCGGCGCCGGCGGGGCCACCGCCGGTGCGGGGCCGGCCGGCCGCTGCAGCACCAGCTCCAGCGACTGCGGGCTGGGATCGAGGCTGCGGTAGGCGCCCCGCCGGCGAGCGCGCACCTCGATGCGGTGGGCGCCGGGGAGCAGATCGGCGGGCAGGGCCACGGCCGGGCCGCGGCGGAAAGGCCGCCACAATCCGCCGTCGACGCGCAGCTGCAGCTCCTGGTCGGCCGGCAGGCCCACCAGCGCCCAACCGCTCGCGCAGCGCTCGAGGCGCACCGCGGTCTCGACCGGCGGCACCGGCGGCGGCTGCTCGAAATCGAGGTCGGCGTAGATCGACATGAAATCGTGGTAGCTGCCCCCGGCCCGCGGCATGTCGCCCTGGACGGCCTTGATGTCGAGCACGAAGCCCTGCAGCGGCGGGATGGCGATCTCCTCCAGCGAGCCGAGCAGCTGCGGCAGGGCGATGCCGATCAGCGAGGGCACCAGCTCGCGCAGCTGCTGCTCGCTCTCGGCCAGCAGCTCGTAGTGGACCAGGCGCACATCGTCGACCGCGATGCTGTCCTCGTCCACTATCGGCACCACCTGGTTGTCCGGGGTGAACTCCAGCGCCAGATCCAGGCGCATGTCCTGCACCAGCGCCAGCAGCCGCGTCCAGCGTCCGTCCAGCCGGGCCCAGATGTCCAGGCGCAGGTCCGGCAGGAACACATACAGGATGGGCTCGTCGACGGCGCCGTCGGGCAGGAAGGTACCGGCGCCGATCTCCACGTAGGGCACGCTCTCGGGCTCGAGACCCAGCCGCACCGGCACGTTGGCGCCCGCGGTCAGCCGCCCGATCGACGGCAGGATCAGCTCCAGGGTCGAGGCGCTGATCAGATCCAGACCGTAGGAGTCGATGGTCAGGCAGAAGAAGCCGCTGCGCCAGAGCTGGTAGACGAAGTGGTCGAGGTACATGTCGGCCACCGACACCGCCGCCATGTAGCTCTGGCCCTGACCCGGAATCAGGTTGCCGAACTGCATCGGATCGGCGATACCCGTCGGTGGCACCTGGGCCGGATCGGGCTCCGGCAGGCAGCCGTCGCGCTGGCTGAAGGTGCCGCCGAGGGCGCGCACCTCCAGCCCGTTGGCGCGCACGAAGGGCCGCTGGTTGGGCTGCTGGGCCTGGCCGGCGGCGACCAGCAGGTCCAGGTCGGCGTCGTTGCTCGGATCCACGTCGGCCAGCTGGGCGCCCAGGTCCACGGTACCGGCCAGCCCCAACGGTCTAATCAGACAGTCGCCGCCGGCGAAGCAGAAGCCGTCTTCGCAGCTCGAGCCGGCCGGGCAGCCGCCGCTGTAGAAATCGCAGGGCAGGCAGGTCTGCTCGGCCACCAGATCGGCCAGCGCATCGTCGAGCTGGTCCTGCACCTGGCTGTTGAGGATGCCGGTGATGTAGGACTTGAGCGCCTCCAACAGGAAATCGTAGTACCAGGGGCACTCGATCTGGTAGTCCTCGTCGGCGATGGTCACCTCGACCCCGCCCACGTCGAAGTGCAGGAAGTAGCTGGCCGGGTCCACGAACAGCTGCACCTCGGCGGCCACCGGCTTGTCGCGTAGCTGCACCGGGAACTCGCAGTGGCCCAGCACCGAGTCGACCGTGACCACCGTATCCAGGTCGATGCTGGCGTCGACCGCCACCCGATCGGGTTGCATCAGGGTGATGCGCGATTCCAGGATGGCCGCCGTGACCGGGCAGGGCTCGGCGCATAGCTCGATGTCGGTGCCCAGCAGCCTGGTGGTCGAAGTCGGGATCTCGAACTGCAGCCCGTCCTCGAGCAGATTGTCCAGAATTTGGGGCAGGTTCCGCTCGACGAAGTCCAGACCGCTCTGGCTGATTCGCACCTGCACGCCATCGTAGACGCGCGGCGCCTCCGGGAAGGGCTCGGCCAGCGGGGTCACGCAGCCGCCGCAGCTCGAGTCCTCACAGGCGGTGATGGCCAGCAGCCCGGCCAGGAACAGTCCGGCGAAACGCCTCGGCGTCAAACGCATGCCCTACCTCCAAAAACAAGCAACCGTGGGGCCATTGCTTCCCAGTCTACCCGGCCGGACGCCGGCGGCACAAGCCGCCGCCGCAACCACAAGGGTCGGGCCGCGTCGGAGTCGATGCACCGTTGTAGAGTACAGACAACTTCCACGCAATTTGCGGAGAACGTACGGGGTGGGAGTCGCAGGCGCGGCACTGATCAGCGCCGCGGCTGCGCCGGACCGGCCGGTTGGGCCTTCTCGTCGGCCCGCATGCGCACCGACCAGATCTTCTCGAAGGGAATCACCCCCTGGGAGCCGTCGGCCTTTTTCACCCGCACCCCGAAGTAGACGCATTTGGCGAAGTCGGCCTCGATCTTGTCCGCCTTGGTCTCGATCAGGATCGGTTGGCCCGCCTCGTACTTGCAGAAGATGCTGTACTCCGCGGGCACCGGCTTGGCCTCCTCGGCCTGGCGCCGCTCCGCCTCGGCCTTGCGCTTCTCCGCCTCGGCCTTGCGCTTCGCCTCCTCCGCCTTGCGCTCGGCCTCGGCCACCTTTCTCTTCTTCTCTTCGGCCCGGCGCTTCTTCTCGAGCGCCGCCTGGCGCTTTTCCTCCGCGGCCTGGCGCTTTTTCTCCTCGGCCTGGCGCTTTTTCTCCTCGGCCCGGCGCTTTTTCGCCAGCCTGGCCTGGCGCTTTTTCTCCGCGGCCTGGCGTTTGCGCTGGTCGGCAGCCGGCTCGGCAGCCGGCTCGGCAGCAGGTTCGGCGGCCGGCTCGGCGGCCGGTTCGGTGGCCGGTTTTGGCGGCACCGGAGGCACTGCCGGGCCGGGCTGCAGAAACGGGGATCGCTGGTCGGTGAACCGGATCGCCTTGGCCCGCACCACCGTGCAGCTCTCGTTGTAGAAGCCGGTGGTCAGCTGGCGCCGGTCGACGGTGACCGCGATCAGGGCGTCGGCCCCGAGCGCATCGCGGGCCGCGGCCAGGGTGCTGTGCAGGGAGGCGTCGCGGGCGATGGGGATGCCCAGGACGGTGACCAGGCACTTTTCAGCCTCGGTCGCGCCCAGCACCTTGTAGGCCCGTCCCCCGAGGGGTACGGTCGCCGACTCCATCATCAACGGCGTGATGCAGGCGGTGGCCAGAACCAGCGGCAGTCCGGCCAGCAGCAGCGATAGACGGCGATGCGATCGCATGGAGCTCCTCCGTTCGAAGATCCGCTTTTTCCTTGCCACGACACGGGTTCTGCGGTCATAGGATATAGCCGAAGGCGGCCGCGAATGCAAGCCGTCAAGGCCGCTCGGCGCCGCTCTGCGGGAGTTGATCCCGCTGGGATAAGCGACTATGGTGGCGGCAAATCTCGATCGTCCAACCAGACCAGCGGAGGCCGACGCATGGCGTTGAACTACGACCTGACCGAGGAGCAGCAGATCCTGCGCGACAGCGTGCGCAAGTTCGCCGAGACCGAGATCAAGCCGGTGGCCCGCGAGTTCGACGAGCAGGAGAAGTTCCATCTGGACAACGTTGCCAAGATGGCCGAGATGGGATTGCTGGGCATGTTCGCCGCGCCCGAGTACGGCGGCCAGGGGCTGGACTACGTGGCCTACATCATCGCCACCGAGGAGCTGGCCCGCATCGACGGCTCGCATGCGGCCACCGTCGCCGCCGGCAACTCGCTGGGCATCGGGCCGCTGTACTACTTCGGCAGCGAGGAGCAGAAGAAGAAGTACCTGCCGAAGCTCTGCTCCGAGGGCTACCTCTGGGGCTTCGGGTTGACCGAGCCCAACGCCGGCTCCGATGCGGGCTCGTCCAAGACCAGCGCCGTGCTCGACGGCAACGAATGGGTCATCAACGGCTCCAAGATCTTCATCACCAACGCGGCCAGCCCCAAGAGCCTGGGCGTGACCGTCCAGGCCGTCACCGGCAAGCGCGACGACGGCCGGCCCGAGATCTCCTGCATCCTGGTCGAGCACGGCACCCCGGGCTTCGAGGCCAAGGAGATGCACGGCAAGCTGATGTGGCGTTCCTCCAACACGGCCGAGCTGTACTTCGACGACTGCCGGGTGCCCAAGGACAACATCCTCGGCGGCCGCGGCGAGGGCTTCCACCAGATGCTGTCCACCCTGGACGGCGGCCGGCTGAGCATCGGCGCCATGGGCCTGGGCTGCGCCCAGGGCGCCTACGAGCTGGCCATGGCCTATGCCCAGGAGCGCGTCCAGTTCGGCAAGCCGATCTGCAAGTTCCAGGGCAACGCCTTCAAGCTGGCCGACATGGCCATGGAGATCGAGCTGGCCCGCAACCTGATGTACAAGGCCTGCTGGCTGAAGGACAACAAGCGGCCCTTCGCCAAGGAGGCCGCCATGGCCAAGCTCTACTGCTCCGAGGTCTCGCAGCGGGTGTCCCACCAGGCGGTGCAGCTGCACGGCGGCTACGGGCTGATGCAGGAGTACGACGTGGAGCGTTTCTACCGCGATTCCAAGCTGCTCGAGATCGGCGAGGGCACCAGCGAGGTGCAGCGGATCGTGATCTCGCGCATGATCGGCTGCTGACCGCCGGAACGCCGCGCTCCGCCGCCACCCGGAAACTCGGAGGTTGACACCATCCGGCGCCCCTGATATGAAGCGATCGCCTTGTCCGTAGGGCGGTTTTGCAACGTCTTCGGGAGCCGGGAGACACCATGATCAAGACCCTGAGCGCCTTCGTCGCCACCAGCGTGTTGCTGACCAGCCTGACCGCCGTCGCCGGCGAGCTGGGCCCCCGCGCCGAGCCGTCGCTGCCGGACGTGGGCCAGGCGCTGCCGGCCGCCGGCTCCGACGAGGGCTCCAAGGCGACCCGCAACCGCCTGCCCTACGAGTCGCGCAGCCCCCTGCTGGCCGGAGCGCTGTCGATCGTGCCCGGCGGCGGCCAGCTCTACAACGAGCACTATGTCGTGGGCGGCATCTGGATGGCCGGCAACATCGCGCTCTACATGGGCGCGCTGGCCTATGCCGGGGCCTTCGACAGCAGCGAGAAGTTCGACATCCGCTGGCGGCTCGAGTCGATCCTGCTCTTCGCCGCCGCCGGCGGTCTGCATTTGTTCTCCATCTTCGACGCGGTGACCGAGGCCGATCGGATCAACGACAACCTGGAACGCTTCTCGGTCATGGTCAATCCCGACGGTGGCGGAGTGACCGTCGGCTACGGCTTCGGCTGGTAGTCCCCCGGCATTCCGATCATTCCGGCGCCTGGAGCGCACGCCGAGCATGCCTTTTTTCAGTCGGCTGTGGGCAGCCTTGGCGGTCCACCTGCTTGTGGCCCTGGGGCTGAGCGCCATCGGCATGCTCGACGCGCTGGTCGAGCGGCCGATCGATTGGCGGGTGGTCGGCGCCCTGGTGGCCTACACCTTCCTCGTCCTGACGCTGTACCACCTGATGCTGCGCCGCACGGGCCGCTCGCTCGATCTGCGCCTCAGGGCCCTGGCCACCACCTACCTGCTGCTGGCGGCCATCGTCGGCGGCTCGCGCCTGCTGTTCGACACCAGCGGCCTGAGCCACTATGCCGCGCCGGCGGTGCTGGCGGTGCTGCTGCTCGGCCCCCTGGTGCGCCAGACCCACGCGCTGGCCATCCACCTGGTGGCGGTGGCGCTGGTGGCCCCGCTGATCCGCTTCCAGCCGGGCATGGTGCTGGTGCCGCTGGCGGCCGGCTGGATGGCCGCCTTGCTGCTGCAGCCCGGTTGCGGAGGGCTACGGCTGCTGTTGGCCGCCGGCGCCGGCGCGCTGGCCGGCGCGGCCGCTCTGGTCGGGCTGGATCTGTTCAGCCCCTACGGCCTGGACACCAGCCTGACGCTGGAAGGCGATCTGGTCGGCTTGCTGATCGGCACCCTGGGCGCCGGGGTGGTGGCCGCACTGCTGCTGGTGCCGGCCTCGCTGCTCTACGGCGCGGTGCCGCGTTCCAAGCTGTCGCGGCTGCGCGACCTGGAGCACCCGGTGCTGCGCGATCTGGCCGACAAGGCGCCTGGCACCTTCCAGCACACCCTGGCGGTGGCCAACATGGCCGAGAAGGTCGCGCTGGACATCGACGCCGACGACGAGCTGGTGCGGGTCGGAGCCTATTACCACGACATCGGCAAGATGCGCGATCCGGACTACTTCGCCGAGAACCAGCAGGACGGCAATCCCCACGACCGGTTGGCTCCCCGTGACAGCGCGGCCAAGCTGCGCCAGCACACCGAGAACGGCGTGATCATCGCCCGCGGCGCCAACCTGCCCGAGCGCATCGTCGACTTCATCGTCGAGCACCACGGCCGCTCGACCATGGATTTCTTCTACGACAAGGCGCGCCAGACCGCCGAGGGTGAGGTGAACGCCGAGGTCTTCCGATACCGCGGCCGCAACCCCACCAGCCGCGAGACGGCCGTGCTGATGATCGCCGATGCGGTCGAGGCCGCCTCGCGCACCCTGGACAGGCCCGACCGCGAGCGCATCGCCCAGCTGGTGCGCCGCATTCTGTTCGACAAGCTGCTGCGCGGCTACCTGGACGACTCCGGGCTGTCGTCGCGCGACTTGAAGCGCATGGGCCGCAGCCTGATGCGCATCCTGGGCGCCCAGTTCCACGTCCGCATCGAGTATCCCTGGCAGCGCCCGCAGTCAGCGCGGACGTCCAGCGCCAACCGCATCGCCACGCCCATCGGCGGCCTGCCGGCGGTCGCGGGCGAAAAGCCAGCCGAACAGCCGGCAGGCCGGACCGCCGAGCAGGATCACTCCTGAGACACCCTGTGTCAACCCCTAGCAGAATTGGCTGTGGACATGCCGCGTCTGC
>CAYVQE010000037.1:0-27764 GCA_964454005.1 uncultured Myxococcales bacterium
GGGTCGCCTCGCGCCCGGCCGCGCTCCGTGTGGGCCGGTCGTGCGTCACCGCTGGCCCCACTGTGAATGACCACCGTTTCACGGTAGAATCGACGAGGATCATCCGGCGCCGCCCGGCGGATGGCAGCGGGCGGCGCCACGGCGTGCGGAGGATCGAGATGCGGTGGTGTGCAACGGCCGGGAACCAGCTGCGGTGGTTGTGGTGGATGGGGATTGTGGGCCTCGGCTTCGGGGCGGGTTCGGCCGCGGCGGCCGACTACGACTACTGCCCGGCGGACGAGACGACCTATACCTATTGCCAGCCGGACGAGACCGGCATCCCGCAGACCAATCGGCTGCAGACCATCTTCAACGATCGCGGCGAGTCGATCGACGCCATCGCCGACGCCTCGCTCATCCCGGAGACGTTCTACCCGGCGCTGGAGCTGACCTTTTCGGACCTGGCCGAGGGCGCCGGCTACGAGAACGCCTTCGGCTGGTACAACGTGGGCGACGACACCACCCTGGCCGAAAACCGGCACATCATCATCGAGGGTTTCCGCGAGCCGCCCTACACCACCAGCATCAGCCTGTGCGGCGATCCGAACTGGAAGGGCGGGCCGGTCGGGTTTTTCATCATCACGCCCGAGGGTTGCTCCAGCTGCGGCGGCGAGGGCCTGAACGACGACCCGGGCTACATCTACTACAGCGAGCCGCGGCTCAACCTGGCCGAGCAGAACACCGATCAACCCTACATCCACCACCTGGTCTACCAGTCCAGCCAGGACACCACCGCCTTCTACTTCGGCTTCGAGGATCTGTTCCGCGGCGGCGACAACGACTTCGAAGACATCCTGGTGCTGGTCGAGGGCCTGCTGGTCGACGCCCCGCTCGAGAGCTGCAACGGCATCGACGACGACTGCGACGGGCTGACCGACGAGAACGTCACCCAACCCTGCGTCACCGCCTGCGGCACCGGCCAGGAGTACTGCATCGACGGCGCCTTCGACCCGACCACCTGCACCGCGCGCGAGCCGACCGACGAGACCTGCAACGGCGTGGACGACGACTGCGACGGCGACGTGGACGAGGCCCTGCTCCAGGACTGCTTCAACGAATGCGGCGCGGGGGTCGAGTTCTGCGTCAACGGCGGCTGGTTCGGCTGCACCGCCCCGCTGCCGGCCGACGAGGTCTGCGATAACCTGGACAACGACTGCGACGACGCGACCGACGAGGATCTCGAACGGCCCTGCTCGACCGCCTGCGGCGAAGGCAGCGAGCATTGCGAAAACGGCAGCTGGGTCGACTGCACCGCCCGCCAGCCCACCTTGGAGGTATGCGACGGGGTCGACAACGACTGCGACAGCGACACCGACGAGGAGCTGGAACTCGACTGCGCCACCCTCTGCGGCCCGGGCCAGCGGCTGTGCATCGACGGCGCCTGGAGCGACTGCTCGGCCCGCCAGCCCGAGCCGGAGCGTTGCGACGGCGTCGACAACGACTGCGACGGCGAGGTGGACGAGCTGTGGCCCGATCTGGGCACCAACTGCACCATCGACATGGGCCTGTGCCCCACCGGCTACGGCACCCTGGTCTGCAATCCGCAGGGCACCGGGGTGATGTGCGACGCCGATGTGATCATCAACGACGAGGTCTGCAACGGCGCCGACGACGACTGCGACGGCGCGGTCGACGAGGACGATCCGCATCTCGGGGAGCTGTGCGGCGAGTGCACCGGAAACGAGGAGCCGCCCTGCTGGTCCGAGCAGGGCATCTGTGAGCCGGGCCAGCTGTTGTGCGTCGGCGGCCAGCTCGAATGCGTCGGCGAGATCCAGCCGGTCGACGAGGAGTGCAACGGGCTGGACGACGACTGCGACGGCGAGACCGACGAGGACTTCCTCGGCCTCGACGAGATCTGCGACGACGGCATCGACAACGACTGCGACGGCCAGACCGACCTGTTCGACTCCGAGTGCGCCAGCGTTTGCACGCCCGGCGAGCAGGAGCCCTGCGGCAGCGATGAGGGCATCTGCGAGATGGGCGTGCGTATCTGCCAGGCCGACGGCACCTGGGGCGAATGCGTGGGCGGCGTCGATCCCCAGCCCGACGAGGTCTGCGACGGGCTGGACAACGACTGCGACGGCTTGACCGACGAGGATGCCGTGCCCGAGGTCTGCGACGACGGCATCGACAACGACTGCGACGGGCTGGTCGACGGGCTGGACGACGACTGCGGCGAGTGCACCCCCGGCGAGGTCCGCGCCTGCGGCAGCGACATCGGCGAGTGCAGCGCCGGCGAGCAGGTCTGCAACGTTCAGGGCCATTGGGGCGTCTGCGCCGGCGAGGTACCCCCGGCGCCCGAGCGTTGTAACGGGTTGGACGACGACTGCGACGGTCTGTTCGACGAGGGCGATCTGTGCGACGGCTACCAGGCTTGCCTGTGCGGTCGCTGCGCCTCGCCCTGCTCGGCCGGCGAGTGCCCGTCGGGCGATACCAGCTGCATCCATGGCTGGTGCCAGCAGGACCGCTGCTGCGGCGTGGCCTGCCCGCCCGGCCAGGCCTGCGACCCGCTGACCGGCCGCTGCGACGACCCCTGCCTGACCGACCCGCCGGACTGCGCGCCCGACGAGGTCTGCCAGTTGGGCGCGTGCGTGCAACCCGACTGCTTCACCCCGGGACACGGCTGCCCGGACGGCGAGCGCTGCACCGAACAGGGGTGCCAGCCCGATCCCTGTGCCGGCATCGACTGCCCGGACGGCACCTACTGCGCCGAGGGCGAGTGCCGCGAGCCGGTGTGCACCGACTGCGGCCCCGACCAGGTCTGCCATGACGGGGCCTGCGTCGATTCGCCTTGCGCCGGTGTGCGCTGCGAGCCGGGCCAGGTCTGCATCGACGGGGTGTGCGCGGCCGACGCCTGCAACGGGGTCTACTGCCCCGCCGGTCACGTCTGTCACGACGGCGAATGCGTCGGCGATCCGTGCGCCCAGCTGGAGTGTCCGCCGGACAGCCACTGCGTCGACGGCCGCTGCCAGGGCGGCGCCAAACCACCGGACGGCGGAGTGGACGGCGGGCCCGACGGCGGGGACGCCGATGCCGGGGCCGACGCCGGCGACGACGGCGGGGGCGACACAGGCCCGGACGCCGGCGAGGAGCCGGGCGACGGGGGCCCTGAGACCGACCTGCCGGCCGCGGCCGGGGCGCTCAGCGGCGGTTGCGACTGCGGCACAGCGGGCCGCCGGCCCTCCGGCTGGTGGTGCTTGTGGCTGGGCCTGGCGGCCGCCTGGCTGCTGCGCCGCCGCAGCGCGGCCGCGCTGGTGCTGCTGCTGATCGCCGCGCTGGCCGCCGGCTGTGCCAGCGACGGCATCCCCGGCGGCGACGCCGCACTGGAATGCGCCGGCGACCGGGACTGCCAGTCGGGCTACGAGTGCCGCAACGAACGCTGCGTCGAGATCCCGCCCTGCCTGGACTACGACGGCGACGGCCACTGCGACCGCTACGACGGCGGCGACGACTGCAACGACAACCGCGCCGACATCCACCCCGGTGCCGTCGAGCTGTGCAACGGCCTGGACGACGACTGCGACGGGCAGATCGACGAGGATTGCCCCTGCGAGTCCGGCCAGGTCCAGCCCTGCGGCAACGATCGAGGAGTCTGTACGCTGGGCCAGCAGACCTGTGAAGACGGGCACTGGGGCCCTTGCACCGGCGGCCGCGATCCGGATCCGAGCGAGACCTGCGGCGACCGGCTGGACAACGACTGCGACGGCACCGTGGACGAGGGTTGTGCGGGTTGTGCGCCCGGCGACAGCCGGCCCTGCGGTACCGACCGCGGCCTGTGCACCGCCGGGGTGCAGCTGTGTGCCGAGCAGGACGGTGAAGGCCGCTGGGGCGATTGCCGGGGCGGCACCCCGCCGGTGGCCGAGCTTTGCGGCGACGGGCTGGACAACGACTGCGACGGCTCGACCGACGAAGGCTGCGAATGCACCGCAGGCGCGACCCGCTGGTGCGGCACCAGCCAGGGCACCTGCGCGGCCGGCCGGCAGACCTGCCGCCAGGGCCACTGGAGCACCTGCGAGGGCGCCATCGGGCCCGAGGATGAGCAGTGCGACGGCCTGGACAACGACTGCGACGGCATCACCGACGACGGCTGCGAATGCGTCGACGGGCTGGTCCGCACCTGCGGCACCGAGACCGGAGTCTGCAAGAGCGGCACCCAGACGTGCAGCGACGGCCGCTGGGGCGAATGCGTCGGCGAAATCACCCCGACGCCGGAGCTGTGCAACGGCCTGGACGACTGCGACGGGCAGGTCGACGAGGACTACCCCGACCTGCGCGAGTCCTGCCAGGTGGGCCAGGGGGTCTGCGTCGGCACCGGCGTGGTCCGCTGCGATCCGGACGATCCCACGAGCACCATCTGCTCGGCCACACCGGGCACGCCCACCGAGGAACGCTGCGACGGGTTGGACAACGACTGCGACGGCGACACCGACGAGGACTTCGCCAACGTGGGCGCCGCCTGCAGCGCCGGCTTGGGCCTGTGCCGGGCCGAGGGGGTGCTGGTATGCGCCCCGGACGGGCTGGGCATCGTCTGCAACGCCGAGCCGCAACCCGCCGGGCAGGAAGTCTGCGACGGGCTGGACAACGACTGCGACGGCAGCACCGATGAGAACTTTCCGCTACTGGGCTACTGGTGCGAGGCCGGCGTGGGCCAGTGCCGGGTGGAAGGCCACTGGGCCTGCGCCCCTGATGGGTTGGGGGTGGTCTGCGACGCCACGCCGCCGCAAGGCACGGCCGAGGAGTGCGACAACGAGGACAACGACTGCGACGGGCAGATCGACGAGGATCTGGTCACGGTCTGCGCCAACGAGTGCGGCGAAGGCGAATCGATCTGCATCGCCGGCGTCTGGTCGGGCTGTACCGCGCCGCAGCCCTCGCCCGAGATTTGCGACGGGCTGGACAACGACTGCGACGGCGACACCGACGAGGACTTCGATTTCGACAACAGCCTCGATCACTGCGGCGGCTGCGGCCAGGCCTGCGATCCGCCCCACGGCACGGGTCTGTGCGTGATGGGCAACTGCGTGGTCGACAGCTGCTCGGACGGCTATCACGATCTGAACGGCAACGGCATCGACGGTTGTGAGTACGCCTGCAACGCCAGCGGCGCCGAGACCTGCAACGGCCTGGACGACGACTGCGACGGCCAGACCGACGAGGAGCCCGGCCCGCCGGGCATCACCTGTCTGGACCAGGGCGTGTGCGCCAACGTGGCGCCGCGCTGTGTGGAAGGCGAGTGGCGCTGTCTCTATCCGCCCGACTACCAGGTGGACGAGAACCGCTGCGACAATTTGGACAACGACTGCGACGGCGACACCGATGAGGGTTTCGCCGGCAAGAACCAGCCCTGCAGCGACGGGCTCGGGGTCTGCCGGCGCAACGGGGTCCAGATCTGCAGCGCCGACGGCACGGCCATCGTCTGCTCGGCCGAGGCCGACACAGGCCAGCAGGGGCCCGAGATCTGCGATGCGCTGGACAACGACTGCGACGGCGACACCGATGAGGAGCTCGATCCACACGCCGGCATGGTCTTTATCGATCACGGCGGTCACGTCTTCTGGATCGATCGCTGGGAGGCGTCGCGGCCCGACGCCACCGCTTCCAGCCGGGGCTTCGTCACCGGCTACGCCTGCACGCGGCAGGGCGTGCTGACCTGGGACGACATCAGCTGGACCGACGCCCAGGACGTCTGCCAGGCCAGCGGCAAGCGCCTGTGCACCGACGAGGAATGGCGGCTGGCTTGTGGCGGGGCCACCGATCTGGACTATCCGTACGGCGACAGCTATCAGCCGGATAGCTGCGTGACCGAGCAGCTGGCCGCGGCCCCAAGCGGTTCGCTGGCCACCTGCGCCAGCCCCTATGACGTCCAGGACCTCAGCGGCAACCTGGCCGAGTGGGCCGACTGCGCCAACCCGCGCGACTGTCGCACGGTCAGGCCCTTCTTCGGCGGCGATTTCGACGATTCACTGGAGATCATGCTCAGCTGCTGGTTCCGCAACAACGCCGGCCCCGGAATGCACCTGGTCGGGCTGGGTTTTCGCTGCTGCCTGGACGACTGAGCCCGAACGGGCGGCCGGGCAGCTTCAGATCAGGATGCCCTTCTTCGCCAACAGGTTGGAGGTCTGAGCCAGCCGCTCGTCGCTCAGCTCGCTGATCAGCACCAGCACCTGCGGATGCGAGCTGACCAGGCGGTCGAACTCGTCGCGCGGCAAGCGCAGCACGCCGCCGTCGGTCTGGGCGCGCACGGTGGCGATGGCCGGCTCTTTGCGCAGACACGAAATCTCGCCGAACACCTCGCCCTCGGCCAGTTCGCCCACGACCAGCGACTCGCTGCCATCGGCCGCGCAGCTGACCTCC
This sequence comes from uncultured Myxococcales bacterium, assembly GCA_964454005.1. Taxonomy (GTDB): domain Bacteria; phylum Myxococcota; class B64-G9; order B64-G9; family B64-G9; genus CAYVQE01. Next base: position 6,394 of record CAYVQE010000037.1, read on the forward strand.
ATCCGGCCGCGCAGCACCACGTACAGACCGTCGGACTCGACCCCTTCGGTCACCAGCTCCTCGCCGGCCGCCACCGGCCGCGACACGAAGCGCTCGATGATCTGGACGCGTTCCTTCTTGGAGAAGGGGCTGAACAGCGGCGAGGTCGACATCACGTTGCGCAGCAGCCGCTGGTGGGCGAAGCGGTTGAGTACCTCGACCACCGCCGGGTACTGCCGGGCCACGTCTTCGATCAGATCGCGGCTGATCTCGAACAGCTCGCCCTGTTCGACCGACTGCACCGAGGCACCGCGGATGCCGCCGCGCAGCAGCGACATCTCGCCGAAGAAGGTCCCCTCGCCAAGCACCGCCAGCTGCAGCAGCTTGCGTGGTGCGATGCGCTTGAGCACCCGCACCTTGCCGCTGGCGATGGTGTACATGCTCGAGCCGGCATCGCCCTCGCGCAGCAGCCACTGGCCCGGCTTCATGCGCACCACGTTCATCCGCTCGAGCAGGGCCACGAAGGCGTCCGGCTCCAGCTCGCAGAACAGCGGGATCTCGGGCGCCAGCGCCTGTTGCTTGGGTGCCGGCTCGTCGAGCTCGAAGGCCTCGTCGAGCTCGATCTCCGGCAGTTCTGCCTCGGCGGCGGGCTCTGGCGTCAGGTCCAGCTCGTCGACCGGCACGGGGGCGATGTCCGAGGTCGGTTCGATCAGGGTGCCCATCACCGGATCGGAGGGGGTGGCCGCCGGCTCGGCGGCCGGCCCATCCGATCGCGGCCGGGGATCGGCCTCGAGCGGGATCGGCTCCAGCTCGATCATCTCGATATAGCTGTCGCGGCCGGCGGGAGGTTGCTCGGCGGCCGCGGCCGGCCCGGCGGCCGCCGCCTGCACGTCGTCCAGGTCGGTGGTCCGCTCCATCTCCAGCCCGGAAGCCTCCTCGGCAGCCGGCAGCTCGATGGCGTCGGTGGCCAGGCCCATCGCCTGGCCGGCCATGCCGCCGGCGGCCGCCTCGCCCGCAGGGGCGTCATCGGCCATGACCCGCACTTGCGGCGCCGGGGTGGCGGTGCGCGAGGAGTAGAGTTCGGCCAGCTGCCGCTGGGTCTCGGTGTGCTCGGGATCGATCTCGAGCACCACCTTGCAAGTGGCGATGGCCTTGAGCAGAAACCCGTCGCGGGCATACTCGTTGGCCAGATCCACGAACACCTGGACCGCCTCCTGCATCCGGCCCAGCTTTCTCAGGATGTAGCCGAGATTGCGACGCGAGGAGTAATCGCCGGGGTTTCTGCGCGCCAGCTCCTGGTAGTGCTCCAGGGCCCTGTCGTACTTACCGCGTCTGAGCAGCCGGGCCGCCTCGTCCTTGATCTTTCGAATCGGCCGCGTCATCCGATCCCTCTCCCCGTTGACCTCGTTCCAGTACCCGCCGCACCTCGCGCCGGACCAGGCGATCGAGATCGTAGCGCAGGACCTTGATGGCGTCCAATTCCTGCTTGCCGGCCACCTCGCCCAGCACCCGCACCCCGGCCCGGCGCACCTCGGGGTCGGCTGCGTCGAGTTTCTCCAGCAAGCGGGGAATCTCCTGGCGGCTGCCGAGCCGGGCCAGGGCCATCAGCAGCTCCATTTCCTCGGCCGGGCCGGCCTGCTCCAGCGCCTTGCGCAACGGCCCGATCGCATCGGAATCACCGATGCGCGCCAGCGCCCGCGCGGCCGGGATGGCCGAGTAGCCGCCGAGCGCCTCGACCAGCACCGGCACCGCCTCGGCGGCGCCCAGACTGCCGAGCGCCCGGATCAACGCCACCCGCTTGTCCCAATCGGTGCCCGGCATGGCCTGGATCAGCATCGGCGCCAGCGCGCGATCGCCCAGCTCACCGATCCAGCCGGCGATCATCTCCGCCTGCTCGGCGTCGGCGTCCTTCAGGGCTCGGCCGATGGCCCGGCGGTGCGCATCCGACAACGCGATCTCGACCCCGTGACCCCGCAGCACTTGGGCGATGCGGGCCAGCAACGCCGGCGAGTCGACCACCAGCACCCGCTCGATGGAAGCGCCGACCTTGGCCGGATCCAGGCTGAGCAGGCCGTCCAGCGCCATCGAGATGGCATCGACCAGGCGCGGGCCGATGGCATCGAACAAGCGCCGGTCGGCCAGCTTGTCCACGTCCTGGGCGAAACGGCCGAGGATGTCGTCCACCCCGCGCGGCGAGTCCGCGTCGGCCGGATCCAGCCCGTGCTTGCGGTAGAGCGCGTTGAGCTCATCGTCGGTCAAGCGGCTCTTGGGCCGCTCGCCCGCCCGGTCGTCGTCGGAATCGCGGTCGACCGGCTCGGCAGCCCGTCCGCGCGGCGGAACGGGTTCCTCGAGCCAGCGCTCGGCCAACCCCAGGGCCTCATCGACCGCCACGGCGAAGGCGTTCTCCAGCCCGCGGACCACGCCCGGTCGCCTCTGGCCGGCCCGGGCCAGGGCCGCCAGCACCGCCAAGCGCCGCTGATCGGCGACATCCTCCAGCTCGGCCTCGAGCAGGGCGATGGCCTGCTCGCCGCCCACCGCCGACAGCACGGCCAGGCCCTGCTCGACCTTGCCGGGCTCATCCGCATCGAGCAGCGCGGCCACCGGCTCCAGGGGACAGCTCGCCGGGTGGCGATGGACCAGGCCGGCGGCGCGAATGGCGATCCTGGGATCGCCGTCGGCCAACAACCGGCACAGCGCCTCGCCGGCCACCGCCGTCGGGTCGGCCGCCAGCGCCTCGAGCGCGGCCAGCCGCACCCGGGGATCGGGATCGCGCAGGGCGGCCTCTAGCAGCTTCAGGCCGTCGCGACCGTAGTCGGCCAGCGCCCGCACCGCGGCCAGCCGCAGCTCGGTGACCTGATCCGACAGCAGCAACTGCAGCGGACCCAGGGCGGCCTGGCCGCCGCGGCCGTCCAGCACGCGCATCGCCACCAGGGCTACGTCCTGGTCCCGATCGGCCAGCCCGGCCAGCACCAAATCTATGCCGCCCGGGTGCACCGAACGCCCGGCCATGCGCACCACCCGCTGTCGCTCGGCCGAGTCCCCTTCCTGCATCCGCTTGCGCGCCATACTCACCTGCGACTCGGCCATCTCGCCGGACAACCGTTCTCCGTCGAGTCCGGTGCGTTCGAGCGCGGCGTATATGCGACGCCGGACCTCGGTGCTCGGCTCGCCCTTGAGCAGCATGCCGATCAGGGTCGACTCGACCAGATCGCCCTTTTGCTCGGCCAACGCATCCACCGCGGCCGCCCGCACCTCCGGGTCGCGGTCGCGGCTGGCCCGGATCAGCGCGGCGGTGGTGTCGCGCCGCTCGAAACGGGCCAGCGCCTTGGCCGCGGCGATGCGCACCACGGCCGAGGGATCGCGCAGCGAACCGCTGACCAGCGTATAGGCCTCGTCGTCGCCCAGCTGGGCCAGGGAACGCACCGCGCCGGCGCGCACCACCGGCGACTGGTCGTCCAGCTCCTGCATCAGCTTCTCATGCGGGTCGCTGCAAGCGACCGCCAACACACCGGCCACCAAGGCGATTGTCAAATGTCTCATCTTCGCCCCACCCTTCAGCCCGGAGTTCCCCGGGGACCGCCAACTCATTGCCACCGCTGCAGCGGTTCCATGGCCACGACGACCGCTGGGCTTTCAAACAAATCGCTTCTCTCCACTTCAACCACCCCAGCTCTGGTCCGCCGCCGGCCGCCAGTTGTGCAAGCGCTCGATCTCGGGCTCGGTCAGGGGGCGGACCGCCCCCGGCCGCAGAGCCCCCAGGCCGACTCCGCCGTACTCGGTTCGCACCAGGCGCTGAACCGGGTAACCGACGGCATCGAACATGCGCCGCACCAAGCGGTTGCGGCCCTCGGCGACGCCGATCTCGACCCAGGTCGAACGGGGGTTGACGCCCACAACCGCCGCATCCAGCGCCACGGCCGCTCCATCCTCGAGGTCGATGCCGGCCACCAGCCGGCGCAGGGACTCGGCTGGCGGACGCCCGCGCACCCGGGCCCGGTAGACCCGGGGCACCTGGCTCGACGGATGGGTCAGCGCCTGGGCCAGCCGGCCGTCGTTGGTCAGCAGCAGCAGCCCCTCGCTGTGGTAGTCGAGCCGGCCCACGTGGAACACGCGGCGCCGGCCGTACACCGCGCCCAGGTCGCCTAACAGATCCATGATGGTGGTGCGGCCCTGGGGATCGCGGACCGTGGCCACCACCTGCCGCGGCTTGTGCAGCGCCAGGTGGATCGGCGCGGCTGCGGCGGCGATGGGCCGGCCGTCGAGCTCGATGGCGGCTCGGCAGGGATCGACCTTGGTGCCCAGCCGGGTCACCCGCCGGCCGTCGACCCGCACCCGGCCGGCGGCGATCATCCGCTCGGCCTCGCGCCGCGAGGCGACCCCGGCCTGAGCCAGCACCTTCTGCAAGCGCACCTCAGCCATCACCGCCTTCACCCTCGCCACCTACGCCTTCGCCGCCTCCGTCCGCCGCAGACTCTTCCTCATTCCCGTCCGGCGGCTGCGCTTCACCTTCCCCAGAGCCCGCACCGGATTTGGCCTTGGCGCTGGAGGCTGGCAAGACGCCGGCCTTGACCAGCTGCCGATCCCGTTGGCGGACCTCATCCAGCGCCTCGGCCAGCTCACCCATCACCTCGTCCTGGCCCACCGGAGCATAACCGTCGTCCGGGCTGGGGATCAGGTCTTCGGTCAACAGCTGGGGCTCCTCGTCGCCGGCGGCCGCCTTCTTTTCCTCGCGGGCATCCAGACCGAGCTGGGCCCGGTGCTCATCGTCGAGTTCGACGAAGTCGCGCAGCGTCGGCAGGCTCTTGAGATCCCTGAGGCCGAAGAACTCCAAAAACTCGGGCGTGGTTGCATAGAGCAGGGGCCGGCCGGGCTCGTCCTTGCGGCCCAGGATCTTGACCAGCCGCTTGTCCAGCAGATGCTTGAGCACCGCGCCGCAGTCCACGCCGCGGATCTCCTCGATCTCGGGCCGGGTGACCGGCTGGCGATAGGCCACGATGGCCAGGGACTCCAGGGTGGCCCGGGTCAGCCGCGGCGGCCGGGTGGTGACCAGCTTCTTGACGTAGGGCGCGGTCTCCGACGGCGTGCGCAGCTGGTAGCGCCCCGAGATCTCGTGGATGCGCAGGCCCCGGCCGGCCTCGCGCAGCTCGTCGCGCAGCTGCTCGATCAGCTCGCGCAGTTGGCGCCCGCTGATCTCGGGATGAAAGGCCTGGACCACCTCCAGCAACCGCCGCGCCGCCACCGGCTCGGCCGCAGCGAATAGCAGGCTCTCGACCACCCCCTTGAGCCGATGCGCCAGAGCCGGCTCCAATGGCCCCGCAGCCCCGTCCTCAGCCTCACCCTCAGCCTCGATCTCACCCTCAGCCTCACCCTCAGCCGCAGCCTCGGTCTCACCGACAGTCTCCCGCTCCACCGCACCAGCCCCGGCCACGTCCTCAGCCGCAACCGCCTCGTCCTCCCCTCCAACCGCCTCACCGCACCGACCTTCCATCTCGGCGTCGAGCTGTGCCCGTGTCTTGCGTCTCGCCATCATCAGGGCCTCCGGCCCGCCTTCACTCGTCCAGGTCCGCCTGCGCCAGGGTCTGCTCCACATCCACCTCCTCCAGCCGGCCCCGGACGTGGATCACATCCGAGTCCACCGCCTGGTGGATGCGCACCATGTGCAGCCGCGCCATCTCCAGCAAAGCCAAGAAGGTGGCCACCACCCGATCGCGGGTGCGCTGGTCGGCGAACAGCTCCTCGAAGGTCAGCTCGCAGCGCTCGCGCAGCATGGTGGTCAGCTCCTGGATCCGGTCCGCGATCGATATCCGATCGACCGTCACCCGGTGGCCGATCTTCTTCTCCGACTGCTTGATCACTTGATTTAGGGCCTCGATCAGCCGATACACCGACACCTCGGCGAACGGGCTGTCCGACTCCACCGCCTGTGCCCGACTGCCGCGGGTGAACACGTCGCGGTACAGGATCGGCTGGTTGCGCAACTCGTCGGCCGCCTCCTTGTAGCGCTGGTACTCCAGCAACCGGCGGACCAGCTCCTCGCGCGGATCCGGCTCCTCTTCCTCGTCCTCGCCCTCGCTCTGGTCGGGCGGCAGCAGCATGCGCGATTTGATGTGCGCCAGGGTCGAGGCCATCACCAGGAAGTCGCTGGCGATGTCGATGTCCAGCACCCGCATCCACTCCAGGTAGGCCAGGTACTTGTCCATGATCAGGGCCACCGGGATGTCGAAGATGTCGATCTCGTGCTTGCGGATCAGGTGCAGCAGCAGATCCAGCGGCCCCTCGAACACGGGCAGCTCGACGCGGTACAGCTCGGCCGCCCCGCCCTCGGCCGCGCTGCGGGGCTCCACCTCTTCCCAGTCGCGGCCCGTGGTCGGCTGCTGGCTCAAGGCCGCCACCCCAGTTTCATGGCTTCGCGCACCCGCTCCATGGTGGCCTCCGCCTCGGCCCGCGCCCGCTCGGCGCCGGCGTCCAGCACCTGGCGCACGTACTGCGGCCTGTCGGCCAGCTCGCGCCGCCGCTCGCGGATCGCGCCGAAGCGCTCGAAGAAGTGGGCGATCAGCTCCTTCTTGCAGTCGACGCAACCGATGCCCGCGGTGCGGCAGTCACCGTCGATTTGGCGCAGCCGCTGGTCGTCGGTGTAGAGCCGATGCAGGGCGAAGATGTTGCACACCTCTGGCCGGCCGCCGTCGCTGCGCCGCTGGCGCTGCGGGTCGGTGACCATGCCCATCAGCTTCTTGCGCACCGTCTCGTCGTCGTCGGCCAGGTAGATGGCATTGCCGTAGCTCTTCGACATCTTGCGGCCGTCCAGGCCGGGCAGCGCCCGGGTGCGGGTCATCAGCGCCTGGGGCTCGAGCAGCGTCTCGCCGTAGAGGTGGTTGAAGCGGCGTACGATCTCGCGGGCCAGCTCCAGGTGCGGCAGCTGATCCTCGCCCACCGGCACGAAGTCGGCCCGGTAGACGGCGATGTCGGCCGCCTGCAGCACCGGATAGCCCAGAAAGCCGAACGAGGACAGGTCGCGGCCGGCCAGCTCGCGCTTCTTGTCCTTGTAGCTGGGCACCCGCTCCAGCCAGGGCACCGGCGTGATCATACCCAGCAGCTGGGCCAGCTCGGCGTGCTGCAGCACGTCGGACTGTACGAACAGGGTGCAGCGCTCCGGATCCAGGCCGCCGGCCAGCAGGTCGGTGCCGAAGGCGGCGGTGTTGCCGCGGATGCTGCCCGGCTGATCGTAGAGGGTGGTCAGGGCATGCCAGTCGGCGATGAAGAAGAAGCACTCGTACTCGGCCTGCAGCCGCACCCAGTTCTCCAGCGCCCCGTGGAAGTTGCCCAGGTGCATCAGGCCCGATGCCTGCATCCCGCTCAGGACGCGCTTTGCCGCCATTTCGAGGTCCTCGCTCACGCCCGCCCGCGCTCAACCGCTGGCCAGCACGGTCAGGACGGGAAATCCCACCAAACCGCCCAACTGCTCGATCATCCAGAAGATGGGATAGCCGATGTAGCGGCCCCCGATCAACAGGATGGCGATGAACAGCACGAAGGAGTAGCGCGACAGGAAATCGAGCACCCAGTCGTGGCGGTCGGGCAGGATGCCGGCCAGCACCTTGCTGCCGTCCAGCGGTGGAATGGGCAACATGTTGAACACCAGCAATCCCAGGTTGATGGTCATGGTCCAGCAGGCCAGCTTGACCAGGGCCACGCCCACGCTGGTCTGGCCGGCGGCCGCATCGTAGGCCACCGCCGGATCGACGAAGCCAAGGGCCACCGCGATGACGATGGCGAACAGCAGGTTGGAGGCCGGCCCGGCGATGGAGGTCAGCAGCATGCCGGTTTTCATGCTGATGCGCCGGGTGAACTGCACCGGGCTGACCGGTACCGGCTTGGCCCAGCCGATGAACGGCACACCCGAGAAGATGCCCACCATCGGGATCAGCAGGGTGCCGATGGGGTCCATGTGGCTGATGGGGTTGAGCGTCAGCCGACCCTGGCGTGCGGCGGTGTCGTCGCCCAGCCTGGCGGCCACGAAGGCATGGGCGTACTCGTGGACCGTCAGGGCCAGGATCATGGGGATGAGGACGAAAATTACTCTAAGAATATCAAACGACTGCACCAGTCACCGCCTCTTTTCATCCAGACGCGCAGGGTATCCGTTCGCCTCCGGCAAGTCAACGGCCCACCCGCACAATTTACGCCCTCTGGGCCGGCTTGTCAGCCCATGACGGGTTTCACGACGCCCGCGGATGGAAGCGATCGTAGACCCGGCGCAGCCGCAGGGCGTTGACGTGGGTGTAGATCTCGGTGGTGGTGATGTCGGCGTGGCCCAGCATGGCCTGCACCGAGCGCAGATCGGCGCCGCGCTCCAGCAGGTGGGTGGCGAAGGAGTGGCGCAGCTTGTGCGGCGAGATGCTGGCCCGGATGCCGGCGGCCGTCGCGTAGCGCTTGATGATCTTCCAAAAACCCTGCCGGGTCATGGCCCGGCCGCGGCCGGTGACGAACAGCGCCTTGGAGCGCCGGCCGTGCAGCAGCGCCGACCGGGCATCGCTCAGGTACCGCTCGACCGCATCCAACGCCTGGTCGCCGATCGGCACCCGGCGCTCCTTGCGCCGCTTGCCGAACGCCCGCACCGTGCCCAGCCGGCGATCGAGCGCCACCATCTCCAGCGCCACCAGCTCCGACACCCGCAGCCCGGTGGCGTAGAGCACCTCCAGCATCGCCCGGTCGCGCACCCCGCGCGGGTGATCCAGCGGCGGCTGGGCCAGCAGGGCGTCGACCTCGGCCATGGACAAGAAGTCCGGCAGCTTGCGCCGGCTCTTGGGCATGTCGATCTCGGCGGTCGGATCGGCCGCGCACAACCCCTCCTCGACCAGGAATCGGTAGCAGGTGCGCAGCGCACTGAGCAGCCGCGCCTGACTGCGCGCCGCCAGGCCCTGCTGGTGCAGCTGCTTGAGCAGGGCCAACAGATCCAGCGGCTCGACCGCGGCCAGGTCGCGCCGGCCGCGGCCGGCGGCGAAATCGACCAGCTTGCCCAGGTCGCGGCGGTAAGCCTCCAGGGTATTGGGGCTCAGGTTGCGCTCCACCGCCAGGTGGTCCATGAAGCGATCGAGTTGGGCGTCGAAGCCGTCCACTGTCTCGGTCAAGGCGGCAGCCTCCGCAATTGCCCGTACGCAGGGATTGTACCTCTTCGCTGGTCGTTGGTCACCCCTGCCGCCGATTACGCCTGGCCGGCCGACACCAAGATCCAGCGCAAGCTCAACCCGCCGGCCAGCAGCAACACCGGGGCCAGAGCGGTCGGCCGCAAACCACGCTTGTTCTCGAGCAACTCGATGATCAGTGGGACCACCAATCCGGCAGCCACCACCAAGGCCCAGAACACGGCGGTATAGCGACCCCCGAAAAACAGCCCGACCGCTTCGCGGCCCTGAGCGCCGGCAGCGCCCAGTCCGATGAAGAACAAGGCCAGCAGGACGAGCTCCACCACCACCGCCCAGATGTCCCAGCGCCGCAGCAGGCCGTGCTCCGTATTGGCGATGGGCAGGAGCATCATCAGCGCTGCACCGGTCGAGACCCCCGAGACCAGGAACAGAGGGCCAAGCAGGGCCGAGTTCCAGGCCGGTCGCGCCCCGCCCAGCGCGGCCAGCAGGATGCCGGTGTAGATGCCCAGCCCGATGCCCAGCCACAGGTTGGCCCACAGCAAGCCGCGATGATGCCGCTGGCCGAAGCCGTGCAGCCACCCCAGCAAACGCCCCAGGCGAAGTGCTGCGATCGGTTTGAAGTCGGTCAAAGCCGATAGCTCCGCCGGACGCAGATTGGCCAAGCCCAACAACAGGGTGGCCGGATAGATGCCGACCAGAATCCAGGCCCCCCAAGACATGGGCGATGCCGGTCGGAACACGGTGTAGAAACGAAAGACGTGGGTCTTGTACTCCAGATCGAGCATCAGCGCCAGCATGCCGAAGGAGATCGCCAGCGGGGCGGCGAAGGGCACCCAGCGAGACCAACGTGACGGTTCCTCTGCACCTGCCGCACCGCGACGCAGACGCCGCAACGCCAGCAGAGCCGACAGCACCATCACCCCGGCGGCCACGCCGCCCAAAAACAGGTAGACCGGGATCTCCCAGCCCCAGATGTGCAGCTGCGGATCGATCTTCAGGTTGTCGCGGATCATGACGACTTCTTCCATGGGATCGCCTCCCGCCTCAGCTGCAGCCGCCGCCCTTGCGGCGTTTCTTGGGCACGAATTTCTGTACCGAGCTCGGCGGCGGCGGCGCCGGCGGCGCCCCGGTCATGGCCCGGTGCAGCGCCGCCCGGAAGCGGTAAGCGCGGCGGGCCTGATCGCCGGCATCGGCCGGCGGCGGCGTTGGAGCCTGCAAGGCGAAGCGCTTCCAGCCGGCGAATCCGCCCCGCAGCAGCCATACGCGGCCGCTGAAGCCGGCGGCGGCCGGCGGCAGCTGCTCCAGGCCGTCGGCATCCAGCAGCACCAGGTCGCGGGCCGCCGGCGCGTACTGCAGGCCGAGCTGTTCGAGCTCCCCGCGCGGAACGCATTCCGATCGCGGGATGCGTTGCTCGGCGCAAGCCTCTCTCGATCGCAGGTCGAGCACCCGCATGCTCCAGGGTTCGTCCAGCAAACGGCGGGCGAAGGTGGCCTGATCCAGCTCGGCCACCCGGGCGCTGCGGGTCTCGGCGGTGGTGGGTACCGGTACCAGCATGGCGGCCAGTCCGGCCACCAGCAACACGCCCAAGGTGGCGAAGGCGAAGCGCCGCGGCCGCCGGGGCGAAGGGGCCGCCGGCTGTCCCAGGAACTTGCGACTGAACAGGCCTTCGAGCTTCTCGGCGGCCAGGAAACCGCCCAGGGCCATGGCCACCACCGCGGCGGCGGCCACCGCCGGCGGGATGCCGAGCAGCTCGTAGATGAAGGCGTGGCCCATGGCGCCGGAGTCGTGGAAGCTCGCGATGGCGGGCTGGATTTCGCCGTAGACCAGCGAGCCGACGATCACGCCGGCGAAGGCCAACACCCCGTCCAGGTGGCCCGAGGCGGCGGCCACCATGGAGGTGCCGGGACAGTAGCCCGATACGACGAAGCCCACGCCCAGCAGCAATCCACCCACCAGCATGGGCCACAGGTAGGTATAGGACGCGGCGGACTGGCTGACCGCCTGCAGGTCGACCAGGCCGACGCCGGAGGCCAGCACCAGCCCGGTCATGGCCGTGACGACGGCGCCGAACATGACCTTGAACACGGTCATGTCGGTGCCGTAGAACTGGCCGGCCAGCTTGGTGGCGCGGCCGAAACCGGCCCGCTCCAACACGAAGCCGAAGGCGAAGCCGATGGCGACGGCCACCACCAGGCCCAGCTCGTAGCTCTCGGTCACCAGGCTTTGCAGGGGCAGCATCATAGCCACTGCCTCCTGACGAAGTAGGCCATGGCGTAGCCGCCGGCGAAGATGGACAACATGAACACCCAACTGCCCAGCGACAGCAGGGCGCCGCCGCTCAGCGCCTGGCCCGAGGTGCAGCCGCGGGCCAGGCGGGCGGCCATGCCCATCAGAATGCCACCCGAGAAAGCCAACACCAGCCGGGCGCGTACCGAAATGTTCGGCCCGCGGACCACCCGCCGGCCCATGCGGCCCGAGGCGTAGGCCGACACCGCGCCGCCCAAAAAGACGCCCAGCAGCTCGAACACGTACCAGTCGTCCAGGGGGCTCTTGCCGTCGCGTTTGGTGGCCGCCAGATAGCGATTGGACGCGACGTGTTCGGGCGCCACCCGATCGACCGCCGCCACCCCCAGCCGGTTGGCCGCCCCCGAGGCGCCCAGCCCCTTGCCCATGATCAGGAACGAAGCCAGCAGCACCAGCCCCAAGGCGATGCCCATCCAGTACGGATTGGCGAATCCTTTTTTCTCTTCCATGATCGCTCCCGCTTCAGCAAACCGCTCGAACCCGAGGTCAGAGCAGGAAGAAGTGGTTCGGTTCCAGTCCGGTCTCCGGGCGCTCCACCTCGAACTGGCGATGGCGCAGCAGCCGGGAGATCTCCGATTGGGGATCGGCCAGATCGCCGAAACGCAGTGCCTTGGTCGGACAGTTGGCCACACAGGCCGGATCGAGGCCCCGTTCGACCCGATGCGTGCAGAAGGTGCACTTGTCGATGTAGCCGGCCGGGTGGACGTAGCGCGCATCGTAGGGGCAAGCCGCGATGCAGGCCTTGCAGCCGGAGCACTTGGAGGGGTCGACCAGAACGGTTCCGCCCGGGCCGACGTGGCTGGCGCCGGTCGGGCAGTTGGTGGTGCATGGGCTGTGGCTGCAATGGTTGCAGCGCTCGGAACGGATCTCCATGGCCAGGTTCGGAAAGCGGCCCCGTGTGGTCTCGACGATCCAGTCGCGGTAGCCGCGTTTGGGCAGGTCGTTTTCCGCCTTGCAGCCGAGCACGCAGGCCTGGCAGCCGACGCAGCGGCGGGTATCCATGGTCATGGCATAGCGCGGCCGGCGGCTGGGCTTGCGGCGAGGAGACGATTTGACGCTCATGGCTCAGCCCTCCGCCGCCGCGCCAGCGGCGGCGTCGCTCTCGGCAGCGACCGGCTCGATGCGCACGAAGTTGACGTTCATGCCGGTGCCGCCCATGACCGGATCGACCTCGTAGCGGCTGGTCAGCCGGCTGTCCGAGGCACCGCGTTTGTAGGCGTAGCCCAGCTTCTCGGCCGTATGACCGAAGCCGTGGACCAGGTAGACGCAATCGCCGCGGATGCGCTCGGTCAGCCGGCAGGGCACCGGCTCGCTGCGCACGCCGTCCTGATTGACCAGCACCACCCGATCGCCGCTGCTCAGCGGTTTGGCGGCGAAGGCCGGCAAGCCGGCCGCAACCTCGGCATTGATCCAGACCTCGTTCTCCGGATAGCACTGGGCCAGGAAGCGGTTGTTGGTGGTGCGGCCGAATGTGTGCACCGGGGCTCGGCCGGTGAGCATGCGAAACATGCCCGCCGGCGGCTCGGGGTGGGGCCGGTAGACCGGCAGCGGGTCGAAGCCCAGGCTCTCCATGGCCTTGCTGTAGAGTTCGATCTTGCCGCTGTCGGTATAGAACTTCAGCCCCAGCCCTTCCTCGGTACAGGTGGGTACTCGCTCGCCGAGCACGACGCCGGTCCGGCGCAGCTCATCGCAGTCGTAGCCGGCCTGCTTGACCCGATACTGGGCGTACTCGAACGAGTCCTTCCACGGGAAGTAGTCGGTCAAGCCGATGCGGTGCGCGATCTCGCGCGCGATCCACCAGCCCGGCTTGGACTGGTACATGGGCTGGACCACCGGTTGACGCACCGCCAGGAAGGGTTGCTTGTAGGCCGGCGCCCAGACGTCGTCACAGCGTTCCAGGTAGGTGCATTCAGGCAGCACCACGTCGGCCCAGCCGCAGATCTCCATCGGCAGCACGTCGACCGCGGCGATGAAGTCCAGCGCCTGTATGGCCTCGCGGGTCTGTCGCGGGTCGGGCAGCGCTTGCAGCAGGTTGGTGCCGTAGACCAACCAGCCTTTCAGGTCGTAGGGGGTCTTGCCCGGGATGGTGGCGTCGCACAGACCGGAGGCCAGGGTCTCGTCGGCCAGCGGGTAGAGGTTCTTTGCGGGCTTGTCGGCCTTGAACTCGGGCTCGTGACCGTACTCGGTATAGGGAAACTCGGGGATCTTCATCGAAGAGGGCCGCAGGTAGCCACCGCGGCGGCCCCAGGAACCGAGCAGAGCGGCCAGAATGGCCATGGCCCGCAAGCGTTGCGTGTCGTCGCCGTACCAGGTGGTGCGCCGGCCCGGGTGGATCAGCGAGGCCGGCCGGCACGAGGCGATGAACAGGGCGCTGTCGCGGATCAGCTCGGGCTTGATGCCGGTGATGGCATAGGCCCACTCGGGCGTCTTGTCGGCCACGTGCTCGGTCAGCTCCGCAAAGCCCTGGGCGTGTTCGGCCAGGTAGGCGGCGTCATGGCGCTGGTGCTCGATGATCACGTGCATCCAGGCCAGCAACAGGGCGATGTCGGTGCCTGGCTTGATCGGCAGCCAGTAACGCGCCTTGCCGGCGGCCACCGAGTGGCGCGGATCGACGACCACCAACTCGGCGCCGCTGTCCAGCGCATCGGCCAGCTCCTGGACCTGGGTGTTGTGCATGTTCTCGCCCAGGTGAGAGCCGATCAGGGTGATGCACCTGGCGTTGGCGATATCGACCGGCTCGGGCGAGCCGATGCCGGCGCCGAAGGTCAACCAATAGCCGACCTCGCGCGGTCCCCGGCACTGGGCGTAGGACGGCGCCGCGATATTGTTCGAGCCGTAAGCCCGCACCAGGTGCTTGAACCACGAACCGCCGTAGCCGTGGGTGAACAGGGCCAGGCGTTCGGGCCCGTACTTCTCGCGCAGGGCCAACAGCCGCTCGGCCACCTCGTCCAGCGCCGCGTCCCACGACACCGGCCGGAACTCCTGCTGGCCGCGCTTCTCGGTGCGCAGCAAGGGCTGCTTGAGGCGGTCCGGATCGTAGAGCAGGCCGGTGCCGCCCAGTCCCCGCGGGCAGAGCCGGCCGCGCGACAGGGGGTGGGCCGGGTTGCCCTTGAGCTTTGTCACCCGGCCGTCCTTGACGTGGGCCAACACGCCGCACTTCCAGAAGCACAGCTCGCAGAAGGTGGGGATGACCTGTTCGCCGTCGGTCTCGGGATCGGGACTTTCCAGGCGGTCCAGGCCCCACCAGCGGCTGAGCAGACCCGAGCCCAAGGCAGCCGCGCCGGCGGTGGCGCCTGATATCTGGATGAACTGGCGGCGGGTCAGCTTGCTCATCGTTCTGGCTCCCTTCGGCCGGCGAGACAGGCATCCATGCAGTCGAGCATGTGCTGCAGGTGGGGCTCGGTCAGCCGGTAGTAAGCGTGGCCGTTGCTGCGGGTGACTCCGACCAGTTCACGCATGCGCAGCAGCCGTAGCTGCTGCGAGATCACGGCCTGGGCCACACCCAACCTAGCGGCCAGGGCGCTGACGTGCAGCTCGCTCTCGCTGAGAGCGGCGACGATCCGCAAGCGCAGCGGGTGAGCGATGGCCTTGAACAGCTCGGCGGCCTGGTCGGCGGATTCCGGGTGCTCGCAGATACGGGGCATCGTCCGATCCTTTATCGCTATATGCATATTTTAGAATACCGGCATAGAGGCAAATATCAAGCCCCTTTTCCCGCCCCGGCTCAGGACCGGGCTGGGCTCAGCTGTCCGGGTCCAGCATGCGCTCGCGGGCGCGGATGAAGTTGCGGATGCCGGCGTGGATGCCGGCGACCAGCTTGCGGCGGTAGGCCTTGGTGCGCAGCCGGCGTTCCTCGCGCGGGTTGGAGATGAACGAGGCTTCCACCAGCACCGAGGGCATGCGGGCGCCGATCAGCACGTAGAACAGGGCCGGCTTGATTCCCATGTCGCGCACCCCCTTGTAGCTGCGGCGCAGGGTGCCGACCATGGCCTTCTGGATGGAGCGGCCCAGGCTGATGGAGTCGTCGACGTGCGACTTCAGCGCCAGGTCGGCCAGGATGTACTGCAGGTCGGAGATCGACTTCTCCGAGGTGGCGTTCTCGCGGGCGGCCAGCTTGATGCTGTAGCGGTCGTCGGTCAGGTTCAGGTAGAAGGTCTCCACCCCGTGGAAGCGCCGGTTGCGGTGGGCGTTGCAGTGCAGCGAGATGAACAGATCGGCCTTGCGCGAGTTGGCGATGGCGGTGCGCTTCTCCAGCGGAATGAACACGTCCCGGTCGCGCGTCAGCACCACCTCTTTGAGCCCCAGCTCTTCGTCCTTCTCCAGACGGGCGGCCAGCCGCTTGGCCAGATCGAGCACCACTTCCTTCTCCAGCGTCTTGCTCGGCCCGATGGCGCCCGGGTCGCGGCCGCCGTGGCCGGGGTCGATCACCACCCGGTGCACCTTCAGCCCGGCCAGCATGGATAGCGAGCGGCCGGGCTTGCTCTCGTGCTTGTCCGGCAGCTTCGGCTCGGCCGCCGGCTCGGCCCGTCCGTCGGCCGCCTCGGCTCCGCCATCCCTTTTCTCGGCGGCCTGGCCGGCTTTATTCTCCGCCCGGCCGATGATGCTGGCCACCTCGTCAGAGCCGGCGCTGACGTCGATCACCACCCGGGCCGGGTGCTCCATCGGAAAGACCTTGTACTCGCCCATGGTCTCCAGGTCGAGCACCACCCGGACCACCTCGGGCGAGAAGGGAGCGAAGCGGATGCGGCGCACCACCGAGTCGCGCACCGCGATCGGGCTCTCGAGTTCGGGGGCGATGCGGGCGCCTTCCAGATCGACATACAGCCGTAGCGACGCGTGCTGCTCGCTGGCCGGCAGCACGCCGAACTTGTACTCGGCCGGCGAGCGGGTCAGCAGGGTGACCCGGGTGTAGTCCGGCCCCGAGTCGTGGCGCACGCGGGCCAGCAGCGGCCGGCCCCCGGCCGGTTCCTGCTCGGCCTCGTCGGGCTCGGCCGCATCGGCCGCAGCGGCATCCGGTTTCTCGTCCGGCCCGGCCTCGACCTCGGGGTCGGCCGCGTCGAGGGCCTCCGGGCCGCCCAGATCCTGGAGCATGCGGCGGGCCTTGGGGGTGACGTCGCCCTCGGGAAAGCGCTCCACCAGCAACGCCAAAGCGCGCACGGCCCGCTTCGGCTGCTTGCGGTAGTCGATCCAGGACAGCGCCACGTAGAGCTGGGCGTCGTCGGCCAGGTGGCTGCCCGGATGGGCTGCGACCAGCTGCTGCATCAGCTCCACCGATCGCTCCAGATCCTCGCCGACCCGCGAGATGTCGTACAGGTCGTAGTAAAGCCGCCCGGCGGTAAAAAGGGCGTCGGCGGCCCGCTCCGACTTCGGATATTTTTCGGCCACCCGCTCGAACGCAGCGGCCGTGTTGTGCCAATGGTGGCGGAACTTCTGCTTCTGCTCGTCGGCCTTGAAGCTGTAGAAGACCCGCCGCGCCTGCTGGTAAGCCTGCTCGGCGGACTCGTCCTCGTCCCCGGCCGCGGTCGGGGCGACCAGCAACGCCAGCCCCAGCGCGGCGATCGTCCGCGCGGCGATCCGCGTCAACTTCACCTGATGTCCTCCTTCCAGCGGTGGAGGGTATTGAGCGCCTCCAGCGGCGTCAGGCCGTCCAGGTCGAGATGGCGCAGCTCGTCTTCCAGCGGCGAGCGGGCCGCGGCGAACAGCTGCAGCTGGGCTGCGCCGCCGGCCTCGCGCTCGGAGCGCGACAGCCGCGGTGCGCCGATCTCGTCGAACTCCTGGCCCTCGAGGTTGGCCAGCACCTCCTCGGCCCGCGCGATCACCTCCTGCGGCAGCCCGGCCAGCTTGCCCACCTGGATGCCGTAGGAACGCGAGGTGATTCCCGGCACCAGCCGGCGCAGGAAGATGATCCGATCCCGCCATTCCTTGACGCTGATGGTGTAGTTGGCCACCCGCGGTCGGGTCAGCGCCAGGTCGGCCAGCTGATGGTAGTGGGTGGCGAACAGACAGCGGGCGCCTACGCGCTGGTGGATGAACTCGGCCACCGCCCAGGCGATGCTCAGCCCGTCGAAGGTGCTGGTGCCGCGGCCGATCTCGTCGAGCACCAGCAGGCTGCGGCGGGTGGCGTGGTTGAGGATGTGGGCCGTCTCGACCATCTCGACCATGAAGGTGCTCTGGCCGCGGGCCAGGTTGTCGGCCGCGCCGATGCGGGTGAAGACGCGGTCGACCAGGCCGATGCGGGCCCGCCGGGCCGGCACGAAGGCACCCATCTGGGCCAGCACCGCGATCAGCGCCACCTGGCGGATGGCGGTCGACTTGCCGGCCATGTTGGGCCCGGTGATGATGAGCACCTGCTGCTGCTCGCAGTCGACCTGCAGATCGTTGGGGACGAAGGGCTCGTCCTTCATCAGCCGCTCGACCACCGGATGGCGGCCCTCCTCGATGGCGATCGTCTCGCCGTCGTCGACCTCGGGCCGGCAGTAGCCCTGCTCGGCGGCCAGATCGGCCAGGGCGGCCACCGCGTCGCTGGTCGCCAGCTGGCGGGCGCTGGTCAGCAAGCGCTCGCCGGCGGCACGGACGCGCTCGATCAGCGCGGCGATCAGATCGATCTCCAACGCCACCCGATCCTCCTGGGCGGTCAGGATCTGATCCTCGAGCCTTTTCAGCTCCTCGGTCTCGTAGCGCTCGGCGTTGGCGGTGGTCTGCTTGCGCCGGTAGTCGTCCGGCACCAGGTGCAGGTTGGGCTTGGTCACCTCGATGAAGTAACCGAACACCTTGTTGTATTTGACCTTGAGCGAGGCGATGGTGGTGCGCTCGCGCTCGCGCTGCTCGAGCCGGGCCACGTAGTCGCGCCCGCTGGTGGCCAGCCCGACCAGCTCGTCGAGCCGGGCGTCGCGGCCCGGGCGGATGGCGCCGCCGGCGCTGGTGTCGGCCGGGGGCTCGTCGACCAGGCTGGCGTCGAACTCGGCCAGCAGATCGTCGAGCAAATCGATCTCGCCCAGCAGCGCCGCCAGCGGGGTCTGGCCGCCGCGCTCGCGGACCAGCGCGGCCCAATCCGGAAGCTGGCGCAGCGAATCGCGCAGCGCGCCCAAATCGCGCGGGGTGGCCCGGCCGACGGTGGTCTTGGCCAACAGGCGCTCGATGTCGCGCACGCCGGCCAGGCAGTCGCGCAGGTCACCGCGCAGCACCGCGTCGTCGACCAGTTGCTCGACCGCGTCGGCCCGGCGCCGGATGCGCTCGACCGACAACAGCGGGAACAGCAGCCAGTTGCTCATCAGGCGGCTGCCCATAGGCGAGCGGCAGCGATCGATCAGGCCCAGCAACGAGCCGCGCCGCTGGCCCTCCATCAGGTTGCGGGTCAGCTCGAGGTTGGCGCGCGAGTTGGCGTCGATCACCAGGTGCTCGGCCTGGTGGTAGGCGGCGATGCGGCGCACATGACCCAGCGAGCCCGGCAGGCTGGCGGCGGCGTAGGCGAACACCAGCCGGGCGGCCTCCAGCCCGACCCGCCGCTGCGCGTCTGCCAGCCGCTCGCGATCGGCGGCCGGCAGCTGGCGCTCGAACAGCTCCAGCCCGGCCCGCTCCTTGTCGGAATCGAGGCCGGTGACCTTGATGAACAGATCCGGGAAACGCTCGGCCAGCGCGGTGCGCAGCGCTGATTCCGCCAGGGCGGTCGGCAGCAGCAGCTCGCGCGGCTGGATGCGGGCCAGCTCGTCGATCAGCGCTTGGCCGTCGGCCAACTGGGTCAGCCGGAAGTCGGCGGTCGACACGTCCAGAAAGGCCAGGCCCAGCGCCTCCTCGCCCTCGGCCACCAGGCCGGCCAGGTAGTTGGCCTCGCGGAAGTCCAGATCCTCGGGGTCGGTGATCATGCCCGGCGAGACCACCCGGGTCACGGCGCGTTTGACGATGCCCTTGGCTTGCCGGGCGTCCTCGACCTGATCGCAGACAGCCACCTTGTGGCCGCGATCGATCAGCTTGGCGATGTAGGTGTTGGCCGAGAAGTAGGGCACCCCGCACATGGGGTAGGCCTCATCACCCTTGGAGCGGGAGGTCAGGGCGATGTCCAACACCTCGGCCGCCTTCTCGGCGTCGTCGAAGAACATCTCGTAGAAGTCACCGAGACGAAAGAACAAAACGCAGTCAGGGTACTGCTGCTTCTGCTCGAGGTATTGGCGCAACATCGGCGTCTGCTTGACGCCGGCCGCGGTGTTCTTCTGCTTGACTTTCGGCATCTTGGGTCCGAGACCGTTCGCGCTGACGATAGCAGAGCCCGGCCGGGCTGTAAAGAACGGCGCCCGCTGCTCAGGCCAGCTTCAGACCGCCGGCCAGCGCCAGGTGGGTGAAGGCGGCGAAGACCAGGGCGTGGGTGATGCTGCCGTCGGCCAGCATCCCGGGCACGGCCGCCAGCGGTTGTTCGGCCACCTCGAGCTGCTCGTTCTCGTCGGGTTGCTGCGGCCCGACGCAGCGGGCTTCGCGGGCCAGGTAGGTATACGTGCGGTTGGTCTGGAAGGCCGGGTTGGGCTCCACCGTGCCGAGCAGCTCCCAGGCCGTGGCCGCGTAGCCGGTCTCCTCGCGCAGTTCCCGTTGTGCGGCCGCCAACGGCTGCTCGCCCTCGTCGACCATGCCGCCGGGGATCTCGACGGTCACCGACTCGGTGCCATGGCGGTACTGGCGCACCAGCACCACCTGTTCTCGCGCGGTCAGGGCGATGACGTTGACCCAGTCCGGCGCCTCCATGACGAAGAAATCGAACTCGCGGCCGTCGCGCGGATCGCACAGCCGATCGCGGTGGGCGGCGAAGATCTTCGCCTGCAGCAGGGTCTGGCGCTTACGGCGTTGCCAGCGCGTGATGCCCATGGGTGCGCCTCCAAACCGATGGTGTCCCTCGCGGTTGTCACCCGTGGTGCGCGCCCGGCCTCCTTTTGTCAAGCACTTTTGGTCGTGCCGCACGCCGGCTGGGCCTCGCCGGCGGCCAGCGCGTGCAGATAGCGGGCGGTGTGCGAGCGGCCGGGCTCGGCGGCCACGGCGTGCGGCGCACCGGCCGCCACCACCCGGCCGCCGCGGGCGCCACCCTCGGGGCCGAGGTCGATCAGGTGATCGGCCATGGCGATCAGCTGCAGGTTGTGCTCGACCACCACCACCGTGTCGCCGCGGGCCACCAGGCGCTCCAGCACCACCAGCAGCTTGGCCACGTCCTCGGCGTGCAGGCCGGTGGTCGGCTCCTCGAGCACGTACAGGCTGCTGCGGCGGCCCGCCTTGGACAGCTCGCTGACCAGCTTGAGCCGCTGCGCCTCGCCGCCAGACAGGGTCGGGCTGGACTGGCCGAGCTGCAGGTAGTCCAGACCCACGTCGCACAGCAGCTCCAACTTGGGCCGCAGCTCGGGGTGGTCATGGAAGAAGCGCAGCGCCTCGGCCGCGGTCATCGACAGCACGTCGCCGATGCTGCGCCCGCGCACCCGCACCGCCAGGGTGTCGGGGTTGTAGCGCAGCCCGCCGCAGGCGTCGCAGCGCACGTAGACATCCGGCAGGAAGCTCATCTCGACCTTGATCCGCCCCTGGCCGGCGCAGCGCGGACAACGGCCGCCCTCGATGTTGTAGGAGAACCGGCCCGGCCCCCAGCCGCGCAGGCGGGCCTCGGGCAGCTGGGCGAAGAAGCGGCGCAGGCCGTCGAACAGCCCGACATAGGTGGCCACGGTCGAGCGCGGGGTGCGGCCGATGGGCGCCTGGTCGACCAGCAGAACGCGATCCAGCGCCTGCTGGCCGCGCAACTCGCGCAACCGGTCGGCCGGCCAGGGCTCGGCCGCGCGCGACAAGGCCGCCCGCAGCGCCCGGTAGAGCACCCCGACCACCAGGCTGGACTTGCCCGAACCGGACACGCCGGTCACGCAGGTCAGCGTGCCCAAAGGTATGTCCACGGTGACATTTTGGAGATTGTTTTCGGAGGCGTTGACC
>CAYVQE010000037.1:27774-41512 GCA_964454005.1 uncultured Myxococcales bacterium
CACGCAGCTCAGCCGCTCGAGTGGCAGGCGCAGCGTCAGGTCCTTGAGGTTGTGGTGGCGGGCTCCGATCAGCTCCAGCCACGCGGCCGGCGGCGGCCGGGCCGGCGCCGTGGGCGGTTGCAGGCCCCGGCGCAGTGCGCGGCCGGTGGCCGAACGCGGCTCGGCGGCTACGCGCGCCGGCGGGCCGGCCACCACCAGCCGGCCGCCCTCGGTGCCGGCGCCCGGGCCCAGATCGATGACGTGGTCGGCAGCGGCGATGGTGGCCTCGTCGTGCTCGACCACCACCACCGTATTGCCGCGATCGCGCAGCTCGGCCAGCACCTCGACCAACCGCCGGCTGTCGCGCGGGTGCAGGCCGATGGTGGGCTCGTCGACCACGTAGCAGACGCCGCGCAGGTTGGAGCCGAGCTGGGCGGCCAGGCGCACCCGCTGCGCCTCACCGCCCGACAGGGTGTCGCCGGCCCGGTCCAGGCCCAGGTAGCCCAGCCCCAACCGCTCCAGGAAGGACAGCCGGCTGCGCACCTCGGCGACCAGCGGCTCGGCCACCGGCTGCAGCCGCCGGGCGATGCGCAATCGCGCCAGACCGCGGCCCGCCTCGGCCACCGTCTTGGCGCTGAGCTGGTCGATGCTGCGGCCGCCGACGCGCACCGCCCGGGCCAGCGGGCGCAGCCGGGTGCCGCCGCAATCGGGACAGGGAGCACCGGCGCCGGCGCGCTGCGGACCGCTCCCGCCATCCTCGTCCAGGCCCAGCCGGCCCAGGCCGTCGCAGATCGGGCAGGCACCGTGGGGGCTATTGAAGGAGAACAGCCGCGGGTCGAGCGCGGCGAAGCCGCGGCCGCAGCCCGGGCAGGCGCGGCGGGTGGAGTGGATGGTCTCGCCGCGGCCCGAGGTGGCGATGACCATGCCGTCGCCCAGTTCCAGGGCCGCTTCCAGCTTGCGCCTGAGCGCGGCCGGCCCGGTGCGGCCGAGGTCGAAGCGCTCCAGGATCACCTCCAGATCGTGCTCGCGGTAGCGGCTCAGGCGCGCCTGGCGATCGACCCGCCGCGGCCGGCCGTCGACCCGCAGCCGGTCGAAGCCCTTGTCGGCCGCCCAGCAAAAGACCTCGTTGTGGTGGCCCTTGCGGCCGCGGATCACCGGTGCCAGCAGCTCGACCCGCCCGCCGTGCTCGCGCCGGATGCGGTTGGCAATGCGGGTGACCGACAGCGGCTGCACCGCCAGACCGCACTGCGGGCAGTGCTGGGTGCCGGCCTTGGCGAACAGCAGGCGCAGAAAGTGGTAGATTTCGGTCATGGTGGCCAGGGTGGACCGCCGCGAGCCGCGGCTGGTGCGCTGCTCGACCGCCACCGCCGGCGGCAGCCCGTCGATGCCGTCGACCTCGGGCCGCGGCAGCTGGGAGATGAACTGCCGGGCGTAGGCCGAGACGCTGTCGAGGTAGCGCCGCTGGCCCTCGGCGAAAAGCACGTCGAAGGCCAGACTGGACTTGCCCGAACCGGACACGCCGGTCACCGCCACCAGGGCGTCGCGCGGCACGCGCACGTCGATCCGCTGCAGGTTGTGCTGGCGGGCCCGCTCGATGCGGATGCCCTCAGCGGCCGCCGGTGGCCGCCGGCGGGCCGGGGCGCTGGGCTCGACCCCGGCGACCAGCGCCGCCAGGAAGCGGCCGGTGTGCGATTGGCCGCAGCCGGCCACCGCCTCCGGGCTGCCCTGGCAGACCAGCTGGCCGCCGCCGGCGCCGCCCTCGGGACCCAGGTCGATCACCTGGTCGGCCGCGCGGATGACGTCGAGGTTGTGCTCGATGACCACGGCGCTGTGACCGGCGTCGACCAGCCGCTGCAGCGCTGCCAGCAGCACCTGGACATCGGCCGGGTGCAGGCCGGTGGTCGGCTCGTCGAGCAGGTACAGACAATGCGCCCGGCGCGAGCGGCCGAGCTGTCCGGCCAGCTTCATCCGCTGGGCCTCGCCGCCCGACAGGGTGTTGGCCGGCTGGCCGAGCCGCAGGTAGCCCAGGCCCACCTGCTGCAGGCGCTGAAGCGGCCCGACCACCCGGTCGTCGCCGGCGAACAGCGACACCGCCTCATCGACCGTCAGCGCCAGCACCTCGGCGATGTTCCTGCCGCGGTAGCGCAGCTGCAGCACGTCGGCGCCGAAGCGCTGCCCACCGCATTCGGGACAGGGCAGGTAGACGTCCGACAAGAACTGCATCTCGACCTTCTCATAGCCCGCCCCGCCGCAGGTCTGGCAGCGGCCGCGGCCGGCGCGGTGCGAGAAGTCGCCGGGCTTCCAGCCCTGGCGCCGGGCCTGTTCGGTGGCGGCGAAACGCTCGCGGATCGGCCCGTAGGCCTTGACGTAGGAGACCGGGTTGGAGCTGGGGGTACGCGGCACGCTTGCCTGGTCGACCAACACCACCTCGTCCACCTGTTCCAGGCCGCGGATGGCCCGGCAGCGGCCGGGCCGCGACTCGGGCTCGCCGGCCAGGCGCCGCGCTCCGCGGTAGAGCACGTCGTGGATCAGGGTGCTCTTGCCCGAGCCGGACACCCCGGTCACCGCCACCAGCAGGCCGAGCGGGAGGTCGACATCGATCTGCTGCAGGTTGTGCTCGCTGGCCCGCTCGATGGTGATCGAGCCGGCCCGGCCCGGCACCCGGCGCTGCGGCGGCGGCCCGCCCTGGACATCGGCCCGCAGCGCCCGGCCGGTGGCCGTGTCGGCGCCGCGCTCGAGCTGCTGCACCGGTCCGTCGAACACTACCCGACCGCCGGCCTCACCCGGTCCGGGGCCCAGCTCGATGACCCGGTCGGCGGCGCGGATGATGTCGCGATCGTGCTCTACCACCACCAGGGTGTTGCCGCGATCGCGCAAGGCCTGCAGCACGTCGATCAGCCGGCCCACGTCGCGCGGATGCAGGCCGATGCTGGGCTCGTCGAGCACGTACAGGGTGTTGACCAGCGCGCTGCCCAGGGCCCGGGCCAGATCCACCCGCTGGACCTCGCCGCCGCTCAGGGTGCGCGACTGGCGGTCCAGGGTCAGGTAGCCCACACCCGCGTCGACCAGGTAGGTGAGCCGCGAACGGATCTCGTCCAGCACCCGATCGACGGCCCCGGCCACCTGCGCCGGCGGCCGGTAGCCGGCGAAGAAATCCCGCGCCGCATCGATCGGCAGGGCGTACAGGTCGGCCACCGAGCGGCCGTCGAGTTCGAAGTACAGCGCATCGGGCCGCAATCGTTTGCCCTGGCAGGTGGTGCAGCGATCGTAGGAGCGGTAGCGCGACAGCAGCACCCTGACGTGCATCTTGTAGGTCTTGCGCTCCAGGTAGTCGAAGAAGCCCTGGATGCCGTAGAACTCGGCGTGGCCCTCCCAGATCCAACGCCGCTGGCGCTCGCCCAGCCGCTGGTAGGGCCGGTCGGTGGGCACGCGGTGGCGGCGGCAGAAACGCAGCAGGTCGCGCTGGCACTCGTGGCCCATGCCGGTGCGCCAGGGCCGCACCGCGCCGTCGGCCAGCGACAGGCTCGGATCCGGGATGACCAGGTCGGGATCGATGCCGATGGTGCGGCCGAAGCCCCGACATTCGGGGCAGGCACCCAGGGGGCTGTTGAAGGAGAACAGGTTGGGCACCGGCGGGTCGAAGTCGCGATCGCAGCGGGCGCAGTGCAGCCCGCGCGAGTACTCCAACCGCCGGCCGTCGTCCAGCACCGCCTCGACCCGGCCCAGGCCGGCCTGCAGGGCGCTCTCCAGCGAGTCGACCAGCCGGCCGCGGTCGGCGGCGGCTGGCCGCAACCGATCGACCAGGGCGGTGGTACCGGCGGCCAGGGCCCGATCCGGGGCCTGCTCCAGGCGCACCGGCTCGCCCTTGTGGAACAGCCGCCGCACCGCCTGGCCGGCCAGCAGGGCGCGCAGGCTCTCGGGGCTGGTGCCGGCCCAGACCGCCAGCGGAAAGCCGATCAGCACCGGCCGGCCGGCGGCGCGCTCGATCAGGTCGCCGGCGATGCCGCCCGCATCCTGGCGCTCGACCCGCCGGCCGCAGCCGGGACAGCGCAGCACGGCCGCCTTGGCGTATAGCAGCTTGGCGTAGTCGGCCAGCTCGGTCATGGTGGCCACGGTCGAACGCGAGGTCTTGACCGGGTTGGTCTGGTCGATGGCGATGGCCGGCGGGATGTGGCGAATCTCGTCCGCCCGGGGCCGCGGCATGCGCTCCAGGAACTGGCGGGCGTAGGGAGAGAAGGTCTCGACGTAGCGCCGCTGTCCCTCGGCGTACAGGCTGTCGAAGGCCAGGCTCGACTTGCCCGAGCCGCTGAGCCCGGTGATCACCACCAGCTCGCCCAGCGGCAGGGCCAGATCCAGACCCTTGAGGTTGTTCTGGCGGGCGTTGCGCACCAGGATGTGATCGCTGCGGTCCATCGACGAAGTCGCTCCACTCTCCCCCGCCGCGCAGGATCAGTATGCGGCACGGCCGAGACAGATAAAAGGGCTTTCGGCCTCTTTTTATTCGGAAATTCTGGCTATACGTTGAAACGAAAGCGGATCACGTCGCCGTCGCGCACCGGGTAGTCGCGCCCCTCGGAACGGATGGCGCCGCGATCGCGGGCGGCCGCCTCGGAGCCGAGGGCGATCAGATCCTCGGCCTGAATGACCTCGGCGCGGATGAAGCCGCGCTCCATGTCGGAGTGGATCCGCCCGGCGGCCCGGGCGGCCGGGGTGCCGGCCGGCACGGTCCAGGCCCGCACCTCGGTCCCGGCGGTGGTGAAGAAGGTCACCAGCTCGAGAAGGCGGTAGCCGGCCTGCACCAGCTGCTCCAGGCCGCGCTGGGCGAGCCCGATCTCCTGCTGGAAGGCGACCCGATCAGCGGGCTCGAGCTCCTCGAGTTCGGCCTCGGTGCGGGCGCTGACCATGACGCAGCCAGCGCCCTGTTCGGCGGCCAGCTTCTGCAGCTGCTCGACCGCCGGGCCGGGCCGGCCGATCTGGTCGTCGTCGATATTGGCCACGTAGAGCACCGGCTTGGCCGACAGCAGGGGCGTGGCCGCCAGCCGCTCGCGCTCGGCAGCGGTGAGCTGCAGGTTGCGGGCCGGCCAGCCGCGGGCCAGCTCGCGCTGCACCCGCTCGAGCACGGCCAGTTCGGCCTTGGCCTCGGCGTCACCGCTGACGGCCACCTTGGTCTGGCGCTGCAGGCGACGCTCGACCACCTCGAGGTCGCGAAGGGTCAGTTCTGTCTCGACCACGCCGGCGTCGCGCGCTGGATCGACGCTGGTGTAGACGTGGGCCACTTTGTCGTCGGCGAAGCAGCGCACTGCGTGGACTACCGCGTCGACCGCCTGGATCTGGCCCAGGAACTGGTTACCCAGCCCCTCGCCCTGGGCGGCCCCGGCCACCAGACCGGCGATGTCGACGAACTCGAGCGCGGTCGGGGTGACCTTTTCGTGGGGCACGCAGTCGGCCACGGGCTGCAGGCGCGCATCGGGTACCGGAACCACGCCGTGGTTGGGCTCCACCGTGCAGAAGGGATAGTTCTCGGCGGCGGCGCCGGCGGCGGTCAGAGCGTTGAACAGGGTGGACTTGCCCACATTCGGCAAGCCGACGATGCCACAGCTGAAACCCAAGCTCGTTCCTTGGCGCCGGGACGCTCACAACTGGGGGGTCGACTGCTGCACCCGGGCCGAGTTGACCCGTTCCTTGAGTTCCTTGCCCACCGTGAAGAAAGGAGTGCGCTTGCGGGGCACCGACACCTTCTCGCCCGTCTTGGGGTTGCGCCCCTCGCGGGCCTCGCGGATCTTCGATACGAAGCTGCCGAAACCGCGGATCTCGATGCGTTCGTCCCGGGTCAAGGCTTCGGTCATGCTGTTGAAGATGGTGTCGACGATGATCTCGACGTCCTTCTTGGACACGCTGCTGAGCTTGCCGGCAACCGCCTCGATCAGTTGGCTCTTCGTCACGGCCTGGGCTCCTTTCTTACAACCCCGATGGCTTGGCGCGCGGGGTAAAGCTCAGTCGTCCCGGCTTTCGTCGTCGCCGGCCGATTCGTCGGCCTCGGCAGTGGCGCCGGCAGCGCTCTCGTCTCCGGCCGACTCGCCCCCTTCGCCTTCCTCGCCCCCTTCGCCTTCCTCGCCCCCTTCGCCTTCCTCGCCACCTTCGCCTTCCTCGCCACCGACGATGCCGGCCGAGGCCAGTGCGTCGCCCAGGCGCACGCCGCTGTCGCCCTGCTTGCGCAGGTACTCCTGGTAGTCCTCCTCGCCCTTGGACAGCTGCAGGCTCTTGACGCTCAGCGCGATGCGCCGCTCCTCGGGGTCGACGTCGAGCACCATCACCTCGACATCATCGCCCTCGTTGACCACCTGCCGCGGGTCCTCGATGCGCTCCTGGCTCATCTCGGAGATGTGGATCAGCCCCTCGATGCCATCTTCCAACTCGACGAAGGCACCAAACTCGGTCACCTTGATGCACTTGCCATTGACCCGGGTTCCCGGAGGGTACCGCTCCGGGATCTTGGTCCACGGATCCTGGGCCAGCTGCTTGATGCCCAGCGAGAAACGCTCGTTCTCGGGGTCGATGTGCAGCACCATGGCCTCGACCTCGTCGCCCTTCTTGAACATCTGGCTGGGGTGCTTGATGCGCTGCGTCCAGGAGATGTCCGAGATGTGGACCAGGCCGTCGATGCCCTCCTCGATGCCGATGAAGATGCCGAAGTCGGTTATGTTGCGGATGCGGCCGCGGATGACCGAGCCGATCGGGTACTTCTCCTCGAGCATGGACCAGGGGTTGGGCTCGACCTGCTTCATGCCCAGCGAGATGCGCTTGTTGGTCGAGTCGATGTCGAGCACGATGGCCTCGACCTCATCGCCCACGGCCACCATCTTCGAGGGGTGCTTGACCCGCTTGGTCCAGGACATCTCGGAGATGTGGATCAGCCCCTCGATGCCCTCCTCCAGCTCGACGAAGGCACCGTAGTCGGTCAGCGAGACCACCTTGCCGCTGACCTTGTTGCCCACCTGGTACTTATCATCGGCGTGGGTCCAGGGATCCTCGTTGATCTGCTTCAGCCCCAGGCTGACCCGCTCGGTCTCGGGGTCGAACTTGAGCACCATCACGTCGACCTCGTCGCCGACCGAGAAGATCTGGCTGGGGTGGCTGACGCGGCCCCAGGACATGTCGGTGATGTGCAGCAGGCCGTCGATGCCGCCGAGGTCGATGAAGGCGCCGTACTCGGTGATGTTCTTGACGATGCCCGGCAGGATGGCCCCCGGCTTGAGCTTCTTCAGGGTGTCGGTCTTGAGCGCCTCGCGCTCCTTCTCCAGCAGCACCCGCCGGCTGAGCACGATGTTGCCCCGCCGCTTGTTGAACTTGATGATCTTGAAGTCGAACTTCTGGCCGATCAGTTTCTCCAGGTTGCGGATCGGCCGCAGGTCGACCTGGGAGCCGGGCAAGAATGCCTTGACCCCGATGTCGACGCTCAGCCCGCCCTTGACGCGGGCCACGATGGTGCCCTCGACCAGCTCGTCCTTCTCCACCGCCTCGCTGATCTCGTCCCAGACCTTGAGCTTGTCGGCCTTCTCCTTCGACAGCACGATCAGGCCGTCCTCGTCCTCCCAGCGCTCGAGCAGCACGTCAACCTCGTCGCCGACGCCCACGCCGGGCTTGCCATCGGGCTTCTTGCCGAACTCCGCCAACTGTATGGTGCCCTCGGACTTGTAGCCGATGTCGACCACGGCATGATCCGGCCGTAGCTCGATGACCTCGCCCTTGACGATCTCGCCTTCGCGAAGCTCCTGGTGTTGGAGGCTGGCCTCGAACATGGCGGCGAAGTCTTCCTCGCCCCCGTTCTGCGCGCTGCCGCCGGTGTTCTGCTCTTCGTTCGGTCCCTTCTGTTGACCCTTGTCCATCCTGACTTCCTCGACTCCCCGTTGGCTGGGATGATTCCTGGCCACCGCCCCTGGGCACTCGGCTCTCTTTGTTTCGTAACGCTCGGAGACCGGAGCGGCAGGAATGATTCCTCCGAATTTCTGCACCGCCTTCCGGGAACGTCGGAGGGTCCGATCCCGAAAAGCCGCCTCGCCCCGCTGCAAGGCCGGGCCAACATACTGATTTTGCCCAAGGGTGTCAAACGGTTTCTCCCATTTTCAGCAGGGCCCGCTCGACCCGATCCAGCAACCATTCCGGGGTGGAAGCCCCGGAGGTCAGGCCGATCCGCTCGGCCGCTCCCAGCTCCAGCGCACCGAACTCGGCCTCGGTCTCGATGTGGACGGTGCGCGGCTGGACCTGGCGGCAGATGCCGGTCAGGTGGTTGGTGTTGGCGCTGTTGCGGCCGCCGACCACCACCAGCCGGTCGACCCGGGCCGCCAGCCGCCGGCCGGCTCGCTGGCGCTGGTGGGCATCGCGACAGATGGTGTCGAAGACCCGCACGTCGTCGAACCGCCGGCGCAAATCATCGACCACCGCCGCGTAGCGGTCGGCGTCGAGGGTGGTCTGGGCGACCACCCCGAGCGGGGTGGCGGCCGGCAATTCAGCGAGCGCGGCGGCGGAACGCAGCACCCGGATGGGGCCGCCGGCATAGCTGACCTGGGCCCGCACCTCGGGGTGGGTGGCGTCGCCCACCAGCACCACGGTCCTGCCGGCCCGGCCCAGCTGCTCGATGCGCCGGCGGGGCGCCTTGACGTGCGGGCAGGTGGCGTCGATCAGCTCCACCCCCAGCCCTTGCGCCAGCTCGGTCTCGTCCCGGCCGATGCCGTGGGTGCGCACCAGCGCCCGCTTGTTAGCGCAATCGGTGATGCGTTCGACCACCTGCACCCCGGCCCGGGCCAGCCGCTCGACCTCCTGCGGGTTGTGCATCAGAGGCCCGATGGTCACCAGCGGCGGGCCCGGGGTGGCCAGCAGGCGCTCGGCCAAGCGGGTGGCCCGCCCGACGCCGAAGCAGAAGCCGGCGTGCTCGGAGCGCAGCACCTCCATTCAGCCGCCCCGCCCCCGGCGCTGCTGCCGGCACTGCTCCCGGTGTTGCTCCACCAAGGCCACCACCCGCGCCACCACCTGGTCGATGGTCAGCGGTCCGGTGTCGATTCGCACCGCATCCGGCGCCGCCCGCAGCGGGGCCACCGCCCGGCCGCGATCGCGCTCATCGCGCTGGCGCACCTCGGCCAAGGTGCGCTCGAACGGCTCGGGCTGGCCCCGCTGGTGCAGCTCGTCCCAGCGCCGGCGGGCGCGCACCTCATCGCCGGCTTCCAGAAAAACCTTCACCTCGGCGTCCGGAAACACCACCGTACCGATGTCGCGGCCTTCGAGCACCACCCCGCCGTCGCGGCCCAAGGCGCGTTGGGTCTCGAGCAGGGCCCGGCGCACCGCGGGCTGGGCCGAGACCTGCGAGGCCAGCTGCGCCACCGCCGCGGTGCGGATGGCGGCGGTCACCTCGCGCCCGTCCAACCACACCCGCTCGCCCAACCCGCCGCGCTCGAAGCCGATCCGCATGGCCGCCGCCAGCCGGGCCAGCGCCGTCTCGTCATCGGGCGCCACCCCGGACTCACCGGCGTACAGTGCCAGGCAGCGGTAGATGGCCCCGGTGTCGACCAGGGTGAAGTCGAGTGCGGCCGCCACCCGACGGGCCACGGTCGACTTGCCCGAGCCGGCCGGCCCATCGATGGCCACCACCGGCCGCTCACGCGCCATCGCCCGCTCCTCGCGCCGCATCGTTGCCGCGACAGTCGGTCCCATCGCCGGAGCCGGCTCCCAGCCGCTGCTGCTGGCGCTGCAGCTCGCCGATCAGCTCATCGATCAGCGCGCTCAGCCGGCCGGCGTAGAGCTGGTGGCAGCGGTTGAGTTCGACCGGGGCGTCCATCCCGTCCAGCCAAGTCTGCAGGGCGGTCTGCCCGGCGGGCCAGCCGCCACGGCCGGCCACCCGGCCCAGCGCCAGCGCCAGCAGCTCGGGCCACAGCCCGCTGCCGGCCACCGCGGCCTCGAAGGCGTCTGGAGCCAGCCGCTGCGGCCGCAGTCCGGCGGCGGCCCACAGGGCTTCGGCCCGGTCCACCGCCTTGTGCGGCAGCGGCCCGCCGGCGGCCAGCAGGCAGGTCCGGCCGTCGAGCCGGCCGGGCGCGGCCGCGCCGGCGCCCTGGCCGCGCAGGTGCACCAGGGGATAGCCCGGCACCAGGTTCTCGGCCGAGCGCACGAAGCGCACCAGCTGGTGGCGCAGCCGGGCGGTGGTGCCGGCGGCGCAGCAGATCACCGCGCCCGGGCGCACGTCCGGGCCGATCGCGTCCATGACCTTGAACACCTCGTCCAGCGGCACCGCCAGCACGATCGCCTCGGCGCCCATCACGCCGCGGGCCGCGTCGTCGCGGCCGCGATCGATGAAGCCCAGCCGCTCGGCCATCTCCAGATGCGCCTGCTGCCGATCGATGCCGATCACCTCGTCGACCACCCCCCGGCCCTTGAGCAGCGCGGCCAGCGAGCAGCCGATCAGACCGGTGCCGATCACGGCCACCCGCCCGAAGCTCGTCCCGTTTTCCGGCTCTGCCATCCGCCAACCCCCATCGCAACACAGCCCAGCGCCGTGCCCGAACAACATCGGCCATGCCCGCGGCAGCTGTCAACTCGATAGCGACCCCGCCGCACGGGCCGGCGTGGTCCGACCACCGCCATAAGTGCTTGTCTCAGCTTGACATGGGCGCGGTGCAGCACAGATAATGACCAACGCTGAACACCGGAGCAGAACGGAAGGGTGGCAATGGCGAGGACGATACGCTGGATGGGTCTGGGGCCGGTCGGGTTGCTGGCCGCGTTTCTGCTGGCGGCCGCGGCGCCGTCCCCGGCCGCGGCCCAGAACGCAGTGGTGGCCAAGTTCCGCGACAAGACGGGCCGGGCCAAGCTGGGCAAGAAGGCATGGGTGGCGGTGGCCCGCGCGCTCAAGCGCAAGGGCGTGCGCCTGGTGGCCTACCGCCAGTACCTGCGCATCGCGCGCAAGAGCCGCATCAAACGCCGCGGCGCCTTCAAGCCGCGCGGGGTGCGCCGGCTGGCCGAGCGCATGAAGCTGGCGGCGGTGATCACCGGCACGGCCTACCGCAAACGCGGCGCTTTCATCGTCGGGGTCCGGGCCATGGGCGCCGACGGGCGGGTGGTCTTCAAGAAGGGCTACCGGTTGCGCCGGGCCCGCTTCCCGCGCGCCAAGGCCGACGAGGTGGCCGCCGCCATCCTGGAGGCGCTCGATCTGGGCGCGCCCGCGGCGGCCGCGCCCGAGCCTGAGCCCGAGCCCAAACCCGAGCCCAAGCCCGAACCTGAGCCCGGGACCGGCGGCACGGGCGACGACTCCGTCCTGCCGGCCTGGGCCCGCAGCGATGACCAGCCCGAGCCGAAGACCAGCCCCAGCGCCCCGGCCGCCGAGCCACCCGCAAAAGAACAGGCCGACGCGGGCGAGGCCGGCCGGGCCGAGGCCCGGGCCGCGCCCGAGCCGGAGCGGGAACCGCGCCCGGCCTCCTCGGTCAACGACGCCCTGGTCAGCGCCGGGGTCTCCTTCCACCACCGCGCCGGGCTGCACCCGCGCCACGAGGCCAGCCTGTATCCGGGCCTGCGCTTCGACGGCCGGCTGTTTTTGGGCACCTTTTTGGACATCCCGGTGGTGCGCGACATCGGCGTGGGCGGCATGTTCGACATGGCCCTGGGGCTGGAGTACGCCTACTCGGACAGCGACGACGCCTGGGAGGCGCAGCAGATGCAGTGGCGCGCCGAGCTGACCTACCGGCTGGCGCTGGACACCGGGCTCAAGCCGGCCTTCCTGCTGCGGCTGGGCTACGGGTCCACCTCGTCGAGCATCGACGCCGGTGCGGGCGAGCTGGCCCTGAGCGCGAGCTACATGTCGCCCTACGCCTCGATCGACATCTACCTGATGCTCTACGACCCGGTGCTGCGCCTGTTCGCCTCGGGCGGCATCCTGTACCTGGTCTCGGCCGGCGAAGATGTGGGCGGCTCGGGCCTGGGCTTCAACGTGTTCGCCGGCGTCGACATCGACGTGATCGACGCCATCCACATCGGGCTGGGCTACGACCTGACGCAGTACATGCTGGAAGACGGCTCGGCCGACGGGCTGGGTGAGTACAGCGATACCTTCCAGAGCTTCTTCCTGCGCGTCGGCTACAACTACAATTGAGTCTCAGCCGCCTGGCCGACGAGCCAGCGGCGCAGCCGCTCGGCCAGCACTTCGGCGTCGACCGGGGCGTCGAGCCAGCGCACCGCCGGGTCGGCGCGGAACCACTTGCGCTGCTGCCGGGCGTAGCGGCGGTGGGCGCGGCGGATGGCCCGGCGGGCCTGGTCCAGGCTGCAGGCGCCGTCGAGGTGGGCGGCCAGCTGCCGGTAGCCGACCACCCGCAGCACCCGACCGGCGCCGGCGCGACGCAGCGCGCACACCTCGTCCAGCCAGCCGGCCGCCAGCATGCGATCGACGCGGGCCGCAATGCGCTCGGCCAGCTGCTCGGCCGGCCAGGCCACGGCCAGGGCGTAGGCCGGGTAGCGCGGGCGGTCGAAGCCGTGGTCGGCCTGCACCGCGCTCAGCGGCCGGCCGGTCAGGGCGTGGACCTCGAGCGCGCGCACCAGGCGCAGCGCGTCGCCCGGTGCGATGCGCGCCGCCGCGGCCGGATCGACCCGGCGCAGCTCGGCGTGCAGGCTGCCGGGCCGCTGCCGGTGCTGCCGCTCGAGCCGGCGGCGTAGCTCCTGATCGGCCGGCGGGGTGTCGATCAGCCCATACAGCAACGCCCGCAAGTACAGTCCGGTGCCGCCGACCACCAGCGGCAGGCGGCCGCGGCCGGCGATGGCGGCGATGGCCCGATCGGCCAGCGCGGCGTAACGCGCCGCCGAGAACACCTCGTCGGGCTCGGCCACGTCGATCAGGTGATAACCCAGCTCGGCCCGGGCGACCGCATCCGGCTTGGCCGTGCCGATGTCCAGGCCGCGGTAGATCTTGCGCGAGTCGGCGGCGACGATCTCGCCGTCCAGCCGGCGGGCCAGCGCCCGGGCCAACCCACCCTTGCCCGAGGCGGTTTGGCCGCAGACCACCACCAGCCGCGGCGGCCGACTCAGCCGCGGTGGAACCAACGCTCGACCTCGCGGCGGTCGAAGCTCACCAGCACCGGGCGGCCGTGGGGGCACAGGGCGCCGTAGTCTATGGCCTCGACCTGCTCCAGCAGGCTGCGCACCTCGGCCTCGCCCAGGACCTGGCCGGCGCGCACCGAGCCGTGGCAGGCCATGCGGCTCAACACCGCCAGCCGGCGTTGCTCCCAAGCGCCGGCGGCCTCGGACTCGGCCAGCTCGTCGAGCGCATCGCGCACCAGCTCGACCACCGGCACCTCGGCCAGCAGCGCCGGCACCGCCTTGACGCTGATCACGCTCGGGCCGAAGGGCTCGATCTCGATGCCCACCGCGGCCAGCCGCTCGCGCTCGGCCGCGGCCGCCTCGGCCCCGGCCGGGCCCAGCTCGAGCTGCACCGGCACCAGCAGGCGCTGCTGGCGCACGCCGTCGCGCGCGGCCGCCGCCCGCAGCCGCTCGAAGGTGACCCGCTCGTGGGCGGCGTGCTGGTCGACCACCACCAGCCGCTCCCGATCGCAGAGCAGCAGGTAGGTGTTCCACAGCCGGCCGACCAACTGCCACTCGTGCAGCGGCCGCGACGGTTCTTCGTCCAGCCCGCGGCCGGCTGCGGCTGCCACCGGCCGAGGTCCTGACGCCGGCGGCGCGCCCGCCATGCCGGCCGGCGCGAGGCGCGGCGTGGCCCCGCCGCGCTCGAAGC
>CAYVQE010000038.1:0-41148 GCA_964454005.1 uncultured Myxococcales bacterium
TTCGGGAAGCAGCGTAGATTCGTCGCGCCGTGCGAGGAATTCTGGAAGTAGTAGACCAGAAGCCTCCTAGCACGCTGCCGCGGGCCGGTCAAACCCTGCATCTCCTCCCTACACTCCTCCCCGCTATTGAGGGTGTCGAAAAGCTGGCTGTGTTGATCAATCCATCGGTTGGGAATGTCAGCCTGCGCAACGAATACGTAAGTTTGGATTTATCGATACCCTCAATGGGGCGGTCCTGAATTTCCTCGCCCGAAGTGCTATGCTGACCGCCATGGAAGAATCATGGATCTCTCGGCCGTCCCCCACCCCCGGCTGGCTGCCGCTGGCGCTCGGGGCGGTGCTGCTGCTGGTGGGCTGCTACCCCAAGCGCATCGGCCCGCCGGGCCCGGACGGCGAGCGGTCGACCTGGGCCGCGATGGACCAGGCCCGGCGCATGGCCCACATGCGGCGCCAGGTGGTGCCGCGCGCCGCTGCCGTGTTCCGCGCCTGGCGGCCGGAACGCTACCGCGACTTCGACTGCGCCACCTGCCACGGGCCGGGCGCCGCCGGCGGCGACTACCGCATGCCCACCGATCACCTGCCGCGGCTCAGCGGCGAGGTCCTGCTGGGACCCGAGTTCGAGCGCCACCCGGACACCACCGATCTCAAGCTCGACCGGCTGGTGCCCGAGATGGCCGAAGCGCTGGGCGTGTCCAGCTTCAGCATCATCACCCGCTCCGGCTTCGGCTGCTACTCCTGCCACCTCGGCCCCGACGGCCCGATGTTCGGCAACTGAGGCCGCTCATCCGCCTCAGCCCACCGAGCGAATGCGCTTGTCGGCCGGCTCGCGCGGCGGCGGGGGCGGGGTCTGCTGCGGGTAGCCCATGGCCAGCAGGGCCACGCCGGTGTAGCCCTCCGCGATGCCCAGCACGCCGCGGGCCGGCGGTGCCGCGCCCAGGGTCAACCACACCATGCCCACCCCGTGGGCCCAGCCGGCCAGCGACATGTTCTGCACCGCCATGGCGGCCGCCAGCGGGAACTCGAAGCCGTCGATGTCCATCTCGGGCGGCCGGCTGACCACCGCCACCAGTTTAGGCGCCCCGCCGAAGTCCCGCTTCAGCGACTCGAAGCCCTGGCGCGCCGGCGGCGGCACCTGGCCGCTGGCCAGCAGCTCGTCGAGCTTCTGCTGCAACATGCCCAGCAGCTCGGCCCGCGCCTCGGGGCCCACCTCGATGAACTCCCAGGGCTGGGCGTTGCGGTGCGACGGCGCCCACACGGCCGCCTCGTAGATCTCGGCCATCACCGCCTCGGGAATCGGATCCGGCTTGAAATCGCGCACCGTGCGCCGGTCCTTGATCGCCTCCATCACCTCCATGATCGCCTCCTCGTCGAATCGAGAACTCAATACATCTCGCCCAGCATTGTATGGAGCAAAGGCCAACTTTGTACACCGCCGCTGGAGGCGACCCGGCAGTCGGCCCGGCGCGGTTTGCGGGGCTAGTAGCCGTACTTGGAGAAAGGCGGCAGGATCAGGTTTTCCACGATGCCATAGCCGGTCTCGCCGCCGCAGCGGCAGGCGACCACGGTGTCGTTGAGGCCGTGGGCCCGATCGGCAACCTCTTGCTGATCGACCTGCCAGCGTTCCCCGGCCCGCCAGTCGTCGCCCATCCACAGGCCATGATAGTAGTCGTCCACGCCCAGGTAGCCGCCGCCACGCAGGTACATGGTGGTCAACTCGTCCATCTCGATGCGCTTGCGGCCGCCGTCGGCCAGGTGGAAGGTCACCGTGCCGGCCCGCATGCGCGGCGCGCCCGAATGGTAGCTGTAGTCGTGCTCCACGCGGGTGATGGGGATGGGCTGGCGGTCGGAGCCCAGCGGATGGACCAGGGCGCCGGTCAGCCGTTCCACCCGGCCGTCGCCGCGCTCGATCAGGTAGCACTGCACGCCCCAGTCGCCGAACTGCAGCACCAACCAGTTGATCATCATCGAGGTGAAGCTGGCCACGTCGGGCATCTGCACGCCGGTCTCGGGTGCGCCCACGCCCATGCGGATGCCCCAGGAGTGATCGCGCTGGGCGCGGAAGCCCTCCTCGTCGACGCTGAAGCGGCGGCCGTCGACCTCGACCCAGCCGCGGGCACGGCCGAGCTGGGCATAGCGCTGGGTGTGCACGAAAACGCGCCCCTTGGAGCGGCCGAACTGCGGTTCCTCCTCCAGCGGCTGCATGCGGCCCAAAAACTCGACGTCCATCTTCAACCCCTGGCTGTCGTCGTCGCTGCGCACCCGGATGCGCTCGAAGGGCTCGATCACCTCGTAGCGCAGCGGACCGACCGCCAGCTCGTCGATGCGCGGCCGCAGCGCCCGCGAGGCGCGCACGTTGGTCTGTACCCTGTTGCCGACATTGGCGCAGGCGAAGCCGTCGAGCACGTCGCGGTTGGGATAGACGCCCAGGCCGCAGGCCACCACCAGCTCGCCGGCCAGGTCGTGCAGGTTGAGCCAGATCTTCTCGGTCCAGGCGCGGTCGCTGGTGCCCACCGCGTCGAAGGTCTCGACCACCTGGTGGCAGGTCCACTCGTCGTACTTGGTCAGCATGCGCTCGTCCTTTCCGCTGGGTTCCGTTCCGCGGTCTCGTCCGACTCTTGCAGAGGCCGTTCATCCAGCAGCCGCAGGGTGCCGGCATCGCCGTCGAGCTCCACCAGCCGACCACTGGCCACCGCATGGCAGGCGCCGGCCAGGTTGACCACAGCCGGCAGGCCATACTCGCGGGCGACCACCGCCCCGTGGGAGATGGGGCTGCCCACCTCGGTGGCCAGCCCGGCGATCAGCCGGAAGTAGGGCGACCAGCCCACATCGGTCACCTCGGTGACCAGGATCTCGCCCGGCTCAATGGTCTCGGCCTGCTCCAGGGTGCGCACCACCCGGGCCCGGCCGCGGACCCGGCCCGGGCTGACCGGGTTGCCGCGCAGCAACCCGTCCGCTGGTGCGGCAGTACCCCGCTCGGTCCCGCTGCCCAGCGGCGCCGGCGCGCCCACGCTCAACAGGGGGTAGCGCAGCCGGCGCTGCCTTTGGTACAGCGCCCGGCGGGCGGCGGCCCGCGCGGCCCAGTCGCCGGCCTCGTCACGGGCCATTCGGCCCAACTCGGCGTGGGTGAGAAAGAACACGGCCTCGTCGTCCGCCAACCGGCCGGCCGCGGCCGCGGACCGGCCGAGGCCGCGGTAAGCGCGCTTGAAGCGGTCGACAGTCTCGACCAGCAGCGATTTGGAGGCCTCGCGCCGGCGCACCATGTGGCGTGCCAGGCCCAACGCGGCCTGCAAGGCCAAGGCCGGCGACCGCTCCTCGCGCCCCGCCGGCAGCTGCGCCGCCCGCGCCCGGACAGCCGCCTGCATGGAACGCACCAGCGGCAGCGGATCGTCGCGCCAGCCCGGCTGCTGCAGCGACAGCTCGACCAGGGCGCGGTGGCCGTGGCGCTGCAAGAAGAGCGCGAAGCGCCGGCCGGCGCGTCCGGCGGCCGGGCTGCGCAGCCAGGCCAGGGCCGCGCTTGCCGGCACGGCGGCGAAGCGCTCGTGCGCCTGCGGCTGGGCGGCGATGGTGTCGACCAGGCCCTCCAGCGCCTGGACCATGTCGGCGCTCTCCACTCCGCCGGCGCCGCCGAGCAACCGGGCCAGGCGCACCTCGTCGGCCGCGGTAGGCGCCCGGCCGCGGGTGAGGATGCCGTTGAGCACCCCGGCGGCCAGACCCGAGCCGGCCGAGGACTGGATGTGGGCCTCGTAGGCCTCCACCAGCAGCGGCAGGGCGGCGTCGATGGCCTGCCAGCGGCCGGACGGCGAATCCGGCTCGGCCAGCCGGAAGTCCCGCAGCCGCCGGGCCAGCGCCGCAACCCGCCGCGGCGCGCTGAACACGTAGCGCATGTAGCGCAGGCCGTTGCGCAGCCGCAGCGGCCGCGGCGCCGCCGGGCCGGGCCGCAGTTCGTCGACCCGGCGGCCGCAGATGGCCAGGGTCAGCTGCTCGGCCGAGGAGCCGCCCACGCCGCGGGTCATGGGCAGCATGGCGTTGAGATCGATGAACAGGTGGCCGCCGAAGACGGCCAGCGCGTGCAGCGGCCGGATGCGGCGTTCGAGCACGCCGCAGCGCTGCAGCATGCACTGGATGCCCTGGTCGATGGCCGCGGCGGTGATGTCGAGATCCAGCGGGCAGACCGCCCCGGGCAGTATCTCGCCCACGTTGGCCCGGGTGTAGACGTGACCGGCGGCGGCGCTCGAGTCGAACTCGGCCGGGTCGGCGCCCAGGGCGGTGACCGGCCGCGCCTGCAGCCAGTGGATGCGCCCGGCACCGTCGATGGCCCACTCCAGATCCAGCGGCTGGCCGCAGGCGGCCTCGGCCGCCAGCGCCTCGGCCGCCAGCCGTTCGAGCTCGGCGCTGCCGAGCAGTGGCCGCGGGCCGGCAAGCTCGCGCTCCAGCAAGGTCCCGTCGCGGTCCAACAGGTGGTGGTCGGGCCGGGCGTGGCCGCCGACCAGGGCCTCGCCCAGCCCGCTGACCGCATCGATCACCAGGCGGTCGCGCCGCGCGCTGACCGGATCGACGGTGAACAGGACCCCGGCCTTGGCGGCCGGCACCATGCGCTGGACGACCAGGCCGATGCGGCCGCCGCCGGCCGCCGCCGGCCGCGGGGCGGCGGCACCGTTACGGTAGGCGGCCACCCGGGCGGCCTCGGCGCTGGCCAGGCATTCGGCCACGGCCTGCTGCAGCGCCTCGAGACCGCGCACGCCGAGCACGGTGCGGTACTGGCCGGCGAAGGAGCGTCCGGCGCCGTCCTCGTCGGCGGCCGAGGAACGCACCGCCACCTCCTCCGCGCCCAGGGCGCGGTAGGCCCGCTCGAGCTCCCCTGGCGCCGGTCCGGCGGCGGCAGCGGCGATGGCGAAACCGTCCGGCACCCGCAGGCCCAGCGCCAGCAGGCGGGCCAGCCCGGCCGCCTTGCCGCCGACGGCGCCGTCGGCGCAGGCCTCCAACGGCAGAATTCGAGCCCTATCGGCGTTCATGGGCCCAGCTGTGTAGCAGCATCGGCGCCCGTGTGCAAACGCGGTCAATGGGGCTGCTGCTGGATGAGGCGGAAGTAAAGCTCGCGCTCCAGGCCGCAGCGGCTGCACTCGACCACGGCCACCCGCAGCCGCTGGCCGTCGACGGAGCGGGCCTGGTGGTCGGTCACCCGCACCGGAGCGCCGCAGCGCGGACAGGCGTCGCGGGCCGCCCGCGGCTCGACCACGGCCGGGCTCTCGACCTCGATCGGGTCGGCGGGCCGTCCGCCGGGCTCGTCGCGGGCCAGGCGCTCGCGCTCGGCGGCCCGGTGTTCGACGCGCCGGCCGCGCTGGCGGCGCCACAGGCTCTGGCCGATCAGCCACAGCAGCACCACCAGGCCGCCACCGATCAAGGCGAACAGCAGCATCCGGTTCATCGCACCTCCGTCCTTCCCCGGGCCCTCCGTCCCCCTTCGCGGAGACCTCGTCCCCCTCCGCGGAGACCTCCGTCCCCGTGCATACCGAGCATAGGGGCCCCGGCCGGACGGTCCAAGCCTCTTTTCTCGCCGCGGCTTTTTCGATAAACTGGCAGCCGCTGTCATTTGATGGGAGATCGCATGCGCACAGCGCTGAACGAGGTGTTGACCGGGTGGCGCGGCGGACGCTGGTGGCCGGCCGGCTGCGCCGTGGCCTTGCTGGTCGCCTGCGGTGCGCCCGAGGGCCTGCGGCTGGCGCCGCCGGGCGACGGGCCGCGCATCGTGCACCAGATGGACACCCGGCCCTTTCCGGACATCCCCTTTCCCAACGACCTGGGCACCCGGCCCGATCCCAGCTCGCCCACCGGCCGCCGGCTGAACGTGGGCGTGCGGTCCGACTCGCGGCTGGAGACCCGGGTGCGGGCCCAGCTCGATACGCTGGACGGCTTCGCCAGCTACGGCCCGATCACGGTCTCCTTCGACGCCCCCATCGACCTCGACGCGCTCGACCGGCGCCAGCGCGACAACCTGGACTGGTCCGACGACGCCGTCTACCTGATCGACATCCAACCCGACAGCCCCGGCTTCGGCCAGCCGGTGCTGCTGGACATGGACCGCGGCAACTTCCCCCACCTGCTGCAGCCGGACACCCATTACCACCCCTCGGATCCGCGCCAGGACTCGCCAGCGCTGGTGTTCGAGACCGCGGACGAGGACCGCGACGGCGACGGCCGGTTGGATCCGGACGAGGACAGCGACGGCGACGGCCGGCTGGACGTGCCCAACGTCCACCCGCCGGGCAGCCCGGTCGCCGACGGGCTGCGCACCGCCTGGGAGCGCGCCAGCAACACCCTGATCCTGCGCCCGGTGGTGCCGCTGCGCGAGCGCACCCGCTACGCCGTGGTGCTGACCGACCGGCTGGTCGACACCGCCGGCCGGCCGGTGCGCTCGCCCTTCGCCTGGGTGCACCACCTGGCCCACACCCAGGCGCTGCGCCGGCTGCCGGCGGTGTTCGCCCGCTGGCGCGAGCGCGGCGTGGACATGGCCCTGGAGCGGGTGGCCTACGCCTGGAGCTTCACCACCCAGTCGGTCACCGCCGACCTGGTGGCCATCCGCGAGGGGCTCTACGGCATCGGCCCGCTGGGCTGGCTGGCCGAGACCGCCCCGGCGGACGCCGCCCCGGCGTTGGCGCGCGACCCCGCGGCCAGCGCACGACCCTACGTGTTCGAGCGCCAGCTGCTGCAGGATCTGGCCCGCACGGTGCTGATCCCGGCCTTCGAGATCAGCCAGGCCCAGGGCCAGGCCTTGCTCGCCGACATGGAGCACGTGGCCCACGTGGTCCAGGGCCACTTCACCTCGCCCGATCTGCTCAGCGATCCGGACAGCGACTTCATCTGGGACTGGACCTTCGACCTCGACGCACAAAGCGGCCGCGCCCGGGTGCAGCCCAGCCGCATCCCCTTCACCCTGGTGGTACCGCGCGCCACCGCCCACCACGGCCAGCCCTTTCCGGTGGCCGTCTACGCCCACGGCTTCGGCCAGGCGCGGGTGGAGTTTCTGGCCTTCGCCAACGTGCTGGCCAGGTACGGCATCGCCTCGGCCGGCATCGACGCCTGGGGCCACGGGGTCAAGATCGGCGCCTTCGAGCGCAGCCTGATCCGCTCGCTGGCCGAGGCCCGCGGCTACCTGCCCTTCGCCGAGACCTTCCTCGAGGGCCGCGCCCGCGATCTGGACGGCGACGGCGCCATCGACGCCGGTGGCGATACCTTCAGCACCTATGCCTTCCACACCCGCGACGTGCTGCGCCAGTCCATCGTCGATCTGCTGCAACTCGTGCGCGTGCTGCGCGGCTTCGACGGCAGTCGCTCGTGGGCGCTGGATCAGGACGGCGACGGCCACCGGGATGCGGCCGGCGACTTCGATGGCGACGGCACGGTCGACGCCGGCGGTGGCGATCAACCCTATTTCTGCTGGGGCTCGTCCATGGGCGGCATCTTCTCGACCATTTTGGGCGCGCTGGAGCCGGCCATCGTCGCCTCGGCCCCGGTGGCCGGCGGCGGCGGATTGACCTACCTGACCAGCCGCTCGAAGCAGGAGTCGGTGCGCTACGACACCGTGCTGCGGGCCCTGGGGCCGGTGATCGTGGCCGAGCCGGCCGCTGCCGGCCAGGGGGGCATGGACCTGAGCTACGTCGCCGGGCTGACCCGCGAGCTGCGCCGGCTGCCCATCGCCGTCGGCATCGACGCCCGGCCGGGCGATCTGCTCGAGGTGACCAACCTGGATCGCGACGCGGTGCACCGGGCCCGCATCCGGCCCGGACCGCGCTGCGCGGTGCACATGCAGGCCGACGCCGGCGACCGCTTCGCCGTGCGCCTGCTCGACGCCGACAGCCGGCTGCTGGCCGCCTTCGACCGCTGGCAGCAGGACGTCTGGTACCACGCCCAGACCGAGCCCGACTACCGCGCTGGCGAGCCGCTGCGCTCGCCGGCGGCCGGCTGGGGCATGCACCGCGGCTCGCCCGATCTCAGGCGGCTGATCGGGCTGGCCCAGACCGCGCTGGAGCCGGCCGATCCGATCAACTACGCCCGCCACCACTTCGCCGAGCCGCTGTCCATCCGCCCCGAGGGCGCCACGCCCTCGGATCTGCTGCTGATCGTCACCCTGGGCGATCCCAACAACCCGGTCGACATCCACGCCGCGGTGGCCCGGGCGGCCGGCATCCTGCCCTACCTGGACGCCGATCCGCGCTACGGCATGAGCCCCAACGATTGGCTGATCGAGAACCACGTCTACGAGGGCATCTGCGGGTTGGGACGCCACCCGCCCAACGCCGCCGGTCAGGAGGTGCTGTTCGACCCGGACGCCCTGGCCGATCTGGCCGCGGGCAACGGCTTCGACGCGCCGCGGCCCGAGCCGGGCCGCGAGTTGCGCCTGGACGTGCCCACCGCGTCCGGCCGCTCGGGCATCCGTTTCGCCCACATGCGCCCCTGCGGCAGCCACTCCTTCTTCATCACCGACCCGTCCAAGCGCTTCAACGCCGACGAGTACCTCAACAGCCTGGCCGGTCACTACTTCGCCAGCCACGGCGACCGCATCCTGGACGACGCCTGCCACCAGGACTCGTCCTGCTCGCTGCCCTGAGCGAGCCGCCCCGGCGTGACTCCCTGTCACGGATGTGTGCGTCAGGAGCACACCTTTATTTTCGTGACCTACGAAATATCAGGGCCTTACGCGCTTGCCCGATGGCGCGATTATTGCTAGATCAACGCCGCAGCATCAGCAGCCACAACGGGAGCCGCCCCGGAACAGGAGCCCGAGCATGAGCCGCCGCTACCCCGTCCGCGCCATCACCCACGTGCACACCGCAGCCTCCAACGGCCCGGCCTCCGAGATGGATGACATGATCGGCGGCGCCATCCGCCGCATCCTGGGCCAGGACACCCCGGTGCGCTGGAGCGAATGCTTCACCACCGTGGAGCGGCTGCGCGGCTTGCTGGGCCGGCGCAATCCCGAACCGCTGGGCGTCATCGCGGTCACCGATCACATGAACGCCGCCAGCCACCGGCTGCCCGACGCCCTGCTGGCCGCGGCCGCGGCCGAACCGCGGCTGGCCGCCTGCGGCGAGTTCAACTGCGTCGATTTCGACGTGGACGGTGCACTGCGGCGCGCGCCCGAGGTGCTGGTCTACGGCGGTCCGGAGCCGGTGGCCGGGCCCTTCGGCCCCCACTTCGGCCTCAGCCAGGCGCGCATCGAGGATCTGTATACCCATTGCCGGGCCGAAGGCGCCGCCGAGCTGCAGACCAGCAAGGTGCTGGCGTACTGCGCCGCCCACGGCCTGGCCTGCGGCCTGGCGCACCCCTTCGACGGCCATGCGCTGTCGCTGGAAGCCACCTTCGACCTGATCTCGCGGGCGCGCATCGTCGAGACGGTCAACGGCGGCTACCCGGCGGTGAGCAGCCGCATCCTCGAAGATCTGGTGGCCTTCCAGAACCGGCTGCTGCTCGGCCAGCGGCTGCCGCCGCGCACCGCCCTGCGCTTTCCGCGGGCGCGCCAGCTGGCCGAACGCATCCAGGCCGAGCAGCGCTCCATGCTGCATCCCTGGGGCGGCTCGGACGCCCACAGCCACGACTTCGACCGGGTGACCATGCGCTTTCTGGCCGACCGGCCCGATCCGACCGCCGGTGACCTGTTCGCCGCCATGCTGCGGCCCATCGACGAGCTGCTGCTCGACGGCACCTTCACCATCCAGGGCTGCGC
This sequence comes from uncultured Myxococcales bacterium, assembly GCA_964454005.1. GTDB lineage: Bacteria > Myxococcota > B64-G9 > B64-G9 > B64-G9 > CAYVQE01. The sequence continues at coordinate 9,722 of CAYVQE010000038.1, forward strand.
CGGCTCGGGCATGAGCGTGCTCGACGACGTGGTGCGCATCGTCATGCGCAACATGTGGTCCAACCGGCGCCACCTGTGGCACAAGCCGCTGCGCGTCGGCGAAATGGTCCACCGAACCGGCCACCTGGTGCACGGCGAGCTCAGCGGCCGCGCCGAGCGCCAGGCCGGCCTGATCCGCGACACCGCCCGCGAGTTCGACTTCGGCCACATCCTGCGCGAGATGGCGCCGGCCCGCCAGGGGGCCCAGCCGGCCCAGCCGGCCCCCGCGAACGAGCCTGCGCTCCAGCGCCGCCACGCCAGCCGCTAAGCCGCCCTGGCCAGACCCCTTGCCGCTTGTGCGGTCGAAGCGGCGGTGATAGCGTCCCTGTCGTGGTGATGTGTCGATTGCACGTTGTTCTCGGATCGACCGCAGGGGAGGCATACACATGAGCCCGAGCGAGCAGGAACGGGAGCAGAGAGACCGGATCGCCCAGTGGGCCTTCGATACCCGGCCCATCCTGGGCCGCTTCCACCTGATGCTGCAGAACGTTGAGATCGAGTGGAAGCGGGCCGAGCCGGCTGAGGAGTTCACCCGCCAGATCTCGTTCATGGACGGCCGCATGGAGCGGCTGATGGCCATGACCGCGGCGGTGACCGCCCTGGGCACGCGGCTCTACGGCCGCTACGGCGAGGGCCGCGGCCTGCCCAAGGCCGAGCTGAACCAGGTCAAAAAAGACGCCGATGCCATCAGCGCCTATGCCATGAGCGAATCGCTGTGGTTCGCCGCCCGCGAGCTGCCCGAGAACCACGCCATCATGGTCTCGCTGGGCGAGGGTCTGATGCCCAAGGCCGGCGAGACCCCCGAGATGGGCTCCAACCCCCAGCTCGGCTTCGGCCGCGTCTACGCCCGGCCGCGGGTGGCCGAGTGGCTCGACCGGCGGGTGGCCCGGCTGCTGAACGAGCGCGGCTACAGCTTCGAGGACTTCTACCAGGAGGTCAAGGAGGCCGGCATCACCCTCTGGGGCGCGGCCATCGACACGCTGGAGAACACCTCGCGCTTCGCCCAGGGCGCCGAGACCGGCTCCTGCACCATATTGCACCTGTTCAATCAGCCGCTGCACGTCGCCCGGCCCTGGGAGGGCTACATGGGCAACCTGCTGCTGCCGCGGGCGGTGGTCGACACCGCGGCCGAGCGCTCGGTGCTGATCGACTTCCGCACCCCGCGGCGGCTGGTGATGGAGGCCATCCAGCAGACCTACCCCGGCATCGCGCCCGAGCACGTGCACGTCTGGACCCTGGGCGGCAAGAGCCGCACCATGCGGCTCGGCGGGCTATGGCAGGAGTGGGAGGAGCAGGGCGCCCACCTGGTCGAGGACGGCTGGCGCCTGCCCAACGGCCGCGGCGTGTTCATCGAGTCGGGCACCTATGCCCCCACCTTCCACATCGAGAGCTGGTCCGACGATCAGGGCCGGCCGCACGTGCTGCTGGTCGACGGCTACTCCGCCTCGGCCGAGGCGCTGCAGGCGGCCACCCTGGCCGAGATGCACGACATCGACGCCTCGCTGGTGGTGTTCACCTCGGACTACAAGCTGCCCCACGAGAAGGAGCAGCACGTGATGCGCCTCGACCCGGAAGCAGACGACTTCGGCCGGCAGCTGGCGGCGCTGATGGACGCCGCGCCGGACGACGAGAAGATCGCGCACTACCGTCTCACCATCCGCGACGCGCGCGATGCCGGCCTGCCGCTCGATGCCCGGGTGCTGCGGGCCGATGATTTCTTCCCCGAAAAGAACTGGGAGTCGGCGGCGCTGGTGGGCTTCATGAGCCCCGATCCCTACACCGGCGCGCCGGGCGTCGAGGAGGTGGCCCCGGGCGTCTACCGCACCACGGTCTGCACGGCCACGCCGCGCGGCGACAAGTTCATCACCTTCACCCTGCGCCTGCTCGAAGAAGACGAGCAGAACCGGCTGGTGTTCAACCCGCTGCTGATCCGGTTCATCTACGGCGAGGACTTCTACGCCCGGCCGGTCAAGATCGCCGACTCGGGCCGCATCCGCAACGAGCTGCAGACCCTGGCCTCCGAGGCGCTGGACTACCTGGACGAGGGCCGCATCCGCATCGTGTTCGACCGCATCCCGCCCGAGGTGATCACGACCGACCACCAGCAGCGCCTGCTCGAGGTGCTGCAGTGGTACCGCGAGCGCCACCCCATCTGGTTCCACTGGCTGGATATCGTCGGTCCGGGCGAGCCGGCCCCGCCGCTGGCGCCCGATGAGGTCTGCGACTGAGACGCGCTCGCTCTCGCTCAGAACAGCTCCAACTTCTCGCCGGTCTCGCTGAGAATGCGGCTGGTGTAGCCCTTCATCAGGTGCGAAAAGATGCGCAGCAGCTCCGGGTCGAAGCGGTGGACCAGATCGCTGTTCATCACCGCCACGGCCAGGTCCGGGTTGAGCGCCTGCTGGAAGACCAGGCGGTCGTAGGCATCGACGATGGCGACGACGCGCTCGTAAACGCCCAGGTCGGCCTGCTGGGCCACGTGGTGCAGCTGGCCGCGGGCGTCCTTGACCGGCCGGCCCCAGTCGGTGGCCTGGTGAAAGGCCGCCAGGATGCACTGGACACAGCGGGCGTCGAGGCGGTTGGCGCGCAGCAGACGCATCACCCCCAGCAGCGGCGCACGGACCAGTTGACGCTTCTCGTGAGGCGTCAGCCGGCCGCCCTTCTCGACCAGCTCGACGGGCAGATCGACCTTGCCGATATCGTGGAACAGCGCCGCGATGCCCAGCTCGCGCAGCCGGGCCTTGTCCAGGCCCAGCTCGGCGCCGAAGACGATGGCCAGCAAGGCCACGTTGACCGAATGGAAGGCCAGGTAGGCCTCGCCCTTGTCCACCGTGGTCACACCCAGAAAGTGGCTGCGCTGCTCGTGGCAGACGTCGACCAGGTCCTGGATAAGATGCACGCACTTGCCCATGGGCAGCTCGGGCGCCTCGCCCTGGAGGCCGGCGAAGAAGTTGCGTATGAACACCACCGTGCGGGCGTAGACCACCAGGCCGTAGCGCTTGCGGTCCAGGCTGCGGTCGGTCTGCGGCGCGGTGTCGTCCTGCTGCTGGCGCTCCAGGATCTGCTGCAGCTTCTCGAAGCGCCGCAGCTTGAGCGCCTGGAGCTTGTGGGCCGACACCCCCCGCTCGCCGGCCTGCTCGGCCCGGTCGGCCACGAAGATGTGCATGAAGCGGCGCAGCTCGGCCTGGTTGACCTGCTGCTCCAGGTTGAAGCCCCCCAGGTCGTGCTCCTCGAAGGCGCGGGCGAGCTGGCGGATGTTGGCGGCCGACTTCAGATCCACCCGCAGCAGCATGTTGTTGAGGTAGAACGACTCGCCGGCGCACTGCAGGTTGAGTTCGCCCTCCATGGCGATCAGGGTGTTGACGCATTCGACCAGCTGGTCCAGCGGCTTGTCGAAGATGACGTTGTCGGGCGCGTAGAGCTTGACGTTGCGCACCAGCATGTAGAGCCCGGCGATCAGGCTGCGGCCCAGATCCTGCAGCCGCTTGCTATAATCGCGGCCCTGCTCGAACTGCTCGCCCTCGCCGGTCAGTCCCTGCTGGAATCTGAACTTGCTCTCCACCCGGCGACTCCTCGCTCCCCCCTTGCAACCGCGTCGTCAGCCGCCCAGCAGCCGGGACTTCAAACGCCCGCAGGCGCGCTGCATCTGCGCGGCCAGCTCCTCGTCGCGCACGCCGGCCTGCAGATCGGCGGCCAGCATGCGGTAGGCCCCGATGGAGCCGGAGGCGGCCAGCCCGGCGATCAGGTTGCGCTTGCGCTTCGCCTGCTGCTTGCGCTGCAGCAGGCCGCCGGCGTGCAGCTGCTGGTGTAGAAACCGCAGCGAGCGTTCGTCGTTCAGCGCCGCCAGGGCGCCGAACACGGCGGCCTGCTCGCGATCCGGCTTGTCGCCGAATTCGGCGTCAGCAGCGACCTCGGTCAGGGCGCGGAAGGCCACCCCGGGGTCGAAATTGGGCAGCAGCTGGGCAGCGGTGGTGCGCACCTGGGCGTCCGGATCGCGCAGCGCCCGCATCACGGTGGCGCTGGCCGACAGGTCGTTGCCGTCGCCGATGGCCCGCAGCGCCTCGACCCTGAGCGCCAGGTTGGGATGGCCCAGCAAGCCGGCCAGGATCTTGGTCTTGTCGGGCGGGCCCAGCGCGTTGATGATGGCCAGCATGTCGCGTACGTAGTTGGCCTTCTTGCTCGTCAGCCGGTTGACGTAGTGATCCAGGTGTTCCGGGCCGAAGGCCACCAGGCGCTTGCGGATCAAGGCGCGGGCCTCGGGGTGGGTGATCCGCTCCAGCACGGCCAGCAGCGGATTCAGCGCCCGCTCGTCCACCTGCGCCAGGTAGCGCTCGACCGCCTGCAGCACCTCGGGCCGGGTGGACGACTCCAGCATCTCGCCCAGCCGTTCGATGCGCTCGGCCTCGCACATGCGCCCGCGCAGGTGGCCCACCAGGTGGCCGGCCAGCGCCAGGCTGCCCGGCGGCAGCGCCTGCTGCTGCTGGCGGCCGAGCTGGGCGACCAGCCAGTCGACCGCGGCCAGGTTCTCCTGCAGCAGAAAGCCGTCCAGCAGCTGCTCGAAAGCCGCCACCATCACCTCGCTGAGCCGGGCGTCGAGTTCCTCGGGGAACAACCGAAATAAGACCCCGGTCAGCCGGCGCAGGTTGTCGCGCGAGCGGTCCTGGTCCACCGCGTGCTGGAAGCGGATCTGGTCGTCGGGCCCGGCCGGCGCACCGCGCACCTTGAGCCCGGCCACCTGCTCGACGTCGTCGATCTCGATGTCCAGATCGTCGAGCGACAGCCGGGCGAAGGCCAGGTTGTCGCGGCTGCCGGTCGACAGCGACTGGTAGAGGTAGTCGACGATGTGATCGACCTCGATCTTGGTCTGCTCCGGCGACTCGCCGCCCAGGGCGAAGGTCTCCATGATCACATGCTCGATGTGATCGAAGTCGTGCTTCCACAGCAGGCTGCCCATGTCTTCGGCGGCGTGCTCGGGATCCTTGAAGTTGGTCAAACAGACCAGCACGAAGTCGAGCAGCTCCTGCTCGGTCAGCCCGCGGCGGAAGGTCAGCAGCCGGATGCCGTCGCGGTAGAAGCGGAAAGCCAGGTTCAGCTCGTCCGACTCCTCCTGGTAGACGGGCTGGTTCAGGTGGGTCAGGCAGGCCTGCTCGACCATCAGGTTCAAAGCGCCGTCGCGCTCCAGCAGGGTGTGCAGCTTCTCGTAGGTACCGGCCAGATAGCCGCGATAGCCGGCCACATTGTGGCGGTAGAGGTTGATCTGCTTCAGCGACCGCTTCAGCTCGGTGAACACGTCGGACACCGCCGCCACCCGGCGGGCCACCTCGGTCTCGTCCAGCTGGCCGGCCGTGTCCGGCGCCTCGTCGAAGTCCCCGGCATCGGGCTCGGCAGCGTCGAACTCGGCCACGTCCAGCTCGATGTCCAGATCCGCGCTGTCAGCCCCGGCCGCTGCGGGCAAATCACCGTTTTCCGGCATGTCGACTGGAACCCTCCTCGCCATATCCAGTATACCGCAAATAGGGGATGGCGGCCAGACGCGCTCGGGTCGAGGTGGGTGAGCAGCACCCAGGCCAGCGCCAGCAGCCAGCAAGCGGCCATGGTCCCGGGCTCTCCCGGGCCCTTTGGCGCATCGCCGCCCCCGGCCCGCAGCCGGATGCGCCTTCCACCATCGATCGGACGGACAAAAAAAAGGCCTCGCCGGGTCGGGCGAAGCCTTCGCAGATGGCGGGAGGCAGACTCGAACTGCCGACACGGGGCTTATGAGACCCCTGCTCTAACCGCCTGAGCTACCCCGCCGCTTGTCACGGAACCGGCCCCGCCCGGGCGAGGCAGGCGGCGAAAGTATGCGCTTCGGCGCCGAGCTGTCAAGGAAAAATCCAATCCGAACCGGCGCCGCGCGGGCCCGCCGGAGCGCGTGCGGCTTCACCAGAACAGCTTGCGCAGCAAGCCCGAGATCGACAGCGCGCCGGACGAGCCCATGATGCGGGTCGAGGTCTGGTGCACGCCCGCGTTGTGGCCGCGCACGTCCATGGAATCGCGCATCTCGTCCATGCGCTGCTGCGAGCGCATGCGGCGCATCTCCTCGCGCAGTTCCTCGCGCTCGCGCCGGGCCTGCTTCTCCAGCCCGCCGGACTTGATGAACTCGACGATGCGCCGCAACTCTTCGGCGTCGAACCAGGTGCCGTGATCGCGGCAGATGTCGATGATCACGCCCGAGAAGCGGCCGAAGTTCTGCCGGTTCATCATCTTGTCGCAATGCGGGCAGCGGATGTAGCCCTCGGGCTTGAATACCCCGTCGCCGGTGGGCCCGGCCGACTGGCCGCCCGAGGCCAGCGCCTCGACCTCCGGCATCTCCTCGGCGTTCTCGTAGATCCGCTCGACCACGCCGCGCTCGATCCACAGCCCCTCGCACTGCACGCAGCGCTCCAGCGGGATGCCGGTGACCACCTCCACCCGCAGCTTGGGATGCTCGTCGCAGCGCGGGCAGCAGTGCTCGGTCTCGTCACCGTGGTGCACCACCCGCTCGGCGCGCAGCTCGCCGCCGCAATGGACGCAGTGCTTGGCCCCGTCGAACACCATGCCGAAGCAACTCGGGCACATCACCGTGGCCAGCCGGGTGTCGCAGAAGTTGCAGACCCGCAGGTTGGGATCGACCGGCGCACCACAGGACGGACAGCCCATCTTGCCGGCGGTGGCCGGCGCCTCGGGCACCATGATACCGAGGCCGCAGCGGCAGGTGACGATGTCGCCCGGGCTCTTGTCCCCGGTGTCGACGTGCGAGTTGCAGCGCGTACAGGTGATGATCATCCGCAGCCCTCCAGTTTGCCGCCCCGCGCTCCGATCGTTCCGATCATAGCGGGCGACCCGCCCGGAGGCAAGCCGTGCTCGCGCCGTCACCGGTGGCTCAACCGCACTCCCAGACGCATCGATAGTCCTGGCAGGTCCACGCGCCGACGCACTCGATGTGTTCCAGCGGCTGGCCCTCGCAGTGCTCGGCCGCCGAGCAGCTGCCCAGCCGGATGCAGGTGCCCAGGGCGTCGGGCACCGGATCCTGCGGCAAGCAGTAGAGATCTCCGTTCGGGCAGGCCTCGCCGGCCAGCCCGCCGCACTGCTGGCCCTCGCCCGCATCGCAGGCGCCCAGATGCAGCACGTCCAGGCCGTTGCAGCGCACCTCGGCCTCGCCGCAGCCGTAGGTCTCGCCGTTGGCGGCACAGGCCGCTCGAACCTCTGGATCGCAGGCCATCTGGCATTGGCAACGGCCGCGGTAGACCAGCTCGGGCAGCTGCTGCGCCCAGGCACAGCCGACCTGGCAGTCGTTGGGGAAGGTGTGCGTCTGGCCCTGCGGCCCGCGGGCGCACACCGGATTCCAGTGCGGCTCGCAGTCGCAGCCCTGGCCCAGCACGGCGCAGCGGCCTTGCAGACAAGCGCCGGGCCGCTCGGTGCAGGCGTCGCTGCCGTAAGGCCCCAGGGCACAGGCGCCGGCCACCTCGCACAGGCGCTGGCTGAAGTCCAGATAGGCCTCCAGCCAGCCGGCGCGGATGGCCTCTTCCGCATAGCCCGATTCACAACCGCAGGTGGCGCAGGCCAGGTCGGCGCGCGCGCAGTCGCCATCGACTCGGCAGGCGAAGGGGTCGGCCCGCTCCAGCACGCAGACCCCCTGCCCTTGCCCGTCGCGCTCGCAGATCGCGCCTACGCACTCGTCGCGCCAGCAGACCGCGCTGCGATCCGCGGGCCAGCGGCTGCAGGGCTCGCAGTCCACATCGCATTCGTCGCGCTGGTACCAGTCGGACTCGCGGTCGGCCCGCAAGGCCCGAAACGGCTCCTGCGGCGAGTCGAAACAGCCGCAGCAAGCCTCGGTGACCACCAGGCAGTCGCTGTCACTTTCGCAGCGGGTCCAGTCGTCCGCCTGCTGAACCTGGCACTCACCGTCACGACAGACCTCGCCGGCGGCGCAATCGGCGTCCGTCTCGCATCCGTCGCCGTCGGCCGCATGCCCGTCGCCGTAGCTCAGGCAGCCGCCGCAGAGGCCCATCAGACCGCAGCCGAGACCGGCCACCACAATTTGTCGCCAGGTTTGCCGAGCCATTCCGCCTCCTTTCGCCGACCCATCGACGAAGCAAGTCACGTGCCAGCCCGAGCTACGCCCTTCCATCGCTCAACAGGTCGATATATAGAACGAAACACCGGCGATTCCTCAAGGCCGACGCTCAGAAATCCGTGGTCGCCACCGCCCGCGGCCGCGCTTTTTCACGCCCCAACGGCCCTGCAGCCGGCATTCCGAATCCCACCTTGTCTTGCCGCGGCCCTGGGCGCTAATATGGGCGCGTGCGATAACCGTGGACGAATCCAGGAGGATCCCCGTGAAGCACACCCGAATTTGGCCCGCGATTGTGTTCGGTTGCATGCTGGCGCTCACCGGTTGCAGCAACAGTGGCGACAGCGGTGGCGACGGCGGTGGCGATGGTGGTAGCGACTGCAGCGAGACCTGCGGCACCTACCAGGACTGCGACGAAGACGAGGACTGCGTCGAGGGCTGCTGCAAGCGTTCGACCCGCTGCTCGCAGGACAAGACCTGCGCCCCCGCGGGTAAGTGCGTCGACGGCCGCTGCATCGGCCTGTGCAACAACGACACCGATTGCCCCGAGATGATGTTCTGCAACTACGGCTTCTGCGAGCCTTACCCCGAGGAGGTCTACCAGGCCTTTCAGGCCGAGCCGCCCGGGAGCGATCAGCAGCAACCGCTGCAGGTGGGCATCGGCGACGTGCCGCTCGACTTCCCGGTGGGCGTGTCCATGGCCGGCTACGGCGCCCGGGTCGGTCCGCGAACGCCCTACCGCAAGACCCTGGGCGGCTCGGAGCGCGTCTGGGACAAGCCGCGCGTCAAGGCCTACGTGTTCGACAACGGCCTCGAGCGAGTGGCACTGGTGCGTCCGGCCACCGGCTGGTCGACCGATCACATGGTCACCCGGGTGGCCTGGCGGCTGTACGAGGAGACCGGCGAGAACTGGATCGACCACATCATCACCGCCGCCAACCACACCCACTCCTACCCGGGCCGTTTCTCCTTCTGGATTCCGGACCGTTCGATGGGCGTGCTGGGCCACGGCGACTACAGCCAGGAGATCCTCACCCGCCACGTCGAGGCCATCACCGCGGCCATCTTGCAGGCGATCGACGGCCTGCAGCCGGCCCGGCTGGGCTGGACCTACGTCGAGAGCATGGACCCCGAGCGCAAGGTCCACCGCTACCGGCGCGGTGAGTACGAGACCGAGATGGACGACTCGCTGGTGACCATCCGCATCGACGATGCCGAGGGCAACCCGCGGGCCCTGCTGTTCAACTTCGGCCTGCACGGCACCCATTCCGACGACACCGCGGTCACCGGCGACGCGCCGGGTGCCGTGGAGCTGATCGCCGAGCGCGAAATGCAACAGTTGACCGGGCTGCCGGTCAAGGCGACTTTCATCTCCGGCAACACGGGCGACATCTCGCCAGCCGGCGATGCCAACGGGTTGGACGACTGGCGCGCCATCCAGCAGGTGGGCCACAACGCCTGGCCCATTCTGCGCGAGCAGTTCGAAGCGCTCGAAGGCCAGACGAGCGACCAGGTGGAGATCGACGTCGCCTCGCTGCGGGCGCCGATCAACCGCGAAGTGCTGGGCTACGGCCCGGGCGAGTTCGTCGACGAGCAGGGCGAGGAGTACCTGTTCGGCGCTTTCCAGTGCGTGGCCAACGGCGACGACGACCCGGCCACCAAGTACGAAGACGGCGACCTGGGCTGCATCTTCTCGGCCCAGATGCTGTCGGGCGGCCTGCCGGTGGCGCCGTTCTGCAAGGTGCGCATCAGCCTGCTGCGGCTGGGCGACCTGGGCCTGATCACCGTGCCCGGCGAGCCCATGTCCGACTACGGCCGCGGCCTGGCCCAGGCACTGAAGGACGCCGGCTTCGCCCAAGGCCACGTCATCGGCTATGCCCAGGATCACCACCTGTACGTGATGCACGCGGAGAACTGGCTGCAAGGCGGCTACGAGCCCTCGATGGGCATCTGGGGCTGGGCCGAAGGCGACTACTTCTTCGAGTTGTCGACCGCGGCCATCCAGCGCTTTGCCGACGAGGGCGGCTTCAGCGACGACCGCGACATGCTGCCTTCCTGGTACCCCTGGCCCGACGACACCGTGCCGCCCACGGTCACCGATCCGGCCGACGCCGGCACGATCATCGCCGACGTGCCCGCCGCGGTGCAGCGGGTCAGCCGGGTCGTGTTCCGCTGGACCGGCGGCCATCCCGGCGTGGACCTGCCCACTTTCCGCCTGGAGCGGCAGGACGGGGACGATTGGCTGCCGGTGCTCAACGCCGCCGGCACCCCGTACAGCTGCGACCTGCACTCCAGCATGCTGTGGTACCGCGGCGACTACGAGGCCGATCACACCTGGGAGCTGGAATGGGAGGAGGGCCTGGCCTTCCCGACCGGCACCTACCGGCTGCGCATCGCCGGCCACTTCTACGACGGCGGCGGCACCCAACCTTACAGCGCCACCTCGGCCGCCTTCGACTTACAGGCCAGCGACCGGCTGCTGATCGCCGACGTGGCCATCGCCGACGACCAGCTCAGCGCGGCGGTGCTCTACCCGCCGGCGCCCACCAACGACGACGGCCAGTCGGCCTTCGCAGAACTGCGGCCGGTGAGCTACCTGAACTACACCGGCCGCACCGCCCCGCACCTGCCCCACCCGGTGCCGGTCGATGGCACGGTGACAATCGACGCGACCATCACCCGGCCGGCCGGCGAGCCGGTGGTGATCGAGGACATCGCGGTCACGGCCGAAGGCCAGGCCAACGTGCCCATCGTCACCGCCCGCGACGCCGAGGGCCAGGAGACGGTCGAGAACCGCGACCTGACCGCCGGCCTGATCAGCGCCGCCCACGGCGCCGGCGACGCGGCCGGCAGCTACACCGTCGAGCTGACCGCCAGCGACGCCCACGGCAACACCGGCCAGGCCAGCTTCGCCATCGACCTGCCCTGAGCGATCCCGTCATTCCCCGGCCGGCGGGTCCAGTCGCCCGCCGGCGGAACCCAGCCGCCGCTCGACCCGAGCCGGCGAAGAAGCCAGCACGCGGCGCAGGGTGATGTGGCTGGAGAACAGGCAGACCACCCCGCAGATCACCTGTAGACCGAGCTGAATGGCGTGGACCAGGATGGCGTAGGCCACCCCGTCGGCGCCCAGCACCGCCTCGGCCACGAACAGCGACAGCCCCAGCTTGACGAAGTAGTGGAAGTTGCCGATCATCCCCGGCCCGGCCGGGATCATCAGCCCCACGCACAGCACGCTGAGCACGGTGAAGGCCTCGATCGGCCCCAACCCGGCCAGCCCGTCGAAGGCGCCGAACAGCAGCCACAAGCCCAGGCCGTTCAGCCCCCAGTAGACCACCGTCAGCAGTAGAAAGGCCCCCAGCAGGCGCAAGTCCGGCAACGCCCGCAGGCCGCCGATGAACGAGTCCAGGGTCGAGGTCAGCCGGTTGGCCAGCTTGGCCGACAGCTTGCCGAGCACCCGCTTGAACCAGGCCACGGTGGCCGCCTGGCGCCAGTAGGCAAGCAGCAGAAACAGCAGCAGCGCCAGAAAGCCGGCCAGCACCACCCACGACCAGAACTCCAGGTCGGCCGGCACCGCGATCTGGCCTTCGAGAAAAAACAGCATCACCACCAGCAGCCCGGCCATGGCCAGCGCGTCGACCACCCGCTCGACCACCACCGTGGCCAGGGCGGCGCTGATGCGGATGCGGCCGCGCTCGGCGATCAGGATCGGCCGCGCGAACTCGCCCAGCCGCAACGGCAGCAGCATCAGGGCCATGAAGCCGACCGAGCCCACCGTGAACAAGCGCCCGAAGGGCACCCGGCCGATGGGTCGCAGCAGCAGGCCCCAGCGCACGATGCGGGACAGGTGGACCGCGGCGAAAAGCACGACATACAGCCCGACGATGCCCAGATCGACCCGCGCCAGGGCCTGCTCGACGCCGCTCAGATCCACGTCGCGGATGGCCAACCAGACGAACACGGCGCCGATGGCCAGCGACACCGCGGTCTTGATCAGGGTCTTGCTCAAGCCGTTCCGCCTCCCGGCGCCAGCCCGGCCAGGGCGGCCGGCCCGGCGTGCAGCAAGTGCCGGCTTTGCTCGGCACCGACCAGCTGCTCGAGCGCCTCGAGCCCCGTGGCCACCTGGTCGGCCTCGGCGGCCGCGTGCAGGTCGGTCGCGGCCGCATCGACCAGCCCGGCGCGCAGCGCGGACCGGGCGGCCTTTCGCGCCGCCCGGTCCCAAGCCCCTGCCAGGCTGGTCAGGTTGATGGTCACCCGACAACCGCGCCGGCGCAGCGCAGCCAGGGCCTGCGCATCGGCCTGCACCTCGGGGTAGCGCTCCACGTGCGCCAGCACCGGCACCAGCCCCTTGACCTGGAGGCGAAATAGCAGCTGGTCGAGCTGCGGCGGAAAGCCGGCGGCCGAGAACTCCAGCAAAAAGCTGTTGCCGCCGGGATAGGCGGCCAGCTGGCCGGAGACCAGCCGTTCAGCCAGCTCCGCGAAGTGGTGCTCGCCGCCGCGGTGCAGCGCCAGCGCCAACCCGGCGCGCTCGAGTTCGGCGGCCAGCGCATCGCGGGTGGCGTCGAGCTCGGCCGGGCTGTGGCCCGGGCTGGACCACGGCAGGTGCGGCGTGCAACAGATGGCGCTGAAGCCGAGATCCCGCATCCGGCGCGCCATGGCCAGCGCCTCGTCCAGATCGGCCGCGCCGTCGTCCACGCCCGGCAGCAGATGGCAGTGTAGATCGATCATCGGCGAGGGCCGACTCTACCCCACCGCCCACCGCGGCTGCAAGCAAACGAGCAATCGGCGGGAGGCCGAAAAAATCTAGCACCACAGGGCATGGATGTCACACTCGATGCGCACCCGCCACGGCGGCTTCGCGCCCGGCCGGGCTGCCGGCCGGCGGGTGTATCCGGAACTTGAACAGTATTTCAGATACTTGGCGCGGCAGGCAAGTGGCTGAATGCCGGCCGCCGGCAGGCCGCGGAGCCCCATCAGGCTGGCATGCTGTTTGCTTGATCTATGATCGAGGTGATTCGATGCAGCTGGCGAACAACGAAGCCGACTGGGCCGTGGTGCTGCTGACCGCGCTGGTGCCCCTGGTCCTGATCGGCGGTCTGCTGCTGGCGCAGTGGAGCTGGCGAACCTGGATCCGCTGGCACACCAGCGCCAGCTCCAGGGCCGGCGACGACGAGACGAGTTGATCCCCGCTGCTCAGCGGCGCTCGAGCAACGAGGCGATCTCGCGGTGCAGGCCCTTGGGGGCTGCCAACACGACCCGGTCGAGCCTGACCCCGTCCAGATAGCCGCCCAGCTCCACCTTCTTGCCGTCCAGATCGCGCAGCGCCCCACCGGCGGCCTCGAGCAGCACCGCCCCGGCGGCCAGGTCCCAGACATGGACGTTGCCCAGCACCGCGGCGCTGGCCGCACCGCGGGCCACATAGGCGATGTGGGCCGCGGTCGAGCCCAACGAACGCACCTTGCCGGTCAGGTGGGTGGCGAAGTCGGCGTGGAAGCGGCTGTAGGTCAGCAACAACGACTCGTTGTCCACCGCCTGATCGAGCACCGCGATCGGCCGGTCGTTGAGCATGGCCGGGCCACCGGCCACCGCGCTGTAGAGTTCGCCGGTGACCGGCAAATGGATGATGCCCAGCACCGGTCGGTCGCCGTCGAACAGCGCCAACGAGACCCCCCAGACCGGCATCCCGGCCGAGAAGCCGGCCGAACCGTCCAGCGGGTCGACCACCCACAGCGGCTCGCGCCCGTCGGGCTCGTCAGCGCCCTGGCGCAGGAACTGGTGATCCGGATAGGTGCCGCCGATCTCCTTGTGGATGAACTCCTGCAAGGCCAGATCGGCCTCGGTGACCAGGTCGAAATCGAAACGCAGGGTGGGATTGGCCCGGCCGTAGTACGACATGGCCAGGGCGCCGCTGGCCCGGGCCAGGCCCTTGGCAAAGGTGGAGATCTCCTGCAGCTCGCGCCGGGTCAGGCGCCGGCGATCGGTCCGGTTCTTGGTGACGGCGCCACTCGACGCGCGGGCCTTGCTGGTCCGCTTCTGGGCCATGGCTGACTTCCTTCCGCTTCGGTTTTCAAGGCATGAGGCTTTGGAGCAGCCATCGTATTCCAGCCCGGCCGGAGCCGTCAACCAGCCGCCTGGCACCCTTTTTGTGCTTGACCACCCCGGACAAATCTGCTTTTCTCCGTACACCTAAAATCGAAGAGACAACCCAAGCATCCCGACAAGGGAGAAAGAGGGAATTGACCATGAAAAAGATCCTGACCGTTTCCGTCGCCTCGGTGGCCGCGGCCGCCTTGCTGTTCTCCATCGGCTGCTCCAAGTCGGGCAGTTCCGGCGATCCCGGCGAGGCGCTGATGGGCCACATGAAGGCCATCTTCAAGATCCTCAAGGACAACACCGACGACTGCGACGCCGCGGTCGAGAAGGTCACCGCCTACACCGAGGAGAACAAGGCCGAACTCGAGGCCTTGGGCAAGAAGCTCAAGGAGATGGAAAAGGAGATGTCCGAAGAGGAGAAGAAGAAGTACGAGGAGAAGATGAAGAAGATGGCCGAGGGCATGGTCAAGGAGTCGATGGCGGCCATGATGGAATTCGGCAAGAAGTGCCCGACCCAGATGAAGGAGATCAGCGAGGCCATGCAGTTCATGAACGAGCTGAAGTAACCGGCCGCGAACGCATCGGCCCCTTTTCGCATCGACCCACCGCCGCCGGCGGTGGGTTTTTTGTTTCGGCCCGGCGGACCACCGCGGCTGCGCGGGACTGGACGCGCTGTGCCGGGCTCTGGTAGACAAAACCCGAAGGAGGCAGCGAACGCCGTGCGCCGAGCCGAACGCCGAGCCCATCTGCTGCACTGCGCCCTGGAGGTCTTCGCCGAAAAGGGCTACCACACGGCCAGCATCACCGACATCATCAAACGGGCCCAGGTGGCCCGCGGCACCTTCTACCTGTACTTCGAGGGCAAGCGGGCCGTGTTCGAGGAGCTGCTCGACGACACCCTGTCGGCCCTGCACACCCAGGTCAAACGGATCGATCCCAGCCGGGGGTCGGCCGGCGTGCTGGCCCAGATGGAGGCCAACGTCGACGGCGTGTTCAGCACCTTGCTCGGCAACCGGCCCATGCTGCGGCTGCTGCTGGCCGAGGCGGTCGGGCTCGACGCCGGCTTCGACCAGAAGCTCGGCGAGTTCTACGGCCGATTGCTGGAGCTGATCGAGACCGCGCTCGAGGACGGCAAGCAGATGAAGCTGGTCGGCCGCGCGGTCAACACACCGGTGGCCGCGCGCTGCATCCTGGGCTCGATCAAAGAGGTGCTCTACCAGCAGGCCACCAGCGACGAGGAATTCGGCCGCCAAGTGCTGATCGACGAGCTGCTGCGCTACAACGTCCGCGCTTTGTTGGTGCCCCAGGTGGCGGAAAGGCTGAAAAGCAAATGAGAGACGATTGCGGCCCGTTGCGGGCGGCGCGCGGGAGTGGGGTCGCGGTTCTGGTCGGCTTGCTGGCGCTGGCAGCGACCGCTTGCCAGGGCGACAAGCTGGTCGAGGCCTACGACAACTTCGTCGGCTTCTCCAAGGGCGACGAGAACGTGATCGATCCGCAGCGCAAGAAGAAAAAGCCCTACCAGCTGCGCTCCTGGAAGGGCGAGCACGCGGGCAGCCGCTTCCGCGCGCTGGCCGATGTGTCCGTGGCCCCGGGCATCGATCGCAAAACCTTGGAGAAGGTGCTGCGCGATGCCGTTCACGATCCGGACATCCACCGCAAGACGGCCGCCATCATGGTCCGGGCCTGGCCGGGCAAGCTCGAGCGGCTCTCGGCCCCGTTGGGCGCCGGGGTGTTCGCCCGCGACGGCCACGGTTGGGACGGCCGCGGGGTGGGCTTCGAAGAGATCCACCTGTTCCTGCCGACCGCCCGCCAGGCGGCCAAGGGCGGCCTGCAATCGCTGACCGACAAGGAGCTGCTGATGGTGCTGGGCGTCGAGAACATGCTCGGCCGCGGCCGCTCGTTGAAGCAGGCCCAGCAGCAAGCCGCCGAGTTCCAGGGGGTGGAGCTGGATGCGGTCCAGAAGGCCTGCCTGCGCGCCGCCAAGCTGGCCAAGTGGCGCCGCGCCCTGGCCCGCAAGGAGTTTCCCGCCGCGCTCGAGCCCCTGGCCACGGCCAACGACTGACCGCGCCGGCGCAGTCCATCTCGGGGACTCGGAGCCCGGCTCCGTACGATGGGTCAGAAATCGTCGATCCAGTCGTCGCTGGATTCCTCGGGCGCGTCCTCTTGGGGCTTCGGTTTTACTTTCTTTTCAGGCTCGGGCTGGCCGAGCAGCAGCCAGGCGGGCACCAACTCGACCAGGTCGATTTCGGCCACATAGGTGTCGTCGTTCTTCTCGCCCAGCAGCACCGAGGTGATCTTGAGTTCCAGCGAAAGCACCTTCTTGCGATCCACCTTGAAGTAGCGCATCACCGGCCGGTTGGTGAAGCTGCAGTCGATCCGGTCACCGTACAGATCCAGGCCCAGATCGGCGCCGAAGTCGACATCGCTCTCGGTGTCGTAGCGGTCGGCGATGGTCTCCACCGTCACCTCGGCCCGGTGCAGCCGGTTGTTGTCGAGCCAGTAGCGCTTGCCGCGGAAGTTGCCGTGCAGCACCCCGATCAGCCCCAGGTCGACCGGCTTGGCGAACACCAGCCGAATCGATTCGTCGACCCCGGTGCCTTGGGCGCCTTCGGCCCAGGCCGATTCGAGGTTGCGGTCGAACACATTGGCCGGGTCGACGCCCTCGGCGTCCAGGGTCGACGAGGCCTCGATCTCGACCGCGGCCAACGGACTGGCCGGATCGCCGCGGAAGTGGAAGTGCTCGCCGCGGACCAGGGTCTTGGCCAGCCGCTTCTGGCCGCTGCTGGTCTTGTGCACCAGCTGGAAGGTCAGCGCCTTGCCGTTGACCTGGACCCGCAGCGGGTAGACCTTCTCGAACTGCGCATGCCAGGCCATCCGGGCGTCGCGCCCCTGGCCGGTCAAGATCAGCACCCCGCCGCGCTGATCGATGGCGTCCTCGGGCTCGCGGTAGCAGACCAGCACCTCGTCGCCGCCGTCGCCGTCCACGTCGCCGCGCTCGACGTGGGTCACCGTGTAGCGGGCGGTGATGCCGCGGTAGTACTGGGTCTTCTTGTAGGCGTCGGAGGAATACGCCGCCTGCGGCCAGGCGACCAACAGGCCCAACAGGCCGATCTGGATGAGTGCACGCCGCAACAGGACGTCTCCTTGCTGCCACCTTCACCGACAGCATCGCACATCTGGTGGGCATGCTAAGGGGAAAACAGCTGCTTTGTCAATCTTCTGGGTCCTGGTCGGGCCCGGGCAAGCCGGCGGCGAACCGCTCCACCGCCCCGGCCAGCTCCGCCTGCGGCAGCACCTGGTCGACGCAGCCCGAGGCGATGGCCTCGCGCGGCATGCCGAAGATGACCGCCGTGTCCTCAGACTCGGCCACGGTCAGCCCACCTGCCCGGCGGACCGCCTGGATGCCCGCCCGACCGTCGCGGCCCATGCCGGTCAGCAGCAACGCGGCCAGCCGTGACCCGGCCACGTCGGCCGCGGTGGCGAACAGCACGTCGATGGCCGGCACGAACTTGGCGCCCGGTCGGGCCGGTCGGATCTCGGCCCGCCACCGGCCGGCCTGGCGCACCACGGCCAGGTCGGCGCCGCCGGGCGCCACGTAGACGCGGCCGGCCTCCAGGCACTCGCCACCGCCGGCCTCGGCCACCCCCAGACCCAAAGAGCGGTCCAGCCGCTCGGCAAAGGCTCGGGTGAAGGTGGCCGGCATGTGTTGGGCCACCAGGTAGGCCAGCGGCAGGTCCCAGGCCACGTTCTGGAACAGGGTCTGCAGAGCGGGCGGGCCGCCGGTCGAAGCCCCGATGACCACCAGGCCCGCCGGCAGCCCATCCGGTGGCCGGACGGGCGCCGGCACAGCGGCCGGCAGCCGCGCCGGCACGACCCGGGGCGTGACCGGGCGGGCCGGCCGCAACTGGCGCACCAGCTCGATCTTTTCCGCCAACTCGTCGCCGATGGCGCTCAGCTCGGCCGAGACCCTCTGGGTGGGTTTGGCGATGAAATCGAGCGCGCCCAGCTCCAGGGCCTTGAACACGTTGTCCTGATTGGCGTAGGACGAGATCACGATCACCGGCGTCGGCTGGCGGCTCATCAGGATGCGCAGGAAGGTAAAGCCGTCCATCCGCGGCATCTCGAGGTCCAGGGTGATCGCATCCGGTTTCAGCCGCAGCGCCTCGCGCAAGGCCTCCTCGCCGTCGGCCGCCCGGCCCACCACCTCCAGGCCCGGCCGCGCCTGCAGCAGGCCGATGATCGTCTGGCGGTTATAGGCCGAATCGTCGACCACCAGCACCCGCAGCGGTTCTTGCCGCCCCGCGTTCATCCGGGCCAATCCTCCACCGCGACGGCTTCCGGCTTGCGGTAGACCATGTCGTTTTTGAGATAGACCAGCTCGAAGTCGGTGGTGATGTTCATCAGCGACTCCGAGTGCCCCAGCAGCAGATATCCCCGGCGCCGCAGCTTGTCGTAGAAGGTCTGGGCCACCCGCCGGCGGGCCGACTGGTCGAAGTAGATGAGCACGTTGCGGCAAAAGATGACGTCCACCTGGCCCACCAGTTGGAGCATCTCGTCGTCGAGCAGGTTCAGCTGACCGAAGCTGGTGATGCTGCGCAGGCTCTTGTCGATGCGCAGCTTGTCATCCGCAGGGGTGAAGTACTTGTCGCGGTAATAGGGCTCGATGACGCGGAACGAGGACTTGCCGTAGACCCCCCGCCGGGCGGCTTGCAGCATCTTGCGCGAGATGTCGTTGCCGAACACCTCCAGGTTCCAGTCGGCCAACCGCGGCTGCTCGCGCAGGATCATGGCGATGGTATAGCTCTCCTCGCCCGATGAGCAGCCGGCCGACCAGATGCGCAGGCGGCGCTGGCGACCGCGGCGCTCGATCAGCTCCGGCAGGATCTCTTCGGCGAAGGCCTTGAGCTGATAGCTCTCGCGGAAGAAGTAGGTCTCGTTCGTGGTCAGCAGCTCGACGATCTCCTCGATCTCCAACCGCCGTTGCGGGTGAAAGCGCAGGTAGCGGTAGTATTCGATGAAGGAGGTCATCTCGAGCTTGCGCAGCCGGGGGTTGAGCCGGCGCTCGAGCATGTAGCTGACATCGTCTTGGAAAAAGATGCCGCAGTAGTCGTAGACCAGATCCCGCAGCAGCCGAAACTCTTCGGCCGACAACGGAATTTTTTCCGGCAAGGCCAGCATCGCACTCCCGGCTTTACGAACGTCCGGACGCTGTGCGCAGCACCCGATCCATCACTTCGCGCACCAGTGGATCGGTCTCGCCCTGCCGGCGCCGTGCCACCCGATCCAGGCAGGGCTCATCGCCGAGCGCGCCGATGGCCTCCACCGCCGTCTTGCGCACGTCCCAGCGCTCGTCATCCAGGGCGCGTTCCAGCAGCCGGCGCGCCGTCTCGATCGGCCATTGGCCGCAACCGGCCAGCAGCTCCTTGTGCACCTCCGGGTCGGCGGCGGCGATGCGCAGCACCCGCTCCGGCTCGCCGGCCCAGCCGAGGCGGTTGAGCGCCCGGACCGCCTCGAGGGCCACCGCCGGTTCGCCGTGCTCGGCGAACGGCAAGATGGCCTCGGGCGCCCAGTCGGCCCGGCCCTGGCCGAGCCCGGCCAGCGTCTCGGCCACCACCCAGGGCTGCTCGTCGCGCAGGGCCACCCGCAGCGCCTGGCGCGCCTCCGGCCCGTCGCGCAGGCCCAGCGCCCTGCCGGCGGCCGCCCGCACCCGGGAACTCTCGTCGGCCAACAGCATGCGCAGCTTGCCGTCGGCATCCGGACCACCCACCCGCCCCAGGGCCTGGCAGGCTGCCGCCCGCACCTCCGTGTCCTGATCGCCGACCAGCCGCTCCAACCGGCCGGCGTCTCCCCGGTGAGCCATCTCGCACAGCACGTGCACCGCCGCGCTGCGCGCCGAGCCCGCATCGGCCGCCAGCAGCGGCTCCAGACCGGCCAGCACCGCATCGTGGTGGCGGCTGCCGAGCTGGATCAGCGAGCTGGCGGCTCCGGCCGCCACCGCGGCGTCGTCGCGCGCCAACAGTTCGACCAAGGTCGGGATGACCGCTGGGTCGTTTTGGCGGCCGAGCGCCCGTTGGGCCGCCTCGGCCACCTCCGGATCGTCGTCCAGGCACAGATCGATGATGCGTTCCAGACCGGCCGGCTGCTGAAAATGGCCGAGCAGCTCGACCGCCAACACCCGCTCCGTGCGGCCCAACTCGTCGAGCAGCTCCAACAGGGGTCCGACCGCGGGCTCACCGATGATCTGCAATGCCTGCTGCACGGGTTGGCGCAGGGACTCCTCGGCCGCCGACCGGATCAGGTCGCCGACCACCTCGACCCGGCCGGTCCAGCCCAGCAGCGCCACCGCCGCCCGGCGCTCCGCGATCCGGCCGCTGGCCAGCAGTTCGCGCAGCCGCTCGAGCAGCGCGTCGCTGGCCGCCCGGGCCACGGCGGTCTGGATCTCGACCCGGCCGCGGGCGTCGGCCGCCTCCGCCTGGCGCACCAGGCCCCGCACGGCGGCGGAGCGCTCGGCGCGGCTGCGGGCCTCGAGCCCGGCGGCCAGGTGGACGGCGATGCGGCCCCGCTCGTCCGGACGCCGGATGCCCCCCATGACCTGCAGCAGATGCGGCCGCAGCGGGCGCACCGCCAACAGCGCCTCGAGCTGCGCCAACGGCGGCTGTGCCTCCAGCCGCGCCAGGGCGTCGAGACAGGACAGCTGGACCAGCAAGCCGTCGCGCTCGAGCTGCCGGGACAACCGCTCGGCCACCTCCGGTTGCCCCAGCCGGCCCAGCGCCTCGGCCGCGGCCCCGCGGACGTTCTCGTCCGCGTCCTCGAGCGCGGCCAGCAGGGCGTCGGTCGCCTCCGGCCGTCCGATCTCGCCCAGAATGTCGGCGGCGAACTTGCGCTCGTCGGTATCACCGGTGCGCAGCAGGCGGCTGACCGGAGCGACCGCCGGTGGGCCGATCTGCACCAAGACCTCGGTGGCGGTGTTGCGCAGCCCGGCGTTGTCCTGGGCGCCGAGCGCCGCCACCAAGGCGTCCAGTACCCGGGCGTCGGTCGGCGCGTCAAGCGCCAGCTGGGCGGCCGCCTTGCGCACCCGCCAACTCGAATCGCCCAGGGCCGTGAGCAAGACCTCGCCCGGTACGTCTTCGAACACCACCGGCAGGCGCCGGACCGCCTGGTGACGGATCTCCTCGACCTGGCTGTCGAGCGCGTCGACCGCCGCCTGTTGCGCCCTGGTCACCATGCGCCCTTCTCTCCGCCGGCCGGTGGCTCGCCCAACCAGGCCAACCGTTCGCGCATCTCGCTGGCGATACGTCCGACGCGATCGGCGATCTCCTCGACATCGGCCACCCGGGCGGCGTCTTGCATGGTGGCGTCGCGCACGTCCTCGGCCGCCTTGGCCACATGGCCGACCCCTTGGGACTGCTCGGCGATGGCCTTGGCCACGAAGCCGATCCCCTCGCTGATGCGCTCCATGTTCTGCCCCACCCCGCCGATGGCCTGCACCTGCTCGCCGGCCGAACGCACCACGAAGTGGGCCTCCTCGCGCAGCTGCTCGGAGGCGCGGGCGATGCGGGCACCTCCCTGGGTCTGTTCGCCCATGGCCCGGCGGACCTCCTTGAGCATGGCGGCCATCTCGCCCATCGAGCGGCTGATGCTGTCGGCCAGCTGACCGTGATCGCCCAGCGAGCGATCGACGTCCGCCGCCATGCTGTTGACGTCGGCCACCGCGTCCAGAATCTGCTGCAGCGCCCCACCGGCGTTGTTGGCCAGCTCCACCCCGCGCTCGACGCTGCCCGAGCCGCGCTCGATGGCGTCGACCGCCCGCCGCGAATCCGCCTGGACCGATTTGATCAATCCCGCGATCTCCTTGGTCGAGGTGGCTGTGCGATCGGCCAGATCCTTGATCTCGTCGGCCACCACGGCGAAACCGCGCCCGTGCTCGCCGGCCGCCGCTGCGATGATGGCCGCATTCAGCGCCAGCAGATTGGTCTGCTGGGCCACGTCGGAGATGACCGTCAGGATCTTGCCGACCGCGTCCATCTGCTGGCCCAGCCGGTTGATGACCTCGCGACCCTCACCGGTGACCCGCTGGATCTCGTGGATGCCCTCGATCGTCTCGGCCACCGAGGTGGCGCCCCGCGAGGCGTACTCGCTGACCTGCTCGCTGAGCTGCTGGGTCTGGGAGGTGCTGTCGGCCACCTGCTGGATGGCCGCGCCCATGGCCGAGACCGAGGCGTCGGTCTCTTCGGCCCGCCGGGTCAGGGCCTCGACGTTCTCGGCCACCCCGGCCATCGATCGGGTGATCTGATCGATGCCCGAAGCATTGTCGTCGACCAGGCTCTGCAGGTTGTCGGCCGCGCTGGAGACCTCTCGTACGCTCTGCTCGATCTCGAACAGCGACGAGGAGCAGTCGGAAGACGACTGGCGCAGCGCGTCGACCTGCTCCGAGATGCTCTGGATCGAGGATCGCATCTGCACCACCGAAGCCGCAGTGCTCTCGGCGATGCGGGAGCGCTCGTCGACCCCGTAGCGCATCGACTCCAGCCGCCCGACCAGGCGCTGTTGATGCTCGCGCATGCCTTGGCTGGCGCGGCGTCCGGCGTGGACCAGGGACCGCACCCGATCGGCCAGCTCCTCCAGACTCCGGCTCAGCCCGGCCACCTCGTCGCTGCCGCCGACCACCAGCTTCTGCTCCAACTCGCCACCGGCGAACCGCTGCACTCGCTCGCGCAGCAGGCGCAACGCCCGCAGGCCGGACAAGGTGATCGATCGGGCCAGCAACAGCCCGAGCAGCAGAGCCAGCGATCCGCCGAGCAGGGCCAGCACCATGGGCCCGATCGTACCGGCGTTCAAGTCCTCGTCCCCGTGGAGCCAGAACAAGCGCTGCTTGTTGCCGACGGGTTGGGCCAGGTAGACGAAAGGCGCCCGCCGTTCGAGCCAGTCGCGGGCCCCGGCCTCGGTCAACCGCTGCAGCCAGGCTGCGTCGATCCGGCGGGCCCCGGCCAGCGGTTTGCCCCGGGCATCGGTCAGCACCAGATCGGGCAACAAGGCGGTATCGACCGCGGCCCGCTTCAGCGCCGCGCCCGGCTCCAGCGCCCGACCCAGCGCACGCTCCAGCCGCATGGCCACCTGCGAGAAGGTCACACGCTGCTGCTCCAGCAGGCGCTCGGCCGCCACCTGCCGCGCGCGGCCGAACCAGATGGCCCCGCTGAGCACCAGCACCGCCAGGCTCAACAAGGCCTGGGCGGCCAGCATGCGGCCGGCCAGGCTGCCCCCGGACCGCACCGCATCGCTGCCGCCGGGAAGCAGTTGCTCGATCCGGCGCCGCAGCGGCGTCAGCAACCGCAGGTCGGTGTGGTAGACCAGCATCGACTCGGCCAGGGCCCCGACCAGGCCGAGCAGCAGCAGCATGGTGTGCTGGAACGCGGTCAGCCCGATCCAGAGGCCGGCGATCAGCTCGATGGCGGCGACGCCCACCAGCCAGAGAGAGCAAATCCAGAGGGTGTCGCGCAGGGCGTGACCGTCGATCCGCCCCAGAGCGCGCCGGGCTTCCTGTCGGCTCATGGTGTGACCGGCCTCGACCTGCTCGAGCATCCGGTGCAACGGCCGCAGCAGGCGTCGGCTGCCCCACAGCCGCACCCCGGCCAGCGGCAGCAAGACCCCGCCGATGGTCAGCATCAGGGGTAGAAACAACTGCCGCAACCCCGACATCAGCAGCCCGATCAACACCAGGAACAGCAGGGTGACCGCCAACAGCACCGCCTGCGGCCGCTTGAACTCGAGCCGGCGCAGAGTGTCCTCGACGTCCACGTTCAGACCTCGCCTCCCGAGCCCGCTTGCGGGGGCTCGTCTTCGAAGAATGCCGGCGTCAGAACCCGCTTCAGGTTCAGCAACAGCAGCAGTTGTTGGTCGATTTCGCAGACGCCCAAGAACAAGCCGGGCTCGCGCTGTTCGTCGAGCCGGGGCGCCGGTCGAATGTGGCTGCGCGGCAGGCGCACCACGTCGAGCACCTCGCCGACCCGAAAGCCCACCACCCGCGCGCCCACCGTAGCGATGATGATCTTGGTCTGGCGCGTCTGCTCGGCCGGCGGCAACCCCAACCGCTGGCGCAGGTCGACCACCGGTATGATGACCCCGCGCAAGTTGATCACCCCTTCGAGCAGGCCGGTCTCGTCATGGACCGGCGTGATCGGCAACGGGTTGATAATCTCACGGATGCGCATGATGTCGATCACGTAGTCTTGATCGCCCACCCGAAAAGCCGCCATCTGCACGATGCGGCCCGCATCTGTCCGATCCACGCTCACCGGCCGCGCCCCCCCCGCGCCTTGTGGATGTAGCGATCGAGCTGAACGACCGACTCGAGATCGAGCAGCGTGTACAGCTCGCCGTCGAACCGGCCCAGACCCAGCATGTGCTCCGACTCCAGCCGGTCGAACACCGGCGGTGGCGGCTCTATGCTCTCGTCGGGCAAGCGGATGACCGAGCGCACCTCGTCGACCAGCAGCCCCACCTGCTCGCCCCGCGCCTCGACGATCAGCACCCGGCTGCGGCGGGTCTGCGGCAGCTCGTCGAGCCCCAACAGCAGGCGCAGGTCGACCACCGGCACGATGTTGCCCCGCAGCGACAGCACGCCCATGATGACCGGTTCGGTCCGCGGCACCTGGGTGAACAGGCCGGGTTTGATGATCTCGTTGATGGCACCGATGCCGATGGCGTACAGCTCGTCGTTGAGCCGAAAACTGAGATACTGCCGGACCCCCGCCGCGGCGTCGGGCTCGGCCGCCGCCTGGTGGATGTCGGGTGCCACCGGCTCGGCGTGCTCCGGATCGTCCGCCGGCACGAAAAACTCGTCGAGCGCGCGGCGCAACGATTCCGCCGGTTTGGCGGTGGTGCGCCGCCTTTCGTCTTCCCGCCGCTCGCCGTCGGCCACCTTGCACCTCCCGCCGGCCCGGGCCTAGTCCCGGGTCAGGGTCTCCTCGATCAAAGCCCCGATGTCGAGCACCAGAATGGTCTGCTGGTTGGCCAGGTTGGTCGCCCCGGCGATGCCGGGCACCTGCGACAGGGTGCGGCCCAGCGGCTTGATCACGATGTCCTGCTGGCCGATCAGGCCGTCGACCACCACCCCCAGGCGGCTCTCGGCCAGACCGACCACCACCACGAACAGCTCGCCGCCACCCGTGTCGCTGGCCGGACCGAACTCGAACAGATCGTTCAACCGCAGCAGCGGCAGCGTGGCGCCGCGCAGCTCGAGCATTTCGCGGCGCTCGATGGTGCGCAGCCGACTCGGCCGCACGCTGATGATCTCGATCACCGAGTTGAGCGGGACGGCGTAGATGCGCTCGTTGACCCGGATGATCAAGGCCCGGATGATGGCCAGGGTGACCGGCAAGGTGATGATGAGCCGGGTGCCGCGGCCCGGCTCGGCCTGCACATCGATCATGCCGCTCAGCTCGGCGATGTTGGTCTTGACCACATCCAGCCCGACGCCGCGGCCCGACAGCTCGCTGACCGCCTCGCTGGTGGAGAAGCCGGGCATGAACAACAGGTTCAGCAGATCGCGGTCGTTCATATCGGCCAGATGCTCGCGTTCGACCAGCCCGCATTCGGCGGCCTTGGTCTTGACCCGCTCCCGATCGACGCCGCGGCCGTCGTCGGCGATCTCGATCACGACGTGGTTGCCCTTCTGGTAGGCGCTGAGTTCGATCTGACCGGCGGCCGACTTGCCGGCCGCGGTGCGCTCGGCCGACTCTTCGATGCCGTGATCGATGGCGTTGCGCAACACGTGCATCAACGGGTCGGCCAGCTCCTCGACGATCAGCTTGTCCAGCTCGGTGTCGGCGCCCTGGATGTGCAGCTCGATCTCCTTGCCGGCCGCGCGCGAGACCTTGCGCACCATCCGCGACAGCTTGTCGAAGTTCTGCCCCAGCGGCACCATGCGCACTTCCATGATACCCGCCTGCAGCTCGTCGAGCTTGCGCTCGAAGTTGCGCGACTCCTTGAACAGGTCGATCGCCAACCCACTGAAGCCCTTCTCGAACTTGAGCTGCTCCGAGATGTTCTGGATGGCGGTGCGCACCAGCACCAGCTCGCCGACGGCGTTCATCAGCAAGTCGAGCTTGTCGATGTCCACCCGCACCGTTTGGCTGACCGAGCGCAGGCTCATCGTTCCGGACGGCTCGTCGCCGGGCGCTTCCGCGGCCGCCTCCGACCGGCCCGCCTCCGACCCGGCCGGAGCTGCCGCGGCCGGTGCCGGCACGGCCGCCTTCGCTTCACCGGCGGTCCGGCGCTGGATGGGGTGAATCTCAATGCCATCCCCCCCGATCCGCTCGCCCAGCACCGCCGCCGGCTCGCCGGTGCCGACGATGATGTCGAAGTCGATGCCCTGCTCGCCCGAGGACTGGGAGCTGGGCAGGGTGGTGATCAGCTCGCCGAGCGCCTTGAGTTCCAAGCTCAGCCGGGCCAGGCCCTCGTCGAAGCTCATCAGGTCGAAGGCCGCGTGTACCCGGTAGAGGCCCACCCCGCGGCGGATGTTGTCGATCAGCCGATACTCCTCGTACTCGGTCAACACCGACAGGATGGCCGGGTCGATCTCCACCTGTTCCAGCGGGTTGTCGCCCGACTGCACGGCCGCATCCGCCATGGCGGCATCGAGCTGCTTGCGCAGGGCGGTCACCGCCTTCTTGGTCACCTTGGGCCCGCTGCTGGACTCGGCGATCAGGCGGTTGAACAGCTCGACCGATTCGAACAAGACGTCGATCACCGTGTCCGACGGCGCCACCCGACCCAGCCGCACGCCGTCGAGCAAGGTCTCGAGGTGGTGGGCGAGGTCGGCCATCTTCTGGGCGCCGAACATGCCCGACAGACCCTTGAGCGAGTGGGCCGAGCGGAAGATCTGGTTGATCAGCTCCGGATCGCGCCGGTCGCGCTTGAGATCGGCCTCGAGCTTGAGCACGTCGCGGTTGAGACCCTCGACGATCTCCTGGGCCTCGGACAGGAACTCGGCCAGCGCCTTGTCGCTGATGCCGTCGACGATCTCGGCCATCACCCGTCCTTGAGGTAGCGCTCGACGGTCTCCTTCAGCTCCGCGGGCTCGAACGGCTTGACGAGGTAGGCATTGGCGCCGAGGGCCAGGCCCCGCTCCCGATCGCGCTGGCTGGACTCGGTCGAGATGATGATCAGCGGGGTCTCCCGGTAGCGCTCGTTGTCGCGGATGAACCGGATCAGCTCCAACCCGTTGATGTCGGGCATGTTGATGTCGGTGATGATCAGGGCGAAATCGCCGCGCGGCAGCGCCTTGAGCGCCTCGAAGCCCGATTCCGCCTCGCTGGCGCTGACGCCGTCGATCTCCTCGACGGTCGAGGCGATCAGGGTGCGCATGGCCGGGCTGTCCTCGACCACCAGCACGTTCGAACCCACGGGCCACCTCCAACGCACACTGCAAGCCTTCGGATTTTGGATTATTTCACCCGCTCACCACCGAAGTCAAGCCGGCGGCCGGCCCGGCTGAAAGCGACCGATTTGCGATCCGGCCGGCGGCGCCCCACAATACGCCCATGGCGACTGCGGGCATCGCGATCGGAGTGGTCTCGGGCGGTCTGGACAGCCTGCTGGCCGTGCGCCTGGTCGAATCGCTGGGCTTTGCGGTGCACGGGCTGCACTTCGCCATCGGCTTCGAGGCCGCGCACCTGCGTTGCTGGCAGGCGGATCCGGAGGCCACCCCGCCGCCACCGCCGGCGCTGGCCCAGACCGCGGCCCGGGTCGAGGTTTGCGACATCCGCGACGGGTTCATGGAGCTGCTGGCCGACCCGGCGCACGGCTACGGCGCGGGGGCCAACCCCTGCATCGACTGCCACGCCCACATGCTGACGCTGGCCAGCCGGCGCCTCGAGACCGAGCGGGCCGCCTTCGTATTCACCGGCGAGGTGCTCGGCCAACGGCCGATGAGCCAGAACCGCCAGGCGCTGGATCGCATCGCGCGCATCAGCGGTCTGGGCGATCGGCTGCTGCGGCCCCTGTCGGGCGCCCTGCTGCCGCCCACCGCCGCCGAGCGCAACGGCTTGCTGCGGCGGGCCGACCTGCTCGACATCCAGGGCCGATCGCGCCAGCGCCAGCTCGCGCTGGCCGACCGCTGGGGCCTGCGCGAGCTACCCACTCCGGCCGGCGGTTGCCTGCTGACCGACCCGCACTTCGCCGCCCGTGTCCGCGACCGGCTGGCGCGGCGGCCCGGCCGGCGGTTGCTGCGCGACGATCCGCTGCTGCTGTCTGTCGGCCGCCATCTGGTGTTGCCGGGCGACGCCCGGGCCGTTGTCGGCCGGCACCAGCAGGACAATGCGGTCATCGCCCGCTTCGCCACCCGCGGGGTGCTGCTCGAGGCCAGCGCCCACGCCGGGCCGACCACCCTGATCGATGGCCGGCCCAGCGCCGAAGCCCTGGCCGAGGCGGCGCGGCTGACCGCCCGCTACGGCCAGGGCCGCGACCAGCCGCGGGTGGAAATCACCGCCCGTTGGCCCGACGGCAGCAGCCGGACGCTGTCGGTCGAGCCGCGGGCGGAGCCGGTCTTCGTCGCGCCCTGATCGCCCGCGGACTACTCGGCGGCGTCCTCCCCGTCGAGGGCGCTGAGCTTGCGGTAGATGGTGCGGGTGGCCACGCCCAGAATCTTGGCCGCCAGGTTCTTGTCACCGCCGGTGGCCTTGAGGGTCTCGAACAGCAGGCGCTGTTCGGCCTCTTCGAGCGAGGTCCCTACCGGCAGGAACACGCCGCGGCCCTCGCCGGCCGGCACCCCGGCCTCGCCCTGGAAGTCCGCAGCGGCGGCTGCACCGGCGATGTGCGGCGGCAAGTCGTCGAGATCCAGCACCGCGTCGCGCGACAGCACCACCGCCCGCTCGACGACGTTTTCGAGTTCGCGCACGTTGCCCGGCCAATCGTAGCGACTCAGCGCGTCCATGGCCCGGGCGGTGACCGCCTCGATGGGCTTGTCGTTCTTGGCGGTGTAGCGGCGCAGAAAGAAATTGGCCAGCAGCGGCAGGTCACCGGTGCGCGCGCGCAACGGCGGCACCGCCACCCGGATGACGTTCATCCGGTAGTACAGGTCCTCGCGGAAATCACCCTCGGCCACCGCCCGTTCCAGGTCGCGGTTGGTGGCCGCCACCAGCCGCAGATCGGTGTGGCGGGTCTCGTTCGAGCCCAGCGGCTCGTAGTCGCCCGACTGCAGCACCCGCAGCAGCTTGACCTGGGTGGCCGGGCTCATCTCGCCCACCTCGTCCATGAACAAGGTTCCAGAATCGGCGGCGCCAAAACGGCCCTCGCGCGGCCGATCGGCGCCGGTGAACGCCCCCTTCTCGTAGCCGAACAGCTCGCTCTCGAGGATCGACTCGGGCAGGGCCGCGCAGTTGACCGCCACGAACGCCTCGTCGGCCCGCGGGCTCTGGCGGTGGATGGCCCGGGCCAGCAGCTCCTTGCCGGTGCCGCTTTCGCCGGCGATCAAGACGCTGGCCGACGAGGGGCCGGCCTGGCGGATCAGCTCCAGGGTCTCGACGATGGCTGGGCTCTGGCCGATGATGTCGTGCGGCCGCATGGTCTCGAGCTGCTGGCGCAGGGCTCGATTCTCGATCAACAGGTTCTGCTTCTCCAGCGCCTGGCGCACCACCTTGGTGATGAAGACCCGCTTGAGCGGCTTGGTCACGAAATCGTAGGCCCCCTGCTTCATGGCCTCGACCGCGGCCTCGATGGTGCCGAAGGCGGTCATGATGACCACCTCGGTCTCGGGCGACACGGTCCGGGTGGCCCGCAGCAGCTCGCTGCCGTCCATGCCGGGCATGACCAGGTCGGTCAGCATGACGTGCACGTGGTGCTGGCGCAGCAAGCCGAGCGCGGTCTTGCCGTCGGCGGCGGTCAGGATGTGGTAGCCCTCGCGGCGAAAGATGCGCTGCAGGCTCTCGAGGTGGGCGCTCTCATCGTCGACCAGCAGCAGCGTCTTGTCGTCGTGTTCCCGCTCGGCCAAGGGCCTACTCCTGCACCGGCTGGAAGAGGATGTCGACGTTGATGTCGGTGGCCAGCCGCGTCAGCTCCTCCTTGACCGCCACCGGCGAGACGTCGCGCGGCACCGCGATCCTGAGCTTGACCGACGAGATGGTGGTACCGGAGGCCGGAGCCGGGGCCAGGTGGGACTCGAGCGAATCGATGTTGACCCGCATGCGCCGCAGGATGTCGGCCAAACGCACCATGATGCCGGGGGCGTCCATGGCCACCAGCTCGACCCGCACCGGCAGCGCCGGCTCGGGTTCGACCGCGGTCGGCGCCTGGGCCGGCAGCAGCTCGATCTTCAGCCCGGACTCGGCTCCCAGGCCGGACAGGTCGCCCTCGAGCCGGGCCACGTCGGCCGGTTCGCCCGAGAACAGCAGCATCATGGCGAACTGGCCGCCCAGCACCGCCATCCGGCTGTCCTCCATGTTGCAGCCCCGATCGAACAAAAACGCGCTGACCCGGTGGACGATTCCGGGTCCGTCCGGCCCGGAGGCGAACAGGATTCGATACTCCCGCATCGGACACCCTCCCGGTCTGGCGCGGGTCCGTGGCATCGCTCGCAACAGCGTATGGACTCCACCTCCAACCTGTCAAGCCGCCCGCACCCGGGGAAACAACCCGCGGCCGTCCTCGTCGATTCCGTCGTTTCGGTCTTGACTTCCCGATCGGTAGCGAATACCTTCCAGCCGAGGTGGGAAATAAATATGGTTTCCCTTTTAGTGTCGAACCGTTAGGAGGCAGGCCCATGTTCGGTTCCGTCCAGGAGTTCATGGATCACGTCAAGTCCAGAAACCCCAATGAGAACGAGTTCCACCAGGCCGTCGAGGAGGTGGCCGAATCGCTGTGGCCGGTGATCGAGCAGAACCCGCGCTACAAGGCCGCCAACATCATGGACCGGATCGTCGAACCGGAACGGGTCATCATGTTCCGCGTGCCCTGGGTCGACGATCAAGGCAACATCCAGGTCAACAAGGGGTTCCGCATCGAGATGAACTCGGCCATCGGCCCTTACAAGGGCGGGCTGCGCTTCCACCCCAGCGTCAACCTGGGCATCCTCAAGTTTCTGGCCTTCGAGCAGGTGTTCAAGAACTCGCTGACCACGCTGCCCATGGGCGGCGGCAAGGGCGGCTCCGACTTCGACCCCAAGGGCAAGAGCGACGGCGAGGTGATGCGCTTCTGCCAGAGCTTCATGATGGAG
>CAYVQE010000039.1:0-40911 GCA_964454005.1 uncultured Myxococcales bacterium
ACCCCACCGCATCGGCCCAAATCAACCTTGACAAATGGTGGGGAGTCCCCACCCGCTGGCCCTGCGGGTCGGCGATCGCAGCTTGCACCGCTGGCTGTTTCCCGACG
The DNA here is from genome assembly GCA_964454005.1 of uncultured Myxococcales bacterium. GTDB lineage: Bacteria > Myxococcota > B64-G9 > B64-G9 > B64-G9 > CAYVQE01. The sequence continues at coordinate 108 of CAYVQE010000039.1, forward strand.
AGCCACCGCTGCGCCGCCGGCAGCGCCGGCAGCCCGCCAGGCGGATCGAGATCCAACGCGGCCCGGCGAAGAAACAAGCCGACGAACAACTGACCCCGCTGCCGCTCGATCAGATGATCGAGCGCGGCCGCGGTGAGAAGCAGGCCGGTGATGCAACGCCCGCCGACGAGGCGGAAGCGGATGCCGCGCGCTGAGGCGCGGCGGGCCTTGCGGCCACCGATGGTCTTGACGATGGGAGGATCCGACGATGAGCCGCCTTTCTGGTCACCCGTTTCGACATGGACCGCGCCGACCCCGCGGCCGAGGACGACAGGCTCAAGGTCGTCTTCTACGACCTGGACATCGAGCTGGCTCCGGGCGAGCGCTTCGAGTTCAGCCAGTCGATGTGGCTGGTCGACGTCGACCGCGGCGACACCCTGGGCGACCCCGGCGACGATCGGCTGACCATCCACGGCGTGCGCCAGGGCGCCGGCCGCTCGGGCGACCACCAGGCCTTCGGCGACCAGTCCCTGCTGGCCGCAGCCACGGTCGACGCCGCCTGCCCGCTCAACCCGGTGCGCGGCTTCGGCATCATCGAATCGGCCGACAGCAGCGACTTCGCCAACAACGGCATCACCATGCTGGCCTTCCACCCCAAGTGCGACGGCCTGGCCCGTATCCTGCTGTCCGCCGGCCTCGGCGCCCCGTCGTCGGGCACCGAAGTCGAACTCGACCTGCTGGCCAAGTAGACAATCGGATCAGCCCGTCAGAGCGGCCGCGGCCGGTCCCATCTTCCCCCAGGGCTGGCCCGACGGCAATCGGGGCCGGCCCGGAGGGAGCCTAAGGCAGGTCCTTGCAGCAGCGGAAGCCGGCGTAGAGGGCGCTCCAGGTGGCGTTGTAGGTGCAGCGCAGCCGGCTGCTGGCGCCGGCGCAGTTGAAAGCACCGCCGCGGACCTCGAAGCCGCGCTCGTCGGTCGCCGAGGGCACCACCTCCCAGACGTTGCCGCAGACGTCGTAGGCGCCGGCCGGGCTGATGCAGTTGGAAAACTGGCCGGTGGGCGCGGCGTGGAAGCAGTAGTAGTCGTAGCCGCAGTTGGGATCGGTGTTGCAATCGGCGATGCCGTTTTCCTGGCAGTAGTCGTCGCAGAAGGAGTCGACGCAGTTGCAGGTCTCGCGGTCGAAGGTGTCGCCGAAGGTATAGATCCACCGCTCGGGCCCGGTGCACACGGCATACCACTCCTGCTTGCTGCACAGCCGCTTGCCGGCGGCTGCGCAGGCCGCCTGGAACAGCGCGAACTTGTCGCCATCCATCGGGTTCTCGAACCAGGGCAGCACCCCGGCACGCGAGGTGGCCAGGCTGATGTCGCTGCCCATGGACTCGGCGTCGGCATCCGGGCGCGAGGCCTCGTAGCGATCCATGCAGAAGTCCTGGGCCACACCCAGCTCCGGATCGGCCGGCACCCGGACCATCTCGGCTGGGCAATCGGCCGCCTCGACCCGGCAGTCGGCCGAGCAGCCGTCGCCGTCCTCGTCGTTGCCGTCGTCGCACTCCTCCCCGGCCTCGCGCCGCCCATTGCCGCAATCGGGCGTGCCCTCGCACTCCGGGTTGGCCGCCCCGGGCGAGCCCAGATCGCCGGCGCCGAAACCCACCCAGGCGGCGCACCACCAGGCCGGCTGGTCGTTGAGCTGGCCGTCGTGGCCCTCGGGGTCGAGGCTCAGCGCGGCGCCCTGGGGGTCGGGCCAGTCGGGCCCGCTGTAGTCCACCTCGTCGACCAGGATGTCGCCGGCCCACAGCCGCAGCCGGCCGCCGCTCAGATCGACGCCGGCCACCACCAGCGCCGGCTCGAAACCGCCGTTGACGTCCGGATCGGCCGCGAAGCCGATGACGATGTGCTCGGCGGGCTCGAAGTCGGCCGCCGGCAGGCCGACCGCGGCCCGCTGCCCGACGGCGTCCTCGATCTCCCAGCCGGTCAGCTGCAGCGTCTCGAAGCCGACGTTGTACAGCTCGAAAAAGCACCCGGACTCGGGCGCTGCGGCCTGGGGCTGGACCATGATCTCGGTCAGGATGACCTGGCCGGGATAGGCATCGATGCACGAGCCGCCAGCGGCCAGAACAGCCAGGCCACTGTCCGCACGCACCTCATGGCTGCACCTCCGCACCAGTCCACGGTTTCAGGTTAAACCCCCGGCCGAGACCTGTCGAGGCGCCGCGGGCGCTCGCCGCGCGGTATTGCGGCACCCGGGACCGGCCCCAGGGCGATCCGAGGTAGACCCAATCCTTTGTCTCTGCTGCTGGAAAAAAATTTATTTTGTCCAGTTTTTTTATTGACAACTTCACGATAGTGCCAAGCTTGTAGGTGAACGCGACAACGAAAACCCGGAGCCAGTCAGGAGGCCCAGAATGAAGCCGCACATCGCCAAGAAGCCTTTCGTGGCCGTCAAGGACGAAAAGGGCAACCAGTACCTGTGCCCCAAGGAAGAGCTGGTCACCACCGAGGGCATGAGCGACGAGGAGATCCAGTAAGCCTGCATCGACGAGTCCGACAAGCCCTGGAACGATTGAGTCGAAACGCTCGAGGCTTCGAGACGGCAGCCCGCCCATCGCGGCTCCGCAACTGCCGATCGAAGATTCTGCAGCGCCCCGCCGGCCCGGCCGGCGGGGCGCTGCTCGCTTAATCCCCGGCAAGAGCGGCTTGCTTCCAGCCCGTTCCCGAGGCTATGTTGGCCCTGGAGGCGGTCGACACCTTGAGCATCCGTTCGAAGCTGACATTGCTGGTGGTGGGCCTGCTGGTCCCCTTGCTCGGCCTGGCTGGATTGACCGGCGTGGCCCTGATCGAAGAGCTGCTGCTCGAAGAAATGGAGCACCGGGGCCGCTCACTGCTGGCCGCGCTGGCAGTGCCTTGCTCGATCAGCCTGGCCAGCCACGAGATCGAGCGGCTGGACGACTTCCTGGCCCAGTTCCGCGGGCCCGACGAGCAGCCCTACGTGCCGCCGGACGGCCGCGGCGGGGGAACCGATCCCATCCGCGACCTGGTCGAGCTGTGCGTGGTCAATCCGGGCGGCCGGGTGCTGGCCCACACCCGCGAGACCGAGTACGGCCGGGTGCTCGACGACGCATTCACCCGCCGGGCCATGGCCTCGCCCCGGGCGCAGATCGAGCGCCGCCGGGGCCCCGGGGGCGAGCCGCGGCTGGTGCTGTCCTACCCGGTGCGTTCGGGGCTGCGCTGGGGCACCCTGTTGGCGCATTTTTCGCTGCAGCCCTTGCAAGACCGGCTCGGCCGGCTGCGCTGGCAGCTGCTGTCGCTGACCCTGCTGCTGATGGGCGTCACCGGTCTGGCACTGGCCGGCGGCCTGCAGCGGCTGGTGGTACGCCCGGTGCGCCTGCTGTCGACCACCGCCGAGCGCATCGGCGCCGGCGATCTGGACCAGCGGGTGCCCGAACGCGGCGGCCACGACGAGCTGGCCACCCTGGCGCGGGTGTTCAACGCCACCGCCGCCGAGCTGGCCGCCTACACCCGCAACCTGGAAGCCAAGGTGGCCGAGCGCTCGCAGGAGATCGTGGACAAGAACCAGGCGCTCGAGCTGGCCAACCAGCAGCTCAGCGAGGCCAACGCCCGGCTGGAGCAGGTGGCCACCACCGACGGGCTGACCGGTCTGGCCAACAAGAGCCACCTGCTCAACCGCCTGCAGTTCGAGGTGCTGCGCGCCCACCGCGGCGATCACCGGCTTGGCCTGCTGATGCTGGACGTGGATCACTTCAAACACTTCAACGACACCCACGGTCACCTGGCCGGCGATCACCTGCTGGCCGGGCTGGCCGAGCTGCTGCGGGCCAACCTGCGCTCGATCGACATCATCGGCCGTTTCGGCGGCGAGGAGTTCTGCGTGGCCCTGCTCGATACCGGCCTGCGCCAGGCGGTCAAGGCGGCCGAAAAGCTGCGCCGGTCCGTCGAACGACGCGATTTCGAAGGCGGCGGAGAGCAGCCGGGCGGTCGGTTGACGGTCAGCATCGGGGTGGCCGAGCTGGCCACGGGTCGCGACGAAGATGCGGCCGCGCTGCTCGAACGCGCCGACCGGGCGCTCTACCGGGCCAAGGCCGGCGGCCGCAACCGGGTGGAGGCGGCCGGATGAGACCGAACCGCTGCCAGTGTGCCCACGGCATGGTGATCGCGCTGCTGTGTCCGACCCTGGCGGCGCTGGCCGGACCGGCCGGCGAACAGCCGCCACCGCTGAGCCCGACCAGCGCCACAGCGCCGAGAGCGCGGCCGGAGCCGGACGCCGCGGCGCTGACCTTCGGCATGACGCCGGTGGTCGGGGTGGCCTCGACCCGCACCCGCTTCGCCCCGCTGACCACGCACCTGGCCGAACAGCTCGGCCGGCCGATGGATTTGCTGGTCACCTCCTCCTATGGCGAGCTGGTCGACCGGGTGGCCCGCGGCCAGGTCGACCTGGTCAAGCTGTCCCCGCTGGCCTACGTGCGCGCCCGGCGCCGGCTGCCCGGGCTGGAGCTAATCGCGCTGCAGGTTGCCCGGGGCTCGACCGACTACTCCTCCTACCTGGTGGCCCGCCGCGGCAACCCTCACGCCCGGCGCTCGCGGCTGGGCGGCGCCCGGGTGTGCTTCGCCGACCCCGGCTCCACCTCCGGCTATCTGTTCCCGCTGGCCTGGCTGCAACGCAACGGCCTGGACCCCGAGACCACGCTGGGCGCCGTCGCCTTCGGCGGCGACCACCGCGCCTGCCTCGATGGCCTGTTCGCCGGCCGCTGGGACGTGGCCGCCACCTGGACCGGAGCGCTGCGCGACGCCCGGGCCGAAGGCCGGCCGGTCGGCGAGCTGGTCATCGTTGCCAAGACCGGCCGCATCCCCTACGACGCCTGGTGCCTGCGGCCCGGGCTGGACGCCGATCTGTCGCGGGCCATCCGCCGCATCCTGCTCGACACCAACAGCCTGAACCGCCAAGGCCGGCGGGTGCTGGCCCCCACCCTGGGCATCAACGGCTGGGTGCCGGTGGCCGATGAAACCTACGACGGCGTGCGCCGGATCGAGGCTGAGCCGGCCCGCTGACCCGGATGCCGCGATCGGCTTGCCGCCACGGGCCTATCCAGAATCTCCCGGTACGGATTCTCCTTGCCTGCGGCGCGAATCGCGATACCATGGGACCGCCATCGCTTCCGGGAGGGCACAGATGAGCCAGGGACACGAGCTGGAGCTGGAGATCGAAGGCCGCTCGTTTCGGGTCCAGGTCCAGCGCATCGAGGGCGACCGGGCCAGCGTGCTGGTCGACGGCACCCCGGTCGAGGTCCAGATCCACGACCGCTCGGCGGCGGCCGCCAAGCCGGCCGCGCCGCAACCCGCGCCCGCTCCGTCACCCATGGCCGCGGCCGCAGCGCCCACCCCCAAGCCCGCTGGCGGCGCCGGTGCACCGGGCGATGCGCTACGGGCGATGATGCCCGGCGTGGTCACCCGCCTGCTGGTCGAGTCCGGCCAGCAAGTGGCGGCCGGCGACGTGCTGCTGGTGCTCGAGGCGATGAAGATGGAGAACGAGATCCGCTCCGACCGCGACGCCACCATCGGCACCATCCACGTCAAGGCCGGCCAGAAGGTGGCCACCGGCGACGCCATGATCGACTTCGCCTGAGCCGCCCGCCCCCGCGGGCGACCGCCCCTCCCCTCGGCAAATCGCTTGCGGAGCGTCCCCGGTCAGCAGTACCATCGCTCCCGATCAGCGCAAATCCGTCTGCGGGTGGCCGATGGCCACCCCGCGCGATTGCATCGGGAGACGTCGAGCCTTGAGCGTGCTGACCATCACCCTGGCGATCCTGCTCGGTCTGCTGGGTTGGGAGATGCTGGCCCACCGGCGCAACCTGCGCCGGGTCGCCACCCGCATCCACGTCAACGGCACCCGCGGCAAGTCCTCGGTGACCCGACTGATCGCCGCCGGCCTGCGGGCCGGCGACGTGCGCACCTGCGCCAAGACGACCGGCTCGCGTCCGCGCATGATCCTGGAGGACGGCAGCGAGTACACCATCCAGCGCCAGGGCCGGGCCAACATCATCGAGCAGGTGCGCGCCGTGGCGGTGGCCGCCCGCCGGCGCTCGGATGCACTGGTGGCCGAGTGCATGGCGCTCAACCCGCGCTATCAGGTGCTGTGCGAGGACACCATGCTGCGCTCGCACGTCGGCGTGCTGACCAACGCCCGGCCGGACCACCTGGAGGCCATGGGCCCTTCCGTCTATCACGTGGCCATGGCCCTGGCCGGCACCACCCCGCGCAAGGGCGTGCTGGTCACCGGCGAGTCCGATCCGGAGCTGCTGGCCATCCTGCGGCTGGCCTGTGACCAACGCCAGACCACTATGATCCCGGTCACCCCGGAGTCCGAGAACATCACCGAGGAGACCATGCGCGGCTTCAGCTATGTCGAGCATCCCGAAAACGTGGCCGTGGCGCTGCGCGCCTGCCGCGAGGCGGGCGTCGATCGCGAGCGGGCGCTGGTGGGCATGTGGGCGGCCGAGCCCGACATCGGCGCGCTGCGCATCATCCGGCTGGCCTTTTGGGCCAAGCAGGTCGAGTTCATCAACGCCCTGGCCGCCAACGACCCCGACTCCACGCTGGCCATCTGGCAGCGCGTGCAGCAGCTGTACCCGGGACCGCGGCATCGGGTGGTGCTGCTCAACTGCCGCATCGATCGGCCCCACCGCAGCATCCAACTGGGCGCCATCCTGTCCCGGCTCGAGGGCCTCGACCGCGCCCTGCTGACCGGCTCGGGCACCCGGCTGGCGCTGGAGGCCGCCCTGGAGGGCGGGCTGCACCCGGAAAAGCTGATCGAGCTGGAGCACGCCGCCCCGCCGGCGGTGTTCGAGCGTTCCATGGCCCAGATCGGCAAGCGGGGCCAGGTGTTCGGCATGGGCAACATCGGCGGCGGCGGCAACGATATCGTCGAGTACTTCCAGAACCGGGCCATTCCGCCCGAGGAACTGGCAGCGGGAGACGCACCGTGGAAGACCTGATTCCCAACGCCATCGGCATCGGCCTGGTCGTCAGCCTGGTCTTCTCCGAGACCATGGGCCTGGCGGCCGGCGGCATGGTGGTGCCGGGCTACATCGCGCTGAACCTGACCGACCCGCTGCGGGTGCTGATGACCATGGTGCTCGGGGTGGCCACCTGGCTGGTGGTGATGCTGCTGAGCAACTTCACCATCCTGTTCGGCCGCCGACGGACCGTGGTTGTCATCCTGGTGGGCTTCTTGCTCGGCGCGCTGTTCCGCAATTTCATGGTCTTCGATCTCGGCGACGAGACCATCCAGCTCGGCGCCATCGGCTTCATCATTCCGGGCCTGGTCGGCATGTGGATCGACCGCCAGGGGGTGGTCGAGACCTCGGCCACCCTGGTCTGCTCGGGCGTGCTGGTGAAGCTGATCCTGATCTTGATCTACGGCGGGGAACTCTACGAATGGCTATGATGTGGCGCCCGGGCAAGGCTTCCCGCGGGGTGCTGGTGCTGGTGGCCTGCATCTCGCTGCTGGGCTACCTGCTGGTCGAGACCCTGCCGCAGAAGACCCGCAAGCGGTATTACCGGGAGAAGATCCAGGCCGCCCAGAAAATGGCCCGCGGCATGGAGGTGATCAAGCGGGCCCGCATCGCCATCTTCGGCCGCATCGACACCGGCCCCGACCCGAGCGCCACCGGCATGATCGGCTCCGGGCTGACGCCGACCACCTCCAAGGAGGGCGTGCTCAGCGCCAAGCAGACCTCGGCCAACCCCAACTTCGCGGCGGTGATGGTGCACCTGTACAAACGGGCCAAGCTGCAGAAGGGCGACGTGGTGGCCATGGCCTTTTCGGGCTCGTTTCCGTCGATGAACATGGCCAGCCTGGTGGCGGCCGAGACGCTGGGGCTGGAGCCGGTGCCGATCTCCTCGCTGTCGGCCTCGCGCTGGGGGGCCAACGATCCCGAGCTGACCTGGCTCGACATGGAGCGGCTGCTGTTCGAGAACGAGATCGTCCACCACCGCTCGGTGGCCGGCTCGCTGGGCGGCGAGCAGGACCGCGGCATCGGCCTGCCGCCGGACGGGGTACGCATGCTGCGCGAGGCGGTGCGGCGCAACGGGGTCGAGCTGATCGACCCGCTGGATCTGAGTTCGTCGTTCGATCAGCGCATGAACATCTACCAGGAGGTGACCGGCGACCGGCCGATCGCCTGCTACGTCAACGTGGGTGGCGGCGCCGGCAGCGTCGGCAGCGCGCTGACCAAGAAGATGTTCGACCCGGGGTTGAACCGCTCGATGCCCAACACCGGCCGGCTGCGCGATTCGGTGATGACGCGCATGAGCCGCAACGACATCCCGGTGATCAACATCTACTACATCAGCCGCCTGGCCCGGCGCTACGGGCTGCCGGTCACCCCGGCCGCGCCGCCGCGGGTCGGCGAGGGCGGCATCTACGCCGCCATGGGCTACAACATGCTGCTGGTGTGGCTGGTGCTGATCGGGCTGGTGGTGGTCATGTTCGTGCTGCTGCGCATGGACCTGAAGCACTACCTGCTGCGGGTGCGGCGCCTGATCGGCAACGACAAGAAGATCCGCGCCATCGGCACCGGCGGCACCGACACCTGATGCACCGGGCTCACAGGTTCTCGAGCAGAAAACGGGTCAGCAGCTCCTCGTCGCTGAGATCCCCGTTGCCCTCGACCGGCTGCGGCTTCTTGGGGGCGGTATCGGAGGGCCGCTGCGGTGTGGGCCCCTGCTGTTCCACCGCGTCCAGCGCGGGCTGAGTACGCGCCACCGGCAACGGCCGCTCGTCCTCCGCCGGCCTGGACCGCCCAGCCGCGCTCGGCTCCGCCTGCTCTCCTGACCCATCCGCGGCCGCTTGCTCCGCGGGCCGCGCCGCGGCCGCCTGCTCTGCTGGCTCTTCCGCAGCCGCTCGTTCCTCGGACCCGGCTACGGCCGCCGGCCCTGCAAGCCAACCCGCGGCCGCTTGTTCACTGGACCGCGCCGCGGACGCCTGCCCCGCGGGACCATCCGCGGCCGCCGGTTCTCCGGACCGATCCGCAGCCGCCTGCTCTCCGGGCCGGGCCGCGGCGGCCGGCACCTCGGGACGGGCCGCGGCCGGCTGCTCTGCGGGCTGACAGGCCGGCTGGGCCTCGGTCTCGAGCCGACCCAGAAACACCTCGCCGATGAAGCCCTCCTGTGCCTGGTAGGCCACGTCCTCGACCAACACCGAGTCGCGGTAGCGCTCGGCGCCCAGAGCCTCGAGCTGGTCGTTGGTCTTGACCTTGCCCAGCAGGCAGTGGGTATCGGCCTCGTCGCCCTCGACCCGCACGAAGCGTACCGCCTCGACCAGCTTGAAACGCCGCCCGTCGGCCTTGATGGTCATGATGTCGCCGTCGAAGTCGATCTTGTCCTGGTCCATCCAGGTCGACAGGGTCTGCTGGGCGATGAACAGATGGCGCGCCATGGCGTCTGGACTCCAAGCCCCAAGGGGTCTAACCCCTCAAGTTCATTTCTCAAATCTGCCCGACCCGGCCGAACTTGTCAAGGTTCGGTCCGCCGGCCCCATCGACCCGCCGGCCGAAAACTGAAGCCCGATCACCCCCGGCCGCCGGACTCCGATCCCGCATTGAACGCCCCTGCGCCATGGGTTATGGTTGGGTCCGTTTGACGAGCCAGCAAGCCAGCAAGCGCGCCGAGCGCGAGGAGTCGAGACCATGGCCAGCGAGCATGTCATCGAAATCAACGACGACAACTTCCAGTCCGCCGTCCTCGAAGCCGAGCTGCCCTCGCTGCTCGACTTCTGGGGACCCATGTGCGGGCCCTGCAAGGCGATGGAGCCCATGATCGACCGGCTGGCGGCCGACTACCAGGGCCGGCTGCAGGTGGGCAAGGTCAACGTCAACGAATGCCCCCAGACCGCCCTGCGCTTCGCCATCCAGTCGCTGCCCACCCTGGTGCTGATCAAGGGTGGCGAGGTCCGCGACCAGTTCTCCGGCCGCCCCTCCCCCGCCGCCCTCGACAAATTCATCCAGCAGGTGCTCTGAGGAGCCATCCGCGCTCAGTAGTCGCCCTTGTGGTAGGCGATGCTGAGCACCAGGCCGAAGCCGGCCATCAGCGCCAGCACCGACGAGCCGCCGTAGCTCCACAGCGGCAGGGTCAGCCCGACCACCGGCAGCAAGCCGATGACCATGCCAATGTTGATGAACACGTGCCAGAACACCAGCGCGGCCAGGCCCACGCAGCACAGCAGCCCGAAGCGGTCGCGGGCGGTGGAGGCGATGTTGACCAGCTGGACCAGCAGGAACAGGTACAACAGCAGCACCACCACGCAGCCGACGAAGCCCTGCTCCTCGGCCCAGACCGAGAAGACGAAGTCGGTGTGCTGCTCGGGCAGAAAGTGGAACTGGGTCTGGGTGCTCTCGCCGTAGCCCTTGCCGCTCATCCGCCCCGAGCCGACCGCGATGATCGACTGGCGGGAATGGTAGCCGGTGTCCTTGGTGTCGGCCGCGGGGCTGATGAAGGCCTCGATGCGCTCCTGCTGGTAGGGCTCGAGCAGCAGGCTCCAGGAGGCCACCGCGACCACCGCCAGCACCGCGGCCGTGATCAGGAAGCTGGCCAGGCGCACCTTGACGAACAGGATTATGCTGGCGGCGGTGACCAGCAGCACCAGGGCGGTGCCCAGATCGGGCTGGCGCATGATCAGCACCGCCGGCAGGATGACCAGGATCACAGGGCTGACCAGGTCGTGGAACGCGGTGCGCCCCGCCCGCACGGCAAAGGCGGCGCTGGTGGCCGCCCACACCAGGCACACCCCCAGCGCCACGAAGCGCCAGCCGCCCAGCACCGCCAGCGGCGCTTGCTCCCAGAACAGGATCAGCGCCCCGGCCGCCCCCAGCGGGTACAGCGGTGTGGAGGGCTTGATCAGATCGTCCAGGGTGTAGCCCCGCCGGCCGGCCGGCACCGGCGGTCCCGGCTGCCGGCCACGGCCGAGGGTCAGGAAGTGGTAGACGGCCAGCACCTCCCAGACCGCGCAGCCGAACAGGATCGCCCAGCGGATCGAGCCCAGCGCGGCCAGCTGCGGCTGCGACCATTGCCAGATCAGCAGGCCGGCGGCGGCGAGCGGATAGAGCGGGTGCAACCGCACCAGGATGCGGGCCACGATCGACTGCCGGCGGCCGACCTCGGCGTCGTCGTCGAAGTACTTGGCCAGCACCAGGATCAACGCGATCTTCATCACCTCCGAGGGCTGGAAGTTGAACAGGCCCAGATCGATCCAGCGCTTGGAGTTGTTGATCACCCGGCCGAAGGCCAGCACCGCCACCAGCGCCAACAGCGAGGCGAAGAACAGGGGATAGGCCAACCGCTCGAACAGCCGGTAGTCGATCAAGCTCAGCCCCACCGCCAACAGCAAGCAACCGCCGAACCAGATGCCCTGCACCAGGGCCAGATCGGTGGCCACCCCACGCGAGGCCGAGGACAGATTGACCAACCCCAGCCCGCCCAGCACCACCAGCGTCAGCAGCAGCAGCCAGTTGTACCGGCGCCGGGCACCCCAGGGCTTCATGGCGCCCCCCCGGCAGCGGCCTGGCCGGCGCCGTCGAGCTGGACCAGGTAGTAGGTGATCAGCTCCATCACCAGCGGTGCCGCCCCGCTGCTGCCGTGGCCGCCGTGCTCGTTGACCACCGCCACCACGATGCGCGGATCGGCCACCGGCGCCCAGCCTGCGAACCAGGCGTGGTCGCGGAAGTCGTAGGGCAGGTTGCGGCCCCGATCTTGGCCCTGCTTGACGACCTGGGCGGTGCCGGTCTTGCCGGCCACCTCGAACTCGACCCGCCGCGGCCGGCGGTAGTAGGCGGTGCCGCCCGGCTCGTTGACCACCCCGGCCAGCGCCTCGGCCATCAGCTCCAGGTGCTCCCGGCTGGCATCCACCCGCCGGCGCCGATCCGGGCCGAAGCGCCGCACCAGCTCGCCGGTCGGCGACTCGACGCGACGGACCACCTGCGGCCGGTAAAGGTCGCCGCCGTTGGCCAGGGCGGCGTAGGCCATGGCCAGCTGCAACGGGGTGACGTTGACGTCGCCCTGGCCGATGGAGTCGGAGACGGTGAAGCCGGGAAGAAAGCCCCAACGGGTGTGCTCCTCGTACCAGGCCCGGTCGGGCATGATGCCCGGCACCTCGCGGCAGGAATCGATGCCGCTGAGCTGGCCGAAGCCGAACGAGCGCGACACCCGGGCGATGCGATCCAGACCGGCGTGCAGTCCGGCGCGGTAGAAGAACACGTCGCAGGACTGCACGATCGCCCGCCGGATGGCCAGCCGCCCGTGGCCACCGGCGCGCCAGCAGCGGAAGACGTGATCGCCGTAGCGCATCGCGCCGGTGCACAGCTCCTTGCTCTCGGGGGTGAAGTCCTCGGTCGACAGCGCGGCCAGACCGGTGAAGGGCTTGAAGGTCGAGCCGGGCGGGAAGTGCTGCTGGGTGGTCCGGTTGGTCAGCGGCCGGTCGATATCGCGCGACAGCTTGCGCCAGGTGCGCGGGTCGACCCGCCCCGAGACCTGATTGGGATCGAAGGCCGGCTGCGACACCAGCGCCAGCAAGAAGCCGTTGCGCGGATCGACCGCCACCACCGCCCCTTCGCGGCCCGGAAAACGCTCCTCGGCCAGCGCCTGCAGGTCGGCATCGATCGACAGCACCAGGTTGTGACCGGGGACGGCCGGCTGGATTACGCCGCCGTCCTCGAGCATCTCGCTGGCCAGCGCCTCGGGCACCCGCTGGCCGCGGGCGTCGACCACCACCCGGATGCGACCGTTGACACCGCGCAGCTCCTGCTCCCAGGCACGCTCCACCCCGGCCTGGCCGATCACGTCGCCCTGGCGGTAGCCCTGATCGGCGCGGCGTTTCAGCCCGGCGGGGCTGATCTCACCGACGTAGCCCAGCAGATGGGCGGCCAGCTGGCGCCGCGGATAGGCCCGCTTGGTGGTGGCCCGCACCTCGACGCCGTCGAGCATGGTCAGGTTCTGCTCGACCATGGCCAACTCGGCCCATGCCATGTTGCGCCGCACCAGCACCGGCACGAAGCGCTCCAGCCCCCGCTTCTTCATATACTGCCGGCGGGTGCGCTCGATCTCCTCGTCGGTCAAGCCCAAAAACTCGGTCATCCGCGCCAGGGTCGGCTCGAATGCCTCCCGGCTGCAGAAGGTCGGCGTGAAGTACAGGTCGAACGAGGGCTGGTTGTCGGCCAGCAGCACGTGGTCGCGATCGAAGATCATGCCCCGCAGCGCCACCTGGCGCCGCTCGGAGACGAAGTTCTCGCGCGACAGCTGCTGGTACTCGCCGCCGCGGGTGATCTGCAGGCTGTACAGCCGTAGCACAAGCACGCCGAAGGCCGCCGCGCACAGGATCAGCAACAACAGGTAGCGGCCGCGGAAACGGCTCAGATCCGGCTGCGAGGCGAACAGTGGCACCGCCAGGCCTCCGGCTCATCGGGGAGCGAACAGCGCGGTGCGCTGCTGCGGGCCGAGGATACGCTGACCGGCCGCCCAGATCGGTCTGGCCAGCAGGCTGTTGAACAGGGCCAGCGGCAGGGTCCAGGCCAGGATCGACGAGATCGGCGCGCCCACCGCGGGCATGCCGGACAGGAACACCAGCAGCGTCAGGTAGGCGACGGCGCTGGCGCCGAACACCAGCCCGGCCTTGACCAGGCGGCTGTCCGACAGCACGAAGCGGTGGATCAGCCGGATCAGGGTCCAGTCCAGCAGGTAGCCGATGGTCAGCAGGCCCAGCGGGGTACCGGCGAAGGTGTCGGCCAGCAGGCCCAGCCCGAACACCAGCATGACGCTGCCGGCCCCGCCGCGCAGGCCCAGCAGCACCACCAGCACCAGCAGCGGATCCGGTCGCAGCAGGCCCACGTGCAGCAGCTGGCAGATGGCACCTTCCAGCGTCAGCAGCAGCGAGGCCAACAGCAGCAGGCCGAGCACCCTCACCGGCTGGGCTCCCATTCCCGCTTCGCGCCCGGCGCCGGGGCCGGGCTCTCGCGCTGGAGCAACACCAGCACCTCCTCGAGCACGGCGAAGTCCACCGCCGATTCCAACTCCGCCTTGCGGAACACACCGGCCGGCGGTGAAGACACGCTGGCCACCCGGCCCACCGGCAAGCCGGGCGGATAGATGCCGCCGATGCCGGAGGTCACCATGAGATCATCTTCGCGCACATCGGCCGTGCGCAACAGGTGATCGACCAGACAGCGGTCCTCGACCCCCTGGCCGCGCACGATACCGCGCGCCCGGCTGCGGCGGACCACCGCGTCGACCGCCGCCCGGGGATCGATCAGCAGCTGCACCTCGGCATAGCCCCCGGTGACCCCGGAGACGCGGCCCGCCAGCCCGGTGCCGGCCAGCACCGCATCGCCGACGGCCACGCCCTGGTCGCTGCCAGCGCCGATGCGCACCATCTGGGTGGCCGGCGACGTGCTCACCCCCACCACCCGGGCCGCCACCATTTCACGATCGGGCAACCGCTCGACCATGTTGACCAGCGAGCGCAGGCGTTCGTTCTCGGCCCGTATCTCAAGCCGCCGGGCCAGCTGCCGCTCGAGTTCGGCCACCTCGCGGCGCAGCCGGTCGTTGTCCTCCTCGACCGTGACCAGCCAGATGTAGTCGTGCCACAGGTCGACGCAGCCGTCGACCGCCCACACCACCGCGTTCTGGATCGGCGCGCTGAGGGTCACCAGCAGCCGGTCGAACCAGCTCTGCTCGCGGGGCCCGCGCAGGTTGGCCTGGAACAGCAAAAAGGCCAACAGGAACAATCCAGCCACCAGCAGCCGGATGCGGTTGCGTTGCAGCCAGCTCACCGCCGCTCCCGTTCAAGATCCCACTGGGACGGGTGCACCACGACGCGCTGTGTTTCAGGCGATCGAGACCTGTTTGAGCAGGTCCAGCTCGTCCAGTGCCTTGCCGCAGCCGAGCACCACCGCCGAGAGCGGACCGTCGGCGATCATCACCGGCAGGCCGGTCTCCTCGCGCAGCAGCACGTCCAGGTTACGCAGCTGGGCGCCACCGCCTGCCAGCACGATGCCCTTGTCGGCGATGTCGGCCGACAGCTCCGGCGGGGTGCGGTCGAGCACCACCCGCACCGCATCGACGATCGAGTTGATCGGGTCGGACAGGGCATCGCGGATCTCGTCCGAGGAAATGGTGATCGTCTTGGGCACCCCGGCCACCAAATCGCGACCGCGCACCTCCATGGTCAGCGGCTCTTCGGTCGGATAGGCCGTGCCCACCTTGAGCTTGATCCGCTCGGCGGTCGACTCGCCCACCAGCAGGTTGTACTTGCGTTTCATGTGCCCGACGATGGACTCGTCCATCTTGTCACCACCGACGCGCACCGAACGCGAGTGGACGATGCCGGCCAGACTGATGATGGCCACCTCGGTGGTGCCACCGCCGATGTCGACGATCATGTTGCCCGAGGGCTCGGTGATCGGCAGCCCGGCGCCGATGGCCGCCGCCATCGGCTCCTCGATCAGGTAGACCTCGCGCGCGCCGGCCGAGTAGGCCGACTCCTTGACCGCCCGCTTCTCCACCTCGGTGATGCCGAAGGGCACGCCGACGATGATCCGCGGCCGAACGAAGGCCTTGCGGTTGTGGGCGCGGGTGATGAAGTAGCGCAGCATCTCCTGGGTGACCTCGAAATCCGCGATCACGCCGTCCTTCATCGGGCGGATGGCCATGATGCTGCCCGGCGTGCGGCCGAGCATGTCCTTGGCCTCCTTGCCCACCGCCAGCACGCGCTTGATGCCGTGGGCGTCCTTCTGCACCGCCACCACCGAGGGCTCGTTGAGCACGATGCCCTTGTTCTTGACGTAGAGCAGGGTATTGGCCGTGCCCAGATCGATAGCCAAGTCGTTGGAAAACATGGCATAAAGCCAGTCGAACAGCATCTCTTTCCCCGTTCGGGCCTCGAGCCCGCTGCCGGCGCGCGGCAGCATCCGCGCCGCAGAAGCCGCCAAATCCTCTCCGTGCCTACCAAAATCCCCCTGACCTGGCAAGAAAATTTGAGCCGCGGCGCCCGGTTCGGCCCGCGAAAATCCTTGCATCGCCTCAAACACCGGTTATCATCGGTCGTCCACCAGTGGAAGCTGGGAGAACCTTATCCGTCCAGGGAGTTCAACATGCTCGAACAGATGCGAAAGCAGGCGCAATCGGCCATCGTGCTGTTGCTGTTCGGCTTCATCATCTTCGTCTTCGTGTTTTCGTTCGGCGCCGGCTCGGTCGGCTTCCGTTCCGGCGGCTGCGGCGCCAGCAACGCCGCGGCCATCGTCAACGGCGAGGTGATCGACCTGGCCGAGTACCGCTTCGTCTACCAGCAAGAGCTGCAGCAGCTGATGCAGCAGCAGAAGGACGGCCAATCGGTCAGCCGCCAGGACAAGCTGGCGCTGAACCAGCGGGTGCTCGACCAGCTCATCGACCAACGCCTGGTGCTGCAGGCAGCCCGCGATCTGGGCCTGCGGGTGACCGACGAGGAGCGCAACCAGGCCATGCGCGACAGCCAGTGGTTCAAGAACGAAGCCGGGGAGTTCGACTACAAGCGCTACAAGAACATCGTGCGCTGGCACTTCAAGACCAGCATGGCCCAGTTCGAAGAACTCTACCGCCAATCGATGCTCTACGAGCGCATGGCCGGGATCATCCAGGATACCGCCCGGGTGACCCGCGAAGAGCTGGAGCTGGCCTACCGCATACGCGAGACCAAGGTCGATCTGGAGTACGTGCAGATCAGCCCGAACGTCTACAAGATGGGCCTCGACCCCGAGCCGGCCGAGGTGCAGGCCTTCCTCGAGGCCAGCCGGGAGCGGGTCGAGGAGTACTACGAGTCGCACCACGACCGTTACCACCAGCCGAAGAAGGTCGAGGTGGCCCACGTGTTCTGGCCGGTCGAGGACGACTTCGCCGAGGACGATGTCACCGACGCCCGCGAGCGGGCCGAACTGACCGTAGCCGATCTGGAGGAAGGGGCCGAATTCGCCAAGCAGGCCGAGCAGTACTCCAAGGACAACAAGACGGCCGATGAGGGCGGCAAGCTCGACCAGATGGACACCGAGACCATGGCCGCCCGCTGGGGCGCGCCGTTCGCCGAGGCCGCCATGAAGCTGGCCGAGGGCGAGCACAGCGGCGTGGTGCGCTCGGACAAGGGCTTCCACGTGATCAAGGCGCTGAAGGTGGTGCCGGCGGTCGATCGGCCCCTGGCCGAGGTCGAGCAGGACATCGCCCGCACCCTGCTGATCGAGCAGCGGGCCGGGGAGCAGGCCAGGGCCCGGGCCGAGCAGCTGCTGGCAGGGCTGAAGGCCGGCAAGTCGCTCGCGGAACAGCTGGCCGCGGCCCGGGAGGCGGCCGAGCCCGCGGCCGAGGACGCTGCGGGCGACAGCCCGCCGCTGCCGAAGCCCGAAAGCCTCATCCGGGCCCGCAAGACCGGCTTGGTGGCCCGCCAGGGCGGTTACATCCCGCAACTCGGCCTGGACAAGGATCTGGCCCGGGCGGCCTTCTCCCTGACCGAGGACGATCCGGTGGCCGATAAGGTCTGGGAGGTCGACAGCCCGATCGGCGGCAAGTCCTTTGTGGTCTTCCGGCTGATCGAGCGCCGGGACGCCGACATGGAAGAGTTCGAGGCGACCATGGATGAGCTTCGCCAGCAGCTGCTGGCCAGGCGACGCCCGCGCCAGCTGGCCAACTGGCTGGAGCGCAAGCGCAACCAGGCCGCCATCGAGGTCAACGAGGCGCTGCGCAAGAATCCCAACCCCATCGCCGTCCAGCGGCAGCAGTGACATCCATCGGCACCAGCCGCACGACGCGGCGCAAGACGTTCATGGGCCTGGCGGCGGCGCTGCTGCTGGCGGCCGGTTGCGGCGGCGGGGGCGACCCGGATTCGATCGATGTCGAGCTGGGCGGCCTCGGGGTACGGCTAGAGACCGAGCCGGCCCGGATCGCGATCCGCGACGCCCAGGACCGGCTGCTGATCGACGGGCTGCCGGGTGCGGTCGCGGGGTCCGATCAACCCGCGCACAGCGTCCTGGCCTGGCGCAAGGCCGAGGCCAGCTATCGGATGAGCATGGGCTCGTTCCGCATCGAGGAGACCGCAGCCGGCGCCTGGCACCCGGTGGCCGCGCTGGGCGCCGTCGAGCGCGATCCTGACGCCGTGCGCTTCGAGCTGCTCGACGCCGGCGGCGCCCCGCTGGGCAGCGGGCGCATCGCGGCGGTGGCCGCAGGCCATTTGGAGCTGCATTTCGAGCCGGCCGATCCGGCGCTCAACCGCGTTAGCCTGGGCTATGGCTGCCCGGCCGACGAGCACTTCCTGGGCCTCGGCGGCCAGAGCTTCGACGTCGACCACCGCGGCTTCAGCGTGCCGCTGTGGGTGCAGGAAGACGGCATCACCAAGGCCGAGGACGACAGCTACGACGAGCTTTGGTTCCTGCGCGGCCGGCGCCACTCGACCCACACGCCGATGCCGATTACCCTGTCCAGCCGCGGCTACGCCCTGCTGCTCGAGACCGATCGGCGCTCCATCTTCCACCTGTGCTCCGAGGCGCCGGACGTGACCCGGATCGAGGCATGGGAGGGCGAGCTGCGCCTTCAATTGTTCGCCGGCGCCGATCCGGCGGCGGTGATCGAGCGGCTGACCGGCCACCTCGGCCGCCCCGAGCTGCCGCCGGCCTTCGCCTTCGCGCCCTGGCTGGACGCCATCTACGGCTCGGAAAACGTACGTCGGGTGGCCCAGAAGCTGCGCCAGCAGGACGTGCCCAGCTCGGTGATCTGGACCGAGGACTGGCGCGGCGGCAGCCACGATGGTGACAAGTACGTGCTCGACGAGGACTGGCGCGTCGACCGCGAGGTCTACCCGGACTTCGAGCAACTGGCCGCCGACCTGCACGCGCTGGGCTTCAAGTTTCTGATCTACAACAACACCTTCATCAGCGAAGGCGTGGACGTGTGGGACGAGGCCACCGCGGCCGGCTACACCATCGAGACCGATCAGGGCGAAGTCTATACCTTCACCTCGCACAAGTTCGAACAGTCCACTTTGCTGGATCTGACCGATCCGGCGGCCTGGGACTGGGCCCAGTCGGTCTACCGCGAGGGGCTGGAGCTGGGCGCCGACGGCTATATGGCCGACTTCGCCGAGTGGCTGCCGACCGACGCCCGGCTCGATTCGGGCGCCGACGCGGTCGCCTTCCACAACCGCTACCCGGTGGCCTTCCAGCGGCTGACCCGCGAGCTGTTCGATGCGCTGGAGGCCGCCGACGGCGTCGAGCGGCTGTTCTTTGTGCGCTCGGCCTACCTGGGCTCGCAACCGCTGGTGTCGGTGGTCTGGGCCGGCGATCAACAGACCGACTTCTCCATCGGCGACGGCCTGCCCTCGGTCATCCCGATGGGCATCGGCCTGGGCGTCTGCGGCTTCCCTTACTACGGCCACGACATCGCCGGCTACATGGACCGGCTGACCACACCCAGCACCGAGGAGCTGTGGTACCGCTGGGTGACCCTGGGCGCCCTGTCGCCGGTGATGCGCACCCACCACGGGCTGAACGCCGAGCAGAACTGGAACTGGGAGCGCGACGCCGCCTCGACCGCCCACTTCGCGCGCTGGGCGCGGCTGCACCTGCGCCTGTTCCCCTACCTGTACGGCCTGGCCGAGCAGGCCAGCCGAACCGGCCTGCCCATGATGCGACCGCTGGCGCTGGCGCACCCCGACTTCGAGCCCGGCTGGACGGCGACCGACCAGTACATGCTCGGCGATCGGCTCTACGTGGCTCCGGTGGTCGAGGCCGGTGCCACCCGCCGCCGGGTGGCGCTGCCGGCCGGACGCTGGTATCCCCTGCTCGGCGGCGAGCCGCAGGTGGTGGCAGCCGGCGACGGACCGGTCGAGGTCGAGGCGGCGGTCGACGAGATTCCGGTCTTCGTCCCGGCCGGCAGCCTGCTGGTGCTGTTGCCCGAAGGGGTCGACAGCCTGGTGGCCGGGGCGCCCGACAGCGGTGTCGTCGACCACCGCGCCATCGGCCACGACCGCGTTCTGTGGTTGTGGCCCGCAGGCGAGTCGAGCTGGACCGAGGTCGGCGGCCCGGACTACCGCTGGGCGGCCGCCGCTTGGCAGGGGTCGCCGGTGACGGCGACCTGGAACGGCCAACCGGTCACCGTCGAAGACGGGGCTGTCGAGCTGACCGGCAACGGGCTGTTGCAGCTCGACGGCCAGGCCGAACTCGAGGTCAGCGGCGGTGCCGCCGATCGCAGCCTGCGGGTGGTGTTCCGCTGAGCGCGAAGTCCCCCCGGGAGTTCCAGTCGCAACCGGTCGCGATTCGTTTCACTCCGGCCGCCGGCAGCGGTAGATGACCTGGCTGCGCGGCACCGCCCAGAGCCGGGCCTGCTCGGCCGGCAGCGAGGCCGCCCAGTCGTCGCCCGCCACCGCGAAGCCGGCCCGGTGCAGCCGATCGGGATAGTCGCGGCCGTAACGGCGCAGGTGGTCCGGGTGGCCGAAGCGGCGCCGCCGCTCGGCCGGGTCGCGGACCGCTGGATCCTCGCGGGTGCGATCCAGCCGGCCGTCGAGCGGCACCTGCAGCACGGCCCAGCCGCCGGGCCTGAGCACCCGGTGCAGCTCGGCCAGCGCCCGGGCCTCGTCGTCCACGTGCTCCAGCACGTGGACGCACAGGATGCAGTCGAACGATCGATCGGGCAGCGCCAGCGAGGTCAAGTCCATGTGGCGCATGGCCACCGGCGACTCCAGGTCGATGCTCAGGTAGTCCAGGTTGGGCATCCGCCGGCAGCGGCGCTGGATGTACCACACCGGGGCCACGTCGAGCACGGCCAGCCGGGCGGTGAAGAAATCGGTGCGCCGGCGCAGGTACAGCCACAGCAGGCGGTGGCGCTCGAAAGCGCCGCAGCGCGGGCAGCGGGCCCGCGAGCGCGGCGGCTGACCATAGGGCAGCAAGGCGTCGAAGCGCCCTTCGCAGACCGGACACTCGAAGCGCTGCCCGGCAAGCCGCCGGGCGGCCCAGCGATCGGCCAGATGGCGCAGCTCCAATTGCCGCTCGACCGGCAACAGACGTCTCAGCGCACGCCCCAGCATCACTCACCCGACTCGCGATCCCCCGCCCGACGATTATTCTGAAGTCCCCAAGGGAACTTCCAATTATTCACCGATGAACAGCTTGAGCGACTTGGTCGACTCGGCGAAGTAGGCCACCATCGGCTGGCCGCCGGTGGTCAAGCCGGCGGCCAGGTGGGTGCCGCTGCCCGGGGTGGCATCGATCTCGTAGTCGGACCACTGCCAGTCGCGGCGCCAGGCCATGCGCAGGTGACCCTTGCGCGGATCGCGGCCGGACATGCGCTCGTAGGCCAGCAGCAGGTTGTGGGTGCCGTCGATGTCGAGCGCCATGTTGTAGGCATCGGGCACCAGCGGCTGGGCCTTCCAGCCCTCGATGGTCAGCTCGGCCAGAGACAGGCGGTCCTTGCGGGCTTCGCGAAAGATCACCTTGGGCTCGCCGCCGCGACCGAAGTAAAGGGCGCTGGACTTGCCCGGGTTGTGCTCGTGAGCCACCACCTCGGTGGTCCAGTTGCCGTCCGGGCCCTGGATGGCGATGCGCACCTCGCTGTCCAGCCCGGACCAGTGGAAGTACGACGCCGCGAAGCGGCCGTTGGGCTGGCGCACGAAGCGGATGGAGACCTTCTCGCTGCCGTTGGCCTTGTCCACCTGCTCGTTGCCCCAGATGCCCGCGGGTTGTTCGAGTTCGTCGGGCCCGTCGGATTTGTCGGATTGCTCGGCGGCCGCCCGCTTGCGCCGCCGGCGCGGTTCGTCGGGCTTCTCGGCGGCCTGCTCGTTGGGCACCCGCCAGGCGTGCTTGAGGTAGCCGTCGCCCGAGTAGTACAGCGCGTGCAGCGAGCCGGTGTCGTCGATCTGCAGCTGTGCGCCCATGCCGTTGCCTCGGCCCCACTCGATGCCCTCGTGCTTCCACTGCCCGTCCCTGCGGTAGGCGTAGGTCAGGGTCTGGGTCGCGTCGTTGTAGTAGGCGATGTGCGGCTCGTAGTCGCCGGTGACCAGGATGGTGGCGTAGAGGCACTTCTTGCAGGCGGCGTCGACCACCTGGCTGGAGAAACCCGCCTTGGCGTGGCGCACGTACTTCAGCGACCGATTGGCCTTGTCGTAGTAGACCAGGTGGGCGCGATCGCGGCTGTCCAGATCCATGGCCACGTAGTAGCCGGCATCGCCCGAGCTGTCGACCGTGACGATGCGGCCGGCGGCCTGGCCACCTTTCTTCATCTCCACGAAATCATCGGTGCAGCCCGTGACCGCTCCGCCCCCGGCCACAGCGGCCGCCAGCCAGCCGAGCGCGCACCAGCGATCGCGCAACCATGTCATGGCCACCTCCCGCGTTCATCCCGCCCGCCATGATACCCGCCCCGAGTAGGGCGAACAAGCTGCTCCTCATCCTCTAGCCGCAGAACGATGCCCGAAATCCTCCCGGCCATCGTTTGACGAATCGCGAAGCTGCGCCGGTCATCTCATCGTGGTACAACCGGCTCGATGAGACCCACACGCGGTTCTGGGCGCTCGCCGTCCGGGCCTGGCCCCCGATGGCCGGATGCGCCCACCAGCGCCCCAGCACCGCCTTGGAGGCCCCCGGATGCCGCACCGCGTGACGCTCCACGGCCGTACCTGGAACGACGATCACCACTGGCTGCGCCGGCGCGACGACCCGCGGGTGCGCGTCTGGCTCGATGAGGAGAACCGCCACACCGCCGCTGCGACGGCCCACAGCGCGCCGTTGCGCGAACGGCTGTTCGCCGAGATGCGCGGCCGCATCCAGGAGACCGACTCCAGCGTGCCGGTGCGCGACGGGCCCTATCGCTACTACAGCCGCACCGTGCAGGGCCTGCAGTACCCGATCCACTGCCGCCGGCCGGCCGGCGGCGGCGCCGAGCAGGTGCTGATCGACGAGAACGCGCTGGCGGCCGACGCGGCCTACTTCGACCTGGGCGCCTATGCCCCCAGCCCCGACCACCGGCTGCTGGCCTATACGGTCGACGACAGCGGCGACGAGGTCTACACGCTGCGGGTGCTGGACCTGGACAACGGCCGGTTGCTCGACGACGCCGTGGCCGATACCGCCGGCGACTTCGAATGGGCCGAGGACGGCCGGACCCTGTTCTATACCCGGATGGACGCGGCCCACCGGCCCGATCGACTCTACCGCCACCGGCTGGGTGGAGACCCGGCGGCCGACCCGCTGGTATTTGAGGAAGACGACCAGGCCTACTACCTCACCATCGGCAAGACCCGCTCGCGCCGCTACCTGGTGCTGCACGCGGCCAGCATCAGCGCCGACGAGCACCACGTGCTCGAGGCCGATCGTCCGGCGGGCCGCTTCCGGGTGGTGCAGCCCCGCCGGCCCGGGCTGGAGTACGATCTGGATCACCACGGCGATCACTTCTACCTGGTGACCAACCACCGGGCGACCAACTTTCGTCTGATGCGGGCGCCGGTGGCCGAATCCGGCCTGGAGCACTGGCAGGAGGTCATCGCCCACCGGCCGCAGGAACAGCTGGTGGCGGTGGATCTGTTCCGCGATCACATGCTGATCCAGACGCGGCAGGACGGCCTGACCGCCATCCACGTGCGCCAGTTGGCCGGCGGTTCGACCCACCGGGTGGCCTTCGCCGAGCCGGCCCACACCGCCTGGGTGGGCGACAACCCGGAGTTCGACAGCCGCCGGTTCCGGTTGATCTACTCCTCGCTGACCACTCCGCGCACGGTCTACCGCTACCACCCGGACGAGCGCCGGCTGGAACAGCTCAAGCGCCAGCTGGTGCTGGGCGGTTACGACCCGGCCGCCTACGAGACGCTGCGGCTGGCGGCCCGGGCGCCGGACGGCACGGCCGTGCCCATCTCGCTGGTGCGCCGGCGCGACGCCGCAGCCGGGCCCCGGCCGACCTACCTGGTGGGCTACGGCGCCTATGGCGATCCCTACGAGCCGACGTTCTCGTCCGATCGGCTGAGCCTGCTCGACCGCGGCCTGGCCTGCGCCATCGCCCACGTGCGCGGCGGCGGCGAGCTGGGCCGGCCCTGGTACGACGACGGCCGGCTGCTGAACAAGCGCAACACCTTCACCGACTTCATCGCCTGCGCCGAGCACCTGATCGACCGCGGCCTGACCGCGCCCGATCGGCTGGCCATCGGCGGCGGCAGCGCCGGCGGGCTGTTGATCGGAGCGGTGCTCAACATGCGCCCGGAACTGTTCGCCGCGGCGGTGGCCGACGTGCCATTCGTCGACGTGATCCACACAATGCTCGACGACAGCCTGCCGCTGACGGTGACCGAGTACGACGAATGGGGCGATCCGCACCGGCCGGAGGTCTTCGAGCTGATGCGCACCTACTCGCCCTGCGACAACGTGCGCGCCCAGGCCTATCCACCGCTGCTGGTGACCGCCGGCTGGAACGACCCCCGGGTACAGTACTGGGAACCGGCCAAGTGGGTGGCCCGGCTGCAGGCGCACCAGAGCGGCGAGGCGCCGGTGCTGCTCAAGACCAACCTGGAAGCCGGCCACACCGGCGCCTCGGGCCGCTACGACTACCTCGAAGAGATCGCCTTCGAGTACGCCTTCGTGCTCGACCGGCTCGGTGCCGACTGAGCCATGCCGGCCAACAAGCCGCCAGCGCCAGCGCTCTCCCTCGGCCTGCTCGGCCTGCTCGGCCTGCTGGCGGCCGCCTGCGCCAGCGGCCAACCCACCACCCGCCACCGGGGGACGGAGGTTGGTCGGAAGGGGGCGGAGCTTGGTCGGAAGGGGACGCGCTTGGCGCTTGACACGCCACTTGGCTCATGCCAGGTTTTGCCTACCGCTTAGACGCTTTTGGTCGCGACAAGGTCCGCACCAGGACGCCATGGGGCTTGCTCTCGAGGACTCGGTGTTCACCCTGCCGCCGAGATTCGGCTACCACCAGCCGGCCACTGTCGAGGAGGCGACCCGGTTGCTCGCCCAACTCGGCCCCGCGGCCAGGGTCCTGGCGGGCGGCTGCGAACTCATCCCCGAGCTGCGGCGACGCGCATGCAGGCCCGATGCCGTGGTCAGCATCGTCCACATCCCCGGGCTGGATGGCGTCCATCTGGCGAAAGCCGGCGATCGCGCGAGCGTTCCCGAGGCGCGGCTAGAGATAGGCGCGCTCGCTTCGCTGATGGCGGTCGAGCGGCTGGTGCAGCCGAGCGCTCGCTTCACCGCCCTGTGGCAGGGCCTGGCCAGTATCGCATCGCGGCAGGTCAAGGAAACGGGCACCCTGGTCGGCAATCTATGTGTCGCCACCCCGGCCTCTGATATCGCACCCCCGCTGGTGGTGCTGGACGCCGAGCTGCTGGTGGCAGCGCCCACCGGCACGCGGACCATGCCGGTACTCGAACTCTTTCGCGGCGCCAAACAGAACAGCCTGGAAGCCGGCGAGCTGGTCCAGCAGGTGCGGGTCGAAACGCCCCCACCCGGCAGCGGCAGCGCCTTTGCCAAGCTCACCCGCACGGCGGCCGACTGCGCCAAGATCAACGCGGCTGCATGCCTCATGACCGACGGGCGGGCATGCACCGCAGCGCGCCTGTGCCTGGGCTCGGCCGCGGCGACCCCGGTACGGATGGAGCGCGCCGAGGCGCTCCTGGTCGAAGCCGGCCTGGATTCCGAGACCATCGCCCGGGCCGCGAAGATCGCGGCCGCGGACATCGAGCCGATCAGCGATATCCGATCGACGGCCGAGTACCGGCGCGAGGCGGCGCGGGTGCTCGTCACCGAAGTGCTGCAAGAGGCTTGGGAACGCGCCATTTCGGGGCAGCCATGAGCAGGGAACCGCGTGTCGGCGACAGCGCTGGCCCTGCGGGCCGGCGAGCGCACAGCGGCGCGGGCGAGCGCATCCGCCTGTGTTTCGCGGTGAACGGGATCGAGCGCGACATCCTCGTCGATGCCAGTGCGACCCTGCTCTCGGTGCTGCGCGACGACCTGGAAATGACGGGCACCAAGTCCGCCTGCGGCGTGGGCGAGTGCGGCGCCTGCACCGTGCTGGTCGACGGCCTGCCGGTGCTGAGCTGCAGCACGCTGGCGGCCAGCGTAGAGGGCAAGCGGGTGCAGACGATCGAGGGAATGGCCAATCGCCACATGCTGCACCCGATACAGCAGGCCTCCATCGAATGCGGCGCGATCCAGTGCGGCTTCTGCACACCCGGCATGATCATGGCCGCCAAGGCCCTGCTCGACGAGAATCCCGATCCCAGCCGCGAACAGGTCCGCAGCCACATGGCCGGCAACCTGTGCCGCTGTACCGGCTATGTGAAGATCATCGACGCGGTGATGGCCGCGGCCGAGAAGGTCAGGCGCGGGGATGGCGGCACCGACGCCCGCGGCTCAGGCAGCGAGGCGGTCACCGGAGACGTGGTGGGGCGGCGGATCACGCAGCCAGAGGCGGTCGCCAAGGCGACGGGATCCGCCCGCTACGTCTCCGATGTGAAGCTGCCGGGCATGCTGCACGCCAAGCTGCTGCGCAGCCCCTACCCGCACGCTCGAGTCAAGCGGGTCGACACCCGCGAGGCGGAGCAACTGCCCGGGGTCGAGGCGATCCTCACGCCGGACGATGTCCTGGCATGGCAGGGCTTCGACCGGGGCCTCAAAGACCTGCCCATGATCGCCGGCGGCTACACGGTGCCGCCGGACGAGCGGGTGCTCAACGCCAGGGCGCGCCACGTCGGAGACGCGGTCGCAGCGGTCGCCGCCACCAGCGTCGAAGTCGCGGAGCAGGCCCTGGAACTGATCGAGGTGGAGTACGAGCCGCTGCCTTTCGCGCTCGAGCCGGAGGACGCGCTGGCCGAGGGAGCGCCGCAGATCAGCGATTACGCTCCGGGCAACATCGGCAAGCACTTGGATTACCTCTATCCCGAGGGGGATGCGGACGCAGCCCTGGAACAGGCGGCCTGCGTGGTCGAGGGCAGTTTCAAGACGTCCAAGCAGGAGGCGTGCACCGAGGAGACGGCCGCCTGCGTGGCCGCGGTCGATCCCAACGGCCGGCTGACCGTTTGGTCGCAGTGCCAGCTGGCGCACATCTTCGGCATACCGGTGCGCAAGGTGCGCCTGATCACACCGGTCGTCGGCGGCAGCTTCGGCCAACGCGGGGCCCTCTGCGCGGATGCCTACTGCGTGGCCCTGGCGCTGCATACCTGCAAACCGGTCAAGCTGGTCTTCACCCGAGAGGAGAACTTCGTCGGGCTGGAGACGCGAACCGGTTTCTCATACAGCGTCGCGCTCGGGTTCGACGCCGACGGCAGCCTCACCGCCGCCAAGGCCGTAATGCAGGGCAAACTGGGCGGCTACATGGGTTGCGGGCCCATGGCCGCCGGGATCGCCATGATCATGGGGCTCGGTCACTACCGGGTACCGAACCGGAGTGGCGAGGCCGACATGGTGATGACCAATACGCCCCTCTCCAGCGCCATGCGCGGTTTCGGCAACCCGGCGATCATGTGGGGCATCGAGCAGCTGATGGACGAGGCGGCCGGCGAGCTTGGCCTCGACCCCATCGACATCCGCCTGAAGAACATCCAGCGGGTCGGCGAGACCGCCAACATGGGGCTGCCGATCGAGTCCATCTACCTGAAGGAGTGCGTGCAGCAGGGAGCCGAAGCCTTCGGCTGGGCCGAGAAGCGCAGCAGGCGCGAGGCGCCCGGGCCGATCAAGCGCGGGGTCGGCATGGCCACCATGAGCCACTGCAGCGGTGCCGCCCCGCTCTACATCGACCACTCCAACGCCGTCGTCAAGCTCAACGAAGACGGTTCGGCGGACCTGGTGGTGCACCCGGCGCAGGTCGGGCAGCACATCTGGGGCGCCCTGGCTCAGATCGCAGCCGCGGAGCTGGGGCTGGCCCCGGAGGACGTGAAGATCGTGACCGGGGACACCGACATCACCCTGTTCGAGTATGGCTCGGACGCGAGCCGATCGACCTATGCCATCGGCAACGCGGCGCTGGGCGCGGCCAGGGGCGCCAAGAACGCGATGCTGGCGCACGCCAGCCGGATGCTCGACCTCCCGCGCGAGGATCTCGCGGTCGACAACCGCTGGATCTTTGCCAGGTCCGATGCGAACAAGCGCATCCGGGTGGCCGATGTCTGCTACGACGGCATCTACAATTTCAAGGGCCACGCGCGCCACTTCGTGGGCCAGTGCTCTTGGGAGAGCAAATTCAACTCTCCGCCCACCGGCGCCTACTTCGCCGAGGTGGAAGTGGACACGCGAACCGGCGTGGTCAAGGTCGTCCGCTTCGTCACCGCCATCGACTGCGGCAAGGCGATCAACCCCATGGCGGTCGAGGGCCAGATCGAGGGTTCCATACAGCAGGGCATCGGCTACTGCCTAACGGAGAACTACATCATCGATCCGGGCAGCGGCCGGGTCGAAACCGACAACTACGATCGCTACAAGATGCCCGGCTTCCTCGACATGCCGGAAATCGAGGTGGTCATCGTGGACGAACTCGACCCCAAGGGCCCGCACGGGGCCAAGGGGGTCGGCGAGGCCGGCATGGTGGGCGTCGCGCCCGCGATCGGCAACGCCATATACGACGCCATCGGGATCCGCTTCCAACGGCTTCCCATCACCGCCGAGAGCGTGCTGGCAGCACTGCGGGGTGTCGGCGATTCGAAGAGGAGCAGCTAGCCATGGGTGAAGCGCCGGACCTGTTGGAGAGCCGCCTGGACGAGATCCGCGAGCAATTCGATCTCACGAATTACTGGCTCTACTTCAACGCCGCCGACCAGATGATACCGGGCAAGTACTGGCTCAAGGCGGTGCGCGACTTCTTCGACTTCCAGGAACGGGGCCGGATGGAGGACATCCCGGTCCAGGACATCGCCACCCACCCCTTCCTGACGACCGCCTACTACGAGGCCATCGACAAGAGCGCGCGGCTCATCGGAGCGGATCCGGATGAGGTGACCCTCGCCTACCGGCCGATGCAGGTCTGCAACATGGTGGTCAACGACCTCATCGAGTGGGCGCCGGGTGACAACATCGTCTTCACCGACCTGCAGTACCCCTCCTATCCCTACGTCTTCCGCGGGCTGCAAGAGCGCTCGGGCGTGGAGCTGCGCTGCGTAAAAAACGTCGCCGGCGCGATCCCGATGGAGGCGCTCGAGCAGGCGATCGACGAGCGCACCAAGCTCGTGTCGATCAACCGGACCACCGCCTTCTGCGGCTTCACCTACGACGTCAAGGAGGTGTGCCGGATCGCCCACGCCAAGGGCGCCTACGTGCTCGACGACGCCTTCCAGGCCGTGGGCGCGATCTCGGTCGACGTCCACGACGACGGTGTCGACTTCCTGACGACCGGCTCCTACAAGTGGCAGTGCGGCCCGGAGGGCGCGGGTCTGTTCTACATTCGCAAGGACCTGATCCCCGCGTTCCAGCCGCGCTTCTGCAACTACCTGGCCATAGAGATGCCCAGGGGCCTGCCCTTCTCCCTGCACGACCACGACAATGTCCGGGACTGGGACCAGCCGCAGATCGAAACCGCCGAGAAGTTCTCCCTCGGCTCCGTCACCGGCCCCTCCGCCTTCGGCTGGCTGGCGACGCTGAAGTTCTACGAGAAGCTCGGCATGGACAACATCGACCGGCGGGTGCGCCGCCTGGGCAGGTACGCGGTGGAGGCGCTGCGCGAGGCCGGGGTCACCTTCACCTCACCGACGGCGCCGGCCAGCATGCACGGGCTATTCACCTACACCACCGGCAGCCCCGAGCTGGACCTGGAGTCGTTCCACGAGCTGAACGCACCGCCGCTCGGCAAGCGCCCCATCAAGGTCTCGATGCGGGCGCTGGGCGGTATCGGCGGCGTCCGCATCTCCACCCACTTCTTCAACACCGAGGAAGAGATCCAAGAACTCGCGCGCCGCCAGGGCGAGATCATCGCGGCCAGGCGCTAGCCCTGTCCCCCGCTTGGCCCATCAGCTCTTCAGGTGCAGCTCCTCGACCAGGTAGGTCTCCATCGTGTGCATGTCCAGAAACGAGGCGATGTGCAGACCGACCTCGACCATGTGCGGCAGCCACAGCAGCGGGCCGCCGAACAGGCGCACCGGATTGAGCAGCTCGGCCCGGGTGCGGAAGCGCTCCTCGACGATGCCATCGAAAGGCGGTGAGCCGGGCAGCACCGCCTGCTCGACCCGGTTGCGCTCGTAGCACCACAGCGGGTGGATGCGCTGGCTCTTGGGCGTGTGGCGGCCGAACCACTCGTGGAAGAAGCGCGCATCCGACAGGCCCGGCTTGCGGGTGAGCAGGGTCAGCAGCCCGGCGCCCGGGGTGCGCTGGCCGTCGGGCCAGTCGCGGCGATAGGCCGTGGGCAGCGCCTCGCTGACACGGTAGCCGGACAGCTCGCCGCCGGCCTCGGCCAACAAATCGGCGATCGGCTCGGCCGGGCCCGGCCCGACGATGCTGAACAGGGCCAACGGCCGCCGCTCGAAGGGCACCAGCGACAGCCGCGGCGGGGGCTGCTCGGTCCAGCTGAGCTTCAACCGCTCGGGCTCCAGCGCCAACAGCCGCTCGGCCAGCGCGCGGGCGCGCCGGCCGAAGCGGGCATGGTCGATCCCTTCGGGCGCCCGCAGCACGAACTGCAGCTTGTCCACCACCACACCTCCCGCAGCTGAAGATGACTCGGAAACTTCCAGCCCGGATATACCACAGGCTCAGTCGGTCGCAAACCGCGCGCAGCAGGCCCGATCCGGCCAAAACGACCCGGCCAAAACGAACCGCAACAGCATGGCGGCCGAGTTCGAGGCCATCCAGCTCTACCAGCCCGGCATCGAGGAGGTCGAGGAGATGATGGAAAAGCTGAAGAAATAGCGCTACCATCGGGCCGTTTGAGACCGGACGAGCGGGGAGGCGGCGATGCAAGACGAGCGCAAGGTGATCGTGATCGGGGCCGGGGCGGTCGGCTCGACCTATGCCTTCGGGCTGATGCGTACCGGCCTGGCCGACGAGATCGTGCTGGTCGACCTCGACCGCGAGCGGGCCGAGGCCGAGGCGCTGGACATGAACCACGGCCTGTTCTTCGCCCCGCCGGTGCGGCTGCGCACCGGCGACTACGACGATTGCGCCGGCGCCGAGCTGGTGGTCATCACCGCCGGCGCCGCCCAGAAACCGGGCCAGAGCCGGCTGGAGCTGGTCAAGACCAACGCCACCATCTGCCGCGACGTGGCCGACGAGATCTGCCAGCGCACCCGCGACGCCATACTGCTGCTGGTGACCAACCCGGTCGACGTGCTGGCCCGGGTGGTGCTGGAGCACACCGATCTGCCGCCGGGGCAGGTGATCAGCTCGGGCACGGTACTCGACTCGGCCCGCTTCCGCTTCCTGCTCAGCCGCAAGCTGCAGGTGGATGCGCGCAACGTCCACGCCTACATCGCCGGCGAGCACGGCGACAGCGAGGTGGCCCTGTGGAGCATGTGCCATGTGGCCGGCATCCCGCTGGCCGAGTGCTGCGCGCAGTGGGACGATCGCATCGGGCCGCTCGACGAGGAGGCCATCCTGGCCACGGTGCGCTCCAGCGCCTACCACCTGATCGAGTCCAAGGGCGCCACCAACTTCGGCGTCGACCTGGCGCTCGAACGCATCACCGCCGCCATCCTGCGCGACGAGAACAGCGTGCTGACCGTGTCGTCGCGCGTCGGCGGCCACTACGGCATCGACGACGTCTGCCTGAGCCTGCCCAGCGTGGTCAACCGCGGCGGCGTCGATCGCATCATCCCGGCCGGGCTGCCCGAAGCCGAACGCGCCGGGCTGGTCGCCTCGGCCGGCGTGCTGGAAGACACCTACCGCCAGCTCGGCTGACGAATCACCGGCTCAGTCGGCCCACAGGCCGCGCTCGGCCCGGCGGGCGAGGCCCTCGGCGCGCCGGTAGCCCTCGCCGCGCGGGTGGGGGTAGCGGTGGCCGTAGTCGCGGCACAGGCCGCGGCGCACCATCTCCAGGCCGAAATCACGACCGTCCTCCAGCCGCAGGTAGCGCAGCGCCCGGCCGTAGCCGCCGCGGCGGCAGCGCCGGCCGCACTCCAGGCGCACCTGGCGCTGCTCCAGGATCTCGCGCGCCATGCGCCCCGCCCGCCGACCGCGCGGCACCTGCCAGTCGCAGCCGTGCCCGCCCCGCCGGCCAGCGCGGCGGCACTTGTCGTTGGGCCGCGACTCCGGGCAATCGATGCCCAGCAGGCGCACGGTCAGCCGGCCGCCGCCGTCGAGCAGGCGCACCTTGACCGTATCGCCGTCGACCACCCGCACCACCCGCGCCAGGGCCCCGGCCGGCGCGTCGGTGACCTCCGGGCCGGCCGGTCGGGTGCGCCCCAGCAGCCAGGCGGCCAGGGCCAGGGCGAAGCCCAGCAGCAGCAGGATCTTGGCCAGTTTTCGCCGCCAGCGCCGCATGCGGTCAGAATAACCATCCTCCCGGACGCAGGCCAGCCCGATCCGAAATTCGATCTGCTGACCGTTCGCGGTTCCGATCGAAGCTTGCATCGCGGCCCGAGGCGGTCCACTGTAACGGCCGGACCACGGAGACCGGAAGATGAGCACCCTGATCAGCTGCCACGACCTGACCAAGAGCCACGGCGCTCGCACTCTGTTCACCGGCCTGACGCTGAACATCGCCCCGGACGAACGGCTGGGCATCATCGGTGCCAACGGCGCCGGCAAATCGAGCCTGCTGCGCATCCTGGCCGGCACCGACGAGCCCGATGCCGGCCAGCGCATGCAGCGCAAGCGGCTGCGCATCGGCCTGGTCGAGCAGGAGCCGGCCTTGGCCCCGGACGGCACCGCCGAGCAGGCCTTGCGGCGCGGCGGCGGCGAGCTTGACGAAGCCGAGGGGCAGCTGCGCGCCGCCGAGCTGCTCAGCCGGTTGGGCTTCGCCGACGCCGCCCAGCCGGTGGCCAGCCTGTCCGGCGGCTGGCGCAAGCGGCTGGCCATCGGCCGCGCCCTGATGGCCGATCCCGAGCTGCTGCTTCTCGACGAGCCCACCAACCATCTGGACCTCGAGGGCATCCTCTGGTTGCAGGACCTGCTGGCCCGGGCCGCCTTCGGCTTCGTGCTGGTCACCCACGACCGGGCCCTGCTGCAGGCGGTCTGCGGCCGGGTGGCCGAGCTGGATCCGCGCCATCCGGGCGGGCTGGTGGTGGTCGCGGGCGACTACGGCACCTTCTTGCAACGACGCCAGGAGCAGCTTGCCGCTCGCGACCAGCACGCCCAGGCACTGGCCAACAAGGTCCGGCGCGAGATCGCCTGGTTGCGCCGCGGCCCCAAGGCCCGGGCCACCAAGGCCAAGGACCGCCTCGACCGCGCCGCCGCCTTGCAGACCGAGCTGGCCCAGCTGCGCGACCAGGGCCCCGGCCGGGCGGCGGCGGTGGACCTGAGCACCACCGGCCGGCGCAGCCGGCGCTTGCTGACCGCCCGCGGGCTGAGCGCCAGCCGCGGCGGGCGGACTCTGTTCCGTGACGTCGACCTGCTGCTACGGCCCGGGCTCAAGCTGGGTCTGGTGGGGCCCAACGGCAGCGGCAAAACCACCCTGCTCGAGCTGCTGGCCGGCAAGCGAGCTCCGGACGCCGGCCGCATCGAGCGGGTGGAGGGCCTGCGGGTGGCGCTGTTCGAGCAGAGCCGTCACGCCCTGGACCCGAGCCAAAGCCTGCGCCGCAGCCTGGCACCCGAGGGCGACCAGGTGATCTTCCAGGGCCGGTCGCAGCACGTCGTCGGCTGGGCGCGGCGTTTCGGCTTCCGCGCCGAGCAGCTCGACGCCCGGGTGGGCAGCCTGTCCGGCGGCGAACGGGCGCGCATCGCCATCGCCCGGCTGATGCTGGAACCGGCCGACGTGCTGCTGCTCGACGAGCCGACCAACGACCTCGACATCCCCACCCTGGAGACCCTGGAGGACAGCTTGCTGGAGTTCCCGGGCGCGCTGGTGCTGGTCACCCACGACCGGGCCCTGATGGACCGGGTGGCCGATCTGATCCTGGGCCTCGACGGCCGTGGCGGCAGCCAGCTGGTGGCCGATCTGGAGCAGTGGATCCGCCGGACCGAGCCAACCGAGCAGACCGAGCAGACCGAACGGACCGAACGGACCGAGCCGAGCGAGCCGCCGGCTGCGGGCAGCGCCGGCGGCGGCCAGCCGGCCAACCGGCGCAAGCCGACCAAGCTGGGCTATTTGGAGCAACGCGACCTCGACGGCATGGAAGCCGCCATCGAGGTCGCCGAGGCCGAGCTGAGCGCGGCCGAGACTGCCCTGACCGACCCGGCGGTGGCCAGCGACGCCGCGGCCCTGCTCGAACGCCAGCAGCACCAGGCCGCCGCCCAGGCCCGGGTGGACGCGCTCTACGAACGCTGGGCCGAGCTGGAAGCCAAGCGCGACGCCCTGGCCGACGACGGCGGCTCGTGACCATAACTCCGCCGCAGGGCCGGGCTCACAGCCAGCTCCAGAAGCCGGCGAAGGCGTCGGCGGCCGGCTCCAGGCACAGGGCGGCCGCGGCGGCGCCCAGGGCCAGGCGCAGCGGCAGGCCCAGGAAGAAGACCTGCAGCTGGGGCGCGGAGCGGTTGACGAAGCCGAGCACCGCATCGGCCGCCAGCACCGCGGCCGCCGCCGGCCAGGCCAGTTCGACGCCGAGGCGCAGCGCCTGGCCGGTCAGCGCCAGCGCCAGCTCCCCGGCGCGCTGCAGCAGCGATCCGTCCGGAAAGGCCGCCACCGGCAGCGCGCTGTAGCTGCGGCCCAGCGCCTCGAGCAGCCGCACCGGTCCGCCCAGTTCGAAGAACACGACGCAGGCCAACAGCAGGTGCAGCACCGCCAGCGGCGAGCCGTGGTCGCCGGCGGTCGGCTCGACCACCTCGGCCCGCGAGGCGCCGCGCAGATCATCGACCAGCTGGCCGGCGATGCGCAGCGCCGCAAAAGGGCAGCTGGCGGCCAGGGCCAGCACCGTGCCCACGGCCAGCTCCTTGCCCAGCAGCGCCACCCAGCGCATGCCGTCCGGCGCCACGCCGCCGAAGCCGGTGCCTTCGAACACCAGCAGCACCGCGCAGGCGGCCAGCCCCAGTTGGGCCGGCAGCGGCACCCGGCGGCCGCCGAAAGCCGGGACCAGCACGATGCCCGGCAGCACCCGGCCGGCGACCAGCAGCGCCCACCAGACGGCGTCCACGGCTCACGCCCCGCCGCCCAGCGCCAGCCGGGCGAAGTGCAGCAGGTGCTCGCCCATCCAGGGGATGGTCACGGCCAGCACCAGCAGCACGGCCAGGATCTTGGGCACGAAGGACAGGGTGAACTCCTGGATCTGGCTGGCCGCCTGCAGCAAGCCCACCAGCAAGCCCACCCCCAGCGCCACCAGCACCACCGGGGCCGATACGATCAGCACCAGCCACAGCGCTTGCCGGCCCAACTCCAGCAACCCGGCCACGTCCATTAGACCTACCTCCCCGCCGCCCCCGGCGGTGTCGCTCAGCGGCCGAAGCCGCCGAGCAGGCTCTCGCCGATCAGCGACCAGCCGTCGACCAAGGCGAACAGCAGCAGCTTGAAGGGCAATGAGATGGTGGTCGGCGACAGCATGTGCATGCCCAGCGACAGCAACACGCTGGCCACCAGCATGTCGACCACCAGGAAGGGCAGGAACACGGTGAAGCCCATCAGAAAGGCCTCGTGCAGCTGGCTGACCACAAAGGCCGGCAGCAGGGCCCGCCAGACCGTTCCAGCCGCGGGCTGGTCGCCGCCGGCGCTGGCGGCGTCGCCGAGAGCGGCGAAGCGGGCGTAGTGGTCCGGTCGGATCTGTCGCTCCAAGAAGTCGCGCACCGGCTCGGCGGCCCGCTCCACCGCATCCAACCAGTCCGACGGCTGGCCCTGCTCCCAGACGGCGCTGTCGCGCTCGACCACCGCCGCCACCCGGCTGGCCACCGGGGCCATGACCACCAGGCTCAGCACCAGCGCCAGGCCGGTGACCACCGCGTTGGGCGGGATCTGGGGCGCACCCAGCGCCGAGCGCACGATCGACAGCACCACCGCCATCTTCACGAACGAGGTCACCATCACCAGCGCGAAGGGCAGCAAGCCGGCCGCGGCCAGCCCCACCACCAACAGAGTCGGTGAGTCGGTCATGGCACCGGCTCCCGCTCGGCTGCGGCCGGCAAGCGGGCCACCAGCCGCAAACCGCGCTCGCCGACCGCCAGCAGCAGTGCGCGGCCGTCGACCTCGACCAGATGCAGGCTGCGGCCCGGCTCGAGCCGCAGCTGCTCGACCCGCCGCAGCCGGCGCTGGGGCGCCGCCACCCGCCCCCGCCGCCGGCGCTGCCACCAACCCGCTCCGACAAGCCCCAGCAAACCCGCCAGCGCCAGGGTACCCGGCGGCCCACCACCGTCGCCAGCCGCAGCCGGCACCAGCGCCAGCGCCCCCAGCAGCGCGGCCGCGCCCACCGCAGCCCCCATCCAGATCAAACGCTTACGCAGCAGCCGCATCTCCGCCTCCCGCCGCGGCACCGATCTCCAGCAGCCGCACGCCGCGGCGGCCCTCGACATCGACCAGCTCGCCGCGGGCCACCAACCGATCGCCTGCCCTCAGGGCCACCGGCCCCAGCAGCGCGTCCGGCAGGGTCAACACATCACCGGCCCGCAGCCCGGACAGCTGGCCCACGGTCAGATCAACCCGGCCCGCCTCGGCGGTCAGGGTGACCGGCAGCTCCTCGGCCGCGACCGGCGCCTCGTCGGTCGCCGCCACCTTGACGATGTCTTCATCGACCATGTCCGCTCCTTCCGGCCAGCGCTCGATTCGCTCGATGCGCCAGCCATGCCCGGCCGTCACCGCGTCCAGGCGCAGTCGTCCGGCTCGCAGCACGAGCCGGTCATCGGGAGTCACCTGCTGCAACAGAATCACGTCGCCGGCAGCCAGCGCCCGCAGCTCGTCCAACCCCAGCCGGCTGCACCCCAACAGTCGCGCTGCGGTCACCTCCAGCTGGCCAAGCCAGGGGGCCACCGGCGTAGGGGCGCCGCGCTCCGGTCGCCGGCGCTGCAGCGAGCGCTCCGGCTCCAGCCAGACCGCGAAGCCCGCATCCCAGCCGGGCTGCACCTTCAGCCAGCAGCCCAGCAGCCAGCGGGCGTCGCCCAGGCTGCGCCCGAGCGCCCCGGCCGATTCGAGCAGGCCCTGGTAGCGCCAGCCGCTCCAGCCGCGATCGATCTCGCCCAGCTCGACCAGGCCGGCGCACAGCAGGGCCGCCAGCCGGCCGCGATCGCCCGGGCCCAGCTCGCCGGCGCCCGGCAAGGCTTGCCGGCCGGACGCCAGACAGGCCTGGAGCCGGCCCTGCAGCAAGGGATCGAGGGCCAAAAAGCCCTGGCGGCCGGCCACCGGATCGGCGAAGACCGCAAAGCTCCAGCTGCCGGCCCAGTCGGCGCGCACCGTCTCGGTGCGCAGCGCCTCGACCCGGGCCAGCTCGAGCGCGGCCCCGCCCAGGCCCAGGCGACGCGCCAGCTCGTCGGCCACTCCCTCGACCGCCGGCAGCCAGGCGGCCGGCTCGAGCCGATCGAGCAGCTCGAGTTCGGCGCGCCGCAACCGTTCCAGCCGATTGACCGGAAAGGGCTTGATCCGCTGGATCCGCCGGGCGCTCATGACTCCACCCCGAAGTCGTCCAGCTCCAGCCCGCGGTCGGCCAGCCGCAGCGCCAGCCGGCCGCGCAGGCTGCGCAGCGCTTCGCGGCACGGAGCACCGCCGGCCCGCAGCCGGCAACGCACCCGGCCGCGCTCGACCTGGACCTGGCAGCTGACGCCCGCCAGCCGGCCCGACCCGAAGCGGATGGCCACCCGACCGGGATCGGCCGCCGCCGCCCGGGCGGCGATGTGCTCGGCCACCGCGTCCAGCCCGCCGCGGCCGATCGCGGCTACAGCGACCGGACACTCGACTGCGCCGGTGACCGGACTGCCGGCCGCAGCGCCGGTGTCCATCGGGCCGGCGGCCAGCGGGGCCGCGGCCGGAACCGGCACGCCGGCGGCCGGCAGCAGCTCCAGCCGGCCGACCAGACCGGCCAGCGCGGCCGCCCAGGCCGGGGCCGGGCCGTTGCGGTCCGGTCCGGCGGCGCGGCCGGCAGCGCGTCCGGTGGCGACCGGGGCGCCGGCCGGTGCCTGCAGCGGTGCGTTCACGGTCGGTGTCTTCATGCTCCGTCCTCCCAGCGCCATTCGCCCATACCAGCAGCGCTGGCGCTACGGTCTCGAGCCAGGGTTCTGCCCCGCGCATTCAGCAAGGCATGTGCCAGCTCCGTGTCCGATCTCAACTGTTTGTTTTTATGGTGCTTTAGGCGCCTATCCGATTCGAACCGGGACCCGGGTGTCCGAAAGATTCGGACAGCCTGTCCGGTTTCCGGACAAGCCCCGGTCGGGCCCGGTGGGCGCGGGTGTCGGCGCTGGCGCTCTCGCGGCGCTCGGCGCGCCGGCTGGCGCATTCGCGTTGCCGGCGCCGGCACCAGCGCTCCAGCGCCGCCTGTCTGGCCATACAGGCGGCCAGCCGTTCACGCTGTTGCTCGGCGCCACGGCGGGCCTGGTCGCAGCATCGGGCTGCGGCCGCGGCCCGCTCGGCGGTCGCCGCTGCCGCGGCCAGCAGATCGGCGGCGCGGCGGGCGGCCAGCCCGGCCGTCCAGGCCTGCGCCGCGTTCGACCGCTGCCGCGCAAGCGCCGCGGCCGCAGCGGCCAGCCGCCGGCCGTCGCCAGCGATCGCCTCTCGCTCGCGCTCGGCCTGCCCAGCGCTGCGCCGGGCCGCTGCCAGTTCGGCCGCCGCCCGCAGCCAGGCGATGCGCTGCAGCCGCAGCAGGCCGGCGGCGTCGCTGCTCATGGATCGGCTCCCATCAGTGCCAGCAGCTCGGACCGGGCCCGGTTCGCCGGATGGACCGCGTCGCGCGGCTGTGCCAGGTAGCCCAGTAGTCCAGGCCGCAGAGCGATGGCGCGGTCGGTCTCCGGCTCGCTGCCCGGGGCGTAAGCCCCGGCCGCGATCAGGTCGGCGCGCTCGGCATAAGTGGCCCACAGGCGGCGAAAGACCGCGGCCGCCCGCAGATGATCGGCCGCCACCAGCCGCGGCATCAACCGGCTGAGCGAGGCGCAGGGGTCGATCGCCGGGTAGCAGCCCGCCCGAGCCAGCTGGCGGTCGAGCACCACGTGCCCGTCGAGCATGCCGCGCACCTCCTGGGCCAGCGGATCGTCATCGGCCCGGTCCTCGGTCAGCACGGTGTAGATGGCCGAGACCGCGCCGCGGCCGTCGGTGCCCGCCCGCTCCAGCAAGGCGGCGATACGATCGAAGACCGAGGCCGGAAAGCCTCGCCGCGACGGCGGCTCGCCCGCGGCCAGGGCCAGCTCGCGCAGCGCCCGGGCATGCCGGGTCAGCGAGTCGGCCAACAGCAGCACCTGGCGGCCGGCCCGTCGAAAACCCTCGGCCAGAGCGGTTGCGGCAGGCAGCGCCAGGGCCCGCACCCCGGCCGGCGCGTCGGCGGTGGCGCAGACCACCGCGCAGCGGCGGCGGCCGGCGGCGCCCAGCCCGTCCTGCAAGAACTCGCGCACCTCGCGGCCGCGCTCGCCCACCAAACACAGCACGGTGCAATCGGCGGCCGTGCCGCTGGCGATCTGGGCCAGCAGCGTCGACTTGCCCACCCCGGCCGGGGCGAACAACCCCAGCCGCTGGCCGCGGCCCATGGCGCACAGCCCGTCGATCGCCCGCACCCCGGTGTCCAGGGCGTCCGCGATCGGCTGGCGCTCCAGCGCGGCCGGAGCCGCCGCCTCCAACGGCAGCCGCAACCGACTGCGGGGCGCCGGCCGGCCGTCCAGCGGGCGGCACAGCGGGTCCAGCACCCGCCCCAGCCATGCGGGCGACCAGCCCAACGCCAGCTGGGTGCCGCAGGCGCGCACCTCGGCGCCGGCCCGCAGCTGCTGCGCCGAACCCAGCGGTGCCAACACGGCCCGCTCGGCCGAAAACCCGATCACCACCGCCGGCCGCCGCCGGGGGCCGACCTCGACCCGCTCGCCGACCCGGCCGGCGGGCAAGCGCGCCAGCAACCCGCCCGGTCCGGCCGCCTCCAGCCGCCCCAGCCGGCGCCAGGTCGGCCGACCGCGCCAGCGTTCGGGACCGCTTCGCAGACGCTCAACCAGATGGTGCATCGTCCCGCTCCAGGATGGCCCGGCGCAGCTGGTCGAGCTGCACCTCGAGGCGGGCGTCGATCACCCCGGCCGGACCCACCACCCGGCAGCCGCCGCGACCGACCACCGGGCTCGACTCGACGGCGACGGGAACGCCCAGCTCGGCCTCCAACGCCGGGGCAAGCTCCGGGTCGGCCTGCCGATCGGTCGGGTGCAACTGCAACCGGACGGCCTCGCCGAGTTCGACCTCGCGCAGCACCGCGCGGCAAATGCGGCGCAGCGCCCGCGGCCGCTGGGACAGCTCGGCCAGTAAGATCCGCCGCGCCATGCGCCCGGCCAGCTCCACCTGGGCGTCGAACAAGGCCTCGCCACAGCGTTTGCGCCAGGCCAGCACCCCGGCCACCTGTTCGGCCATCCGGCGCCGGACGCGCTGCATCCCTTCTCGCTCGGCGCCCCGGCGCAGTCCAGCGGCCTCGGCCCGGGCCGCGGCCAGCAAGCGATCGGCCTCCTGCCGCGCCTCGTCCAGCAAGCGCTCGGCCTCCTGCCGCGCCCGGTGCTTGACCGCCCAGACCACCGGCGAGCCCAGCGGACGC
This sequence comes from uncultured Myxococcales bacterium, assembly GCA_964454005.1. Taxonomy (GTDB): domain Bacteria; phylum Myxococcota; class B64-G9; order B64-G9; family B64-G9; genus CAYVQE01. The sequence continues at coordinate 40,818 of CAYVQE010000039.1, forward strand.
ACCGCCAGCCGAGCGGTGCGCTCGGCGCTCACCCTCACCTCGCTCACTGGTGTACCTCCATCATGGGTGGCGTGTTCGGTCGCGGCATGCGAAG
>CAYVQE010000040.1:0-2685 GCA_964454005.1 uncultured Myxococcales bacterium
TCCGATCTGGCGGGCCTGCGGATTTTCCTCGACGAGTACCCGGAATGCCAGGCCGGGGTCCTCGTCCACACCGGCCGGCAGAGCTACCGAATGGACGAAAAGATCGTTGCCGTGCCCTGGTGGTCTCTGATCTGAGCGCGATTGACCTGGATCCGGGGGCTGCTATTGGAAATCTCCATGACGACCACTGCACTGTTGCTGCACTCCAGAAAGGAGCTGAGATGGAAGATTCCATGACACCTTATCCCGCAGCGCGCCGCATTCGTGGCAGTGGCGCCAGTAGTCCATCAGGTTCAGGATTTCGTGGGTGTCGGTCTGCATGGCAAAGGCCTCCGTTCGGGCTGGGCTGTTTGCTGGGTTTGCTGGGTGCGCTGGGGCCGGCCGCCTGCGGCGGCGGCCAGCGCTGCGACTTCAGCGAACCGCGCTGCGAGGGCGAGGTGGCGGTGGCCTGTGTCGACGGCCGGCGCCAAGAGGAGCCCTGCGGCGCCGGCAGCTACTGCAACCGCGGCCAGTGCGTGCCCATGGCCTTCTCGCTGCCGGCCGACGCCGGGCCGCACCCGGCGCGCACCGAGTGGTGGTACTACACCGGCCACCTGAGCGACGGCGAGCGCGACTGGGGCTTCCAGGTGACCATCTTCGAGTACGATCTCAACGGCTACTACGGCTACATGTGTCACGTGGGCCTGGTCGACGAGGCGCAGGGGCTGCACGTGCATACCGACGGCATCACGCTGACCCCGCACACCTGGACCGATCGCGAGCTGGGCGTGCTCAACTGCGACTTCACCCTGGACGGCCTGGGCGGCGATCGCATCCGCGGCGTCATCCCCGAGGGCGCCGAGAAGGACGGCCATCCCGGCGAATGGGTGATCGAGCTGGAGTTCCAGCCCAGCAAGCGGGTGGTGCCCCACGGCGGCGACGGCATCATCCCCATGTCGGCCGCCGGCGGCACCAGCTGGTATTACTCCTTTACCCGGCTGCAGGCCAGCGGCAGCCTGACGCTGCCGGGCCGCGGGCGGGTGGCGGTGACGGGCGTGGCCTGGATGGATCACCAGTGGGGCGATTTCGACATCAGCGAGTTCAAGGGCTGGGACTGGTGGAGCATGCAGCTCGCCGACGGCCACGAGATCATGCTGTTCACCTTCCGCGACTGGGAGGGCGAGCTGGTCAGCCAGGCCGGCACCCTGGTCGCGCCGGACGGCAGCCTGACCCAGCTGGAGGGCCTGGACGCCTTTTCCATCGCGCCGCGGCGCTCTTGGCAGAGCCCGCACACCGACGGCAACTACCCGCTGGACTGGGACATCACCATCGAACACGGCGACTGGACGCTCGAGGTGCTCACGCCCATCGACGACCAGGAGATGCACAACATCGCCCAGAGCTATTGGGAAGGTGTGACCCACATCAGCGGCCGGCGTGGCGATCAGCCGGTCAGCGGTGTCGGCTTCACCGAGCTGACCGGCTACGCCACCGACTGGCTGGATCCGTGACCAGCAACCGTCGTTCCCCCGGACCGGCGGCCTCCAGCGAGCCGCTGCGCATCATCGTCGGCCGCGGCTGTACCGAGGTGCTCAACCGCAGGCGGCCTTCACGACCGCAAGACGCTCCGTGACCGCGACCACCGCCCGCGCGTGGTTGACCGGGGTGCTAAGGGGCTGCTATTGTAAATCTCCATGACATCTTCTTTTCTGTCGCTGCACTCCAGGAAGGGGCTGGGATGGAACACTCGATGACACCCTATCCATTGTCGATGCAGTTGGGCATGAAGCGCTTCCACGGGCATCTCTTTCTGGCCCCCGGACGGCTGTACTTCGTCTGCAGCAAGCAGGGCGGGGCCTGGGCGGCGGCCATCGGACAGGGCCTCGGCGGCCTGGTCGGCGGTGCCATCGCCGCGGCCGCCTCGAAGGCGCCCGGCGAGGCGCCGGAGATCGACGAGGCCGAGCTGGAAAAAGCGGTCGCCGAGAACGACGGCAGCCTGATCATGGAGGCCGGCCAGATCGAGATCATCAAGCACACCATGTGGATGCGCCTGATCAAGTGGAACGGCAAGAAGTTCGGCCTGCCCAACGGGCTCAGCAAGGAGCTGCAGGCCGCGCTGGGCGAATGGGCCAAGACCCACGACGTCCAGACCAAGGGCAAGGCCCTGGGCTGAGCGCGCAGCTGCGGTGCCGACGGCGATCGATGATCCGGACCGGCACCCGGAACCCTTTTTTCGATCCCCTTGTCGCATCGGGCGCTGTGATCTACCGTACTGACCAGCGCCGGCGATGAGGTGCGGTTTGTGGTGTCATTCGCTCCAGAAAGGGGTATCGGCATGCCACGGATAAAGGGCGTTCTGCGTTCTCTGCTTTCGGTCTCGATGCTGGTCGTGGTCGGCTGCGGCGGTGGCGGCGAAGGCGACGGCGATCCCTGTGCCGGCCAGGACTGCTCCGGCCACGGCAGCTGCACAGTCGAAAACGGCAGCGCCGCCTGCGACTGCGATGCCGGCTACCACGCCGAGGGGCTCGAGTGCGTGGCCGACGGCGACGACGTCTGCGCCGGGGTGGACTGCTCCGGCCACGGCGCCTGCTACGAAGACGGCGGCAGCGCCGCCTGCGATTGCGACGACGGCTACCACGCCGAGGGGCTCGAGTGCGTGGCCGACGGCGACGACGTCTGCGCCGGGGTGGATTGCTCGGGCCACGG
>CAYVQE010000040.1:2785-40694 GCA_964454005.1 uncultured Myxococcales bacterium
CTGCTACGACGACGGCGGCAGCCCGGCCTGCGACTGCGACGACGGCTACCACGCCGAGGGGCTTGAGTGCGTGGCCGACGGCGACGACGTCTGCGCCGGGGTGGATTGCTCGGGCCACGGCGACTGCTACGACGACGGCGGCAGCCCGGCCTGCGACTGCGACGACGGCTACCACGCCGAGGGGTTGGAGTGCGTGGCCGAAGGCTACGAGGATTGGCCGCCCGCTCTCGACGACCTTTACGCAGCCGGGGTCGGCTGCACGCTGCCGGCCTGCGACGAGGACGTCGACGCCGGTTTTCAGCCCGAGGGGACCTGGACCGCCACCATGACCTGCACCGAGTCGAACTGCTCGGCCATGATCCAGAACACCGACCCGCGGGCCAAGCCCGGCGAGGTGACCGTGGAGGAGGGGATCGCCCTGGGTCAGTTCGCAGGCACCTGCGGCTACGACGGCCAGGGTGTCCATACGGCGACCGGCTACGACTTCACCGTGGCCAGCTGCGAGCAGGGCGAGGTGTCGATGGGCGTCACTCCCTACCAAGCGGCCTTGATGACCTTCGACGGCGACACGGCCAGCGGCATGGCGCATATCTACCTGACCGATGTGCCGATCATGGCGGGCGGCGACTGCGATTTCGTCATGGAAGTCGTCTACGAACGAGAATGATCGCCCCGCCGGCTCGGGTGTTTTCCCGGGGCGGCGGCGATTGTGCCCCGGGGAATTGAACCGCGATGAAATGCGCCACCTGGAACGTCAACGGCATCCGCGCCCTGGTGCGCAAGGACCTGGCCCCCTGGTCGGTGCTGGCCGACTGCGACGTGCTCTGTCTGCAGGAGACCAAGGCCCAGCCCGAGCAGGTACCGGACGCCGTGCGCCGGCCCGACGGCTGGCACAGCTTCTGGCACTCGGCGCAGAAGAAGGGCTACGCCGGCGTGGCCATCTACTGCCGCCAGCAGCCCGACGAGGTGATCGAGGGACTGGGCGATGCGCGCTTCGACGACGAGGGCCGCCTGCTGGCGGTGCGCTTCGGCCGCCAGCTGGTGGTCTCGGCCTACTTTCCCAACTCGCAGGACGGGGGCCGGCGGCTGGACTACAAGCTGGCCTTCTGCGCCGCCATGGAAAAGGCTTTGGCCGCCTGGCGCAAGCGCCGGCTGCAGGTGCTGCTGATGGGCGATTTAAACATCGCCCATCGGCCCATCGACCTGGCGCGGCCGAAGGAGAACGAGAACAGCGCCGGCTACCTGCCCGAGGAGCGGGCCTGGTTTACGCGCTTCGTCGAGCTCGGCTGGGTCGACGTCTTCCGCCGCCAGCACCCGGAGCTGGCCGACGCCTATACTTATTGGTCCTACCGCGGCGGCGCCCGCCGGCGGAACGTGGGCTGGCGGCTGGACTACGCCACGGCCAACAAGACCCTGGCCGCCAAGCTCGGCCCGGTGCAGCACCACAGCGACATCATGGGCTCCGACCACTGCCCGGTCTCGGTGCGGCTGTAGCTGCCGCCGGCCCGCTGGTCGTTTGCGCTCGAGTTCAGTCGGGCGTGCAGCCGTCGCCGCCGCAGACGTCGATGATGCGGCCCTGGCGCAGGAAGGTGTCGAGCAGCCGGCCGGGATCACGGCTTGCGGTAGGCCGGTTCCAGCCCGGCGAACATAGGATAGTGTTTTGTGTTTAGTGTCTTGAGTTCAGCATTGGCGGTCACTACGGTTGCGGCCACAATGGCGTCGGCTAGGCCTACTCCATGGGAGCGGGCGTAGTCGCGTTTGAGCAAACCCCCAGTCCAGGCAATTTCGGCATCGACGGGAATTATCCGAAATAGGGAGATGAAAGCGTCGAGTGTGGACCGTTCTGTGTTTCCACGGACCCCGGCGTAAAGCTCGGCAACGACGATGGCCGACAGGATAATCCTACTGGAACAGGACTGAATCAGCTCTACGGCAGCTGGCTGGCCTCGGAAGTAGTCGACGAGCACATCGGTGTCGGGTAGAACGGGTACGGTCATGCTCATCCCCGGTCCCAACCAGCCCTGGTAGCTTCAAAGTCGGGCAGATCGTCGCGATCCTTCCAGATGCCAACAGCCTGTTGCAACACTGTGCGGCGTTTTGCCTGTCCTTCCTGCTCGATGAAGCGATCGATGGCATCGCGGATGATCTCGCTCTGCTTCTTGCCCACGGTTTTGGCTATGGCGGCCAATTCGGCTCGTTGCTTTTCGGTCAAATATACCTGTGTTCTAATCATCGACTCTCCTATTGATGTATACACCATGATCATACATCAAGTGTCTGTTCGATTCAATGGTATTCGAGCCCTGGGAATCATTCGGACCAAATTGGCTCCTCATGGCTGCCCAATGAACCTCGGGCCGTGGTAGGCTGGCTGCATGTGGGATAAGCGCTGCCTGGTGCTGTGGCTGCTGGTGCTGGTGGGTCTGCTGTGGGGCGCGCCGGTGCGGGCCATCGAGTTCTTCTGCGACCCGGTGGATCTGTGCGCCTGGGTGCCCACCGACGGCCAGGGAAATCCGGCCTACAACCACTCGGACCCGGACGCCCCCTGGGTGATCGGCGGCGACGAGGTGGTCGAGCTGGCGCCGGGGCAGTACGAGATGGGCGTCGGGCCCATCGGCGTGCCCATGATCTACGTCATCGAGGACGGCTCCCTGCGCATCGAGGACAGCGGCGATCAGGAGGTGGCCTACGGGGCCTGGGTGGTGCTGTGCGACAGGGCCTCGCTGTCGATCCGCAACGCCACCTTCCGCGCGCTGCAGGACTACGGCTTCCAGTACCCGCTGTTCGCGCTGGGCCAGAGCCGGGTCGACATCGCCGACGCCACCGTCTACGGCTGCCGGCCCGAGCTGCACGCCCAGGGCGCCCGCTGTCATTTCTTCCAGGTCATGGGTGAGGACTCCAGCCTGACCGTCCAGCCCGACGCCAGCGCCCACGGCGCCCGGCTGCCGGTGCCGGGCGAGGCCTGGGAGCTGGCCGTGGTCCACCGGGCCAGCGGCGACGTGCGCGGGGTCGAGGCCTTCGGCGAGTTCTACATCCAGGGCCAGGCCGAATTCGCGGTGGCCGACACCCAGTACCACGACATGTTCTTCGAGATCTGCCCGGGCGAGGATGTCACCCTGGCCGACCTGCCCGAGCTGTGCGATCCAAACGACCCGCTGGCGGGCTGTTTGACCCCGGGCCACCAGCCCATCGACTTCGCCATCGGCCCGCCCGACACCAGCTTCAGCCTGACGCTGACCAACGACAAGGTCTTCGCCTGGGCGGTGTCGAACTACCCGGGCTCGACCACCCGCCTGCAGCGGATTCGCGCCGGCACCAACCTGGCGGTGGGCCTGGGCGGGATACGCGACGACCTCCAGCTCTACCTGATGCCCGGCGAGCAGAGTGCCTTCGCCGGCCTGAGCGACAGGACCATCACCCTGGACGACGCCAACATCTTCGGCTGGCACGTCTGGCCGGTGGGCGACTCGCACACCGTGCTGCTGCCGGGCTCCGAGGTCGGCGACCTGCTGCCCGGCGATCAGGCCAGCGCCGAGGCCGAGGGGGTCACCTTCGAACACGGCATGCTGCGCTCCGGCCCGGAGCAGCAGATCTGGCTGGACGACTGCACCGTGCGGCTGGACGTGGAGAACACCGGCGGCAAGCTGTGGGCGCTGGAGACGCGCTTCGACAGCCCGGTCACCGTGGCCGGGCCCACCTGGCTGGCCGATGCGGACTGGCCGGGCCCGGCCCTGCTGGACCTGCGCCCGAACGGAACCCTGTACCGGGTGGCGCTGACCGCTCCAGCCGCCGGGGCCGAGTTGAATGGCGAGCCGGTGGCCATCCGCGCCGATGTCCGGGCCGAGGACGGAGACGGGCCGCTGGAGCCCTTTCCGGCCAGCGAGCTGGAAATCATCGCGCGGGCCGACGACAGCCGGGTCTTGCACCGGGAGCTGGACGGCGGTGGCGACGACCGCCTGCTGGCCACCTGGGATCCGGCCGGGCTGGACCCGGGCGACTACCGCATCCGGCTGTGGTTCTCCGGGGCCGACGGCGCCCGGGCCCCGTCGCAGCGCACGGTGCGGCTGGCCGGTGGTCCCGAGCCGGACGGCGGTCCGGACGGTGGCCCGGACGGCGCCGAGGACGGCGGCCGGGACGGCGGCGGCGACGCGGCCGCCGACCGGGACGCGGGCACGGACGGGACCGACGACAGCGACGAAGACGCCCCCGCCGGCGGAGGCGGCGGCTGCGGCTGCAGCAGCTCGGCCCCCGGCGCTGCGCTGCCCTGGCTGCTGCTGCTGCTGGCCGCCCGGCTCCGCGCGCGCCCGCGCTCCCGGCGCTCGCCCGCTGGCCGCCGCGATCCAGGCAGGGCCTGATCGGGGTGGGAAAGGAATCTGTGTGGATGGCGGTCGGATTCATTTCGAGTTCGGCGATGGGCAAGTACAAGGCGCGCCGGGCCGCCCTGGAGGGCCGGGCGTGATCGCGCTAACCGACTCCATCCCGGCCGACGCCCTGGTCCTCACCCGCGGGCTGGACCCGCAGCTGGCCGATCGCGCCGAGCAGGCCATCGCCCGCGCCGGCGCGCACGATTGCCTGTGCCAGCCCATGTCCTGTGAAGGATACCGGCGCGCCAGCCCGGGCGACTACAAGGTGGTCGCCCTGACCCGCTGCCTGGGGCTGATCGACTTCAACCGCCGCTACTGAGCCGTGGTCCCCGGCGAACTTCGGACACCGCGCGGGGGTGAAGCCAGCGGCTACCGAGCACGCTGCCCGGCGGGATCGCCGGCCGGCGGGATGCGCCAGAGGCGCAGCCGGCCGTCGGCGGTGCAGGTGATGAGGCGCCGTCCATCCGGGTGGAAGGCGGTGCAGGCCGGGCGTAGCCCGCCGCGGATGATCAGGCCGCCGCCGGCGAAGCGCTGCTCGATGCGCGGCGGCTGGTCGGCCTTGCGCTCGTCGACCGGATGGGCGTGCAGCAGCCGAGCGCCGGCCGGCGGGCCGTGGCGGCCGCTGGCCAGGTCGGTCTGCCGGCAGCCGTCTTCGGTCAGGCCCCAGCGCGAACGGGCCGCCGCCTCGTCGAAATCGAGCCGCTGGGCGGCGAAGCCGCGGGCCGGCTCGGTCCGCGATCGGGTGGCCAGCGAGCCGATAGTGGAGCCGAGCGCGCCGTGCGCCCGGCCGGCGCGCCGCGCCTGGCGCCAGTCGCACACGCACAGCGCCCGGCCGCCGGCGGCGAAGCCGAACAGCGCGGGCGTGGCGCTGCCGCCGTAGGGCAGCCTCCCGCCGCCGCTGCGCTGCACGGTGAAGAAGTGGGACTTGCCGCAGTCCAGCGCGGCCGCCAGCACCCGGCCGTCGGCTGAGAACTCGGCCCGCTGCACCCCGCAGCCGCCGCCGGCGGGCACCCGGCCGTCGGCCAGCAGCGCGCGCGCGGCCCGCTGCTCGCCGCTGGCGCTGTGGTAGCGGGTCAGCCGGCAGTCGCGGCTCAGCGCGTGGAGCGCCGGCGCCCCGGCGGCAAAGGCCAGCGCCGCCGCCGCAGCCGACGCCTGGCGGCGCCAGGAGCGCCGGCCGGTCTTCAGGTCCCACAGCTCGACGAAGGCCGCCCCGTCGCTGTCGCCGACCGCACCGGACACCGCCAGCCGGCGGCCGTCGCCGGCGAAGGCCACCGCGGTCAGGACCGCATCGCGGGCCGGTCCCGGCACGCTGACCGCGCCGTCGTCCAGGCGCCACAGCAGGATTCGCCCGGCCGCGTCCACCCCGGCCAGCCGTTCGCCGTCCGGGGACAGGGCGATGGCTTGCAGCGCGGCCCGCGCAGCGGACCCACCGGCCGCGGGCGGGGCGGCCAGCGTGCCAAGCGGCTCCAGCGCGATCCCCTTTTCGGGCTGCCCGGCCCCGGCGCCGGCCGGCCCGGCCGCCCCGGCCGGCATCCCGGCCAGCAGCAGAGCACAGCAGAATGCGTGTCGAGTGTTCATGATCGCCCTAGTCTCGATCGCCAGAAGCCACTGCTCGGCCAATGCGGATCTGCGTCTCCGTGATCACCACGAACCGGTCATCGAGCTTGCGAGATTGTCTGCATGGCTTTCAAGCAGGGTCGGGCCTGCGCATTCATCGACCAGGAATCGCATTTACGCGGATTGAACGAGTGATGGCATGAACGAGGTATCCGCCAGGGACTTCGTGGCGAAAAGAAGACAAGCTCGAATGTCTGCCTCGGTGAGCCCCTCATATTCTTGCTGGATTTCGGAAAAGTCGCACCTTGGGCCAGAAGGCCGAGGATGTGCTCCACGGTCAGCCGTGTTCCCCGAATGACCGGCTTGCCGACCATGACTTCGGGATCGAGCGTGATTCGGTCTAGAATTTCCCGTTCGTTCATGCGCCACTCTCCCATCGCGGCGCCGCACCCCAGGGCGCGGCACAACCCGCCGTCGCTACGAAGACCTTGCCGCGTCGGAGTCGATGCATCGGTGTCGAGAGCCTCTCCCTCTCCCTCTCCCTCTTCCCAGAAACCTGCAAAGAAGGCACGGCTCGAAGCTCTCTTCCGAGCCTAGTTCAATGCGGCACTTCGATTCAAGCGCGGCGCCTGGTTCCGAATCCTCCACCCCGGCAGCGATGCTAGAGATACTCGCTCCAACCTTTTGGCGGATCGCGGATTGCGAGGATCACCAAGACTGTGAGCTGTGAGGTGCGGCAAATGAGATCACGGGCCACCGGCAGCTGGGGATCGAGGCATTCGGATTCAGGACCGACCCATTGGTGGTGGGAGATACCGCCAGGCCGCGAGCAGCAACAGGGCGAGCAGGGGGATGAGGTCGCCGGCGGTGGGGTCGTTGCTGCAGCCGCAGGCGCTGCCCTCGATGCGGCCGCCGGTCTGTTCATCCGGGTCGGCGGCGCTGGCCCAGGCGGCGGCCGCGGTCCAGGCGTCCAGGCTGTCGATGGGCTCCTGGTCCTCGGGCCGGATGACCACCGCCGCGGCGGGCGCGGCGATCAAGGTCGTCGCACGCATGCGGCCGTAGTCGACCGCCGGGTCGTACTCCAGCGCCGCCGGGTCGGGCTCGCCGTAGGGCGGCAGCCACCCAGGAATTGAGCCGGGTCCCTGGGCTTTCGTTTGACTTGGCTCGGCCGAAGCGTTTGGCTCAGGGGGGAACCATTCGGGAGCGAACTCCGGAATAGTTCGACTAAAAAGGAACGTATTCCGTTTTGGTGCAGTGGAACTTGTTTGGGAATCAGCAATTGGGAGGATTGACATGAAGACTCCGATCCTGTGCCTGGTCAGCCTCGGCCTGCTGGCGGCCGGCTGCGCGCACCAAGCTGCCGAGCAGCCGAGCGTCGAACAACAGCCGGCGGTGGCCGAACGACTGGATACGCCGCTGAAGCTGCTCGAGCGCATGCGGGCGCTGGCGCGCGCCGGCGAGCTGGAGGCCATCCGGCCGCTGGTCTGGGACTACAGCGGGCCCGATGGCCGCTCGGCGGCCGATCTGGTGATCCAGGGCATCCGCGACGGCGACCAGCAAGGCGACTGGGACTACTCCGACCAGGCCATCAGCGCCCTGATCGAGCGCCACGGCGACGCCTTTCGGGTGCCGCCGCCCGAGCTGCTCGACATGCTCAAGGCCGAGTTCGGCCGCTTCGACCCGCGGCTGCGCGACATGTCGGCCGAGGCCTTCCGGGTGCTCGGCGGCCCCCGCGGCGTCTTCGTGCTGCTGCGCAGCGACGGCGCATGGCGGGTGCTGTTCTGGGAGAGCATGCACAAGCTGGCCCAGCAGCCACCGCGCTGAACCCTGGCGGGCCTGGTGAACAGGCCGCCGCCGGGTTTTCGGTCGAGCACCCCTGTGCCCGCGCCGTGGCCGAGCAGGACGGGGCCGATGGCGACCGGGTCCGGTTGACCTTCCCCGAAGCGGGCTGCCCGGCCTCGATGCGGGCTTCGCCTTCGACATCACGGTGGCCATTCGCTCCGGCAACCCGATCTTCGGCTCGACCACCCTGCTCCTCGGCGGCGACGGCGCGCTGGGCGACGGCGCAGCCAGCGACAAGGTCTTTTTCGAGCAGTTGAAGGTCGAGCCCGGAGCGCTGCTGCCCAAGGCGGGCTTGCTGCGCCCCAAAAAGCCCATGAACGAAGAGAAGGATGTCACCAGGCGGGCATCGAGGCGCACCGCCTGCTCGGGATCTCGGATGAGCCGGATCAATCGGGTCGACCGGCGGGAGTTGCTTCGAAGCGTTCCAGCTTGACCGCAACGGCTTCCTCGGCGGAAGATGATGATGAGGAGAATTTCCATGAAGCAGACCATGCGACTGACCGGCATCATCGAACGGGACGGCGACGGGTACGTCGCGCTGTGTCCCGAGCTGGATATTGCGAGCCAGGGCGATACGGTCGAACAGGCGCGGGCCAACCTGCTGGAAGCGGTCGAGCTGTTTCTGGAGTCGGCCGATCCCACTGAAGTGGAGGCGAGGCTGCACACCGAAGTGTTCGTCACCAGCCTCGAGGTCGGCGTTGGTTAGACTCGCCGTCCTCTCCGGCGGGGCTGTCTGCCGGATCCTTTCAAACAATGGCTTCTCCGAGGTCCGCAGGCGCGGAAGCCACATCGTCATGCAGAAACGGCAAGAAGGAACCACGGTCACGGTTCCGGTGCCTGATCATGCCGAACTGCGCAGAGGAACCCTGCTTTCCATCATCCGGCGGTGGTGATGCGCTGCCAGGCTTCGGCGTTGAGCGCCGGGCCGCACTTGAAGGGCCGGCGGACCTTCTTGCCCAGCTGCACGGCGCGCTGTTCGCGCAGGTAGTTAAGCGCCAGCTCGGCGGCATACTCCTCGGGGCCATGGCCGGGCATGAAGGCGTAGTAGGTGCCGCGGCGGACCTTGAGCCAGCCGCGGACGTAGGGCCGCAGGCACTTGATGCGGCGGCCTCCGCGGCCGCGTCCGGCAGCGGCCCGAACAGCAGCTCGCGGGCCTCGGCCACGCCGACGGCCGAGTCGTTCCCGCCGGCCGGGCCGGCCCCGGCGGCGATCAGCAACAGGGGGCCGAGCAGCAGCCGCTGGGGTGACGGGCGCATGGGATTCCCCGCAATCGATCGGGTGAGGTGGCGATTGGACGTATCATGGCCGCCAGAAGTTCCGCGGCGCAAGCCCAGCCCGGTCCCGAATCGGGGCTCTTGACAAACGGGCCGGCTTAACTAGACTGACATGTCAGTTTTGTCGTCCATTTCCACACATGGGGGCGGTAGCACCATGACCCAAGAGACCCTCGGCATCGATATCGGCTCCACCAACCTCAAGCTCTGCCTGCTCGACGCCGACGGCGCCGAGCGCCACGCCATCCTGCCGCACGAGGGCGACCTGCCCGGCACCCTGGCGCGGCTGACCGAGCGGCTCGGCGCCGACGGCGGCCGCGGCCGGCGCGGCGTGGTCACCGGCACCGAGGGCCGCCACCGCATCGCCCTGCCCGAGGTGATCGCCGCGGTGGCCATCGAGCGCGGGCTGGCCGCGCTCGAGCTGGCGCCGCGGGCGGTGGTGTCCATGGGCGGCGAGGACCTGGTGGTCTACGTGCTCGACGACCGCGGCCGCATCGTCAACACCTACTCGGGCAACAAGTGCGCCTCGGGCACCGGCGAGTTCTTCCGCCAGCAGCTCGGCCGCATGGACCTGAAGCTCGGCGACATCGAGCGCGCCTGCGCCGGCGCCGAGGTGCACCGGCTGTCGTCCCGCTGCTCGGTGTTCATGAAATCGGACTGCACCCACCGGCTGAACAAGGGCGAGGCCACCACCGGCGACATCGCCCTGTCGCTGAGCAAGGTCATGGCCGACAAGGTGACCGAGTTCCTCACCAAGGCCAAGCTCGACCGCGGCCAGGTGGTGCTGCTCGGCGGGGTGACCCGCAACCGCTTCCTGGTCGATTTCGTGCGCGGAAACAGCCCGGGCATCGACTTCGTCGTGCCCGAGCCGGCCCCCTACTTCGAGGCCTTCGGCGCCGCCCAGCTGGCCCGCGAGCAGGGCCAGACGCTGCCCGCGGCCGGGCTGGTGCGGCCGGGGGCGAAGCTGGTGTTCAAGAACTTCGAGCCGCTGCCGGCCGCCGACGAGCTGGTCCACCACGCCGCGTCGCAACGGGCCGAATACGACCCGCAGGCCGAGTACGTGCTCGGCGTCGACGGCGGCTCGACCACCACCAAGGTGGCGCTGATCAACGCCGACACGCTGGAGATCGCGGCCGAGCACTACGGCCGCACCCACGGCGACCCGGTGGCCGCGCTCAAGCGCTGTTTGCGCGAGGTCAGAACGCAGCTCGGCGGCCACAGCCCGCGCATCCGCCTGGTGGCCAGCACCGGCTCGTCGCGCGAGCTGCTGGGGGTGTTTCTGGAGACGGCCGGGGTCTACAACGAGATCATCGCCCACACCGTGGGCACAACCTACTTCCAGCAGGCGGTCGACACCATCTTCGAGATCGGCGGCCAGGACGCCAAGTACGTCCACATCAACAACGGCGTGCCCATCGACTACGCCATGAACGAGGCCTGCTCGGCCGGCACCGGCTCGTTTCTGGAGGAGTCGGCCGCCGGCGACCTGAACATCGACAGCGCGCCGGAGATCGGCCCCATCGCCATGCGCGCCGGAGCGCCGCTGAAGTTCGGCGAGCACTGCTCGGCCTTCATCAACTCCGACATCCGCAAGGCCATCCAGCAGGGCGCCGGCCGCGAGGACATCGCCGCCGGTCTGGTCTTCTCCATCGTGGCCAACTACCTCAACCGGGTGGTCGGCAACCGCGCCATCGGCGAGCACATCGTGCTCCAGGGCGGCGTGGCCAAGAACCCGGCGGTGCCGCTGGCCTTCGCCCAGATGACCGGCAAGCGCATCACCGTACCGCCCGACCCCGAGCTGATGGGCTGCTTCGGCGTGGCCCGGCTGGCGCTGCAGAAGCACGCCGAGGGCCTGCTCGACAAGGGCGACTTCGACCTCGACGGCCTGATCGACAAGGCCATCGACTACGGCAAGAGCTTCACCTGCAAGGCCTGCGAGAACCTGTGCACCATCCGCCGGCTGATCGTCGGCGACAAGCGCTATCCCTTCGGCGGCCGCTGCTCGCTATACACCAACCAGCGCAAGAAGCGCCGGCTGCCGGACGGCGAGGTGGTCGACTACACCCAGCAGCGCGCGCAGATGCTGTTCGAGCAGTTTGCCCCGGACCCGGAGACGCTGCAGCCGCGCGGGTCGGCGGTGGTGGGCGTCCCGATGGCCTTTTCGGTCCACTCGTTGTGGCCCTTCTACGCCTGGTTCTTCCACTCCCTGGGGGTGCGGGTGCGCACCTCGACGCGGGTGCTGCCCGAGGGCATCGCCAAGCAGGAGAGCAACTACTGCTTTCCGGCCGAGATCGCCCACGGCGCCATCCAGGACGTGCTGGACCAGGGCGCCGACTATCTGTTCCTACCGCACTTCCGCGACATGCCCACGCTGGAGGACGTCCACGCCTGCGTCTGCCCGCTGACCCAGGGGCTGCCCTTTTTCGCCCGCCAGGCCTTCGGCCTGGACGACGCGCGGGTGCTGCGGCCGCTGGTCTCCTTCGGCCCCGGCTTCGATCACAGCCGCGAGGCCTTCGAGCAGGTGGCCGTCCAGCTGGGCTTCAGCCGCGCCGCGGGCGGGCGGGCCTACGACACCGGCGTGGCCCACTACAAGCGCTTTCTGGCCGCCTACCGCCAGCTCGGCCGCCGGGTGCTGCGCGAGATCGAGGCCAACCCGGATCGGGTCTATGTCGCCTTGCTGGGCCGGCCCTACAACGCCTTTACCCGCGACGCCAACATGGGCATCCCGCGCAAGTTCACCTCGCAGGGCGTCACCGTGGTGCCCTACGACATGCTCTACGCCGACGACGCCACCATCCCGCCCAACAACTACTGGTACTACGGCCAGCAGAACATGAAGGCCGTCAAGCGGGTGCGCCAGATCGACAACCTGGTGCTGGCCTGGATTTCGAACTTCTCCTGCGCGCCCGATTCCTTCATGCACCACTACGTGCGCTGGATGATGGGCAACAAGCCCTACCTGGTGCTGGAGATCGACTCGCACACGGCCGATGCCGGGCTGGACACCCGCATCGAGGCCTTTTTGGACATCGTCGACAGCTACCGCCGGCACGTCGTGCCCGAGCCGGACAGGCCCTTTGCGCGTCGCTACCGCATCGCGCTCAAAGACGAGTTCTGCGACGTGGTCGATCAGCGAACCGGCGCGCGCGTCGACATCCGCCATCCGCGCATCCGTTTCATCTGGCCGTCCATGGGCGACCTGTCCACCGAGGCCATGAGCACAGCGGCGCAGCGCCAGGGCATCCACTCCACCATGCTGCCGCTGCCGGACGCCCACAGCACGCAGCTGGCGCGCAACGTGGCCTCGGGCAAGGAGTGCATCCCGGCGCTGCTGGTGCTGGGCTCCATCCTGCAGTACTTCCGCGATCATGCGCCCAAGCGCCGCGACGAGATCTACCTGGTCTTCGTCCCCTCGACGCTGGGGCCGTGCCGCACCGGCCAGTACCACGTGTTCTTCGACCGGCTGTTCGAGGAGCTGGGCTGGGAGAACGTGGTGCTGCTGGTGGCCAACTCCGAGAACTCCTACCGCGAGCTGGGCGCCACCTTCAACCGCGACGTCTGGCGCGGCCTGGTGCTGGGCGACGCCTTCGCCGACATTCGCAACGCGCTGAAGCTGCTGGCCCGCGACCGGGAAGCAGCCATGGACCGGTTCACCCAGATCTGGCACGACGTGATGGTGGCCTTCAAGCGCGGGCCCCGGGCGCTGGAGCGCGAGCTGAAGCGCGCCGCCGTGCGCCTCGACGCCATCGAGCGCTGCGGCCGGCTGGAGGATTTGAAGAAGGTTCTGATCGTGGGCGAGATCTACGTCCGGCGCGACAACTTCTCGGTGCACGAGATCTCCGAGATGCTGATCGAGCGCGGCGTCTACCCCAAGGTCACCGGAGTCACCGAGTGGTTCCACTACACCGACTACGCCCGCAAGTTCATCATGGAGGGCCGTCGCCGGCGCGCCGGCTGGTTCAACACCCTGGTCGACGGCGGACTGAAGGACGAGGCGGTCTACCTGATCGAGAAGTTCTGGAAGGAGTCGGTCGAGGAGAAGATCGTCGGGCTGCTCCGGCCCACCGGGTTGATCCCGCACGTGCCCCACGATATGGAGCAGATCATCGGCCAGGGCCAGAAGGAGTTCGTCGACCCCGAGCTGGAGAGCGAGGCCACCGTGTCGCCGGCGGTCGGTGCGGCCGCCATGCAGCAGGGCTACTCGGGCGTGGCCATCATCGCGCCCTTCGGCTGCTTGCCGGGCCGGCTGATCGAGGGGGTCTACACGCCCTGGGCCAAGGCCCGCAACTACCCGGTGCTGGCGCTGGAGAACGACGGTCAGCCCTATCCGCCCAACATCGCCTCGCGCATCGAGGTCTTCGCCCACAACGTGCTGCGCTTCGACGCCCGGCCCGAGCCCCGGCCGCAAGCGGCCTTCTGGCGCGGCTGGGTCGGGCGTGGCGGGCCGAGGCCCCGGGCGCGTCGCTGAACATCCCCCGAAAGAGAGAGCCGCAAGCCATGAGCACCAGCGCCCAGACCACAGCCATCCAGACGCAGACCGAGACCGGCCGCGAGCGCCACGCCCGCCACGCGCGCAAGGTGGAACGGGTGGCCGAGCAGTTGCGCCGGCGCAAGAGTACCGCGCCGCTGTCGCGGCGCAAGCGGGTGGTGTCGCACCAGGTGCCCAAGGTGCGCGATCGCAAGCACTCCGACGAGAAGGTCGATCTGACCGACTTCGACCAGATCATCGAGGTCGACCCCCGGCGCCGCATCTGCATCGCCGAGCCCGGGGTGCCTTTCTGCGAGGTGGTCGACGCCACCCTGCCGCTGGGCTTCGTGCCCATCGTGGTGCCCGAACTCAAGACCATCACCATCGGCGGGGCGGTGGCCGGCTGCTCGATCGAGTCGATGTCCTTCCGCCACGGCGGCTTCCACGACACCTGCCTGGAGTACGAGATCATCACCGCCAAGGGTGAGGTGCTGACCTGTACGCCCGACAACGAGCACGCGCTGGTCTTCCAGATGATGCACGGCTCCTTCGGTACGGTGGGCATCCTGTCGCGGCTGGTGTTCAAGCTCATCCCGGCCAAGCGCTTCGTCCACCTGCGCCACGAGCACCACGGCTCCATCGACAGCTACCTGGAGTCCATCTGGGCGCACTACGAGCAACAAGACGTCGATTTCATGGACGGCATCATCCACTCCAACAGCGATCTGTCGCTGTGCGTGGGCGATTTCGTCGATTGCGCGCCCTACACCAACCGCTACGACTGGTTGCAGGTCTACTACCGCAGCACCGCCGAGCGCAGCGAGGACTACCTGCGCACGCCGGACTACTTCTACCGCTACGACCAGGGGGTGACCAACGTCCACCCCAAGTCCTTTCTGGGCCGGCTGCTGCTGGGCAAGTTCCTGGGCTCGTCCGAGATCCTGCGCCTGGCCGAGAAGCTGCGCTGGCTGCTGCTCGACGACGACCGGCCCGACGTGACGGTCGACACCTTCCTGCCCTTTTCGCGGCTGAAGGAGTTTCTGCTGTGGTACGAGCAGGACTTCGGCCACTACCCGCTGTGGTGCGTGCCCTACCGCCGGGTGCACGACTACGAGTGGCTGGCCGACGACTTCTGGCAGGGGCTGGAGGACGAGCTGCTGATCGACATCGCCATCTACGGCATGAAGCAGCGCGGCGAGACCAACTACTACCGGCTGATGGAGCAGAAGCTGCAGCAGCTCAACGGGATCAAGACCCTGATCTCCTACAACTACTACCCGCAAGACGAGTTCTGGCGCATCTTCCACCGGGAGAACTTCGAGCGCGTCAAGGCCGTCACCGATCCGAACAACATCTTCCGCGACCTGTACGCCAAGACCTGCAAGGCGGCCATGGGTCAGGACTGACCCTGCGCAGGAGGGCAGACGACAGCCGCGGCCGCTTTCGGCTAGCCCGGAGTTCCCAAGGGAACTCCAGGCTAGCAGCGGTTGAACAGGCTGTCGTCGATGGTCCAGCGGTGGTTGACCACGTCCAGCTCGTAGTCGTAGATGCTGCATTGCAGCCCGCTGCCGTCGATCAGCCGCAGCTCGACCAGCAGGTGGCCGCTGAACCGCATTCTGGGCGGCGAGACCATCCGGGCCGAGCGAGCCCAGCGGGCCAGCAGCAGGTAGCCCACCATGGCCGGCAAGCGGAGGCGCTCCAGGCCGGCCTTCAGCAGCAGGGCCAGCAGCAGCACCGAGCCGGTCAGCAGCACCAGCAGGGGGTAGTCGGTCGGATCGTTCATCTTAGCGCGGGAGCATACCACCGCTGCCGCATGCCGCTGAAGCGCCGGCAAGCCGCGGCTCGATCGTCGGGAGCAGACCGGGCGCCGATCTCGCCGCCGGAGACCGCCTGCTGGAGAAGCTCCAGGTTGTCGAGGCGCGCCTTGCTCTGCACCTTTCCGAAAAAATCGTCGGATTGCATCGAGGACCTCCTTTGGTTCATTCTCGATCCAGCACCGGGACTTCGCCCTTGCGAGATCCCCGCAAGAGGCATTCCGGCCCATCGCGCATTGGGCCGGATTTTTTATGTGTGCTAGAGTCATCCAGGCGTTCGGAACCGAATGGGAGCCCGGGGTGGGTGCCATGATCGGATTGCAGAGATCGAGTCGGTGGCTGGCGCTCCTGGCCGCAGCGCTGTTGAGCGGCGCCGCGGCCGGCGGCTGCGGTCGCAGCGATCCGGGCTGGAGCGGGGGCGAACCGGCCTGGTCTTGCGTGGACGAGACGGTGCGCGAGCTGGCCTTCGGCGCCCGGGTCTACCAGACCGAAGACTGCGCCGACCAGGACCGGATCTGCTGGCGGGGCGACTGCCTGGTATGCCGGCCCGGAGCCCGGACCTGCAGCGACGGCCGGCTGCGTTCCTGCCGGGGCGACGGCTCGGGCTTCATCGAGCAGCAATGCCCCTTCGGTTGCGCCGCGGCCGGGGACGCCTGCCTGCGGGCCCGGGACCTGGACGGCGACGGCGTGTTCGACGCGGTCGGCGGTGAGCCCTGGCCGAACTGCGCCGCCGGGCAGGTGGTGGATTGTCTGGACAACTGCCCGTTGACGCCCAACCCGCAGCAGAACGACGGCGACGGCGATGCGGTCGGCGACGCCTGCGACCTGTGTCCGGCCACGGCCGACCCGGAGCAGTTCGACCGCGACGGTGACGGGCTGGGCGATGCCTGCGACGTCTGCCCGCTGGTGCCCGATCCGGATCAGGCCGACGGCGACGGCGACGGGGTGGGCGACGCCTGCGACAACTGCCCGGCGGTGGCCGACCCGGACCAGGCCGACGGCGACGGCGACGGGCTGGGCGATGCCTGCGACAACTGTCCGGCCGTGCCCAATGCGGACCAGACCGACGGCGACGGCGACGGGCCGGGCGATGCCTGCGACAACTGTCCGGGGATGCGCAACCCCGAGCAGGCCGACGGCGACGGCGACGGGGTCGGCGACGCCTGCGACAACTGCCCGGCGGTGGCCAATCCGGGCCAGGCCGACGGCGATCGGGATTCGCTGGGCGACGCCTGCGACAACTGCCCGGCCGCGCCCAACCCGGGCCAGGCCGACGGCGACGGCGACGGGCCGGGCGACGCCTGCGACAACTGTCCGGCCGTGCCCAATCCGGGCCAGGCCGACGGCGACGGCGACGGGGCCGGAGACGCCTGCGACAACTGCCCGGCCGTGCCCAACCCGGCCCAGCGCGACGGCGACGGCGACGCGGTCGGCGACGTCTGCGACAACTGCCCGGGGGCGGCCAATGCCGACCAGACCGACAGCGACGGCGATGCGGCTGGCGACGCCTGCGACCCGTGCCCCTTCGACCCGCTGGACGACGCCGACGGCGACGGCCTCTGCGCCGACGCCGACAACTGCCCCGAGCTGCCCAACCCGGACCAGGCGGACCCGGACGGCGACGGGGTGGGCAGCGCCTGCGACAACTGCCCCCAGGCGGCCAACCCGGATCAGGCCGACGGCGACGGCGACGGGCTGGGCAACGCCTGCGATCCGCTGGAGCCGGACGCTTACGAACCGAACGACGCCTGCGACCAGCCGGCGCTGCTGAGCGGCGATCCGATCCACGTCGAGGGCCTCAGCATCCACCAGCCGAGCGACGAGGACTGGTTCGCCTTCGACGTGCCGCAGAACATGCACTGCCAGGTCGACGTCGACATCCACTTTAGCCACGCCGACGGCAACCTGGACATGGAGCTGCTGGACGCCGACTGCGCGGTGCTGCTGTTCGCCGCCTCGCTCGACGACGACGAGCACCTGTCGACCGAGCTCAACGGCGGCCGCTATCTGGTGCGGGTGTGGGTCAACGAGGACGAGGGCAACAACTACGACCTCGACATCGTGCTGCACGACTGCGAGTCGCTGATCGATCCGCCGCAGGTCGAGATCACCCACCTGTGCCGCGACATCTGGGGCGACGAATGCATCCCGGTGGCCGGCGACCCCGGCTTGATCCAGGTCGCCGAGCGGGCGGTTTTCCTGGTGGGCACCATCTCGGATCCGGCGATCGAGCGCATCCGGGTCACGGTCAACGGCCAGGCGCGCACCGGCGACGCCGACGACGGCGCCTTCGGCCTGACCGGGGGCCACGGCTCGTCCGAGCCGGCGGTGCTATTGGTGGGCGAGAACGAGCTGCGGGTCAGCGCCGAGAACGCCGGCGGGGTGGGCCAGGATGCGCTCCGGGTGCAGACCGGTGCGGCCGCCTCCGACGTGCTGTTGCTGCTGTCCTGGGAGGGCACCCCATCGGACGTGGATCTCTACGTGACCGAACCGCTGGATCCGCAGACCGGCCGGCGCGACACCTCGTACTACGCCGACCCCGACACCACCCTCGGCGGCCAGCACGACCTGGACGACGTCGACGGCTGGGGCCCGGAGGACTTCTGGATCAGCCGGGCCGAGGGCGACCGCGTCCTGCCCGGCGAGTTCGAGGTCAACGTCCACTACTACTCCACCCACGGCAACCCGCAACCGGTGCCCTTCCGCTTGGACATCATTCTGGACGAAGGGACCGCCGCCGAACGGCGCTCGACCGTGTTCGGCGAGCTGCCGGCCGAAGAGAACCCCGCCTCGACCCATCCCGACGCCATCCGTTCCGACGAAGCCTGGGCCGGGTACGACCCCGCGATCACCAGCTGGCCCAACCCGTCCAGCGGCGCCACCGCCTACGGCACCCCGGTGTGCATCATCGAAAACCAGGGCACCCAGCAGAACCCCGATCTGGTGATCACGTATCCGTAGCCCGGCGCGGCCACAGCGTCGGCTCTACGCTTCGGCCTCCAGCGAGGCGCCGCGCGTTTCGCTGCAATACCAGCG
Organism: uncultured Myxococcales bacterium; assembly: GCA_964454005.1. Taxonomy (GTDB): domain Bacteria; phylum Myxococcota; class B64-G9; order B64-G9; family B64-G9; genus CAYVQE01. The sequence continues at coordinate 21,141 of CAYVQE010000040.1, forward strand.
GTAGTCTTTGCTCATGGCCACCGGTTCGAAACCCAGCCTACCCCAGAAACCGCGCGCCTGGTACTTGACCCCCTGGGCGATGACCGATGGGTGCTGCTCCTGCAGGTGGCGCACGATGCGCCGGGCCACGCCCTTGTACTTGACCTCGTCGTGGGTGGTGATGAACTTCACCACCACGGCGCCGTCCCGGTGTCCGAGCTTGGCCCGGCCGACCACGGCCCCGCCCAGCCGGGCCTCGACCCAGTGGCCGCCTTCGTGGGGGTCGGCGCGGGTGACCAGGCTCAGATCCTCGGCCACGAAGGGATTGCCGTCCCACAGGTAGCCCTCCAGTCCGCTCAGGTGGTGGTCGCGGCCCAGGCCGGACCAGTGGTCGCCCACAGCGGCCTGCACCCGCTGCAGCATCGGGGCAAAGGCCTGCGGCTCCTTGAGCAGCAGGTTCAGCTCCGAGCGGCTGTCCAGGCAGGCCTCGATCAAATAGCGCACGCTGCGCGCCAGGCCGCGGACGTGGTAGCCGCCCTCGAGGCAGAACAGCACCCGGCCGTGGCCGAGCTTGTCGGCCAGCCGCAGCAGCCGGGCCGCCAGCCGCACGTAGCCCTCGGAGGTGACCTTCATCAGGCCCAGATCGTCGAGGTAGTAGGCGTCGAAGCCGGCCGAGACCAGGATCAGCTGCGGCCGGTAGCGCCACAGCACCGGTTCCAGGATCTTGGCGAAGATGGCCTCGTACATGCCGTTGCCGAAGCCGTGATCGAGGTTGATGTTGATGGTGTAGCCGGTGCCCGGGCCGCGGCCGATCTCCTCGGTGGCGCCGGTGGCCGGGAACAGGTTCTCCCGGTGGATGGAGAAGAAAAGCACCCGATCGCTGTCGTAGAAGGCCTGCTGGGTGCCGTCGCCGTGGTGGATGTCCCAGTCGACCACCAGGATGCGTTCGAGCCCGTGCATCTCCAACGCGTGCAGGGCCGCCAGCACCACGTTGTTGAATACGCAGAAGCCGTGGCCCCGGTCGCGCCCGGCGTGGTGTCCCGGCGGGCGCACCAGCGCCAGCGCCCGGTCGACCGCGCCGGCCATCAGGGCGTCGACCGCCTCGAGCATCCCACCGGCGGCCAGTGCGGCCACCTCGTAGGTCGGCAAGGCCCCGGCGGCCGGAGCGGCCGTTTCCCCCTCGCGCCGAACCTCGTCGAGGTAGGCCGCGGTGTGGAAGCGGCCGAGCTCCTCGCGGGTGGCCGCCCGCGTCGGAATGGACACACAGCGCGACCACAGATCGCGTTCGGTCAGCTCGGCCCGGATGGCGGCCAGCCGCTCCGGGCTCTCGGGGTGGCCCTTGCCGGTCAAATGGGACAGGAAGCGCTCGTCGAATACGATGCCGGTCTGGCTCATCGCTGCTCCAGTTGCTGTTTTGCCCATGTTGTCAAAATACTGTGTGCGTGTAAAAGGCCCATAGCGTTTTCTTTGACGCGGCCGGTCTTGACGCCTTTGCCGGCCGGCTGCTACCGTTTTGCCTTACAGCATCACTGTTGAAGAACACAAGATCGAGCCGCAATGCATCGAACCCGGCTTCTGGGCCCCTTTTTTTTGGGGGGGCCAGCGAGCCAGGAAGAACGGGTGAGCGCATGGGTTTTGCGACCGCGATGCAGGGCGAGGACCCCGTCCTGGTGGCCGAGGTGGATCCGCCCAAGGGCACCGCGCTCGAGGGCTTCGTCGATGCGGTGCTGGCCTTCCGCGGCCGGGTGGACGCGGTGGCGGTGACCGACGGCGCCGGCGCCATCATGCGCATGACGCCGCTGGCGCCCTGCCGGGCGCTGATCGAGCGCGGGCTGGATCCGCTGCTGATCCTCAACGGCCGCGACCGCAACCGCATCTCCTTGCAGGGCGATCTGCTGGCCGCCGCAGCGCTGGGCCTCGAGGGCCTGCTGCTCGAGCAGGGCCAGGACCCGGCCGAGGGCGACCAGCCCATGGCTGCCAGCGCCGGCGACCTGGACCTGGACGTGATGCTCGAGTGCGTGGCCGCGCTCAACGCCGGCCGCGATCTGGGCGGCGAGGCTCTGGCGGGCAGCACCGGTTTTCTGCCGGGCGCGCGCATCGAGGTGTCGGACGACGTCGCGGCCAACCGCCGCGCGGCTGATGCGCTGCCGGCACTGGCCGATCGCGGCGTGCGTTTCGCCGTGCTGGGGCCGACCTACGACATGAACATCGTCGATCTGTTCGCCGGCCGGGCCGAGGACGCCGGGCTCGACCTGCTGGCCTCGGTGATGTTGCTCAAGTCGGTGGCCATGATCCGCTATCTCAACAACCTGCTGGGCATGCCCAGCGTGCCCCACGCCTTCCTCAAGCAGATGATGAGCGCGCCGGTCAAACAGCAGGCCGGCCTGGATATCGCGGCCGACTTTTTGCAGGACGTGCAGGCGCGCTGCCGGGGCGCGGTGCTGTTGGCCCTCGGTTGGGGTGAGCGACTGCCGGCGTTTTTGGACCGGGTGGGCCGTTGAGCCGGGATCGAGATGCGATGAGCCAGACCGCCGCCGACACCGCGGCCGGAACCCTGTCCGCGCTGGCCGCCGACCTGGACAGCCCGGCGCCCCTGCTGGGGATCCTCGAGCGCTCCCCGACCGGCGTGCTGCTGGTCGACACCGAGCACCGGGTGGCCTGCGCCAACCCGGCGGCCGAGGAGGTGCTCGACGCCGAGCCCGGGCAGCTGGCGGGCAAGACCCTGGGCGAGTTGCTCGGCGCCGACTACCGCCGGGCGCTGGGCGATCCGGACAGCCTGGCCCACCCGCTGCTGCCCCGGGCCGCCGCCGCCGGCGACCGCTGCCAGAAGCTGGCCGGTCTGTTCGAGCGCTCCGCCCACGAGCTGACGCTGACCAGCCTGGCCGGCGCCCAGCGGGTGGTGGAGCTGACCGACGGCGGCCGGCTGGGCCGCTTCGCGGTCTGGTACCTGAGCGACGTCAGCGTGCGCAAGCAGCTCGAGGTCGAGCTGCACCACCGCGACACCTTCTTCCGCAACCTGATCGATTCCTCGGTCGACGGCATCATCGCCGCCGACATGCGCGGGCGCATCATCCTGTTCAACTCCGGCGCCCAGAAGATCCTGGGCTACACCCGCGAGGAGGCTTTCACCCGGCTGCATACGAAGCGGCTGTACCCGGAGGGAAAGGCCCAGGAGATCCTGCAGCGCATGCGCTCCGACGGCTATGGCGGCAAGGGCAAGCTGCTGCGCCACGAGCTGATCGCCATCACCAAGGACGGCCGCCAGATCCCCATGAGCCTGTCGGGCGGCATCCTCTACGACGGCCAGCGCGAGATCGCCAGCTACGGCATCTTCACCGACCTGCGGGCCATGCGCAAGGTCGAGGCCGACCTCGAGCAGACCCACCAGATGCTGCTGCAATCGGAGAAGATGGCCGGGCTGGGCCGGCTGGCCGCCGGCGTGGCCCACGAGATCAACAACCCCATGTCGGGCATCATGCTATACGCCAACCTGGTCAAGGAGAGCCTGGGCGCCGAGCACGCGGCGGCGGCCGACGTGGAGGTGATCGTCAGCGAGGCCGAGCGCTGCAAGCAGATCGTGTCCGACCTGCTGGAGTTTTCGCACCAGACCGCCTACGAGCAGACCGGCGTGGACGTGACCGATCAGCTGCACAAGGCGCTGGGCCTGTTCGCCAAGCAGCCGCTGATGCAGAACATCGAGGTCGAGCTGGACATCGAGCCCGGGCTGTCGCGCATCCGCGGCAATCCCATCCGGCTCAACCAGGTCTTCGCCAACCTGATCGTCAACGCCGTCCAGGCCATGGACGGCCGCGGCAAGCTGTCGCTCAGCGCCCGCCACCGGGCCGAGGGACGCATCGTCGAGCTGATCTTCGCCGACACCGGACCCGGCATCGCCCGGGACGATCTGGATCAGATCTTCGATCCCTTCTTCACCACCAAGTCCGAATCGGGCGGCACCGGCCTGGGCCTGTCGGTCTGCTACGCCATCGTCAAGGAGCACAAGGGCACCATCCGGGTGCAGTCCGAGACCGGCCAGGGCGCAGCCTTCACCCTGCGCTTCCCGGTGCTGCGCCACCAGCCGACGGAGGACGCGCCATGAGAGGTGCACCCCTGACGCCAAAGCGCTGCAGCGCCGAGCTGGTCCAAGACCTGGCCGCGGCCGGGCTGGAGGTGGCCGCCTGCTACCAGTGCGGCCGCTGCTCGGCCGGCTGCCCGGTGGCGCCCTTTTTCGACTTGCCGACCATGGCGGTGGTGCGGCTGGCGGCCTACGGCCTGGAGGACGAGCTGCTGGCCTGCCGCAGCATCTGGCTGTGCGCCGCCTGCGAGACCTGCACCAGCCGCTGCCCGAACGGGATCGACATCGCGGCGCTGATGGATTTTCTGCGCCAGCGGGCCGTCGCGCGCGGCGTGGCGCCAGCCGAGCGGCGGGTGGCTGCCTTCCACCGTTCCTTCCTGCGCTCGGTGCGCCGCTGGGGGCGCACCTACGAGGTGGGCATGTTGGCGGCCTACAAGACGCGCTCCGGCGACCTGTTCGGCGATCTGGGCCTGGGCTGGCGCATGTTGCGCCGCGGCAAGCTGAACCTGCTGCCGCGCGGCATCGCCGACAAGGGTGCGGTGCGCGCCCTGTTCGCCCGCCGGCACAAGGCCCAGAGCGCGCCGGCCGAGCAGGCGGCCGTCGCCGGGCAGGGCCCGGTCGCAAGCGAGGATGACGGGCCGGGCCCGGCCGAAGGGGAGGGGCGCGGATGAGACTGTCCTACTTCCCCGGCTGCTCGCTGGCCGGCACCGCGGCCGAGTACGATCGCTCCATCCGCGCGGTGGCCGAAGGGCTGGGCGCAGAGCTGGTCGAGCTGGCCGACTGGAGCTGCTGCGGCGCATCCTCGGCCCACATGACCGACCGCGAGTTGGGCATCGCGCTTTCGGCCCGCAACCTGCTGCTGGCCGCCGCGGCCGGGCTGGATCTGCTGGTGCCCTGCGCGGCCTGCTTCCAGCGGCTGCGGGTGGCCGACCGGGCGCTGCGGGCCGAGCCGCGGCGCTGGGGGCTGGACGCCTGGCAGCCGGACTTCGCGGTGATCCACCTGACCCGCTGGTTGGCACAGCGCGAGCGGCTCGGGCAGATCAGCCGGATGGTCTCCAGGCCGCTGGCCGGGCTGCGCCTGGCCTGCTACTACGGCTGCCTGTCGCTGCGCCCGGCCGAGGTCACCGGGGCGTCGGACGCCGAGCAGCCCCAGGGGCTCGACCGGCTGGTGGCGGCGTTGGGGGCCGAGCCGGTGCGCTGGTCGCACAAGACCGAGTGCTGCTCGGGCAGCCTGACCATGGCCCGGCCGGACATCGCCCGCGCCCTGATCAACGACCTGTTGGCCGCCGCCCGCCGCGGCGGCGCCCGGGCCATCGTCACCGACTGCCCCATGTGCCAGGCCAACCTGGAGTCGCGCCAGCTCGACCTGCTGCGCGCCGGCGGCGAAGCGGCCGGCCTGCCGGTCTTCTTCGCCACCGAGCTGGTGGCCCATGCGCTGGCCGCCGAAACGGCCCGCAAGCCCTGGCGTGAGCACCTGGTCGATCCGCGACCGTTGCTCGGGGAGCTGGAACTGTGAACGAACGAGCCCGGAGCCCGGCGACCGAGCCGCCGCCTGCGGTCGGGGCGGTGCTGGTGGTCGGCGGTGGCATCGCCGGCATGCAGGCGTCGCTGGATCTGGCCGAGGCGGGCTTCAAGGTCTACCTGGTCGAGGCCCTGTCGGCCATCGGCGGCAAGATGGCCCAGCTGGACAAGACCTTCCCCACCAACGACTGCTCGATGTGCATCGTCTCGCCCAAACTGGTCGAGGTGGGCCGTCACCCGAACATCGACATCCTGACCGAGACCCGGCTCGAGGCGCTCGACGGTCAGGTGGGCCGTTTCCGCGCCCGGCTGACCCGGCGCCCGCGCTTCATCCGCACCGACCAGTGCACCGGCTGCGGCCAGTGCGCCGAGGTCTGCCCGGTCGAGCTGGCCGATGGGCACAACCTGGGCCTGAGCCTGCGCCGCGCCGTATTCAAGCTCTATCCCCAGGCCATCCCGGGCGCCTTCGCCATCGACAAGGCCGGCCGCGCCCCTTGCAAGGCCGCCTGCCCGGCCCACATCAGCGTGCAGGGCTACGCAGCTCTGATCGCGGCCGGGCGCTACGCCGAGGCGCTGGCCCTGATCCGGCGCGACAACCCCTTCCCCTCCGTCTGCGGCCGCGTCTGCCCGGCGCCCTGCGAGGCCGCCTGCGCCCGCGGCGGCGTCGACGAGCCGCTGGCCATCCGCCAGCTCAAGCGCTTCGTGGCCGACTACGAGATGCGCGCCGGACCGCCGGCGCTCGAGCCGCCGGCGGCCGAGCGGCCCGAGCGGGTGGCCGTGGTCGGCGGCGGCCCCTCGGGCCTGACCGCCGCCCAGCAGCTGCGCCTGGCGGGCTTCGCGGTCACCGTCTACGAGGCCATGCCGCGGCTGGGCGGCATGCTGCGCTACGGCATCCCGGACTACCGCCTGCCGGCCGCGGTGCTGGATCGCGAGATACAGGGCATTTTGGATCTCGGCGTGGCGGTGGAGCACGGTGAGCGCTTCGGGGTCGATTTCGACATCGATTCGCTGCAGGCCGAGGGCTACGCCGCCGTCTACCTGGCCACCGGCGCCTGGACCCCCAGCCGCCTGCGCATCCCGGGCGAGGAGCTGGCCGGCGTCGAGCAGGGGATCGATTTTCTGGGCCGGGTCAACCGCGGCGAATCGGTCCGCGCCGGCCGCCGGGTGGTGGTCATCGGCGGCGGCAACACCGCGGTGGACGCGGCCCGCACCGCGCTGCGCCTGGGCGCCGAGCAGGTGACCCTGTGCTACCGGCGCTCGCGAGAGGAGATGCCGGCGGCGGCCGAGGAGATCGAGGCGGCCGAAGCCGAGGGCGTGGAGCTGCGCCTGCTGGCCGCGCCGGTCGCCTGTACCGGCGGCGCCGGCGGGCTGAGCGGAGTGGAGCTGCAGCGCATGGAGCTGGGCGAGCCCGACGCCTCGGGCCGGCGGCGGCCGGTGCCCATCGTCGGCGCCGTCGAGCAGCTGCCGGTCGATACCCTGATCGCGGCCATCGGCCAGCAGGCCGAGCTGGGCTGGCTGGAGCCGGGCTCCGGCCGCGGCGCGCCGCGGGTGGTCGAGCGCGGCTGGCAGGTGGCCGATCCGCTCACCTTCGCCACCGACCGGCCGGGGGTCTTCGCCGGCGGCGACCTGGCCAGCGGGCCGGCCACCGCCATCGAGGCCATCGCCGCCGGCAAGCGGGCGGCCGAGTCCATACGGCGCCACCTGGACGGCCAGGATCTGCGCGCCGGCCGCGAGGACGATCCGCCGCTGGCCGAGCCGGACGCGACCGCCGAGCGGCCGGCGCTGGCCCGGCAGCGGCCCGAGATGCTGGACGCCGCGGTGCGCTGCAGCGGCTTCGACGAGGTGGAGGCCTGCCTGACCGAACAGCAGGCCGTGGCCGAGGCCGGCCGCTGCCTGGCCTGCGGCGTCTGCTGCGAGTGCTACCAGTGCACGGCCGCCTGCGAGGCCGGTGCCATCGACCACGCCATGCGCGCCGAGACGCTGGAGCTGGACGTGGGCTCGGTGATCCTGGCGCCCGGCTACGAGCCCTTCCCGGGCGCGGGCCGGCCCGAGCTGGGCTACGGCCGCTACCGCAATGTGATCACCAACCTGGAGCTCGAACGGCTGCTGTCGGCCTCTGGGCCCAGCGAGGGCCACGTGCGGCGCCCCTCGGACGACCGGGCCCCGGCCAAGGTGGCCTTCATCCAGTGCGTGGGCTCGCGCGACAGCGCCTGCGGGCGGGACTACTGCTCCTCGGTCTGCTGCATGGCGGCCACCAAGGAGGCGGTCATCGCCCGCGAGCACGACCAGCGCATCGAGCCGACCGTGTTCTTCATCGACCTGCGCGCCTTCGGCAAGGGCTTCGACGACTACGCCGAGCGGGCCCGCACGCAGCACGGCGTGCGCTACCTGCGCGCCATGGTCAGCCGGGTGATCGAGGATCCGGTCAGCGACAACCTGTGGCTGCGCTATGTCGACGAGACCGGCCGGCGGCAGCAGGAGGAGTTCGAGCTGGTGGTGCTGTCGGTCGGCCTGCAGGTGCCGGCGGCCACCCGCGCGCTGGCCGAGCGACTGGGCGTGGAGCTGGACCGCTTCGGCTTCGCCAGGACCGCCGACTTCGATCCGCTGGCCACCAGCCGGCCCGGCGTCTTCGTCTGCGGCGTGTTCCGCGAGCCGAAAGACATCCCGGAGACGGTGGCCGAGGCCAGCGGCGCCGCCGGGGCGGCCGCCGGCCGGCTGGCCGCCGCCCGCAACAGCCTGGTCAGCCGCGAGGCCTTGCCTCCCGAGCGCCCGCTGGACGCCGGCGCCGGGCTGCGCATCGGCGTGTTCGTCTGTCACTGCGGCATCAACATCTCGGCCATCGTGGACGTGGCCCGGCTGGCCGCCGCCGCCCGCGATCTGCCCGGGGTGGTCTACGCCGAGGACTGGCTCTACACCTGCTCGCAGGACACCCAGGATGCCATGCGCCGCATCATCGACGAGCAGCGGCTGAACCGGGTGGTGGTGGCGTCGTGTTCGCCGCGCACCCACGAGCCGCTGTTCCAGCAGACCATGGCCCAGGCCGGGCTGAACAAGTACCTGTTCGAGATGGCCAACATCCGCGATCAGTGTTCCTGGGTGCACCGCCAGGACAAGGCGCGGGCGACAGCCAAGGCCGAGCGGCTGCTGCGCATGGCGGTGGCCAAGGTGGCCTGCGCCGAGCCCTTGCCGGAGCAGAGCTTCGCGGTCGAGCAGAGCCTGCTGGTCATCGGCGGCGGGCTGGCCGGCATGTGCGCCGCGCTGGCCGCGGCCGAGCAGGGCTTCCGGGTGACCCTGGTCGAGCGCCGCCGCGAGCTGGGCGGCTGCGCCCGCGATCTACGCCGCGGGCTGGACGGCCGGCCGGTGCTGGACTTTCTGCGGCAACTGGAACGCCGGCTGCGCAGCCACCCGCGGGTGCGGCTGCACACCGGCAGCGAGGTGGTGGCCCACGAGGGTTTCGTCGGCAGCTTCAGAAGCGAGATCATGACTCCGGCCGGCACCGCGCGCTCCGTCGCCCACGGCGCCACCCTGCTGGCCAGCGGCGGCCGCCAGCACCGGCCCGCGCTGTACAGCCTGGGCGAGCACCAAGGGGTGCTGACCCAGACCGACTTCGAGCAGCGCCTGCACGATGCGGCCGGGCTGGAGGCCCGCCAGGTGGTCATGATCCAGTGCGCCGGCTCGCGCGACCAGCAGCGGCCCTTTTGCTCGCGGGTCTGCTGCAACCAGGCCATCAAGAACGCCGTCGCCTTCAAGCACCGCTACCCGGAAGCGCGGGTGGACGTGCTCTACCGCGACGTGCGCGCCTACGGCCTGGCAGAGCTGTCCTACCGGGCCGCCCGCCGGGCCGGCGTCAACTTCGTGCGCTACCACCCCGAGGACAACCCGCCGCAGGTCGACGCGAGCGGCGCCGGGCTGCACGTCGAGCTGGACGATTCGTCCATCGGCCGCCGCCTGGCCCTGGAGCCCGACCTGCTGGTGCTGTCGACCGGCATCGAGGCGGCCGACGAGCAGGAGCTGGGCACCATGCTGCGGGTGCCGCGCAACGCCGACGGCTTCTTCATCGAAGCCCACGCCAAGCTGCGACCGGTGGACTTCGCCGCCGACGGCGTGTTTTTGGCCGGGCTGGCCCACGGCCCCAAGTCCATCCCGGAGACCATGGCCCAGGCCAGCGCCGCGGTGGCCCGGGCGGCCACCGTGTTGGCCAAGGACGAGCTGCGCATGTCCGGGGTGGTCTCGCAGGTGGTGCGGCCCGAACACTGCGCCGCCTGTTTGACCTGCGTGCGGGCCTGCCCCTTCGGGGTGCCCGTGGTCAACGAGGACCACGTGGCCGAGATCAACGCCGCCACCTGCCAGGGCTGCGGCATCTGCGCCGCCGAGTGCCCGGGCCAGGCCATCGAGCTGGGCCACTACCAGAGCGCCGGCCTGCTGGCCAAGGTCGATGCTCTGGCGGCCGTGCGGCCGAACGCAAAGGAGAGGAACCATGGGTGAGTTCGTGCCCCAGGTGGTCCTGTTCTGCTGCCGGTACTGAGCGTACACCGCCGCCGACCTGGCAGGTTCGGAGCGACGCTCGTACCCCGACAGCACCACCATCGTGCTGGTGCCCTGCACCGGCCGGGTGGACGAGGCCCTGATGCTGCGCGCCTTCGAGCGCGGCGCCGACGGGGTGCTGGTGGTCGGCTGCCTGGAGGGCGACTGCCACTTCCAGGTGGGCAACCTGCGGGCGCGCAAGCGGGTGGCGCGGGTGGCCGGCCTGCTAAAGGCGGCCGGGGTCGGCGGCCAGCGGATCCGGATGGTCAACCTGAGCGCCGGCGAGGGCGCCAAGTTCGTGCGCCACGCCGAGGAGATGGTGGAGCACATCACCGCGCTGGGGCCCAGCCCGATCGCGCGATCGGCGGCGCCCCGGCGGCGGCTGGAGGGGGCGACATGATCATCGGCGAGGCCAAGCCCTTGGACGAGATCCTGGAGATCCTCGAGCCCTTCGACGACATCGTGCTGGCCGGCTGCAACGGCTGCGTGACGGTCTGTCGGGCCGGGGGACAGAAGGAGGTGGCGGTGCTGGCATCGGCCCTGCGGCTGGCCCGCGAGACGGCCGGCCGCCCCATCGCCATCCGCGAAGAGACCATGGAGCGCCAGTGCGATCCGGAGTACGTCGAGCGCCTGCGTCCCTACCTGGCCGAGCACCAGGCGCTGTTGTCGATCGCCTGCGGCGCCGGGGTGCAGTTCTTGGCGGAGAAGTACCCCCGCATCCCCATGCTGCCCGGCATCGACACCCGCTTCATCGGCGTGACCGAGCGCCAGGGCGAGTGGACCGAGCGCTGCCAGGCATGCGGCAGCTGCGTGCTGCACCTGACCGGCGGCATCTGCCCGGTCAGCCGCTGCTCCAAGTCCATCTTCCACGGCCCCTGCGGCGGCTCGGTCGACGGCCACTGCGAGATCGACGCTGCGGTGGCCTGCGGCTGGCAGCTGATCATCGACCGGCTGGAGGCGCTCGGCCGGCTCGACCAGTACGAGCGCCTGCTGCCGATGAAGAACTGGCGCACCAGCCGCGACGGCGGGCCGCGGCGGGTGCTGCGCGAGGACCTGGTCGAATGAGCGCGACGGCCCAAAATCTGAAGTCCGGCAGCAACCTGGAGCGGGTGTTGGCCGCGGGGCACTTCGCGGTCACCGCCGAGTGCGGCCCGCCGCGCGGCGCCGACGCCGAGCAGGTGCGCAAGAAGATCGGCTTCATCCAGGGCAATGTCGACGCCTGCAACGTCACCGACAATCAGACCTCGGTGGTGCGCATGAGCTCGCTGGCCGGCTGCCTGCTGCTGGCCGAGGCCGGCGTCGAGCCGCTGATGCAGATGGTCACCCGCGATCGCAACCGCATTGCGCTGCAGTCCGACGTGCTGGGCGCCGCCGCGCTGGGAGTGCGCAACCTGCTGTGCTTGAGCGGCGACCACCAGACCTTCGGCGACGATGCCCAGGCCAAGAACGTCCATGACATCGACTCCATCCAGCTGCTGGCGCTGGTGCGGCAACTGCGCGACGAGGGCACCTTCCCTTCGGGCAAGGAGCTGAAGGGCCGGCCGGCGCTGTTTCTGGGCTGCGCGGTCAACCCCTTCGCCGATCCCTACGCCATCCGGGTGCCGCGGCTGGCGCTCAAAGTTCAAGCCGGGGCGTCTTTCGTCCAGACCCAGTGCATCTTCAACCTGAACAAGTTCAAGCAGTACATGGCAGACGTGCGCCGGCGCGGGCTGCACGAGCAGGTGGCCGTGCTGGCCGGGGTGACGCCCTTCAAGTCGGCCGGCATGGCCAAGTTCATGAAGAAGAACGTGGCCGGAATGGACATCCCGGACGCCATGGTCGAGCGCATCGCGGCCAAGGACAAGAAGGAGCAGGCGGCCGAGGGCATCACCATGGCCGTCGAGCTGATCGAGCAGCTACAGGAGATCGAGGGCGTGGCCGGGGTGCACATCATGGCCATCGAGTGGGAGCGCAAGGTACACGAGATCGCTGAACGGGCGGGCCTGCTGCCGCGCCCGAGCGTGGATTGAGTTCAACCCGAGCGAGCGCCGACGGCGCGCACAAAGGAGCGACGATGAGCCAGAAAAAGGTCTTCCTGGTGGACGATGATCCGGACTTCGTGGATGCGGTCCGCGCGGTGGTCGAGGGCGCCGGCTATGCCTGTGAGGTGGCCTACGACGGCAAGGAGTGCCTGGAGCGGGTCGGCGAGGTCGAGCCCGACATCATCATCCTGGACGTGATGATGCCCGAGATGGACGGCAACGAGGCCGCCAAGGCGCTGAAGCAGAACCCGGACACGTCCGAGATCCCGATCATCCTGTTGACCGCGGTCGCCTCGCGGGTCACCTCCAGCACCTACTCGCACCGCGACATGCTGGAGAGCGAGGCCGAGGACTACATCCCCAAGCCGGTCGAGCCCGAGGTGTTGCTGGGCCGCATACAGGACTGGCTGCAGTAGCCGGCGGCCCGGGGCGGGAGAAGGGCCATGGCCGAGGCGGAGCCCATTCGCATCCTGCTGGTCGACGACGAGCGGGTCATCCGGGAGGGCTGCGAGCGGGCCCTGGCCTGTGACGAGTACACCATCGACAAGGCGGCCGACGGCGAGCAGGGCGTCGAGCGCATGCAGGCCCAGGCTTACGACATGGTGCTGCTCGACCTGATGATGCCCGGCATGGACGGCTTCGCCGTGCTGGAGTGGATCCGGGCCAACCAGCCCGAGACCATCGTCATTGTGGTCACCGGCTTCGCCACCGTGGCCAAGGCGGTCGAGGCCATGAAGCAGGGGGCCTTCGACTTCGTGGGCAAGCCCTTCACCCCCGAATACATCCGGCTGGTGGTGCGCCGGGCCATCGAGAAGAAGCAGCTGGTCAGCGAGGCGGCCCGCCTGCGCGAGGAGAAGGCGCTCGACAGCCTGGCCATCGCCCGCGAGCAGAGCCGGCTGAAGACGGTCTTCGCCTGCATGGAAGAGGCCATCCTGGTCACCGACCCGGACGGGGTGGTGGTGCTGCACAACCCGGCCGCCATCCGCATGCTGGACATCCAGACCGACCCGGTGGTGGGCAAGCCGCTGGGCGAATCGGTGCGCGACGCCAGCATGCAGGCCATGGTGGCCGAGGCGGTGGGCAAGCTGGCCACGGTGACGCGCGAGTTCGCGCCGGGCTCGATCTCGCGGCTGTACCTGCGGGCCCACTGCGCGCCGGTGGCCACGCAGGCGGGCAAGGTGCTGGGCTCGGTGACCGTGTTCGAGGACATCAGCACCCACAAGCAGATCGAGCAGCACAAGAACGAGTTCGTGGCCATGGTGGCCCACGACTTGCGCGCGCCGCTGGCGGCCGTGGTGCAGACCGTCTACGCCATCCGGGCCTGTCCGGCCGACGACTTGGAGCGCCGCGAGCAGCTGCTGGAGCGCATCGCGGTGCGGCTCAAAGACCAGCTGCAGATGATCGAGAACCTGCTGTCGCTGTCGCGGCTGGAGACCGGCGCCCTGGTGCTGCACCTGGAGCCGGCCTGCTGCGCCGAGCTGGTCGACGAGGTGCTGGAGGTGGTGCGGCCCAAGGCCGAGGCCAGGCGGATACAGCTCGAGGACCAAACGGTCGAGGCCGATTGGTGGATGGCGGTGGACCGCGATCAGATGCGCATGGTCTTGACCAACCTGGTCGACAACGCCATCAAGTACAGCCCCGACGGCGGCCGGGTGACGGTGGCCGCCCGCCAGGCCAGCGGCCTGGCCCGGCTGACGGTGGAGGACACCGGCATGGGCATCCCGGCCGAGGATCTGCCGCGCATTTTCGACCGCTTCTACCGCGTCAAGGGCAAGGCCACCCGCGGCATCACCGGCTCGGGCCTCGGCCTGTCGCTGGTCAAGCGCGTGGTCGAGGCCCACAACGGCTCGGTGGCGGTGGACTCCGAGCCGCAGCGCGGCACCCGCTTTACCCTCAACCTGCCCCTGGCCGACCCGCCGGCCGAGGCCTGAGCGTTTTTTCGCCCTCCGCCCGCACAGCGCATTGCGCCGTGCGGGCGGTCGTCGCTAGACTCACAGGCATCAGGCGAGGAGGAACACCATGAATAGGATGATCCGGCTTTATGTCGCGGGCCTGTCGCTCTGTTGGCTCACGGCCGCTTGCAGCCCCGAGCCAAAGACCTCGGAGCTGGACAACGGCCCGGTCGCCGATCCCTTCGGCGACGCCTTCACGCACGAGGTATTTCGGCACGAGTTCCCGCAGGCTTTGGACGACATCGCAACCGGAACCTGGGAGCAGCCGGCGGTCGCCTACGAGCCGATCCCCGTCGATCCGCAGTACACCCACGTGCTGTCTTTTCAGACGGGGCCCATGCACCCTCCGTGGCGGGACAGCCTGCCCGGCCCGGGCCCGCTGGTGCTCTATACCGATGACATGGACGTCATCGTCTTTTCAGCCCTGGACGGCTTCTTCGTCAGCCTGGTGACCTTCGAAGACGGCGCGATCCACTACGGCATCGAAGGGGAGGTGGAATCGGTTCCCGCTGGTTTCCAGCATCGCTTCGTCCTGGTCCGCGGCAAGGGACTGGCACGCACCATCGCGTATTGGGGGACGGTCATGCGGCAGGACCGGGACCGTTCCAGGACTGATCGCTATGCAGACGTCGGCCTGTCCTATCTCGGCTACTGGACCTGCACCGGCTCGGCCTACTACTACGACACCGAGCCCGGGCAGACTATCCGCGAGACGCTGCTGGCCGTCCGCGACGACGCCGAGGATCGGGGGATCCCGCTCAGCTACTTCCACCTGGGCTCCTGGTTCTACTTCAAAGAGGACACCGGCATGCTCCCCGGTGGGCTGATCCGCTGGGAGCCGCGGCCCGAGGTCTTCCCCGAAGGCCTGGTCGCGTTCCAGGCGGAGCTCGGTCTTCCGCTGCTGGTCCACAACCGCTGGTTCGCCGTGGACAACGCCTACCGCGAGGATTACGCCTTCGTCGAGGACGACAACATGTCCCTGCCCCTGGGCCGGGGGCTGTTCGACCGCTTCATCGCCGACGCGGTCGCCTTCGGTGCCTTCTGCTACGAGCAGGACTGGCTGGCCAACCAGTACTGGGGGCTGTCCTACCTGCGCGATCACGTCGATCACGCCGCGGACTGGATGGCCGACCTGCACGCCGCCATCCGCGACGGGGGCCTGTCCATGATGCTGTGCATGGGCAACACCGCCAACCTGATGAACGCTTTGGATATGCCCGCGGTGACCACCGCGCGCGCCTCCATCGACTACAACCAGGGCATCTCGAAGGAGTCCTACTGGCCGCAGTTCCTGACCGCGGGCATGGTCGCCTGGGCCATGGGCATCCTGCCCTACAAGGACACCTTCCAGTCCGCGGAGGCCTTCGGCGAGGCCGAGGCGCTGATCAGCAACCTGAGCGCCGGCATGGTCGGCTGTGGCGACCGCATCGGGGCCTCCGATGCCGAATTGCTGCTGCACACCTGCCGCGAAGACGGGCTGCTGCTGAAGCCGGACCGGCCTGCGATTCCCATCGATGCCATGTTCCTGCCCCACTGTAGGCCCTTCATCACCGAGACGCGTTCCGACCGGGGCGACCTGGGCCGCTGGATCTACCTGGCCGCCTTTCACATCGCCCGGGAGCACCCCGACCGCTCGGACGAGGACGAGCTGTGGGCCCTGGTGTCGTACGACGGCCAGGACGTGGGGGATCAGTTCGTGTTTCCCGACCAGGTGACGGACTGGAAGGTGGATCTGCAGGCCGACCTCGGTCTGGACGGTCCCCGGCTGCTCTACGACTGGCGCACCGGCGAAGCGGCCGTGGTCGAGGGGACCTTCGAGATCCCGGCCGTCGATGGGCTCTACGGCCACGCCTACCTGGTGCTGGCGCCGATCTCGAGCAACGGGCTGGCGCTGGTGGGCGAGACGGGGAAGTTCGTCACCCTGGCGGATCGGCGGTTTGAGCGGATCGAGGTGCTGCCGGGGGCCTTCCGGATGGAACTGAACGGTGTTGCCGGGGAGCGGATCACGGTCGCGGCCTACGACGCGCGAAAGGAGCGTATGCTGAGCACCACGGTCACCATGGACGGCGATGGACGCGCCGTGGCCGTGCTCGAACGAAGCTGAGGTTCCCGATGCGGGTTCAGCCCGCGGGGCTGCGGTCGGCCGCGGAGTTTGTCTCTTCGCCGCGCTCCCAGGCCGGCAGGGCCGAGGCGATGGTGGCGCGGACGTCGCGCATCAGCTCGTCGCGGCGTTCCAGGCCGTAGGCGGTGGCGTCGATGGGATCGTGGACCTGGATGCGGATCAGGCCTGGCAGCAGGCGCAGGCTCTTGCCGGGCAGCACGTGGCGCGAGCCGGAGATGGTCACCGGCAGGATGGGCAGGCCCATCTGCAGCGCCATCATGAAGCCGCCCTTCTTGAAGGGCCGCAGGCGGCCGTCGCGGCTGCGCGAGCCCTCGGGGAAGAACAGCACCGAGATGCCGCCGGCCAGCAGCGGGCGGGCGGCCTCCAGGCTGGCGATGGCCTTTTCGCGGTCCGAGCGATCGATGAAGATGTGGCCCACGCCCTCGCAGCCCCAGCCCAGCCCGGGCACGCGGCGCAGCTCCTTTTTCATCACCCAGCGGAACTGTTTGAACCAGAAGCCGTAGAAGGCCAGCACGTCGAAGTGGCTCTGGTGGTTGCACAGGATCACGTAGGACTGGCCGCGGGCGGCCTTGTGCCGGCCGCGCACCCGCACCGGGGTGAAGTTGACCAGGCACAGGCACAGCGCCCAGATGGTGCCGCAGTGGAAGGCCAGCCGCTTGCTGATCTTGCAGCTGGCCAGGGCCATGGTGCCCCAGAAGATGGTGGTCACCGCCAGAAAGGGAATGAACACCAGCCACACCCAAGGCAAATAGAGCCAGCGCAGCACGTCGCGCACCGGCGTGGCCGGCGCCCGCGGCCGGGCCGCGGCCGGCTGCACGGCCGAATCTGTCTCCGCCATCGGCTCGCTTCCTTTCCGCTTCCTTTCGGCGGTTCGGCTCGGTCGACCGCCATTCCCCGTGCGCCGCAAGCTAGCACGCAGCCGCGGCCGAGGCCAGCACGATCGCTCGTCAGGGCGCCTCGGCTCCGCGCGCTGCCTCCCGCGCGGAGCTTTTGTCGAGGCCGGCGGCCAGCTGTTTGGCGAGCGATTCGGTGCCCGCGATCAGCGCGTCGGGATCGCATGGCATCTTCTCACTGGCGACCATCGCGGTTTGATCCTTCTCGGCGTCGAAGATCGGGGCGGTGAGCAGGCATCGCGAGCCCACCTTGGTGATGCTGGAGTTGAGCCGGTAGCGGGCTTTCGCGCCAGCGCCGTCGTCCGAGCGACGGCCGCTGAAGGCGACCGGCAGCACGGCCAGCCCGGGAATGCGGCTGACATGGGCCGCCAGGTAGTCGGTCAGCGCGACCAGTTCGTTGCCGCTCAGCGGTGAGCCGCGTGACTCCATCAGCGCCGCCGACAGCCGCCTCGCGGGGGCCGGGCGGGAGGGGGCGAGCAGTCTGGCGCTCAGCTCTGCGGCCAGTCTCTCGATCCCTTCGATGATGGTGTCCGGGTTGCAGCTGCCGCGCTGCACCGCGGCCCAGCTGCGCCCGGGGTCGGCCACCGGCACCGTCCAGATGCTGGTCAAGCACTGGCTGCCCACCTTGGCCACGCAGCCCTCGATCATGAACTCGGCCCCCAGCCCCCGGCTCGCATGCTGCAGCGCACGCCGTTGGCCGCCCGCGCCGGACCGCGGTTCGTCGCCTTTTTGCTCGGCCAGCTCGCGGCGCAGCAAGCCTCGGGGCACCACCGCCAGCTTCGTCCTGCCCAACTGGGCGGCCAGGTAGTTCGTCAGACCGACCACCTCGTCGGCCTTCAGCGGGGCGCCCCGCGACTCCAGCAGCAGCACGACCACCTTGATCGCTGCGGGCGGCTCGCTCGGTCCAGCTTCACCGGCTGCAAGGGTCGCCGGTGCGGCTGTCGCGCAGGCCAGGCCCAGGCAGAAAAGCGTCCGTATTCCCTCGATCATGCGTCCCTCCGCGGTTCGTCCCGGCACGGCTCGGCTGTGCGTCAATCATGCCCCATCGCCCCGGGCCCGGGCAACGCCGCGGCCGATTTCGTCGAAATGGGACTTGCCTTGTCCGAAAAGGCCCCACCTTGGCCTCCGAGCCGTCATCCCGGGTGTTGAAGCAGGCCTGTGACACGTAGCCGTCGCCGTCCTCGTCCCGGCTGCCGAAGGTCTCCGCGTCGCAGTCCTCGTCGTGACCCGACTCGTCGCAGACCTCGGTGTTGCCCGGGAACCGGTCCGGGTCGTCGTCGTCGCAGTCGTCGCCACCGCAGGCCGCCGTATCGTGGCCGTCCCCGTCGCCGTCCAGCGCGACCGGGCAGGTGGTCTCGCAGGTGTCGTCGATCTCGTTGCAGACCTGATCGGCGCTGCAGGGCCGCTCCTCGGCCTCCACGCAGCCCTGGAAGTCGGCGAACCCGGCCTCCGGATCGCACAGCTCGGCGCCGTTACAGAAGCGGCCGTCGTCGCAGTCGGCGCTGGTCAGACAACCCGGCCCGGCGGTCAGGCAGGTCTCGGCTTCCTCCTTGCAGGTGTCGATGTACGGCAGATCCGGGCAGGGATCGCCGGGCAGGCAGCCGAAGGACGACGACAGCGGATCGTCGGGATCGCAGGTCTCCTGGCCATGGCAGTACACGCCGTCGTCGCAATCGGCATGCGACTCGCAGGTGACCAGTTCGATTTTCTCGACGGTCGTGTTTTCGCACCCCAGGGCCGCCAGCCCGATCAGCACCAACCCCAGGCCCAGCAAGGTGATTCCGTTTTTCGGTGACATGTTCGAAACCCCCAGCGCAGCGTTGCGGTGAGCCATCCCCCCTTCCTCCGGAGAACGAGGGTTTTCAAGGACTGTGCCACGTACCTGGCCGGGTCTTTTGGCCTCGAGGGTGTCGACAAATGCGAATTGACGTACGCCTTTCGCAAACCGACGGATGATTCAACGATACCCGTTTTTCGGCCCCTCGCCGCGGCGGGGGTTCAAAGCGACACGATTTGTCCTGTTTTGAACCGTCGGGTTCGCACCAGCCACCCGCAGCCGGACTGCCGGACTGCTGCAGCGCAGCAACGCGACAAGCGCCGGGGTCCGAGATGCGCCGGCGGGCTCAGGTGGGCCGTTCGGCGGTGCGGTCGGCGGCGCAGCCGTCGCCGTCGACCTCGTTGCCGTCGTCGTCTGTGTTGTTGCCGTCGTCGCAGGTCTCCGGATCCACGATGGAGCTGTCGCCGCAGCCCGGAGGCGGCCCACCCCCATCCCCATCCTCCGATCCCCCGCCGCCGCAGCCCGCGGCCACCAGCACCAGGCAGATCGAGCACAACGCGAGCGTCCGCATGGGCCCCTCCCCTCTCCAGGCCGATCCGCGATTCCATCCCAGGATACACCCATCCCCGCGCCGGCGCACAGCCCACCGAAGCCACCGGCAGCCGCGGGTAGGGGGAATGGGGTGCAGGG
>CAYVQE010000041.1:0-40688 GCA_964454005.1 uncultured Myxococcales bacterium
GCGATCTCGTTCTCGTGGTGCGGGAAGACCAGGTCCTTGCCGCCGCCGTGCAGGTCGACGGTCTCGCCCAGGTACTTGGTGCTCATGGTGGAGCACTCGATGTGCCAGCCTGGCCGCCCCTCGCCCCAGGGGCTGGGCCAGTGGGGCTCGTCCGGCTTGGCCGCCTTCCACAGGGCGAAATCGGCCGGGCTGCGCTTGCGCTCGTCCACCTCCACCCGGGCCCCGCAGAGCAGCTCGCGCATGTTGGCCCCCGACAGCCGGCCGTAGGGCTTGAACGAGGGCACGTCGAAGAACACGTCGCCGTCGACCTCGTAGGCGTGGCCGCGGTCGAGCAGCCGCTGCACGGTGGCGATGATGTCGTCGATGTGATCCAGCACCCGCGGCTCGATGTGCGGCCGGCGGATGAACAGCGCGTCCATGTCGCGGTGGAACTCCTCGATGTAGCGATCGGCCAGCTCGCGCGGATCGACTTCGAGCTCGCTGGCCCGCTTGATGATCTTGTCGTCGACATCGGTGAAGTTGCGCACGTACTTCACCTCGTAGCCGCGGTGCTGCAGGTGGCGAAAGATCATATCGGCGGTGACGTAGGCCCGGGCGTGGCCCACGTGGCACATGTCGTAGACCGTCACCCCGCAGACGTACATGCCCACCCGGCCGGGCTCCAGGGGTTCGAAGTCTTCCTTGCGGTGCGTCAGGCTGTTGTGGATGCGAAGGCCCATTTGCTCCCTCCATGGCCGCGGGCGGTCAGCTATTGCCGGTGCCGGCCCGGCGGCGCCGGGCGCGCAGCAACAGGGCGAAGTTAACGCCCGCCAGCGCCAAGAGCAAGCCCAGCACGGCCGGGTAAATCCAGCCGTCCCCGGGCCGGCGGCCCTGTTGCAGCATGTAGACCGGTCCCTGCGCCGGCGCGACCGGAAAGTTTTCGCGGTAGTAGGCCAGTACCGCATCGTAGCGGTCGGTCTGGGCCAGATTCAGCAGGCGACCGCGGAACTCGCCCTGCACCGCCCCCTGGCAGCCCTCCTGCTCCAGCGCCGGCGCCTCGATCAGGATGCGGGCGCCCATCGACGAGCCCATCAGAAACAAAAACCGCACGCTGTCGCCGAGCACGTCGGCCCGGATGCACATGTCGCGGGCGATGCCGGCAATGCGCGCGTAGCGGTTGTGGCCCAGCGCGGCCCGTTGCATCTCCTCGACCCGGCCCAGCTCGACCGGCTGGCGGCTGGAGAAGAAATAGGCCAGCTCGTCGGCCAGCATCCAGCTGGCCAGACCGATGAACACCGCGAACAGGCCCAACATGGCCAGCCGCCGGGTGCCGCGCGAGCGCACCCGCTCGGTCCGGCGCCGGCCGATGCCCATCGGGTCATCGTCCCCGTCGCCGCCCTGGTCGAAAAAAGCCTGCTCCTGTGCCTCCGGGCTCTGGTCATCCTCAGCCGGCATCACGCCCTTCCCCGCTTCGCTCCGACCGCGGCCGCAGCCTACGCCGGCGGGCGCTCGCCTTGCGACCGGCGGCCATCATCCCATGCTCTCCCCGGCGCCGCCTGCGGCCGGGCCGGCCGGAGGGCGGTCGGCCGCAACCACCAGGCAGACCGCGTGGGCCGCCATGGCCTGACCGCCGCCGGTCAGCCCCAGGCCCTCCTCGGTGGTGGCCTTGACACCCACCGCCCCGGTGTCCAGCCCCAACACCCGGGCCACCGCGGCGGCCATGGCCGGCAGGTGCGCGGCCAGCCGCGGCCGCTGGGCCACGATGGTCACATCGGCCGAGGCCGGCGCAAAACCGTCCGCGGCCAGCCGCTCGACCACCCGGGCCAGCAGATCGCGGCTGTCGGCTCCGGCCCAAGCCGGATCGTCGTTTGGGAACATGCGCCCGATGTCGCCCAGCGCGGCCGCGCCCAGCAGGGCGTCGGCCAGCGCGTGCAGCGCCACGTCGCCGTCCGAGTGCCCCAGCAGCCCGACCTCGGCCGGCACCTCCACTCCGCCCAACCGCAGCGGCCGGCCAGCCTCCAGCCGGTGGACGTCGTAGCCGTGGCCCACCCGCGGCAAGGCCAGACCGACCGCGGCCAGATCACGCGGCCGGGTGATCTTCGCGTTGTCCGGCTCGCCATCGACCAGCGCCACCGGCTGGCCGCTGGCCTCGACCAGCCCGGCGTCGTCGGTCAGCCGGGGCGGTCCGGGCTGGGCGTCGAGCCAGGCGTAGGCCCGCTCGAGCACCTCGCGGCGGAAGCCCTGCGGCGTCTGGATCAGCCGCAGCTCCGCGCGATCCAGCGTGGCCGCCACCCGCCCGTCGACGCCGACCCGCTTGACCGTATCGGCCGGCGCCAGCCCAGGCGCGCAGGCCCCGCTCCGCTCGGCCGCGGCCGCCACCCGCTCCACCAGCCCGGACGCCACCCGCGGCCGGGCCCCGTCGTGCACCAGCACCAGCCCGCAATCGTCGGGCAGCAGATCCAGGGCCGCGCGCACCGAGGCGGTGCGGCTGGCGCCGCCGGCGCACAGGCGCACGCGCGCGTCGTCGCGCAACTCCGGCGGCAGGACCCGCCGCCGGTCCAGCCGATCGGCCGGCACGGCCACCACCAGACCGGCCACCCGGGGGCAAGCCAGCAGCGCCCGCAGCGTATGGTGCAGCAATGGCGCGCCGCCCGCGGCCTGGAACTGCTTGGGCTCGGCACCGCCGAAGCGCGTCCCGGCCCCGGCCGCCGGCACCAGGGCCCAACACGCAGGCTGCTTTGCAGGACTGACCACCAGGCGCCTCCGATCGAGACATTTCCCTGTGGGCACGCGACAATAGCAGATCCCGCGGTCCGCCACAACAACATGCGCGGGTGCGGCTGCACCAGATGACCATCACCGACGGCGAGGCCGCCGGCCAGGTTATCAGGGCGATTCCGGCCTCGGCTGTCGCTCGAGGCTGCGGGCCGGGCGGAAGCCGACGGCTGCGTCGCGGGCGCGCAGGCCGCCGCGGCCGCGACGGGTCTTGGTGCAGATGCCGGCGGCGGAGTCGAAGGCGCCGCCGCGCAGCACGCGGTGGCGGCCGCGGGCGGGTCCGGTGGGGTCGCTGGCCGGCCGGTCGCCGAGGGGGCCGTGGGCGTCGTGGACCCACTCGAACACGTTGCCCAGCATGTCGTGCAGGCCCCAGGGATTGGGCCGTCTTGAGGCCACCCGGTGGGGTCGATCGCCGGAGTTGCCGCGGTACCAGGCGACCGCGTCCAGATCGGCTGCGGTCGGCTGGCCGCTGCCCGCCCGGGCGGCGTACTCCCACTCGGCCTCGGTGGGCAGGCGGTAGCCCGTGCAATCCAGCCCGGCGAAACGAACCCTGCGGCAGCGGTAATCGCGCCCCGGCGTGCCCGAACAGCCGCGCAGCCGGTAGCAGGTCTCCAGCCCGGCCTCGCGGCTGAGCGCGTTGCAGTAAGCCACCGCGTCCCACCACGACACCCGCACCACCGGGCAGCGCGCACAATCGGCCTTGGCGGCGGGCTGGGCGTCCATCAGCGCGGCCCACTCGGCCCGGGTGACCTCGGTGGTCTTGAGCATGAAGTCGCGGCTCAGCGTCACCCGGCGGGCCTCGGTCCCGGGCCGGTGCGGTCCCATGTCGAAGCTACCGGCCGGGATGCGGGTCCAGGCGGCGGTGGGCGGGGCCCAGGGCTTGTCCGGCTCGTCGGGCTCGTCCGGCTCCTCTGCCTCGTCCGGCGCCGGTCCGGTGGCCTTGCGCTTCTCGGCCCGCAGCGGCCCGGACCGGTTCAGTTCGCCGGCCACCGTTTGCATGGAAGCCTTCAGCGATGCGCGGTCGCACTGCGACCGGTCGCCGGCGGAGACCTCGGTCCGCTTGTCCTTCAGGTTCCAGAGCTGGGCCGTGACCAGACACTGCCCGCCGACCCGCGAGATCCACGAGGTCAGCGCCAGATCGGCCTCCACCTCGCGGCCCAGCGCCAGCTGGCAGACCCGATCGAAGCACTCCTCGAACTCGCCGGCCAGGGCCGATTTCAGCACCCGCCGCAGGGCCTCCGGCCCCACCACCGCGAAGCGCCTACCCCGCTCCAGCCCGGCGCTGAGCGTGTCGCCGAGGAAGTCCAGCTCCGCCCGCTCCAGCCCCGAGCGGCGGTCCTCCATGTCGAACACCGCCACCACCACGCAGCCCTCGGCGCCCGCGGCCCCACCCGCCAGCAAGCACGCCAGCGCCGACCAAACGCAAACCGGCCGCACGACCCACCTCCCGGTTTCTCAACGAGAACGCTGATGGTTCCTCGTCCAGCATGGGTAACCGCTGGCGCCGAAACGTGCAAGCCCTGCAATATCGGGGTCAAATGCGATCGAGTTCGAACCTGGACTCGGTCAGCAGCTTGCCCATGCCCGCCATACCGACCTCGCTGCGGATGATCCCATCGAGGCGCAACAGACGGCCCCGCTCGACGTCGAAGCGGGTGCGCGCGTCGGTGCTCAGCTGCATGCCGCCGGGCCCCATGCCGGGCACGCCGCCGCCCATGCCGGGCACGCCGCCGCCCATGCCGGGCACGCCGCCGCCCATCCCGGGCATGTCACCGCCCATACCGGGCATGTCACCGCCCATCCCGGGCATGTCGTCCTGCGCCGCGCCCTCGGCGTGCCCGGCGACATCCACCCCGTCCGGTTCATCGGTGTCGGATGCCGCTGCGGGCTCATCCTGCGGCCCGGCAGCCTGTGCCGCCGTCTCGAAGTGCAGCGTGGCCACACCCCGCTTCAGCGACTCGAGGCTGACCTTCATCTCCAATGACGCACCGGGCACGCTCGCCTGGATCTGGCCATCTCTGGCGATGTCGCCTTCGGGCAGCACCATCATCTCGAATATCCGCCTGGGCAGCACGTCCACGCTCGGGTCGTCCCGCTCGATCTGGACCCGGCGCAGCTTGGCCGGACGCTCGCGGACCTTGGCCGCAGCCGTGATGCGGCCGGTGGCCGGATCGATATGGGCCACCAGGTCCACGTCCACGCCCCCCTCCGGTCCGCCGGCGGACACGCTGGCGCTCGCGCGCCCCGGACCCAGCTCGGCCCGCCGCACGCCCAGGTAGACCTGATCATCTCGGATGTAAGCGGTGACCATGCGCTTGAACTCTGCCCGACCGCGGCGATCGAGCACGACCTCGATCTTGCGGGCGGCCGGCGGAATCCGCTTCAAGGCCGGCAGCCGCTTGCCGTTCTGGAAGAGCTCCATCGACTGCAAGCGCAGCAGGACCCTGGCCTTGCCGCCGGGCAGGGTTTTGAGGACCTTCATGGAAAAGCGGCTCTCGACCTGCAGGCGCACATGCATGCCGGCGCCCATGCCGCCCATCTTCATGCTGATGCGGCTGTCGTCGCGGTAGCGGAAGCGGTGGACGTCTCCCTTGTTCCATTTGTACCGCAGCTCCGCAGCCGAGGCGCTCAGGTTCACCGCCAACAGCACCGGGATGATCGAAAGGGGTAGCCGAAGTCGATGCATGTCTCGTCTCCTCTGCAAAACGGTGTGTCGTTCGGACGATGCCCGATCGGGATTATTCACCAACCATAGACAGCGCGTCGATGCCGGGCAAGCACCGTTCTCGTTCAGACCGCGCTGGAGCGGCCGGCCCGGGGCTCGGTGCGCCGGGATAGCGTCGCATATGCACACGCGCCCGGATGGCGGAGGGCGGCTGGCCGGGTGGACCCACCCGGGCTCAGCTCTTTCAGCCGGGGGACTTGCAGGTCTTGGCCAGGGCGGCCGAGAAGTACTTCGGCCGTCGCAGCGGATGCCTGCCGGTTGACCGCCGGGGCCGGGGCGCGCTATGCAGGCGGGCATGGGTGCATCCGAGCGCGGTGCGGTGGCGGCTCTGTTCGACTTCGACGGAACGCTGACCCGGCGCGATACCTTTCTGCCCTTCACCGCCCACCTGGCCCGCTCCGCGGCGCTGGGCCGGTTGGAGTTGGCCCGGCTGGGGCTGACCCTGCTGGGCTACCGGTTGGGCCGGCTGTCGATCGAGCAGCTCAAGACGGCCCTGCTGCAGCGGCTGGCTCCGCTGCCGGCGGCGCGGCGCGAGGAGTTGATCCAGGGCTTTTGCCAACGGGTGCTCGGCCGGCTGTGGCGCCCGGCCGGGCTGGAGCGGCTGGCCTGGCACCGGCGGCGGGGCCACCGGCTGGTGCTGGTCTCGGCCAGCCTGGAGATCGTCCTGCGCCCGGCAGTGGCCGGGCTGGGCTTGGCCGATGTGATCGGCACCGCCCATGCGGAGCAGCCGCGCTGGCGGGTGGCCGGCGCCAACTGCTATGGCCCGGAGAAGATCCGCCGGCTGGCCTCCCGCCCCTGGTTCCAGCGGGTGGACTGGGCGGCCAGCTGGGCCTACTCCGATCACCCCTCGGATGTGCCGCTGCTGACCCTGTGCGGCCACCCGGTGGCCGCCAACCCCACCCCGGCCCTGCGCCGCCACGCCGAGCGCGCCGGCTGGCGCATCATGGACTGGCGCTGACCGCCGGTACGCAGGTCCACAGCGGCTCGCCGCCGCTGGACAGATCCCGGCAGGTCCACTCCCAGGCGTTGGGGCAGTCGACGGCCGCATCCTGGCTGGGACAGGCGCGGCCGCAGTAGCAGGTCTCCTCCAGCCCCTGGCTGACCGTCCACATGCACTCGGCCGGTGCGGCACAGCCGGCGCCGCCGGCGCAGTCGCAGCTTTGGGCGCAGTAGCCCATGCGGGCGGCGTCGATGCGCACGCAGCCCAGATCGGCGGCGCAGTTGAACAGCGGGATCTGGCACAGGGCCTCGGCCGGCAGCTCGCCGGGCGGCAGGCAGGCGCCGCCGCCGCCCTCCAGCCCGACGCAGCGGCCGCCGTCGGTGCAATCGCCGCCTCCGTCCGGCTCGCAGGCCCACAGGCAGCGGGCCGGGTCGGCCTCGGCCGTGCGCACGCACAGCAGCCCGCTGCCGCAACCGCCCACCTCCTGGCCGCAGGTCTGCAGGTAACCGCGCTCGGCCGGGCAGCGGCCGGCGTCGACGCAGTAATACCGGTCGCCGAAGGCCTGGCAGCAGCCGTCCGGAAAATCGGCCCAGCACTCGGCGTCGCGCCCCGGTCCGCTGCAAGCGAAGGAGCAGTAGCCGTCGTCCGGCTCGGGCTGGTTGGTCACCAGGCACAGGCTGGCGGCTCCGTCGCCCTCGGGGCAGGGCAGCGCGCAGCTGGCACCGGCGCAATGGCAGGCCTGGCCGGCGCCGCTGTGCGGGCCGCTGGGCCCGATGCAGCGGCCCGCGTGATCGCAGCGGGCCTGGCCGTCGCAGCCACCGCAGTCCAGCGTGCCGCCGCAACCGTCGTCCCACTGCCCGCACTGTTTGTCCAGCCCGGCGCAATCGTCCGGCTGGCAGGGCTGCTCACAGCGGCAGGTCTCGGTATTGCAGACCAGGCCCTGCTCGGCACAGCGATCCGGGCAGCGGCCACCGCAGCCGTCGTTGCCGCAGCAGCGCTCCGAGCAGTCGGGCACGCACCAGGTGCAGCGCTGCTGGTAGCACAGCTGCTGCTCGCGGCAGTCGGCCTGACCGATGCAGCCGCAGGCCCCGTCCACGCAGGCCCTATTCTCGTCCCGCACGCTGCAGTCGACGCAGTCGGGGCCGCAGTGGCGGTCGCTGTCACACGGCATGCAGCGCGCCCCGTCGCAGTAGAAACCGGACTCGCAGCCGCCGGCGCAGGCCGGCCATAGGCAGCTGCCGTCGCGGCAGACCTGCGTGCCCGGGCAGTCCACGTCGTGGCGGCAGCCGCCGTCGTCACAGCCGGCGGCCAGCGCCAGCGACAGGAGCACCAGGGCCGGCAGGCCCCAGCCCTGTCTCGAAGCGCCGTCCGCGCGCCGAGGGCCGAGGTCGCCGGCCGGCGGGCGGCCTGCTCCGGCGGGGGCGGGCGAGCGGGCTATGGCGGCGTGGGTCCACATGACGGTAGATGCTCCGAGCGCAGCGCCTCAATCCCCGCCGAAGCTGCGCTCCTGCTTCTCCTGTCTGCGGTGGCGGGTGATGTGCTCCAGCAGCTTGCCAGCGGTGGGATGGCGGCGCAGCTCGGCCACCAGCGCGTCGCCGGGAAAGACCAGCGCCTCGCCGGCCGCGCGGGCCACCACGGTGGCTGTGCGCCGGCTGCCGGTGGCGCCGGCCACCTCGCCGAAGATGGTGCCCGCCCGGAATTCGTTCAAAGTGACGATGAAGCCCTCCTGCATGGTCTGCACCTCGACCTCGCCGTCGAGCAGCAGAAAGACCTCGCGGTCCGGGGCGCCTTCCTGGATCAGCGTCTCGCCGCGGGCGAAACGCCGCGGCCGCGCCAGGGCCAGCACCCGCTCGCGGGCGTCGGCATCGAGGGTGCGCAGCATGAGGTTGCCGGCGATGCGGGGATCGTCCGGGGTCTGGGGCATGGGCGGCCTCCTGTCTAGACTCTAACCAACCCGGGCCGGCCTGACAATCGCATTTGGCTCCATTCGAGCTAGACTGGCCCGGGCTTTGCATGGATCGTGCGACATGAAGATCCACATCGCCATGCCGGGCCGATTTGGGCGCGGGCCGCTGGGGCCCGAGCTGGACGGGCTGCTGCGGCGCACCAGCCGCTCGTTCTACCTGAGCCTGCGCTGGCTGCCGCGGCGCAGCCGGGGCACCATCGGACTGGCCTACCTGCTGGCCAGGCTGGCCGACAGCGTGGTCGACTGCCCCGGCTTGCCAACCGCGGCGCGGCGGGTATGGCTGGAGCGCTTCGCCGCCACGATCGCGCACCGGGCCAGGGCCGACGCGGCCGCGGCCGAGCTGGCGCCGCCGGCCGGCTGGCCGCCGGCCGGGGTGCCGGCGGCCGAGGCGGCGCTGGTGGCGGCGGCGCCGCGGGTGCTGGCCGCGCTGGGCCGGCTGGGCGCGGCCGAGCGGCGGCTGTGCGCGGAGGTTCTGGGCCGGATCACCGCCGGCATGCGGCTGGACCTGAACCGTTTTTCAGCGACGGCCGGAGTCGGTGCGCTGGCCGACGCGGCCGAACTCGAGCGCTACTGCCAGCTGGTGGCCGGCTGCGTGGGCCGCTACTGGACGGAGGTGCACGCACTGGCCCAGCCGGCGCTGCAGCCGCTGGACGCCGGGCTGCTGGTGGCGGCCGAGCGCTACGGCCGCGGGCTGCAGCTGGTCAACGTGCTGCGCGACCTGCCGGCCGACCTGCGCCGCGGTCGCTGCTACCTGCCGCAGGACGAACTGGAGCGGCTGGATCTGGCCCCGGCCGATCTGCTGCAGCCGGCGATGGGGCCGCGGCTGCAACCGCTAGTCGACCGGCTGCTGGGCGAGACCGCCGGGCTGCTGGCGTCCGGTTGGGACTATCTGGAGCGGCTGCCGCTCGGCGAGCCGCGGCTGCGGCTGGCCAGCGCCTGGCCGCTGCTGCTGGCCGGCCGCACCCTGGACCAGCTCGCCCGGCGGACCAATCCGCTGGATCCCGCCCACCTCTGCAAGGTGCCGCGCCGCCAGGTCTACCTGCTGCTGGTCCGGTCGCTGCCCGGGGCGCTCTGGCCGGCCGGGCTCACCGGCTGGGGTCGCCGCGAGCTGCGGGCCGTGGCCGCCCGCTATCCCGAAGTTCCCCGGGAACTACTGACTCATTGATTTTATGTGAGTGTTCAGGGGGTCTGTCCCAGACCCCCTCGCCTCGAAAAAGCGTGGTTTTTCGAGGCTCACCCCCAATGTCGGCGCGCTGATGCGCGCCGCGCGAGCGAGCCGTCGTTCGCTCGCGGCAATGTTTCCAGCCACTTGGCGATGGTTGCCGTGAACGCTTATGATCCTATCACCCCCCGCCCTTCGGGCGGGGCCACTCCGGGCCATCCAGCACGCGCGGAATTTGCTGAGCCTGCAGCAGCAGGTCGGCCAAGACCACGGCGCAGGCCGACTCGACGACGACCGGGGTGCGCAGGGCGAAACAGGTGTCGTGGCGACCGGCGGCTTCGATCACGGCCGGCCGGCCCGTGCTCAGGTCCACGCTGCGCTGGGGCCGGCCGATGGTGGCGGTGGGCTTGAAGGCCACCCGCAGCTCGAGCGGATTGCCGTTGCTCAGCCCGCCGTTGCAGCCGCCGGCGGAGTTGCCCTCGGTGCGGCCGCTGCTGTCCAGGATGGGATCGTTGGCCTGCGAGCCGCGCATGCCGGCGGCGGCCATGCCGGCGCCGAACTCCAGCCCGCGCACGCCCGGGATGGCGAAGATCAGATGCGCCAGCAGCGACTCCAGCGCGTCGAACCAGGGCTCGCCCAGCCCGGGCGGCAGGCCCGTCACCCGGCAGGCCACCAGCCCGCCCAGCGAATCCTGCTCGGCCGCGGCCGCGGCCACCGCCGCGGCCACGTCGCTGCGGCCGCCGGCCGCCACCAGCTCGGCTTCGATGTCCACCCCGGCCAGCAGCTTGCGCGCCACCACCCCGGCGGCCACCAGCCCGGCGGTCAGCCGGCCCGAGAACATGCCGCCGCCGCGGGTGTCGGCCCAGGGACCGAAGCGCTGCCGGGCGGTCAGGTCGGCATGGCCCGGCCGCGGCAGCCGGCGCAGCCGCTCGTAGTCGCTCGAGTCCACGTCGCGGTTGTCGAACCAGATCAGCAGCGGCGCCCCGGTGGTGCGCCCCTGCCAGACCCCGGCCAGCAGCCGCGGCTCGTCCGGCTCGCGCCGGGCGGTGGTGCCGGCCGCACCGGCGGCGCGGCGGGCCAGCGCCGGGCCCAGGTCGTCCGGGCTCAGCTCCAGCCCGGCCGGGCAACCGTCGATCACCACCCCCACCCCGGGCCCGTGCGAGGCCCCCAGCAGGGTCAAACGAAACAGGCGGCCGAAGGAGTTCATCCCACCTCCGCTCCCAGCGCGCGCAGGTCGTCCATAAAACCCGGGTAGGACTTGGCCACGCAGCCGGCGTCGGCGATGTCCACCCGGCCGCGGCCGGCCAGCGCGGCCACCGCGGCCGCCATGACCATGCGGTGGTCGCCGCGCGGGTCGACCTCTGCGGCCCGCCAGCGGCCCGGGGCCACCCGCAGCCGATCGCCGTCGAGCCGCACCCGCGCACCCAGCCGGCCCAGCTCGGCCACCAGGGCGGCCGCCCGATCGCACTCCTTGCGGTGCAGCCGGCCGGCGCCGGCCAACACGCTCTCGCCGGGCAGGGCGGTGGCCAGCGCCGCCAGCACCGGAATCAGATCCGGGCAATCGGTGGCGTCGAAGGCGAAGGGCCGCGGCCGTCCGGGCGCCACTGTCACCGCCTCCGCCGCCGGCTCCTCGACCACCCGCGCCCCGGCCGCCCGCAGCGCCACCAACACCGCCCGGTCGGCCTGGGCCGAATCGGGCCGCAGGCCGGTGACCCGTAGCGGGCCGGCCAGGGCTCCCGCGGCCAGCAGGCCGGCGGCGCCCGACCAGTCGCCCTCGATGGCCAGCTCCACCTCCGCTCGGTAGGCCTGCCCACCCGGGTGGCGAAACCGGCTCAAATCGGCGGCCGCCTCCCAATCGATGCCGAAGGCCCGCAGCAGCTCCAGGGTCAGGCGCACGTACGGCCTGGAGCGCAGGTCGCGCACCTCCAGCACGGTGGGAGCCGCAGCCCGCGGGCAGGCCATCAGCAGACCCGACAAGAACTGCGAACTCTCGGCGCCGTCGACCCGGACGCGGCCGCCGGCCAGCGGCCCGCGCACCCGCACCGGCGCCAGCCCGGCGCTGGTGCGGCAGTCGGCTCCCAGGGCGCGCAGCGGCGCGGTCAGCATGTCAACCGGTCGACGGGCCAGCGAACCGCTGGCCCGCAGCTCGACCGATCGCTCACCGAGCGCGGCCAGCGCGGCGAACAAGCGCAGGCACAAGCCGGACTCACCACAATCCAACTGCGGGCCGGGCGCGCCGACGCCGCCGACCACCTCCAGCCCGCCGGGTACCGGCTCGATCCGGGCGCCCAGCGCCTGCACCGCCCGGCGAGCGGCTCGGGCATCGGCGCAGTCGGACACCCCGAGCAGCCGGGTGCGCCCGCGCACCAGGCAAGCGGCGGCCAGGGCCCGAATGCTGAGGCTCTTCGACGGCGGGGCGCGGACCTCACCGCGCAGCGGCCGGTAGCGCAGCCAGCTCATCCACCATCCTCTCGGCCAGCTCGGCTGGCCCGCGTTCGCTCCCGTCCAAGACCAGATCGGCCCGGGCCGCATAGCCCGGCAGCCGCAGCGCCCACAGGCGGGCGGCGTCTGCGCCCAGCAGCGGCCGGTCGCTGCCGGCGCAGCGGTCCAGGCACAGCGACAGCGGCGCCCACAGCCAGACGCCCAACCAATCCTCGCCCAACAGCGCCCGGTTGGCCGGCTGCAGCAGACAGCCCCCGCCGCAGGCCAGCACCAGGCCGCGCTCGCCGCTGACCCGTTCCAGCGCGGCCCTCTCCAGCGCCCGGAACGCCGCCTCGCCACGGCGGGCGAAGATCTCGGCCACCGCGCAGCCGGCCCGCTCGGCCACCAGCGCGTCCAGGTCGACGAAGCGGCGGCCGTCGCGCGCGGCCAGGGCCCGGCCCAGGCTGGTCTTGCCGCTGCCCATGAAGCCGAACAGAGCGATGTTGGCCGGCGCCGCCGGCGCCGAATCCATCGCGCGGCGCATGGCCGCCGCCGGCACCGGTCGCTCCAGCCAACGCTCGAACCCCGCCTCGGCCTGGGCCAGCAGCCATTCCAGCCCGTCCACCCAGCCGCAGCCCGCCCGCCGGGCGGGCGCCCGCCAGACCGAGCCGGCGTAGTTGGCGTCCAGCACGGTCAGCCCGGGCCCCAGGCCGGCGCCCGGCGGCGGCGCCACCCCGCCCGGCAGGCAGCTGACCAGCAGGTCGGCGTCGGCCAGGGAGGCGGCGAAGGCCGGCCAGCGGGCCCAGGCGCAGCCCCAGCGCTCGGCCAGGCGCTGCGCCCGCGCGGCGGTGCGGTTGACCAGGCACACCCGGGCCCCGGCCCGCAGCAGTCCCCAGGCGGCGGCCCGGCCGGCACCGCCGGTGCCCAACACCACCGCCCGGCTTTCTTCGAGCCGCTGGCCGGCCCGGCGCAGGGCGGCCACCACCCCGCCGGCGTCGGTGTTGCCACCGCGCCAGCCGCCGGCGCTCGGCCGGACCAGGTTGACCGCTCCCAGCGCGGTCGCGGCCGGGCCGAGCTCGGCGGCCCGCTCGGCCACCGCGGCCTTGAAGGGCGCGGTCACGTTCAGCCCGGCCAGCTCGAGCTCGGCCGCCAGCCGCAGCGCCCGATCACCGTCGTCGGCGGCCAGCCGGAAGTAGCGGTGCTCGAGGCCCAGTGCGGCGAAGGCCGCCCGGAACAGCTGCGGGCTGCGGGAGTGGGCCACCGGCCGGCCGGTGACCGCGAACGCGCGCGGCTGCCGGTCGGCGGAACTCACGCCAGACCTTCCAGCGCGGCGATGTCGTCCAGCCAGCGGCGCAGGCGGACGTGGTCGATCTGGCCGGGCGCGGCCGGCCGCTCCGGGTGCCGGCTGGCATAGGTGAACGGCGCGCCCAGCAGCGGCGCCAGCAGCCGGGTGGGCCGGCCGACCCGGCCCATGCCCACCACCAGGGTGGGCCGGGCGGAGTCCAGCAAGCCCAGCAAGCGGGCGTTGTCGCGCGGGCCGGCCGGGGTGCAGGCGATCTTGGCCAACCCGGCGCCGGCGGCGAAGCAGGCCTGGCGCAGCTGGCGCAGCCGGGCCGCGTCCGGGGTGGCCTGAAAATCGTGGTGCGACACGATCAGCTCGCAGCCGCAGCGCCGCGCAGCAGCGGCCGCGGCCGTGCGCAGCGCCGGTGGATCGTCGAGGTCCACGTCGAGGTAGGCGGCACCGGCGGCCGCGGCGGCTCGCAGCAGGTCGGCGCGCTGGTCGTCCGTGCGCCCGCGCCCCGGCCGGCAGGTGACCACCAGCCGCGGGTGGCCGGCCATCAGCCCGGCCAGCTGCGCCGGCTCGGCGGCGAGGGCATCGAGACGCAGCTCGGCGAAATCCAACCCGGCCAGCGCCTCCCGGCAGGCCGCCAAGTCGGGCTCGACCAAGCTGACGCAGATCAAACCGGCCACACCGCCTCCAGCTCGGCCGCCGCCACCGGCAGTGTCCAGCCACCGGGCCCGCCGACCATCTCACCGATGGCCCGCGGCAGCGCCATGTGCATCCACCCGGAACGGTTCTTCTTGTCTCGATCCAGGTGCTCGAGCACCGCAGCCAGCGGCGGCCAGTCGACCGGCTTCAGGGCCAGGGCTTGCCACAACCGCTCCAACCGCGCCGGTGCGGCCGGGTCCAGGCCGCACCGGCTCACCGCCAGCCGCCCCTCGATCAGCAACCCGGCGGCCACCGCACGACCGTGGGCCAAGCGATAGCCGCTTGCCCGCTCCAGGGCGTGGCCCACCGAATGGCCGGCGTTGAGCCAGGCGCGCCGGCCGGCCTCGCGCTCGTCGCTGGCCACGCAGTCGAGCTTGACCTGCAGGCCGCGCAGCAGCAGCTCCGGCTCCAGCGGCTGCGGTCGGGCCAGATCAGCAGCAGCGGCCTCGAGCCGGGCAAAGAGCGCGGCATCGGCGATCCAGGCGTGCTTGACCAGCTCGACCAAGCCGTTGGCCCACTCGGCCGGCGGCAGCGAGGCCGGCCAGTCCGGATCGATCAGCACCGCGGCCGGCTGGTGGAAGGCGCCGATCAGGTTCTTGCCGTGGCGGGTGTTGACCCCGGTCTTGCCGCCCACGGCCGCATCGACCTGGGCCAGCAGCGAGCTGGGCAACGCGATCCAGTCGACTCCGCGCAGGTGGGTGGCTGCGGCGAAGCCGGCCAGATCCAGACTGACCCCGCCGCCCAAGCCCACCACGCAAGTCCCCCGGCTGGCGCCGGCGTCGAGCAACGCGTCCTGGATGCGGGCCAGCTGGCGGCGGTTCTTGCTGGCTTCGCCGGGTGCGAAGGCGATGCGGATCGGCTCGCCGGCCAGACCGGCCAGCCGCGCGGCCACCCGGTGGCCGAAGTGCTCCAGCACCGCTGCGTCGCCCACCAGCGCAGCCCGCTCCCAGTCCGGCCGCCAGATGGACTCCAGGGCCGCAGCCGCCCCGCGCCCCACGGCCAGCCGGCAGCGCCGGCCGTCGCCCCAGGCCAGCTCGCGCCAGTGCAGGCCGGCCGGCGGCGCCGCTTGCAGCGAAGTCGTCCTCACCGCGCGGGCTCCCGGTCGCTGTCCTGCATGCCGTACTTCTGCAGCCGCCGCAGCAGCTGGAAGCGACTGATACCCAGCAGGCGGGCCGCCTCGGCCTTGGCCCCACCGGTGCGCTCCAGCGCATGGCGGATCAGCTTCTCCTCCAGCGTGGCCATGGTGTCGACGCCCGGGATGAAGCCGATGGCGGTCGAGCCACCGGCCGCCTCGGCACCGCCCGGGGCCGACACCTCGATGCGGCTGGCCAGGATGCGTTCGGGCAGGTGCCGCGGCTCGATGCGGCCGTCCTCGCTCATGATGATGGCCCGCTCGATGACGTTCTTCAGCTCGCGCACGTTGCCCGGATAGTCGTACTCCAGCAGCCGCCGCTGCACCTCATCGCCCAAGGGTTCGATGGCCGTGCCCATCTTGGCGGCGAAAAAGTCTACGAAGTGGCGGGCCATAAGCAGGATATCCTGGCCGCGGGCGCGCAGCGGCGGCAGCTGGATGGGAAAGACGGCCAGCCGCTGATAGAGGTCGAAGCGAAAGCGGCCCCGGCGCACCAGCTCCAACAGATCGCAGTTGGTGGCCGCCACCACCCGGGCCTGCACCCGCTCCTCGCGCACCGAGCCCACCCGCTGATAGCGCCGCGACTCCAGTACCCGCAGCAGCTTGCCCTGCAGGCCGATGTCCATGTCGCCGATCTCGTCCAGCAGCACGGTGCCCCGGCCGGCCTCGTGGAACACGCCGTGGCGGGTGCGGTGGGCCCCGGTGAAAGCGCCCTTCTCGTGGCCGAACAGCAGGCTCTCGACCAGCTCGGCCGGCAGCGCCACGCAGTCGACCGAGACGAAGGGGCTGTCCGCCGGCGCCGACAGCTGGTGCAGGTAGCGGGCGGCCACCTCCTTGCCCACCCCGGTCTCGCCGGTCAGCAGCACCGGGGTCTCGGCCCGGGCGGCCACCTTCTCGATCTGCTGGCGCACGGCCACGATCTGCGCCGACTCGCCCAGCAACCCGTCACGCCGGTGCTCGTCCCAGCCCTCGCCGGCGCGGCGCACGTCGACCCGGCGCCGAATCTCGAGCACCCGCTCGACGATCGGCCGCACGCTGGTCTGCTTGACGATGTAGTCCTCGGCTCCCTGGCGAATGGCCTGGATGGCGTTGGGGATGGTCTCGTAGGCGGTCATCACCACCAGCGGGCAGCGCTCGGCCTGCCGGCCGAGCAGCAGCGGGATGATGCGGATGCCGTCATCGTCGGGCAGCTTGTGATCGAGCAGAATGGCCTGGTAGCTGCGCTGGGCGGTCCACTCGCGGGCCCGGGCGGCGCTGGTGGCCAGGTCGCAGACGACACCGTGTTGGGCCAGCTCGTCGGCGATGGCCTGGCCGTACAGCTCGACGTCCTCGACCACCAGCAACCGGAACGGCGCCGGCGCCGCTTCACGCGGAGTCGCCTTCATTCCTTCGACGTTCATGCCACCACCTTTCGCGGCAGCACCACCGTGGCCCGGCAACCGCCCGTTCGGCGGTTGGCCAGCATCAGCGTGCCGCCATGGGCCTGCAGGATCTTCTGGCAAACGGTCAAGCCCATGCCGGTGCCGTTGGCCTTGGTGGTGAAGAAGGGTTCCAGGCAGGACTCGGCCGGGCACTTCAACCCCGGCCCCTCGTCCAGCACCTCGATGCAGACATCGTCGCGCGAACCGCGGGCCCGGCAGCGAATCGGGCTGTCCGGCGGCGAGGCTTCCTGGGCGTTGCGCAGCAGGTTGAGCAAGACGTGGCGCAACCCCTCGTAGTCGGCCAGCAGCTCCAGCCCCTGCTCGACCTCGGCCCGCCAGCGGGCGGCGGCATCGGCCTGGCCGCCGGCGAACAGGCGCCAGGCGTCCTCGATCAAAGCGGCCACCGACACCGTGGTCACCCGCCCGCCACGCCTGGCCGACAGCGTCAGGTAATCGTGCAGCAGATGGTCGACCCGCGTGACCTCGGCGGCCACCGTGGTCAGGGTGCGGCGCACCTCGTCCTCCAGCCCCGGCCGCCGGCTGAGCACGTCGAGCGAGGCGCCGATGGATACCAGCGGGTTGCGGATCTCGTGCGCCAGCTGGGCGGCCAGTTCGCCCATGGTGGCCAGCCGCTCGCGGCGCATGATGCGGTGGGCGTGCAGGGCCGGCTCCTCGCCCTCGGCCAGGGCCTGGTCCTGGATGACCACCACCGAGCCGATGACCCGATCGGCGTCGTCGGCCAGCAGCAGCGAGCGCACCTTGCCGTGGAACAGCCGCCCGTCGCAGTGGCGCAGCACGGCCAGATCCTCGAAGTAGCCGTCGGCCAAAAAGAGCAGCTGCTGGTCCATGATGGTGCGCACGTCGTCCGGGTTGCGGAACAGCAGCCCGATCGGCTGGCCGGCCAGGGCCGCCTCGTCGTAGCCGAACAGGCGGCTGGTGGCTCGGTTGCACGAAGTGATGCGCAGCTCGGGGTCGAGCAGCAGCGCCGGGGCGGTCTCGGCCAGCGCCAGGTGGAGCAGGTCGCGCTTGACCAGCTGATCGCCGCTGTCCGGCCGCCGGGTGACGAAGCGGCCGCGCGAGCGCAGATCGTTGTCGATGATCTCGCCGATGCGCTGCGCATAGCGCAGCAGGATCTCGCGCCGCTGCGGCCCGAAGGCTTCGATGTCCTCCTTGGTCAGCACCATCACGCCGTAGATGCGCGAGCCGAAGGTGACCGGCACGCAGATGAAACGCATGCTGGGCAGCAGGCCCGCGACCCGCTCGATGACCTCGGGCGCGAAGGCGGTGCCCACCAGCTCCTGCATCGAGGAGGTCTCGCAGCACACCCGTTCGCGCCAGGCGTGGGCCACCAGGCTGTCGGCCACCTCGTCCAGCGAAAACACGGTCTCCTGCACCGGGCTGCCGAACACGGTCTCCACCTCGCCCAGGGCGATGGCGCGCTCGGCGGTGGTGCCGACCCGGATGTGCACCTCGCCCGACTCCTGGTTGAATACGATCAGGTTGGCCGAGACGCAGCCCAGGATCTTGGCTGCCCCGCGGAGGATGGCTGCCAGAATCTGTTCCACATCCGGGAGTTGGGGTCGATCGGGGCTCATTTCAGGCCGTTCTCCGGTTGGCGAAGGTGGCCGGGTGCAGCCGCTGGCGCAGGGCGATGGCCAGCTTGGTGCCGGTACCCAGTTCGACCCGGGCGTCGCGGGCGAAGTCGGCCCGCACCAGCCGCTGCAGCAGACAGCGGTAGGTCAACCGCAGCGTCTCGGCGAAGAACAGGGCGTGCCTGTCAGCGGGCGGCAGGGCCGCCGCCGCCAGCCGGTAGTAGTGCTCGGCCCGGCGGGCCTCGAAGCGCAGCAGCCGCCGCCGGGCCGGGCCGTCGCCACCGGCCAGCAGATCGCCTGGCTGCAGGCCGAATGCCCGCAGGTCCTCGAGCGGCAGGTAGATGCGGCCGGCGGCGGCATCCCCGTCCACGTCGCGCAGGATGTTGGTCAGCTGCACGGCGATGCCCGTCAGTTCGGCGTAGAGTTCCACCGCCGGCGTCCGCCGGTGGCAGATGGTCACGCAGACCAGCCCCACCGCCGAGGCCACCCGGTAGCAGTACTCGTACAGCTCCTCGAAACGGCGCAACCGCACCGGCTG
The DNA here is from genome assembly GCA_964454005.1 of uncultured Myxococcales bacterium. Lineage (GTDB taxonomy): Bacteria > Myxococcota > B64-G9 > B64-G9 > B64-G9 > CAYVQE01. The sequence continues at coordinate 18,642 of CAYVQE010000041.1, forward strand.
CAGATCGCGCTCGACCCCCTCCAGGATCAGGGCCAGGTGTTCGGGCTGGATGCCGAAACGCGTCACCGCCCAGGCCAAGGCCTGGTCCACCGGCTGGGCCGCCGGCCGGCCGGCCACCAGCTCGGCCAGCCGCCGCTGCCAGGCGCACACTGCGCGCTGGCCGGCCGCCGGATCCGGCGCCTCGTCGACGGCGTCGTCGACCAGGCGGCAGAAGGCGTAGAATGCGGTCATGGCGTCGCGCTGGGCCGGCGGCAGCACGCGGAACGCCAGCGCAAAAGACGAACCCGACCGTCCCAGGATGTCCCGGCAAGCCTGCAATTCAGCGTGCGGTCTCATGCCGCCCTCCCGGTCAATTTGATCTCCCCTTGGGATCGTCAGCTCAATCGGCTCCAGCCGGCCTCCACCAGGGTGCGCACGAACAACGGCGCGGTCAGCACCGGCCGGCGACACAACACCGCCGCGCCGGCCTCGGCCACCAGGTGCAGCAGCGAGCGGCCGCCCAGCCAGAGCCGCACCACCGGCAGCGCGGCCGGCAACCCGGCTTCCAGCGCCAGCGGAGTGGCCTCGCGGTACAGCACCCGGGTGCGGGCCGCGGCCGAGCGGATCAGGGCGTGGGTGGCAGGGCTCTGGCGGCCGGCCAGCAGGTCGCGGGGCGCGACCGCGTGGTATTCCAGGGCCTCGCGCGGCAGCGCCACCCGGCCGCGGGCCAGCGCGTCGGACAGCCGGCACCAGCGCGCCGTCCAACGCCAGGCCAGGCTCAAGCGCTCGGCTCGTTGCACCAGCGGCGGCCGGGCCAGGCCCAGCACCTGGGCCGCCAGCCGGCCGATCGGACCGGCCACCGGCTGCTCCAGGGCTTCGAGCGCCTGCCAGCTGGCGACCGGGTGGCCGCCGTCGAGCGCCCGCCGCGCGCGCACCGCCCCGGCCAGCGGCGCCGGGTCCAGGTCGAACTCGCGCGCCGCCCGCCCCAGGGCCAGCAAGGCCGGATGCGCAAGCCGGCCCCGCGGGCAGGCCTCGACCGCCGCCGCCCAGCTTTCGAGGCAGGCCACCCGGGTCCGGTCGTCGGGGCTCTCGGCGCTCAGCGCATCGGCCACGGCATCGACCGCGGCCAGGGCGGTCAGGGCCGCCGCCCGCTCGGGCGGCAGGGGCCGCAACCACAGGCCAGCGCTGCGGTCGCTGCAGCGCAGCAACGCCGCGCAGTACCGCCGGGCCGCCGCCGGATCCCAGCGCCGGCCGTGGCGGGACGCCAGGTCGTCGCTCCAGGGGATCAGCCGCCCGGGGCCCGGCCCGGCGGCGCTGTCGGCGATCGCTTCGCGCACCTCAGCCGCCCTCCGCCGGCTTGCGGCTGCGCCGGTGCAAACGCATGTGGCCGCGCTGTATGCCCTCGGTGGCCAGGGCCCGCAGGGCGGCCAGATTGTTGGCCAGCCCGGCGGCGGCCACCCGCTCGGCCAGATCGCCGGCACGCTCGACGCCGAGCAGCGCCAGCGCCAGCCGCGCGTTGGGGTGGACCCGGGCCGCGCCGCCGATGACGCCCACCGCCATGGGCATGCACAAGGTCCCGCACAGGTCGCCGCGCCCGTCCACCCGCCAGGTGGCCAGCGGCCGGTAGCGGCCGTCGCGGGCCGCAAAGGCGTGGGCACCGGCCTCGACCGCACGCCAGTCGTTGCCGGTGGCCAGCAGCACGGCATCGACCCCGTTCATGATGCCCTTGTTGTGGGTGGCCGCCCGATAGGGATCGCGCTCGGCGAAGCGCGAGGCGGCCGCCACGCCGTCGCGCACCCGCTCGGCCGCATAGCCCGGCATGCCCAGCGCGGCCAGCGGCACGCGACAGCGGGCGCGCACCAGGCGGCGATCGGCCAGGTTGGACAGGATGCGCAGCCCGATGCGACCACCGGTCAGCTCGGCGATGCGCGGCGCGATGGCCTCGGCCATGGAGTTGACCGCATTGGCTCCCATGGCATCGCGCACGTCGACCAGCAGGTGGATCACGGCCATGGCCGGCTCGTCGCCCTCGGCTTCCAGCCGGCGCAGCTCGAGCGCCCGCGGTCCGCCGCCGGCGGCCACCAGGCGCGGATCGACCTCGGCCGCGGCCGCCAGCAGCTCGTCCTCGGCCGCGGCCAGGATCGCCTCGGCGCGCTCGGGCGCCGTGCCCTCGAGTTGGATCTGGCAGATCATCAGCGGCGGATCGGCCTCGGCCGCAAAGCCGCCGCCGGCACGCGCCAGCCGCGCGGCATTGGCCGCAGCGGCCACCACCGAGGGCTCCTCGATGACCATGGGCATCAGACACTGGGCGGCGTTGACCACGAAGTTGGGCGCCACCGCGAAGGGCAGACCGTGCAGCCCGATCACGTTCTCGATCAGCTGCTCGGCCTGCTCCAGCGCCAGGCCGCCGCGGTTCAGGCCCGCGACCAGCGAAGCGCCGTCTGCCCCCCGGGCGCCGAAAGCGGCCAGCCAGGGTTCGATGCGCTGCAGCCGCTGGCGCCGATCGGCGCGGTGAAAGCCGGACAGGCGCGAACTGGGTCGCTGCTCGTTCATGTCTCTGTCTCCATCATCGGGCGCGCCCGAACCGGTCCGGGGTCGACGGCGTGCACCCCGCGGCTGTGGATACGCCAGTCGAGCACCGCGACGCCGCGCTCGCGCGCCGCGCGTTCGAACCCGGCTGCCGCGTCGGAGGTGGCGAAAGCGGCCAGGGCGAAGTCTCCGCCGCCGGCTCCGGCCGGCTTGGCCCCGCCGCCCAGATCGCGGGCGGCGGCCAGCAGCGGCTCCATGGTCGCCGGGACGATCGGCGTGGCGCTGTGTTGGCCCAGCGCGGCCATGGCGCGGCCGTAGCGGTCCAGCAGCCCGACCGCCGTCGCGGCCGAAGCGCTTCGGGTCAGCGCCGCGCTGAGCGCGGCCATCTCGTCCATCAGCGCGCGGTGGGCGGCCGGCTCGCGGGTGGCGAAGGCGTCCACCGCCGCCACCAACTCCGGCGTCGAGGCCGGCTGGCCCAGCCAGCAGAAGACCAGCCGCAGCCCGGGCGGTGGCGTCCAGGGTGCGATCGCGCGATCGGATCCGCCGGGGCCTAGCCGCACCCAGCCGCCGAACAGGGCGGCGGCCACGTCCAGCCCGCTTCCGATCACCCCCTGGTGGGCGTCGTGGCTGGCCCGCGCCAGCTGCCACATGCGTTGCCGCTCGGTAGGCGACTCCAACTCGCGGCCGGCCTCGAAGAACACCGATGCGGTGGCGGCGGCCGCCGCCGCAGCGCTCGAACCGAGGCCCAGCTTGCGCCTGCCGCTGTGGAAGGATGTCGAGTCGACCCGGCAATGCCCCTGCGGGCTGCGCCCCAGCGCCCGGGCGCAGTCGGCCCGCGCGCGGGCCACCAGGTCGGCGGCCGGCGCCGGTCCGCCGCCGCACCAGCGCAGCAAGGCCACCCGATCCACGGCCAACGCCATGCCCGCCGCCCGGTGGCGCACGGCGTACTCGCCGGCGACCATCAGCTTGCCCGGCACCGCGATACAGCTGTCGGCCCATGCCGTCACGACACCACCTCGGCCGCCGCGCCCGGCTGCTCGACGAGCACGCGCTGCACACCGGCCACCGCGCCCAGCGCCTCGGCCAGCGGCTCGGCTGCAGCCGGCGCGCAGAGCACCTTGACGTGGGGGCCGGCGTCGATGGTGACATAGCCGGCCAGACCCTCGGCGCGTAGCTGCCAGACCCGCCGCACCGCGGCCAGGGTGGCCGGCTGGAAGTAGATCAGGGGCGGCTCGGCGCTCATGGCCAGCGCGTGCATCTTGAAGCACGAGGCCTCGGCCACCCGGCCCAGCGCGTCCAGGTCGCGCTCGGCCACGGCACTGCGGGCCCGGTCGAGATCCGCCGGGTGGCTGTCCAGCCAGCCGGTGTAGTACGGCGAGGTCCGGCGCGAACGCTCCATGCCGGTGGTCGAACCCACCGCTTTGGGGCCGCTGTCGCACAGGGCCACCACCAGACGCAGGTCCCAGTCCTCGGCCGCGGCCAGCTGCTCGAGCCGGCAGCCGCCCCGGCCGTCCAGGGCCAGCTCGGCGAAGCCGCCCAGCAACGATCGCGGGGCGGAGCCCGAACCGCACCGTGCCCAATCGGCCAGCTCGCTAGGATCGGCCTCGATGCCCAATGCGCGAGCGGCCGCCAGGGTCAGCGCGGCGAAGCCCGAGGCCGAGGAGGCCAGCCCGGCGGCGGTGGGGAAGTTGTTGCGGCTCTCGATGCGCAGGGGATCCCGCCGGCCGGCGGCCCGGCGCAGCAGGTCGAGGAAGCCGGACGTGCGCTGGCGCACGGCGGCCGGGGCTGGCCGGCCGTCGAGCAATACGGCATCGCCATCCAGGTCGGGATCGACCGCGACCCGGGTGCGGGTCCACAGCCCGTCCAGGGTCAGCGACAAGCTGCCGGTGGCCGGCAGGTTGCGCGCCGTATCGGCCTTGCCCCAGTACTTGACCAGAGCGATGTTGGTCCGGGCCACGGCCTCGGCGCTGCCGTTCATTCGGCCACCTCCTGCCGGGCCGCGCTCGGGCCGAAGCGCCAGACCCCGAAGCCGGCCTCGCGCCAGGCCGCGGCCACGGCCGCCTCGCGTCCGGGCGCCAGGGCCACCACACAGCCGCCGCCGCCGGCGCCGGTCAGCTTGGCGCCCAGCGCTCCGCAGCGGGCGGCCAGCTGCAGCAGGCGCTCGATGGCCGGGCAGGACAGTCCTAACTCGGCCAGGGCCGCCTGGTTGGCGTTCATGGCCGCGCCCAGCCCGGCCGCATCGCCCATCGCCAGAGCGGCCAGCCCCAGGCGCAGGCAGCCGGCCATGCGGTCGAACAGGCCTTCCACCCGGGCCGGTTCGGCCCGGTGCTGGCGCTGCACGTCGGCCACCCGCTCGGCCGTGGCCCGCGGCACCCGGCTGTCGCCGATCACCAGACCGGGTACCGCGAAGGGCAGCTGCAGCGCGTCGCGGCCGAGCCGGCGCCAACTCGGGTCCGGACGTTGTGGACCGCCGCGCCGGAACAGGCACAGACCGCCGAAGCTGGCCACGGTGTCGTCCAGCCCGGATGGCCGGCCGTGGAAGATGTGTTCCAGCCGGTGGGCGGCCGCGCGCACGCCGGCGGCGGCCAGCGATTGGCCGCGCACCCGCGCCAGGCAACGCACCAGCAGCACCGCCAGCGCCGCCGAGCTGCCCAACCCGGCGGCCGCCGGCAGCCGGGCATCGATCTCCACCGCGAAGCCGACCTCCGGGCCGGGAACCAGCTGGCGCAGCCGCCGCAGCACCCGGCCCGGCTTTCCGGGCTGGCCGTCGTCGGCCGCCAACTGCCAGGCCGGCACCCGCAACCGCAAGGCGCCGCCGGTGGCGGTCAGGCGGCGCACCCGCAGGCCCTCCGGCAGGCCCAGCGCCAGCGCCGGGCGGCCGTAGACCACCGCGTGCTCGCCGAAGAGGATCAGCTTGCCGCAGCTGGACAGCACGCGCTCAGTCCCCGCTCTCGTGCCGGCCCAGCCAATCGCGCAGCGGGCCGGTCAGCACCCGCGGGCTGCGGCGCAAGGCGGCCAGGTCGGCGCAGCCGCACAACAGCATGACCCGGCGCAGGCCCTCGCGCAGCCCGACCAGAAAGCGCTCGGCGCCCTCTCGACCGTGCTCGAACCAGGCCTGCAGCACCGGCGCGGCCACTCCAGCCACCTCGGCGCCCAGCGCCAGCGCCCGGGCCGCGTCCAGCCCGCTGCGGATGCCGCCCGAGGCGATCAATCCCAGGCCACTGCCTGCCAACTCGGCCACCGCCGCCGCGGTTGGAATTCCCCAATCCCACAGGGCCTGCGACTCGGCATCGGCATCCAGCCCGTGGCGGATGGCCTCCACGCCCACCCAGGAAGTGCCGCCGCAACCGGCCACGTCGACCCAGCGCACCCCCACCCGTCGCAGCCGCAGGCCCGCCTCCCGGCTGATGCCGGCGCCGGTCTCCTTGACGATCACCGGCCGTTCCAGCTGCACGACCAGCTCGCCGATGGCATCCAGTACGCCGCGGAAATCGCGGTCGCCCTCGGGCTGCATCAGCTCCTGGGCCGGGTTGAGGTGGATGCAGATGGCGTCGGCGCCGACGCTGTCGAGCGCCGCTCGCAACTGATCCAGCGGGGTGTGGCGCAGCTGCACCCCGCCCAGGTTCCAGGCCAGGAAGACATCGGGCGCCTCGTCGCGCACCCGGTAGGATTCGGCCAGGCCGCGGTCGACCAGCATGGCCCGGCCGCTGCCGAGGCCGAAGCCGATGCCCAGCCGTTCGGCCACCCGGGCCAGATCGCGGTTGATGCGTCCGGCCTCGGGCGTGCCCCCGGTCATGCCGCTGATGAACAACGGCGCGGCGAAGCGCCGGCCGCAGCAGGTGCCCGCCAGCGACACCTCGTCCAGGCTCAGCTCGGGCAGGGCCGAGTGGATCAAATGCACGTGTTCGAGCCACGAGGTGATGACCCGCGACTCGACCCCGCCGCCGCGAAAGGGGGCCAGATGATCGCGTTTGCGCTGGGCGATGGTGTCGGCGGTGGCGCGCATGGTTCTCGCTCCTCAGGACTGCTCCATTCCGCCTCCCAAGCAGGAAGCGTGCCACCGATCCCGGTCTCCAAGCGCCGGGCCCAGAAGCCCGATTTGCTGGCCGGGACCCGGCGACCGCCCGGCGCGCCGCCGGGCGCCGGCGTGCGATTTCGCACCCAAATCGACTGGCAGGGGTCTTGCAGCGAATCCTCCTGCCGACCGGGAGGAGTCATGCAACTACCCACCACGATCGATTCGCTGCGCCAGGAGGTCGAGCAAGGCCTGCACCGCCAGCTCGCCGCCATCGAGGGGCCGCCGGAGCTGCTCGAGGCCATGGAGTACTCGCTGTTGGCCGGCGGCAAGCGGCTGCGGCCGGTGCTGGTCGTGGCCGCCCGCCGTCTGTTCGACTCCGGGCTCGACCCCATGCCGGCCGCCGGTGCGCTGGAGTTGGTCCACACCTACTCGCTGATCCACGACGACCTGCCGGCCATGGACGACGACGATCTGCGCCGCGGCCGGCCCACCAGCCACAAGCGCTTCGGCGAGGCGCTGGCCATCCTGGCCGGCGACGCGCTGCTGACCGAGGCTTTCGGGCTGGTGGCCCGGGCCTACGCCGGCGGCGACCCGGACCGCGGCCTGGCCGTGGTGGCCGAGCTGGCCCGGGCGGCCGGGGCGGCCGGCATGGTGGGCGGCCAGGTGCTCGACATGGCGGGCGAAGCGCACGATCAGCCCGCGCTGGAACGGCTGCACCGGATGAAGACCGGGGCGCTGATGACGGCCGCGGTGCGCTGCGGCGGCCTGCTGGGCGGTGCCGATACCGGGGCGCTGGCCGCGCTGACCGCCTACGGCCGCCAGATCGGGCTGGCCTTTCAGGTGGCCGACGACGTGCTCGACGTGGTCGGTGACCGCGATCGACTGGGCAAGTCGACCGGCAAGGACACCGCCCAGGACAAGTGCACCTACCCGGCCCTGCTGGGCCTGGAGTCCGCCCGCGGCCTGGTGGCGACGCTGTGCAGCGAGGCCGCGGACCGCCTGCGCCGCTTCGACGCCCGGGCCGATCCGCTGCGCGAGGTGTCCGCCCTGCTGCGCGCCAGCGCGGCCGCATAATCGCACTGCAGCCCGCACACTCGTGCGAAACCGCACGACGAGACGTCGCCGAACACGGCCCCCACGCGAGGCCGCGGCAGCTGGCCCGGAGTTTGCTTGCGCCCGAACACCAGAACCCGGGAGGAATCATGCACGACTCCGAGTTGGAACAGCTGCGGCGCGAGTTGGTCGACATCAACTTCGCGCTGCTGCACTTGCTCAACCGCCGCGCCAAGACCGTGGAGCAGGTCTGCGAGGTCAAGCGGCGCCAGGACATCCCGCTGTATGTGCCCGAGCGCGAGCAGCAGATGCTCGACGAGCTGCTGGCCAACAACCCCGGCCCCTGCCCCGACCCCGCCGTGGCCCACTTGTTCAAAGAGATCTTCCGCATCTCGGTGGCCATGCAGCAGGACCGTTCACAGCGGGCGCTGCGCGTCAGCTGCGACCGCCGGCCCGACGGCCACCGGATCCAGCTCGGCCGCATGGGCCCCGAGGACCGGCCCTGGATCATCGCCGGGCCCTGCTCGGTCGAGAGCGAGTCGCAGATGGAGCTGGTGGCTGCCGGGCTGTCCGCCATGGGCATCGGCCTGCTGCGCGGCGGCACCTTCAAGCCGCGATCCTCGCCCTATGCCTTCCAGGGCATGGGCGAGCCCGGCCTGAAGCTGCTCAGCACGGTTGCCCGGCGCAACGGCCAGGCTTGCGTCACCGAGGTCATGGACCCGCGGGCGGTGGAGCTGGTGGCCGAGTACGCCGACGTGCTGCAGATCGGCGCCCGCAACATGCACAACTCGGTGCTGCTGCGCGAGGTCGGCCGCCTCGACAAGCCGGTGTTGCTCAAACGCGGCCTGTCGGCCACCATCGACGAGCTGCTGTGGGCCGCCGAGTACATCGCCGCCGAAGGCAACGCCCAGGTGGTGCTGTGCGAGCGCGGCATTCGCACCTTCGAGCGCCAGACGCGTAACACGCTGGACATCTCGGCCGTGCCGCTGCTCAAGGCCAAGACCTATCTGCCGGTCATCGTCGACGTCAGCCACGCCGCCGGCCGCAAGGACATCCTGGCCCCGCTGGCGCGCGCGGCGCTGGCCGCTGGCGCCGACGGCATCATGATCGAGGTGCACCCCTTCCCGGCGGTGGCCCGCTCGGACAGCCAGCAGCAGCTCGATCTGGACGAATTCCGCCAGTTCTTGAACGATGCCGGCCTCGCCACCGGCCGGCGCGAGCCGGCAGCCGACGCCCCCCGGCGCAGCGGCGGCCGCGCGGAGGCAACCCCATGAAGCTCTCAGTTGCCTGTACCTTCGAACCGGATCAGATCGCCGATTTGGCGCAATACCCGGTCTACGAAATCTTCGGCAAGCTGACCAGCGACGCCTTCGGCGGCGGCCGGCCGTCGTTCTACCTGCCGCAGGTGGATCGCCCGGCGCTGGAGCGCACCGTGCAACGGGCCCACGCCGCGGGCATCGAGTTCAACTACCTGCTCAACGCCTCGGCCATGGGCAACCTGGAGTACACCCGCGAGGGCCAACGGGCCATCGACGAAATCCTGGAGTGGATCGACGGCATCGGCGTCGACTCGGTCACCGTGGCCAACATCTACCTGCTGCGGCTGATCAAGCGCCGGGTGCCGCGGCTGAAGGTGCGCGTCAGCTCGCACCGCTTCACCGCCTCGCCGCGCCAGGTGCGCTTCTGGGCCGACAACGGCGCCGACTACATCGTGGTCAACGAGGTCAGCATCCACCGCGAGTTCGAGCTGCTCGACTGCATGCAGCAGGCGGCTGCCGACGAGGGCGTCGAGCTGCAGCTGATCGTCAACAACTGGTGCCGCCAGGAGTGCGCCATCGCCGGCAACCACGCGGTCTGCTTGTCGAACGCTTCCCAGCAAGGCTCGCGCGGCTTCCCGCTGGACTACTGCTCGCTGGTCTGCAACCAGATCCGGCTCGAAGAGCCGGTCAACTACCTGCGGGCCAATTGGATCCGGCCCGAGGACCTGCCGATCTACGAATCCATGGGCTACCACAACTTCAAGATCGTCGAGCGCAACACGCCGACCTCGGTGCTGCTCGAGCGGGTCCGCGCCTACAGCCAGCGCAGCTACGACGGCAATCTGCTGGACCTGGTGCAGAACTACGCCTACCCCGAAGAAGCCTTCGGCGATCGGGCGCGCGACTTCTACTCCAACCGGCGCATGCTCAAGTACTTCATCAAGCCGCAGCAGGTCAATCTGCTCAAGTTCACCAAGGTGATCGCCTTCGGCCAGACCGCCGGGGTGCTCTATCCGCGCCGGGGCGAAAACCCGGTCCAGATCCCCAACCGCGAACTCGACGGCTTCATCGACTTCTTCCGCGACAACTCCTGCCGCGCCCTCGACTGCGAGGATTGCCGCTACTGCCATGAGTGGGCCGACAAGGTGGTGCGCATCGACCCGGACTGGCGGGCCCGCATGGAGGCCATCTACGACGACCTGTTGGCCGAGATCGACGGCGGCGGTTTCTGGGAGCCGTACTGGACCACCGCCCGCCAGTGGCTGGGCAGCCGCGTCGACCGCTGGGGCGGTGCCTGAAGCCATGGCACGCGGAACGGCCGGGCTCGAGCCGAGCGCAGTGCGCCGCAGCCTGGAGCGGGGCACGGACTTTTTGAGCAAGCTGCAGCAAGCGGATGGCAGCTGGCGCGGCGAGTACGGCGGGCCGATGTTCCTGCTACCGATGTACGTCGCCGCCCAGGCCATCGCCGGCCGCGACATCCCCGCCGGTCGCCGCCAGGGCATCATCGCCTCGCTGACCCACTACCAGAAGCCGGACGGCAGCCTGGGGCTGCACGAGCTGGACTCCGGTTGCATGTTCACCACCGCCTTGGGCTACAGCGCCCTACGCCTGCTGGGGCTGAGCCCGGACGAGCCGGCCCTGGTGCGCATGCGCCGCTGGATGCAGGCCGAGGGCACGGCCCTGGGCGCCGCCGCCTGGGGCAAGTTCTTCCTGGCGCTGCTCAACCTCTACCCCTATGACGGCCTGCACCCGATCACCCCCGAGCTGTGGCTGCTGCCCTACGCGGCACCGATACACCCGGGTCGCATGTGGTGCCACTGCCGCATGGTCTACCTGCCCATGGCCTGGCTCTACGGCGCCCGAGCCCAGGGCCCGGTCGACGCAACCATCGAGGCCCTGCGGTGCGAGCTCTACGGCCAGCCCTACGATGCGATCGATTTCACTCGCCACCGCGACACGGTGGCCGCCTGCGACGACCGTTACCCGCTGAGCCGGGTCTACACCGCCACCAGCCGGGTGCTCGGTTGGTGGGAGCGCGGGGTGCCCCGGATGCTGCGCCGGCGCGCGCTGGCCGAGATCGCCGACCAGGTGGCCTTCGAGGATCGGGCCACCCACTACCTGGACATCGGCCCGGTCAACAGCGTGCTCAACAGCCTGGTCCACCACTTCCGCCGACCGGACGGCGAGCAGGCCGCGCGCAGCTTCGAAGCCCTGGACAACTACCTGGTCGAGACTCCGGAGGGCGTCAAGTTCAACGGCTACAACAACACCGCCCTGTGGGACACGGCCTTCGCCACCCAGGCCCTGCTGGCCTGCCCGGAGCAGACCCGACCCCGCACCAGCCTGCGGCAGGCCTTCGACTTCATCGCCGCCAATCAGGTGCGCGCCGACGTGCCCGAGCCCGAACGCCATTACCGACACCGCTCCCAGGGGGGCTGGCCCTTCTCGGACGCCGAGCACGGCTGGCCGATCACCGACTGCACCGCCGAGGGGCTCAAGACCAGCCAGGCCTTGGCCGAGCTGGTGGACGAGCCCATCAGCGCCGAGCGCCAGCGCCAGGCGGTCGAGCTGATCCTGTCTTTCCAGAACCGGGACGGCGGCTGGTCGTCCTACGAGCGCAAGCGGGCCGGCGGCTGGCTGGAGCTGTTCAACCCGTCGCAGGTCTTCGCCGGCATCATGGTCGATTACTCCTATCCCGAGTGCACCAGCGCCTGCCTGCAAGCGCTGGCCCACAACCGGGGCCGTTTCGACCGCGCCCTGGACCGGCGCATCGATCGCGGCATGCGTCGGGGAGTAGCCTTCCTGCGGGCCAGCCAGCGGCCGTCCGGCGGCTGGTTCGGCTCCTGGGCGGTGTGTTTCAGCTACGGTACCTGGTTCGGCATCAGCGGGCTGCGCGCTGCCGAGGTGCCCGCAACCGATCCGGCCCTGCAGCGGGCCGCCGGCTTTCTACTCGAGCGCCAAAACCCGGACGGCGGCTGGGGCGAGCACCACACCTCCTGCACCGCCGATCGCTGGGTACGCGCCCCGAGCACGGCCGCCCAGACCGCCTGGGCGCTGATGGGACTGGTGCACTGCGGGCTCGCTGGCGGCCCGGCCGCCCGGCGCGGCGCCGCCTGGCTGATCGACCGCCAGCAGGCCGACGGCGACTGGCCCGAGGAGCCGCTGGTGGGTGTGTTCAACCGCTCTACCCTGATCGACTACGAGAACTACCGCCGCTACTTTCCGATCTGGGCCATGGCCGAGTTCGAGCGGGCCACCAACGGCAACGGCGGCGCCACCGGGGTATAGACCCGCCGGTGATCACGGATGCCGCGGAAGGTCAGGCGCTGGCCGCCGGCTTCGCCGCCGAGACTATCGCCGCAAGAGCCCTCGCGGGCCAGTTCCTCGCCGCTGCGCCGGAAGCACAGGTAGCGCTCGTAGCTCAGCTCCTTGCGCCGCAGCAGGCCGGCGCTGATACCGATGCGATCGCGCCAGGCCGCCGGGTCGCTGCCCACCCGACCGGAAAAGAACTCGGCGCAGCAGCCCGAGCCGTAGGAGAACAGCCCAACCCGCGACCCGGCCGAGCGTTCGGCGTGGCGCTCGAGCAGCCCGGCCAGGGCGAGGTAGAGCGAGCCGGAGTAGCAGTTGCCCAGTTCGCGGTTGGCCCACAGGCTCTGGCCGGTGCGTTGCTCGAACTGCCCGTCGGCGGCGGCCGCAGCCGGCGCGAAGTGCTCGGCCAGCATGCGGTAGGCCTTGATGGCCATCTTGGGAAAGGGCACGTGGAACAGCAACTGATCGTAGTCGTCCCAGCCCAGACCGCTGCTGCGTGCGTACTCGCTCCAGGTGTGCGATAGCGCGCGCAGGTAGCTGTCGATCGAGGTCCGCCCGTCGACCAGCGCCGCCTGGCGGTAGTGCGGGCGCCAGAAGTCCATCACCTCCTCGGTGTAGACCGCCTCGGGGTGCGGATCGAAACGGAAGCAGACCGGCTCATCGCCGATCAGCATGGCCACCGCGCCGGCGCCCTGGGTGGGCTCGCCGGCCGAGCCCACGCTGTAGCGGGCGATGTCGGTGGCCACCACCAGCGCTCGGCGGCCGGTATAGCGACCGCGCACGGCGAACCAGTCGGTCGCCATGCGCAGTGCGGCGGTGCCCGAGTAGCAGGCGTGCTTGGTATCGAAGGTGCGGCAGTCGGGCCGCAGCCCCAGCAGCCGGTGCAGGTAGGAGGCGATGGGCTTGGCTCCGTCGACCCCGCTCTCGGTGCCCACCAGCAGCAGGCCGATGCGCTCCGGCGCGATGGCATAGCGCTCCAACAGCGCCGCCGCCGCCTCGAAACCCAACGTCACCGCATCCTCGCCGGGCGCGGCTATGGCCATGCGGCGCCCACCCAGCCCATCGCGGTACTTGGCCGGATCCACGTCGTTGGCGCGGGCCAGGGTGTTCAGCTCCAGGTAATGGCGCGGTACATGGACCGCAATGGCCTCGATTCCCAGGCCGGGTTCGGCTGCGTTCACGGTCGGCTCCCTCCTGCGTCGAACAGGGCTGCTTTGGGGCAAGAGTCAAGCAAGTTCGATGCCAGCCGCAGCCTTCGGGCGATCGCAGGCTCAGCCGTGTGCGCCGCTGCACGAAACGGCGAGCGGTGTTCGCCAGCGCACGCCTCTGGGCCGCAGGGGGGCGGGCTCAGTCCTGAGCTGCGGTGTCGGCCAGCGCCGGGAAGTGGCGGCGCAGGGCGCCCACCAGCAGCAGGCCGCCGCCGAGCGCCAGGTAGGCCCACCACAGCCGGTCCGGGTACAGGCCCAGCTGCGGCTGGTGGATGAAGCCGAACAGGCTCAGCAGGCCGCAGCTGGTCACCACCAGCGCGGCGCGCCACCAGGCGCGATCGACGATGAAGGCGGCGGCCGCACCCCAGCCCAGCCCCACCAGGATGGAGCCGCCGGCCAGCGCGGCGTGGCCGGCCACGTGGGCGCCTTGGCCGAGCATGGCCTGCAGCATATCGGGGGCGGTCAGTTCGGGCAGCTTCTGGTCGAGGACCTCAGCGGCGGCCGCGCGCAGCGCATTCCACTTGGTCAGCAGCAGGTTGGACAGGTGGGGCAGCATGGCCAGCACCACCGCCAGGGCGTGGCGGGCCGGGCTGACCTGGAAGGCCTGGGCCGTGATCACCAGCCCGATGAAGACCAGGATGGGCGCCACCGCGGCCATGGGCACCAGGTGGTGCAGCACCGACAGGGCGCCGATCAGGGCGGCCGCAAAGATCACCCCGCCGACGCCCAGGGCGTAGCCCGCCCGGCCGCCCATGCGCTTGTAGCCGGGGTGGCCGATGTAGACCGTGGTCGGAAAGGCCGACCCGAACACGGCGCCGACCAGGGTGCCGGCGCCGTCGATCAGCTGGCAGGTGCGCACCGGGTAGCGGTCGCCGGTGGCCTCGGCCGATTCGACGTTGTTCATGGTTTCGACGAAGTTGTAGATCTCGGCCGGCACCACCACCGCCAGCAGCTCCGGGTACTCGGCCAGGGCCGCGAAGCCGGCCCACAGATCGCCGACCACCGGCACCGGCGGCTGAAAGCCCAGCCCGGCGGTGCTCAGCTCGGCCTCGCCGGTGAACAGACCGATGGCCACGCCCAGGCCGATGGCCGCCAGGCCGGCCGGCACCCCGCCCGGCAGGCGCACCAGGGCCACCAGACCGATCAGCACCACCACCAGACAGGGCAGGCCGATCAATGGGTGCTCGAACAGTTCGGCCAGAGGCACGGCCGCGATGAAGGTCAGCGCGATGCCGGCCAGGGTGCCCAGCATGCCGGCCCGCGGCAGATGGCGCTTGAGCCAGGGACCGGCCGCCGAACCGATCACCTCGATCAGCGCGCCGGTGCAGGCGGCCGCCAGCCCCACCTGCCAGGCCAACAACCCGTCGCCGGTCTTCCAGAACACCGGCCCGATGATGCCGAACAGGTAGACGAAGAGAATCGGCGTGCTGATGCCGTATGGCAGGGCGGTCACATCATCGCGCTGCTCGCGGCGGGCCAGCCGGTGAGCAAGCCAGGCGTAAGCCGACAACCCGATCAACAGCGCCAGCCCCAGCCCGGGCAGGATGCGGCCGTAGACGACTCGATCGGGCATCTCGAACAGGCCGCTGCAGATGCCCATGACCAGGATCAGATTGGCCAGGTTATCGGCGAACAGGGCCCAGAAGGCGCTCAGGTCGTCTTTGCCGAACAGGGCCAGCCGTCGCCCCTTTTCGCCTCGCTTCGTCGTGCTCATACTCCACGCATAATCCCCTCGCACGCGATCCGTCAACCGGGGCCCCGAAATGCTTGCGCGGGCGGCGGGGATCTGCCATCGATCGAGCGTGGCCGAGTACCTGACGACCAAGGAAGTGGCGGCCTACCTGCGGCTGAACGAGAAGAAGGTCTACGCCCTGGTGGCCGCCGGTCAGCTGCCCGCCGCCCGCGTGTCGGGCAAGTGGCTCTTTCCGCGCGGCCTGATCGATCGCTGGATCGAGGCCCACGCGGTCTACCCGGCCTCGGGCCTGATGGGCGCCCTGCTCGACCAGATGCTGATCATCCAGGGCAGCGACGACCTGCTGCTGGCCGAGGCGGTCGAGGCCTTCCAGGCCGCCAGCGGTATCCCGGTGCCCATGGCCACCATCGGCTCCATGGCCGGGCTGCGGGCGCTGGACGCCGGGCTGGCCCACCTGGCCGGCTGCCACGTAACCAACGCCAAGGTGGCCGAGGCCCTGTCGCTGGCCGCAGGCTGCTACCTGGTCAACCTGTTCGAGCGCCAGCAGGGCCTGATCGTCGCCGACCGCGCCGGCGCCCCCACCGGCCTGGAAGCGGCCGTTGAGCGCGGAGCCCGCTGGGCCGAACGCCAGCCGGGCTCGGGCACCCACCGGCTGACCGCCCAGCTGCTGGCCGAAGCCGGGCTGGATGCCGGGCGGCTGTTGCGGGTGGGGCCCTTCGGCTCCCACCTGGAAGTGGCCCTGGCCGTGCTGCAGGGCCAGGCCGACTGCGGGCTGGGCATCCAGCCGGCGGCCGAGCGCTGCGGGCTGGGCTTCGTCCCGCTGACGGTCGAGCGCTACAAGCTGGCCGTGCCGGTGGCCTTCGCCGGCCATCCGCTGGTGGTGCGCTTCATGGACTTCCTGCTCGATCGCCTGGGCGCGCTGGAGGCCACGCCCGGCTATCGAATGGGTCCGCTTGGCCGGCTGGAGATAATCGGGCCGCCGCACGATCCGCCACGGCCGCGGCGCCGGCCGCAGCCGCCCGGCTGGAAGGTCACCGGCTGAGACCGCAAATGAAGAAGCCGAGGCGGTTACTGACCATCGGGGCCGCGGCCGGCCTTGAGTCGCGCCAGGGCCTCGTCGGAGCGTTGCTCGCGACCATCGGCATCGCGCGCCGCGGCCACCCAGTCGATGAACGCCCGCTGATCACCGGGCGCCAAGCGATCGAAGGCGTCGTTGGCGCTGACATCGTTGGCCAGCGCCTTGAGGAACTGAGACGGGATCTCCAGCGTGTCGCCCACGACATACGCGTCGTCGGACGTAGGCGTGCGGTCTTCGGCCATGCTCCACCTCTCGCGGAACGGAAAAGGGATTTCGATACGAAAAGTGTAGCCCGGGGCGGCGGTGACGGCAAGCCCGCGGTCAATCTTCCAGGATGTAGTTCATCGGGTTCTCGCAGACGCCGTTGACCTCCACCTCGTAGTGCAGGTGGGGTCCGGTGGAGCGGCCCGAGTTGCCGATGCGCCCGATGCGATCGCCGCGGTCGACCCGGTCGCCGACCCCCACCTCCATCTCGCTCAGGTGGGCGTAACGGGTGCGGATGCCGTAGCCGTGGTCGATGACGATCACCTGCCCGAAGCCGCCGCTGTTGCCGGCGAAGGTGACCGTGCCGCGGGCCGGCGCCATCACCGGCACCCCGGACTGGTTGGCCACGTCGATGCCGCGGTGCATGGAGCGCTTGCCGGTATAGGGATCGGTCCGGGTACCGAAGGTCGAGGTCAGCCAACCGCGCGCCGGCCAGATGGATGGGGTGGAGGCCAGCCGCACCCGCTGGCCGCGCAGGTAGGTCTCGAGCTGGCGGATGCTGCCCTCGCGCCGCTCGGCCTCGGCACGCAGATCCTCGATCCGGTCGCCCAGCATGGACACCGCCTCGGCCGGGTTCTCGGCGATGGCCAGCACGGCCGGGTCGATGATGCCCGGCTCGGCCGCGGCTGCGGCGGCCATGCCCTGCTCGCGCGGCTCGTAGGGCCCCAGCGCCAGATGCCGCTCCGGATCGTGCAGCCGGGTGATGGTACGCAGCTTGGTGTCGAAGCGCTGCACCCGGTCCAGGATGGCCTGGGCCGAAGCGACCTTCTGGTGGATCTGGAGCAGGTCGTCGCGCAGCTCGACGTTCTCGCTGCGCAGCTCGGTGTTCTGGTCCAGCCGTTCGACCACCGAGCGGAAATACAGCGTGCCCGCCACCGCCGCGCCGATGACCAGCAGCAGAAACAGACCCAGCGTCCAGGCGATCGCCTTGAATGCGCCCCTGGAAATCCGATAACGCCGCACGGTCTGGGCGCCATCGGGAACCACCATGATGGTCAGTCGCTTGGCCATGCTCCTTCAAAAACAACGAGTTATGTCAATCCAGGACGATGATTGCCGCATTAAGGCAAAAGCCCCCGGGGCTGTCAACCGTTTTTTCGCTTTTACCGTCTGTGCTTGCCCACGCTGCGGCGGTGGCGGCGGGCCACCGCCCTGCCAGCGCCGCCCTTGTAACGCAACAGCACCACCGTAATGTTGTCCTCGCCGCCGGCCCGGTTGGCCAGGTCGACCAGGTGCTCGCTGGCGCGCTGCAACCGCTGCTGCTTCAGGGTCTGCTCGATGACCGCTTCATCGACCATACCGGTCAGCCCGTCGGAGCACAGCAGGAACACGTCGCCCTGCTGCACCGCCACGCTGAAGGTATCGGCATCCACCTGGCTCTCGAAGCCCACCGAGCGGGTGATGATGTTGCGGAAGCGGCTGTACTGAGCCTCCTCCTCGGTGATGAAGCCGGCGCGCACCTGCTCGGCCACCAGCGAGTGATCCTCGGTCAGCTGCTCGAAGCGGCCGTCGCGCAGCCGGTACATGCGGCTGTCTCCCACGTGGGCGACGTAGATGCGCGGGCCGCGGAACAGGACCGAGGTCAGCGTGGTGCCCATGCCGTGCAGCTCGGATTTGCGGGCCGATGCCTCGAAGATGCGGCTGGAGGCCTGGCGCACAGCGTCCTGCATCACCTCGAGCACCTCGGCGTGCTCGGCGGCGTCCGACTCGATCGGCAGCAGGCCGTCGCGCCGGCGCGCCTGGCGCACCGCCCGGTGGACCGTATCGACCGCCATGCGCGAGGCGGTCGCGCCCCCGGCGTGGCCGCCCATGCCGTCGGCCACCAGGAAGAGCTGCAGGGTGGGGTCGATCAGGTAGTTGTCTTCGTTTTTTTCGCGCCGCCGGCCCACATCGCTGCGGGCCCAGGCCGAGACGGAACCCCCGGCGCGGGGGTGCGATTTTGCCTTCCTGCGCGGCATGGTGGCTTCAGACATAGCACAGGCCTTTTTTCATTGCAAAAACACGACCCGGGCAACTCAGCCCGAAGCCGCGGCGCGCTCGAGCAGCTCGCTGGCATGGGCCCGAGCGCGGGCGGTCACCTCGCGTCCGGCCAGCATGCGGGCCAGCTCCTCGGTGCGCTGCTCGGTCCCGCCCAACCGCTCGATGCCCGACACCGTGCGGCCGCCGCTGACGGTCTTGTACACCGTGTAGTGGGCCGTGCCGACGGCCGCGATCTGGGGCAGGTGGGTGATGCACAGCACCTGGTGCTCGCGCGCCACCGCGGTCAGCTTGTCGCCGATGACCTCGGCCACCGCCCCGCCCACGCCGGCGTCCACCTCGTCGAAGACGTAGACCGCCACCGGATCGGTCTCGGCCAGCACCGCCTTGATGGCCAGCAGCAGGCGCGACAGCTCGCCGCCCGAGGCCACCTTGGCCAGCGGCCGCAGGCCCTCGCCCGGATTGGCGTTGAACAGAAAGCGCACCCGGTCGAAGCCATGCTCGCCCAGCGCCTCGCGGCCGCCGGGGCTGATCTCCACCTCGAAGCGGGCCTCGGGCATGGCCAGCACGGCCAGCTCGGCCCGCAGCCGCTCGGCCAGCCGCTCGGCCGCCGCCCGGCGCTCGCCCGACAGCGCCTCGGCCCGCTCCAGCGCTGCCGCCAGGGCCCGGTCGCGTTCGGCCGCCAGCTCGGCCCGACGCGACTCGATGCGCTGCAGCTCGGCGAGCTCGGCCGCCAGCTCTTCGCGGCGCTCCAGCACGGCCTGCAGGCTGGGCCCGTGCGAGCGCATCAGGCCGCGCAGCGCCTGCAAGCGCTGCTCGATCTGGTCCAGTCGGGCCGGGTCCGATTGCAGCCCGGCGGCGTGATCACGCAGCTCGCCGGCGCTGTCCTCGACCGCCCGCAGGCCCTCGGTCAGCGGCCCGAGCGGCCCGGCCAACCCGGGGTCGAAGCGCTGCAGGACCTCGATCTCCTTGACCGCCCGGCCGATCTGTTCGACCGCCGAGCCCTCGGCCTCGTAGAGCAGGCCGACCGCGCTGCCCAGCCCGGCGGCCAGCCGCTCGGCGTTGGCCAGCCGCAGCCGCTCGGTCTCCAGTTGCTCGTCCTCGCCGGACTCGGGGGCCACCTCGTCGATGCGCGCCAGGGCGAAGCGCAGGTAGTCCTCGCGCTCGGCCCGCTGCCGCTCGGCCCGGTGCAGCGCGGCCAGCTCGCGTTCGGCCGCCCGCCAGGACTCCACTGCCGCCGCCGTGCGCGCCCTCTCGGCGCCCAGCCGGCCGAAGGCGTCGAGCACGTCCAGGTGGCCATCCTCGTCGGTCAGCCCGACGTGCTCGTGCTGGCCGGAGATGTCGACCAGGCCGCCGGCCAGCTCGGCCAGCCGGCCCAGGCTGACCGCCCGGTCGTTGACGAACACCCGGTTGCGGCCGGTGCGGTGGATCAGCCGCCGGATGCGCAGCGCGGTACCGTCGTCCAGGCCCTGCTGGCGCAGGCGCTCGAGCAGGGCCGCGTCCGGGGCCAGCTCGAACACCGCCTGCACCTCGGCCGCCTCGGCGCCGTCGCGGATCAGATCGTGGCTGGCGCGGCCGCCCAGCAGCAGGTGCAGCGCGTTGATCAGGATCGACTTGCCGGCGCCGGTCTCGCCGGTGATGACCACCAGGCCCGGCTCCAGCTCGACCTCCAGCCGATCGATGATGGCGAAGTCGCGGATGGCCAGCAGCGTCAGCATGGGCGCCTCAACGCTGGCCCCACTTCAGCTTGGTGCGCAGGATCTGGAACTGGTCGCGCGGCGGCCGGATCAGCAGCACCGGCGCGGCGGCGCGCCGGATCTCCAGCCGATCGCCGGCGCCCATCTCCTCGACCTGCTGGCCGTCGAAGGTGACCACCATGGGCGGGCCGTCCGCGTCGACCTCGATCGCTACGCGGGCTTCGCCCGGCACCACCAGCGGGCGCATGGTGAGCATGTGCGGGCAGATGGGCGCCAGCAGCAGCGCCCGGGTGTGGGGCATGACGATGGGGCCGCCGGCGGCCATGGCGTAGGCGGTCGAGCCCGAGGGACTGGATACGATCAGCCCGTCGGCGCGGAAGGTGGTCACGTAGACGCCGTCGACCGCGGCCCGGATATCGGCGATGCGGCTGATGGCGGCCACGCTGACCACCGCGTCGTTGAAGGCCCGCGCCCGCACCACCCGGCCGGCGGCACAGCGCAGCTCGCAGTCCAGCGGGGCGCGCTCGTCCAGCTCGTAGTCACCGCCGAGCACCCGCTCGAGCTCGGCCGGCGCCTCCTCGGTGGTGAACGCGGTCAGAAAGCCCAGCGAGCCCAGGTTGACCCCGAACACCGGCACCGGCCGCTCGCCCAGCAGCCGGGCGACGTGGATCAGGGTGCCGTCGCCTCCGAGCACCAGCGCCAGCGCGCAGCGCCGGGCCATGTCCTCGGCCGCGGCCGGCTCGCAATCGGGCAGCGCCAGCTCGAGCGCCGCATCCACCAGCACCCGGGCGCCGGCGCGCCGGCCCACCGCGGCCAGGGCGGTGGCGGTGGCGGCCAGATCCGGGTGGCTCTGCTTGCCGAAGATGGCGACGGTCTCCACAGCCCCTCCTGTCCGTCGTGGCTCAGGGTGCCACGTCGTCGAAGTCGCCTCGCTGCTCCACATACCACGCCGGACCCAGGTCGTGGAATAGGGCGTTCGGATCGGCCGGGCTCCAGAAGAAAACCGGCCGCATGCGCTCGGCCACCAGCGCCCGCAAGGCCGCCGTCCAGCCCGGCCCGCGGGCCTCGGTCTCCAGCCAGTCGCGCCACAGCGCGGCCGCATCGGCCTCGGGGCCGTAGCCCGCGGCCGCCAGCCGCGCCCAGCCCGACGCCAGCGGCCGCGACTCGGCCGCCAGCTCGGCGACCAGCCGCGCCCGCTGCGGCCGCCGGTCGCTGCCGCCGTCGACGCGCAGCAGCACCTCGAACCGCAGCCGGTGTTCGCTCGGCGGCCCGCCGGGCGCAAGCGGCGGCTCGACCACCACCCGCACCGTCAGCCGCTCGTCGCCGTAGTCGCCCGTCGGCTCGGTCTGCAGCCGGCTGCGCCAGTCCTCGCGCAGCCAGCCGCCTTCGCCCGCCGCGGCCCGGTAGGCCATGCGGTTCAGCGCCCGCCCGCCGGCCCGATACCCGGCCGGCCACTTAGGCCCGGCCGCCACCGCCGCCGGCCCCAACAGAGCCGCCGTGAACCGTTCGAACCGCGCCGCGCTCTCGTCGCCCCAGCGCAGCTCCACCCGGCGGCCGGCCACCGCCTCCATGCTGCCGCTGCTGGTGCGCAGCGCCGCCGGCCGCCCGCAGACGGCCCTATCCTGCAGCGCGTGTTCCATCGCCCCCGGCGGCCGCAGCCGCCACCACTCCACCCGATCGCGACACTCCCCCATCCGGCGGCCAGCCCAGTCCGCATCCAGGCTCGCCGGCCAGCCGGCCCCGTCCGCGCTCGCCCCACCGGCCAGCTCCCCGCCGCCACAACCGGCACCGCCCCCCAGACCCAGGCCCAACCCCGCGGCCAGCACCCAGGCCCCGAACCGCACACTCCGCCCCACGATTGATCTGCGATCAGGCATCACCGCCCCAGCATAGCCGCCGCCCACCCCGGGCTCAAGAACCCCGAAACCGCTGCAGCGGTGACGCACGACCGGCCCACACGGAGCGCGGCCGGGCGCGAGGCGA
>CAYVQE010000042.1:0-40332 GCA_964454005.1 uncultured Myxococcales bacterium
CTCTTCCTTGTGCAGCGTCAGCTCGCCGAAGTTGCGCATGGGATCGTTGGGTGCCGAGCCGATCCAGGCGGTGCCGCCCGGGATGTAGATCATACCCCGCGGGCAAGAACCGGCGTCTTTTTTCTCGGCCGGCTCCGGCTCGACCACCTTGGCCACCTCTTTCTCGGCCTCGGCCGGCTTCGATTCGCCCGGCGGCTCCTCCACCGCTGGCGTCGCCGGCCCGGCCGGTGAGCCCGCAGCGGGCTCGGGCTTCGGGCTGCCGGGCAAGGGGATCTCCTCCAGCATCGGGCGGCTGGCTTCGGCCGGCTCGGCGGCGGCCTCATTCGCCTCATCCGCGGTCGCTGACTTGTCGGCCTCGGCCCGCTTCTGGGCGGCCGCCAGCCGGCGCTTCTCGGCCCGGCGCTGGCGTTCGGCGGTCGCCTCGGCCTTTCGCCGGCGTTCGGCCTCGCGCCGGGCTTGCTCGGCCCGCTTCTTGGCAGCCGCCAGCCGGCGCTTCTCGGCCTGGCGGCGTTGCTCGGCGCGCTTTCGTTGCTTGGCCAACCGCTGCTCGGACGCGCGGCGGCGCTGCTCCGCCTTGCGTTTCTCCTCGGCGCGCCGCTCTGCGAAGTCCGTCTCCGACTCGTCCGCATTGGGCTTCATCGCCGCCAACCGGGCCTCGTCCTTCTTCTCGGCCTCCTCGACCTGGCGCCGTTGCTCCTCGAGTCGCTTCTCCTCCTTCTCGAGGTAGGCGGCCACCCGGGCCCGCTCGGCCTCCAGCTTCTTCTGGGCCTCGGCCAGCTCGGCCATGGCTTTTTTCTGCTCTTCGGTCAGCCCTGCGCCGGCCGCCGCCGGCTGGTCGCCTTCGTTGACCAGCTGCTGTTTGGCGGCGATCAGATAGTCGATCAAAAAGTACACACCCACGCCGACGATCACCGTAAGCAGAGACAGGAATACATAGAGCGGCAATCGCGACTGGGGTGGTGGCTGGCTGTAGCCGTATGGCGGCTGGCTGTAGCCCGGCGGCACGCTGTAGCCCCCGGGCGGTAGGCTGGGATGACCGGGCCCGGCGACCGGTTGGGCCGGGGGCGGCTGCGAGGCGGCCGGCTGGGCCGGCGGCTGCGAGGCGGCCGGCTGGGCCGGAGGCGGCTGCGAGGCGGCCGGCTGGACCGGGGGCTCTTCCAGCGGCGGCTGGACCGGTTTGGTGGTCTGGCGTTTGCGCGCCTTGAGCACCTCGACCGGCTGCGGCTCGTCATCGAGCTCGGCGGACAGGTCGTCGTCGCCGCCGACGGAGGCTGAACCCTGGCCCTTGGGCCGCGCCACCCGCAGATCGGCCGCGGCCACCGAATCGGCCACCAGGGTCTCCTGGTCGTCCTCCGGGGTGGTGTCGATGTCCTCGTCGATCTCGTCCTCGTCATCGTCCAGATCGGCCGGCTCTTGCGGCTCGGGCTCGGCCTCGGCGGGCATCGCTTCGGCCTCGGCGATCTCCTCGGCCTCCTCGATCGGCTCGGCCTCCTCGATCGCTTCGGCCTCGTCGATCTCCTCGGCTTCCTCGATCGCTTCGGCCTCGTCGACCTCCTCGGCTTCCTCGATCGCTTCGGCCTCGTCGACCTCCTCGGCCTCGATCGGCTCGACCTGCTCGATGTCGGCGGCATCGAGCTCCTCGGCCTCGATGCCCTGGCCGTCTCCGGCGGCCAACGGCTCGGGCTCCGGCTCGGCCGCTGCCGGTTCCGCCGCACCGGCCAGCGCGTCGATCGCCTCGTTCTCGTCCCGGCTCCGTTCCAGGGGGGCCGGGTGCAGCGGCTCCTCGTCGGCCTGCACCGTAGCATCGATTACGGTCGGTGGATCGTCGCTCGACTCCAGGCCGAAGGAGACCTTGCGTCGCGACGGCGCCGCCCGCGGCGGCCGCGACACCGGTTTGGCGGTCTTGTCGGCCGCGGTGGCACCGGTCTCGTCCTCAGCCGGGGCCTTGCGCTTGGGTGCCGGTCGTGGTGGCCGCGATGGCTGGGCGCCGCTGGCCAGGCCGTGTAGCTCCTCGAAGAACTCCCGCGGCGTGCGCTGGCGCTTGTCCGGGTTCTCGTTGAGGGCCCGCTTGATCACCGGCGCCAGCTGCTGGTGCTTCTCGGGCAGGCTGGGCAGGGCCGAGTCCGGGCCCTCGTAGACCGCGCCGGTCAGCATCTCGCACAGAATCACGCCCAGCGAGTAGATGTCGGCCGCCGGGGCGAAGCCGGATGCATCCTGGCGGATCTCGGGGGCCAGGTAGGCCAGCTGACGGGAGGCCTCCTGGGCCGCCACGAACGGCCGGTGCGGCACCGATGGCAGCAGCCCGAAATCGGTCACTTTGAGCACGTCGGGCAGCACGATCACGTTGTCCGGCTTCAGGTCGCCGTGGGCCGTGATCTCATGGGCCGTGTCCAGGGCCTGGCAAATGTGCGAGAAAATCGGTTCGAGTTCCGTGATCCCGAACGCCTGGTGCTTCTCCTTGCGCAGCCGGATGATCTTGCGCAGCGACAGGCCCTCGAGCAGTTGCATGCTGAAAAAGACCTTGTCGTCGTCCTGGTCCTCGTCGTAGAGGCGCACCACGTTGGGGTGCTTGATCTTGCGCACGGTGCGGATCTCGGACAGGAAACGCTTGCGCTCCTCGCGGCGCTGCAGCAGCTTGGGCGACAGCACCTTGACCGCCACGTCGACGTCGATCTCAAGGTCGTGGGTGCGGTAGACCACGCCCACCGGGCCGCGGCCGATCAGGCTGCGGACCTCGTAGCGCTCGGCGATCTGGGCGCCCTTGTCGAGGACCTGGCCATCCTTGGATTCGACGGCCCCCAGCGCGGGATCGGTGGGATCCTTCTTCTTGCCACCCGTTTTGCGATCCAAAAACTTTTGGCCGCACTGGCTGCAGAACTCGCTGCCGTCGGGATTGTGGCTACCACAGCGGAAGCAAAGCACGGATCGCTCCTCCTGCCGCGACGGGGAAAACTCTTCTACCGGCAAACGCTTACGCGCTGTCCCTGTACCACAGTTCTAGACGGACGACAAGTCCTTCGCGGTCTTCCGATTTCCCACCGCGGCCGCTCCGGTCCCGATTGCGCGGTCGACCGGGGCCGGGGTACCATGGGCCGGTCGCGGGGGACCGGCTCGGGGAGGGAATGTCGAATGGCGAGCACATCGTTCGAGTTCGCCACGGCGGGTCGGATTCGATTCGGCCGCGGTGTGGCCGGCGGACTGCCGGATCTGCTGCAGCCGCTGGGCCAGTTCGTGCTGTTGCTGACCGGGGGCGACGCCGCGCGCAGCGCGCCCCACGGCGCCATCTGCGGCCGGCTGCTGCCGCTGGTGATCGAGGTCAACGTGCGCGCGCTCAAAGAGCGCTTGCCGCGCTCGCCGGCCCTGGCGCGCTATCGCGAGCTGGCCCGCCTGCTGACCGGCGATCCGGAAGCCAAGATCATCGACGGCCTGATCTGGCTGCAGTCGCTGTGCCTGGAGCTGGGGCTGGCGCCGCTGGCGCGCTACGGCGTCAGCGAGGATCACGTCGCCGAGCTGGTGGAAAAGGCCCGCCGCGCCTCGTCGATGCAGGGCAACCCGATCAAGCTGTCGCGCGTGGAACTCGGCGGCGTGCTGAAAAAAGAGATCGAGCTGGGCTGAAAAAACCGTTCAGCGTCCGGTGTGGCCGAAGCCGCCGCTGCCGCGGGGGCTGTCGTCGAGCAGGTCGACCTCGCGCCAGCGGGCGCGTCGCACCGGGGCGATGACCAGCTGGGCGATGCGCTGGCCGGGCTCGATGCGGATCGACTCGAGCGCCAGGTTGACGGCGATGACCTTGATCTCGCCGCGGTAGTCGCTGTCGATGGTGCCGGGGGCGTTGGCCACGCTCAAGCCGGTCTCCAGCGCCAGGCCGGAACGCGGCCGCACCTGGCCCTCGAGCCCGGGCGGCAGGGCGATGGCGATGCCGGTCGGCACCGCCCGCCGCTCCAGGCTCTCGAGCCGCCAGGGTCGGTCGATGGCCGCGCGCAGGTCCATGCCGGCGCTGCCGTCGGTCTGATAACAGGGCAACTCCAGGCCGGCCCCGTGGGCCAGCCGCTGCAACTCGACCGCGACCTCGTCCTGGCGACCGGTCAAGGCTCGGCCTCAGTCGCCGGTCTGCTCGGACTGGGCCAGGGCCTCCTTGCGCGACAGCCGGATCTTGCCCTGGCGATCGATGCCGACCACCTTGACCAGCACCTCGTCGCCCTCGCGCAGCAGGTCGGTCACCTTGTCGATGCGCTTCTCGCTCATCTCGCTGATGTGCAGCAGCCCCTCGGTGCCGGGCAGGATCTCGCAGAAGGCGCCGAAGTCGGTGATCTTCTTGACCGTGGACATGTACAGCTTGCCCACCTCGGCCTCCTGGGTCAGCTCCTTGATGATCTGGATGGCCTCGTCGGTGGCGGCCGGATCGGTCGAGCCGATCTTGACCGTGCCGTCGTCCTCGACGTTGATCGAGCAACCGGTCTGGGCCACGATCTCCTTGATCACCCGGCCCCCGGGGCCGATGATGTCGCGGATCCGGTCCGGCTTGACCTTGATCGAGGTGATCCGCGGCGCGAAGGGGTTGAGGTCGGGCCGCGGCGCCTCGATGGCTTTGGCCATCTCGCCCAGGATGTGGCGCCGGGCGTCGCGGGCCTGATCCAGCGCCTGCTCGAATACCGGCCGGTCGATGCCCTTGATCTTGATGTCCATCTGGATGGCGGTGATGCCGTCTTCGGTGCCGCCGACCTTGAAGTCCATGTCGCCCAGGTGGTCCTCGTCGCCCAGGATATCGGTCAGCACGTGGAAGTCGTCGCCTTCCTTGATCAAACCCATGGCCACGCCGGCCACCGCCTTGGGCACCTGCACCCCGGCGTCCATCAGCGACAGCGAGCCGCCGCAGATGGTGGCCATCGACGACGAGCCGTTGGACTCCAGGATGTCGGAGACGATGCGGATGGTGTAGGGGAAGTCCTCGTGCTCGGGCAGCACCGCGGTCAGGGCCCGTTCGGCCAGCTTGCCGTGGCCGATCTCGCGCCGCCCGGGGCCGCGGTTGGGCTTGACCTCGCCGACCGAAAACGACGGGAAATTATAGTGCAGCATGAACTGGCGCCTGAAATCGCGCTCCAGGTTCTCGATCAGCTGCTCGTCGCGCTCGGTGCCCAGGGTGGTGGTCACCAGCGCCTGGGTCTCGCCGCGGGTGAACAGGGCCGAGCCGTGTGCCCGCGGCAGCAGGCCCAGCTCGATCTCGATCGGCCGCACCGTGGTCAGGTCGCGACCATCGAGTCGCACGCCCTTGTCGGCGATGGTGCCGCGCACCACGTCGCGCTTCAGCCCGTCGAGCACCTCGGCCACCTGACCGTCGAGACCGTCGGCCTCCGGCCACTTCTCGGCCGCCTTGGCCCGCAGATCGGCCTTGAGCTCGTCCAGCGCATCGTAGCGCGGTAGCTTCTCCTTATTGTCCAGGGCCTTTTCCAGCCCGCCGGCGGCCCAGTCGCGCACCTGCTCGCTGACCGCCGAGTCGATCTCGGGCACCTGGAAGATGCGCTTGGGCTTGCCGATCTCCTCGATCAGCTCGTGCTGGGCGGCGATGATCGGCTGGCTGGTGTCGTAGGCGAACATCAGCGCGTCGATCATCTCCTGCTCGCTGACTTCGGCTGCCTTGCCCTCGACCATGGTGATGGCGTCTGCCGAGCAGGTGACCACCACGTCCAGCTCGCCCTTGTCGATCTGCTGGAAGGTCGGGTTGGCCACCAGCTGGCCGTCGACCCGACCCACCCGTACCGTGGCCAGCGGGCCGTCGAAGGGAATGTCGGAGATGCTGAAGGCGACCGAGGCGCCGGTGGCGGCCAGGATGTCCGGCGGATTGTCGGGATCGGCCGAGAAGACCAATGCCGCCGCCTGCAGCTCGTACCTCCAGCCTTTGGGGAATAGGGGCCGGATGGAGCGGTCGATGATGCGGCAGGTCAGGATCTCACGCTCGGCCGGTCGGCCCTCGCGTTTGAAGAAGCCGCCCGGAATCTTGCCAGCGGCCGACGTCTTCTCGCGGTAGTCGACCGTCAGCGGCAGGAAGGGGAGTTCGCGCGGCTTCTTGTCGGCCATGGCGCTCATCAGCACCACGGTGTCGCCGTAGCGCACCAGACAGGAGCCGTCGGCCTGGCGGGCCACCCGGTTGACATCGATGACCAGTTCCTTGTCGCCGACCGGCACGCGTTTGATGATCGGG
This sequence comes from uncultured Myxococcales bacterium, assembly GCA_964454005.1. Lineage (GTDB taxonomy): Bacteria > Myxococcota > B64-G9 > B64-G9 > B64-G9 > CAYVQE01. Next base: position 6,197 of record CAYVQE010000042.1, read on the forward strand.
TTCATGTCTCTCATTCCTCTCTCGGTTGGTGCATCCGCCGCCGGCATCGAGCACCGGTTCGGTTCTCAACGGATGCGGTCCTCGTGCGAGGACACGGGTTCGGGGTTCCAACCGTGGATCGGTGGGCGTGGAGGGCAGCAATCAGTCCCACCTCGGCGACCTCGAACCGCGCCGGCTCGAGGTCGCCGAGCAAGAACCAATGGCTCCCCGTCCTGCGTCCGGGCGAACCACGGAACTCATGTCATATCAACCGCGGGCCGCCGTTGCCGCCGGCGACCCGCGGCTCGAAGCACCTCTCAGCGCTACTTGCGGATGCCGAGCGCCTCGATGATCTTGCGGTAGCGCTGCTCGTCCTTGCTCCGGGCGTAGTCCAGCAAGCGCCGCCGCCGGCTGACCAGCTTCAGCAGGCCGCGCCGCGAGTGGTGATCCTGCTTGTGCTGCTTGAAATGCTCGGTCAGGTGCTTGATGCGCTTGGTCAACAGCGCGATCTGCACCTCGGGCGAGCCCGTGTCCGAGTCGTGCAGCCGGAACGATTCGATCACCTCGGTCTTCAATCCAGGGAAACGCTTCGACATCTCGTCCAACCTCCTCGACTGGCGCCAGCGGGGGGACGTGCCCCGCAGCGTGAAATCCGGCGTACCTTAGGCGGGTTCCGGCCGCCTGTCAACTGTTTTTCGGGACGCCTGCTCGGGGTGGGCGTAGCACGCGCAGGATGCGCATCACCGGCTCGGCACCGGCCGGCGCCAGCTCGGCGAGCACGATCGGGGCGGCGTCCGGCGGCATGAACCAGACCGTGCGCGGGCTGTCCGCCGGAGCCACGCCCAGCCGTCCCAGATCGTCCTGGTCGAGCCGCTGGCCGTTCGCCAGCCGGCGGGCGATGCCGGCGGTGACATCGATGCGGGCGAAACGGGTCAGCACCTGCTCCAGGCTCAGCAGGCTGCCGAGAGCGGCGGTCCGGTCGAGCGCTGCCAGCGGCAGGGCCCGCTCCAGGTGCCAACCGCAGACCTCGGTGCGCTCCAGGGCGCTCAGGTGGCCGACCGTGCCCAGGGCGCGGGCGATCGCGTCCACCAGGCTGCGGATGTAGGTGCCGGAAGAGCACAGCACGTCCAGCTCCAGCTCGGCCGACTGCAGGCCCACCAGCTCGAGCCGGTGGATGGTCACCGGCCGGGGCCGGCGTTCGACCTCCAGGCCTTGGCGGGCCAGGGAGTAGAGCCGCTGGCCCCGGTGGTGCACGGCCGAGTACATCGGCGGCACCTGCTCGATGGTACCGCGGAAGGGCCCGAGCGCCGCCTCCACGGTGGTAGCGTCGAGCGGCGGCACCGCGGCCTGCTCCGCCGGCCGGCCGGTGGCGTCCAGGGTGTCGGTGGCCGTGCCCAGTTGCAGCCGGGCACGGTAGCGCTTGTCGCCGCCGCTCAGCCAACGGGTCAGCTTGGTGGCCTCGCCCACGGCCAACGGCAGCAACCCGGTGGCCATCGGATCCAGGGTACCGGTGTGACCCACCTTGGTCCGCGGCAGCAGCTTCTTGACGCGGCGCACCACGTCGAAGGAGGTCTGACCGGCCGGCTTGGCGACCAGAAGCACCCCGTCGACCGGGAGCGCCCCGTCAGCCGTCATCCCGCTCCAGGGGGCCGAGTGCTTCGTCCATGGCCTCGGTGACGGCCCGGCGGATGCGCTGGCGCGCGCTGTCGAGATCCTCGTCCACCATGCAGCCGGCCGCGTTGGCGTGGCCGCCGCCGCCGAAACGGGCGGCGATGACGGCCACGTTGACGTTGCCGCGCGAACGAAAGCTGATCTTGTATTGCCGGGGCCCGATCTCGCGGAACTGGGCCGAGACCTCGACGCCTTCGATAGAGCGGGGATAGTTGATGAAACCGTCGATGTGCTCCTCGTTGGTGCCGGTGCGCTCGAACATCTCGCGGGTGACCACGATCGAGCCGAAACGGCCACCGGCCTCGACCCGCAGCGTCGGCAGCACCTCGGCCAGCAGCTCGATCCGGCCGCGCGGCTGGGATTCGTAGACCTCCAGGGCCACGTCCCAGGGCGACACGCCGGCGGCCACCATGTCGGCGGCAGCCCGCAGGGCGCCGGGGCTGGTGTTGGAGTAGCGGAACGAGCCGGTATCGGTCAGCAGGGTGGTGTAGATCTGGGTGGCCAGTTCGGCGTCCAGCTCCACCGGCAGCAAGGGCAGGAGGCGCGTCAACAGCTCGCCGATGGCGGCCGCATTCGGGTCGAGGTAGACCGCCTCGCCCAGCGCCCCGGCGGTCAGGTGGTGGTCCACGCTGACCAGCCGGCCGAGCCTGTCGCGCGGCGGCAGCCGGCCGACGCGCTCCAGATCGGAGCAATCCAGCACCACGGTTGTGTCGAAGGGCGCCTCCTCCTCGATGTCGGTGACCAGCTGCCCGGCCCCGGGCAGGAAGCTGAAGTTGTGGGGCACCGCGTCCTGGTTGTACATCACCACGTCCTTGCCCAGCTGGTCCAGGATCCGGCCCACCGCCAGGGTGGCGCCCACCGCGTCGCCGTCCGGGTTGGCGTGGCTGACGACCAGGAAGCGACGCCCGCGCTGCAAGGCCTCGGCGATCTCCTCGGGCGAGCCCCGCACCCGGGTCGGGTCGTCCCAGCCCTCCTGTTGGCGCACCTCGCCGAGCAGGCGCTCGATCCGGTCGCCGCGGTCCAGGCTGGTGTCGTATTCGAACTGCAGCTCGGGAATGTTCTTCAGATGCAAGCGCTTACCGAGCGTCTTGCGGATGAAACCGGCGGCGCTCTGCAAACCCTCGGCCAACTGCTCGCGCTCGGCCTCGCCGCCGGGGGTGCAGTAGTAGACCCAGGCCTTGCTCAGATCGGGGCTGAGGTCAACGCCGGTGATGGTGACGAAGCCGATGCGCGGATCCTTGAGTCCCTTGACCAGCATGCCGCTGATCTCCTCCTGGATCTGCTCCGCCACCCGCCTGAGCCTGATGCTCGCCATGTGTCTCGACCCTGGACCACCGCGGTCCCGCTCGGTTGCTCCGCCCGCCCCGGGCGCGTAGCCGCGTCGTGGCGGGAGTGCGAGTCTATGTGCCCGACCGGGCGCTGTCAACCGGAATGAGGCGGTTCTTCACGCGATTTCGCCCACCTGGGCCGTCCGCCGGGGGCGATTCGGATTGAAATGGACGCCCCCCTCTGGCAAAATTGCCCGGCGATCGCCAGCGGAGGGCAGCCGATGAGCGCCAAGCGGAACCGGCCCGGCCAGCAGCGCGACAGAACACCCATCTCGACCAAGGTCGATGTCGATGTGTTCTCGGACGCGCGCGACATGCGCCAGCGGCGCTTCTCGGTCCAGGGCGAGGAAGTGCTCGATCAGCTGTGGGACGTCAATCCGGAGATCAGCGATATCCTGGAAAAGGCCGAGACGTTGGAGCAGGCCCGCGCTGGCCTGTACGATTACCTGGAGTCGGTCGAGCGCGAGGGCTTCGCCGTCGATAGCCGCCTGCACGTGCTGGAGAACTCGATCGTGCGCGATGCGGTGGGGGCGTTCCGCAGCCTGATCGGTCCGGTCAACGAGAAACGCACCGGCTACTCGGCGCTGGACTGCCTGTGGAAGCTGGCCCGCGAGCGGCGGGCCGAGCTGGCCTGGGGGGTCAACGTCGGCTTCCTGATGGAGATGCTGCACCTGTTTCGGGCCGTCTCCGGCAAGGCGGGCGTCTACAGCCCGGACGCGGTCGGGCGCCAGGTGCCGGACTTTCTGCGCCTCAGCGGGCGGCAGGCGGCCCGGCACCGCTCCGAGCAGCTCGACGCCATGGCCGCTCGGATGCAGCGCTACTTCGCGCGCTACCCTTCGGGGTTGGAGCCGGAGGTGATCGCCCGCCGGGCCGAAAACCGGGCGCGCATCCTGGCGTACTACGGCGCCGGCGAGCAGGACTGGCAGGACTACCGCTGGCACCTGCGCCACGTGATCAAGCAGCCCGAACCGCTGGTGGATCTGGTGCAGATCTCGCGCGAGCGGCGCCAGGCGCTGCGCAAGGCGGTCGAGGCCCGCCTGCCGATCGGCATCACCCCGTACTATCTGGGGCTGATGGACCGCGAGCGCGGGCTGCGGCTGGACCACGCCGTGCGCGCCCAGGTCATCCCGCCGTCGGACTATGTCGAGGCCATGGCCGCCAACCGCGACGACCGCGAATCGGTCTTCGACTTCATGGGCGAGCACGACACCTCGCCGATCGGGCTGGTGACCCGGCGCTACCCGCTGATATGCATCCTCAAGCCCTTCAACACCTGCGCCCAGATCTGCGTCTACTGTCAGCGCAACTGGGAGATCGACGAGTGCATGGCGCCCAATGCCCGCGCCGGCAAACGCGAGCTGGAGCGGGCGCTGGACTGGATCGAGCAGCATCCCGGGGTGGGCGACGTGCTGATCACCGGCGGCGATCCGATGATCCTGGCCGACGAGCAGCTGGAGCGGATTCTGGACCGCCTGGCTGCGGCCGAGCACGTCTACCGCATCCGCATCGGCACCCGTACCCCGGTGGTGCTGCCGATGCGCTGGTCGGCGGCCACCGCCGATCTGCTGGCGCGCTACCACCGGCCCGGCCGGCGCGAGCTGGCGCTGGTGACCCACTTCGAGCACTCCTACGAGATCACCCCCGAGGCCATGCAGGCCGTCCAGCGCATCCGCCGCCGCGGCATGGGGGTGTACAACCAGCAGGTGTTCACCATCGAGAACTCGCGCCGTTTCGAGACGGTCAAGCTGCGCAAGGACCTGCGCAGCATCGGGGTCGACCCCTACTACACGTTCAACATGAAGGGCAAGGAGGAGACCCGCCGGCTGATGGTGCCCATCGCCCGGCTGCTGCAAGAGCGGCGCGAGGAGGCCCGGCTGCTGCCCGGTCTCGACCGGACCGACGAGCCGGTGTTCAACGTGCCCCGGCTGGGCAAGAACCAGCTGCAGGCGATGCAGGACCACCGGTTGGTGATGATCAAGCCGGACGGCGCCCGGATCTACGAGTTCCACCCCTGGGAGAAGAACATCGTGCCCATGCCGCCGTACAACTACACCGATGTGCCCATCCACGAGTACCTGCTCGAGCTGGCCGCCCGCGGCGAGGACGTCGAGGACTACAGGACCATCTGGTACTACTACTAACGAAGATGCGAACCCCCACCCCCAATCGGGGGGATCAGGCCTGCTGGGCGTGGAGCTGTATGGTGGCCAGCTCGCCCTGGTCCAGGAAGATGGCGGCGCAGCGCTGGCACAGGTTGACGGACACGCCGCCCGGGGCAGCGGCCGCGATCATGTCCTGCTCGCAGCGCGGACAATGGGCGGGCAGGGCGTCCATCATGTCCGAGGTGGGCGAAAACTTGAGCTTGTCCGCCACGTTGCCCTGCTCTTCGCGAATCAGCTTCAACAGTTCACCCCGGTCCAGGTACAGCCCCTTGCAGGCCGGGCAGCGCTCGACCTCCACGCCCTCGTAGGTCTCGCTCTCCATCTCCTGCTTGCGGCACTTCGGGCACTTCATGAACCACCTCCGGCCGCCAGTGTAGCGCCCGCAGCCGCCGGGAACAAGGTCGCCGATACCGGAGTCTCCGCCCGCAGGGCGGGGGACGACAAGACCGGTTGGATTGGCGAGATTCATTCGGCGTGGCCCAGGTTGAGGATCTCCATCTCGTGGTCGGCCACCACGGCGGTGCCCACCGATTCGATGAAGCCGACGACCCGATCGAGCACCGAGTTGATCAGCCGGCGGTCGTTGCCCACCGCGGCCAGGCCGATCTCCGCCTGGCGATGGGCGTCCTGGTGGTCGGTCTCGGCCACCGCCACCGAGAAGCGGCTGCGGGTGCGCTCGATGATCTGGCGCACCACCTTGCGTTTGCCCTTGAGCGAATCGTTTTCGGGTAGGAACAGGGTCAGGCGAACGACGCCCACGACCATCGGATCACCTCCGGCGCTCTACCAATCCGAAGTCCCGAAAAACAGAATGGCCGAGGCGCGATGCCATCAAGGGGTTACCATGGTATTGGGTATTAGCCCTGGATCGAGGGTCGCTGCTCCTCGATCTGATAGGCCTCGACCACGTCGCCGCGCTTGATGTCGTTGTAGCCCTCGAGGCCGACACCGCACTCGTAACCGGCGCTGACCTCGCGCGCATCGTCCTTGAAGCGCTTGAGCGAGTTGAGCTTGCCGTCGTAGATCTCGACGCTGTCGCGCAGCAGGCGCACCTTGGCGTTGCGTACCATCTTGCCGTCGAGCACCGACACCCCGGCCACCGTGCCCACCTTGGGCACCACGAACAGATCGCGGACCTCGGCGCGGCCGATGACGTTCTCCTTGAGCGTGGAGGGGAGCAAGCCCTCCTGGGCGGCCCGGATCTCCTCGGTCATCTTGTAGATGACGTTGTAGACCCGGATCTCCTGGCCCACCTTCTGGGCCAGCTTCTTGCCGTTGGGATCGGGGCGCACGTTGAAGCCCACCAACAGCGCATTGGAGGCGGAGGCCAGGTTGACATCGGTCTCGCTGATGGCGCCCACGCCGTGGTGGATGACCTTGACCGCAACCTTCTGGGTCGACAGTTTCTCCAGCGACTGGCGAACGGCCTCGGCCGTGCCCTGCACGTCCGCCTTGACCACCACCTTCAGCTCGAGCTTCTCCGCCCCGGCCAGCTGATCGTAGAAATCCTCCAGGCTCAGCTTGGCGGTCTGGCCTTCCTTGGCCACCCGGGCCTGCTCCTCGCGGTGGGCGATGATCTTTTTGGCCTCGCGCTCGTTCTTGATGATGTAGAACTCTTCGCCGGCCATGGGCACTTCGTTCAGGCCCTGGACCTGCACCGGGCGTCCGGGCGTGATCCGCTCGACCTCGTTGCCCTCGTGATCGTACATGGCCCGAATCCGGCCATAGGCCGTTCCGACCAGGATGGTGTGGCCCTTTTCCAGGGTGCCGGCCTGGACCAGCAGCGTGGCCACCGGGCCGCGGCCGCGATCCAGCCGCGCCTCGACCACCCGGCCCAGGGCTTCCTTGCTGGGGTTGGCCTTGAGTTCCATCATCTCGGCCTGCAGCAGGATGCTCTCCAGCAGGTCGTCGAGGCCCTGGCCGGTCTTGGCCGAGACCTCCATCACGATGGTGTCGCCGCCCCAGTCCTCGGGCACCAGCTCGTACTTGGTCAGATCCTGGCGCGCTCGCTCGGCGTTGGCGTTGGGCACGTCGATCTTGTTGATGGCCACGATGATCGGTACGCCGGCGTCCCTGGAGTGGTTGATGGCCTCGATGGTCTGCGGCATGATGCCGTCGTCCGCCGCCACCACCAGCACAACGATGTCGGTCACCGATGCGCCGCGGGCCCGCATGGCGGTGAATGCCTCATGGCCCGGGGTGTCGATGAAGGTGATGGTGCCCTCGGGCCGGACGACCTCGTAGGCACCGATGTGCTGGGTGATACCGCCGTGCTCGCTGCTGGTGACATTGGCGTGGCGGATGGCGTCCAGGATGGAGGTCTTGCCGTGGTCGACGTGGCCCATCACGGTGACCACCGGCGGCCGATCCATCATGTCCTCGGCCGCGTCCTCGGCCGCGTCGAGCAGCTCTTCTTCCTTGAACGAGACGTCCTGGACCTCGTGCTCGAACTCCTGAGCCGCCATGGTGGCGACCTCCAGGTCGAGCATGCGATCTTCGTTCAGATGGCTGACCTCTTCGCCCAACTCCCGCAGCTTGCGGTTGAGATCGCGCAGCTTGACACCCATGCGCTTGGCCAGATCGCTGGTGGAGATTTCTGCCGATTCCATCTTGATGATCCGTTTCAGGGCCTTGGGGGTGGTCAGTTGGGTCTTGTGGCCACGCCCCCGAGCCAACCGTCTCCGGCGCGCCATGCCCCGGGTGTAACCGGGGGTGAAGGCGTCGTACATGGCATCGCGCATCTCGGCCTTGGCCGCCTTGGATGCCCGCTTGCGGCGATCCTGCTTGGTCGAGACGTCGATGAACTTGTTGCCGCGGCCCTCCTTGCCCGGCACCACCTTGAGCACCCGCACCCCGCTGGGCTTGGGCGGTGCGGCGGCGGGCGGCGGCCGCGAGACCACCTTGGCCTGGATGCGATCCGATTCCTGGGGCGTGGCGCGGTGGATGACCTTGGCCTGGTAGAAGTCGCCCTTGTCGCCCTTGGGCTTCTTGGGCTCTTCCGCGGCCGGCCCGGGCTCCTCGGCCGTGGCCGGTTCTTTCTTCTCGGCCGGCTGCGCCTCGGCCGGCGCCGGTTCCGGCGCCGGCTCGGCGGCCTCGGGTTTGGGGAAGGGCATTCGTTCGGTCTCCGGCTCGGCTGCTGCCGGCTCGGTGGCCTCGGGCTTCTCGACCGGGGCCGGCGGAGCCGGTTCGCCTTCCGGCGCCTCGGCCTCGGCCGGGGCCGGCGGAGCCGCCTCAGCCTCCGGCGCTTCGGCCGGAGCCTCGGCCGGAGCCTCGGCCGGCTCGGCCTTGGGTTGTGTCCGCTGCCGGCGTCGGATGACGCGTGAGCCGATGCGCTTCTCCACCATGCTGGCTTGCTTCTCGGCTTTCAGCCGCTCGATCAAGTGATTTGCCTCGAACTCCTCGAGCGCGCTGGCATGGCTCTTGACCTCGAAGCCCATGTCCTGGAGACGGTCCACGAGCGCCTTGCTCTCGAGACCCACTTCCCTGGCGATTTCGTACACCCGAACCTTTGCCATCAATGCACCTTGCTCAGGCCGATGCGAACTCGGGATCGGCCGAATTTTGCGGCATCATGCCGCGAACCACACAACCTGTCAATTCCCCAGCAAGCGAAATCGGCGAGCGCCGTCGGATCGAGCCGCGGTGGCCACAGGGCCGCCTCGTTAGCCGGATCGGCGCCCATCAACGGTTCCCTTCCCGCTGCGCCGCGTCGGGAGCGGGCGGCGGGATGCGGTCGATCTCCAGCCGCAACCGGGCGGCCAAACCGCGGTGGGACAGGGCCACCACCGCCAGCTCCCGGCGCCCGAGAATCCGGCCCAACGACCACCGGCTCAGCAGTCGGCGCAGCGGGACACGCCGCGCGCGCGCTTCTCCACCCACCTGATCGGCTAGCCCGGCGGAGGCGTCGAGCGCCAACAGCACCAGAGCCGCCCGGTCGCGGCGCAGCGCCAGACGCACCGCATCGCGGCCGGCATGCAGCCAACCGGAGCGGCCGGCCACGGCCAGCATCGACGCCACCCGCCGCTCGCCGGCTGCGGTGAAGGCGTCGGCCAGCGCTTGCGGATCGGGGGCGATCACATCGGCCCGGAAAGCCCGGGCGAAAGCGCGCCGCTCGACCGCCCGCTCGAAGCAGCGGCGATCCGGACACAGATTCGCGCCGCGGCCGGGCAACTTGCGGCTCAGATCCGGCAGCACCTGTCCGTCGGCTCCGCGCACCAGGCGCAACAGCCGGGACTCCGGCCGGCGCTGGCGGCAGCCAGCACAGATCCGGTGGCTGCCGGCCCGGCGGCCCCTGCGCTTGCGGCGGTTGTTGACCATAGCTCGCGCGATCCATCAACTCTCGTTCGCCCCTTCGTCTCCAGCGGTTTCCGCCGGCTCGGTCTCGCCGGCTTGCTCCGGCACCGGCGGCGTGGCCAACTCGGCCGGGTCGCCCCGTTCGGCATCGCCGACGATCGCGGCCTCGGCCTCGTCCGGCAACAAGCTGGCGCGCGCCTGCTCTTCGATGTACTGCGCGATGGCCTGCTTGATCTGGCGGGCCTTCTTGATGCCGATCCCGGTCACCTCGCCGAGCTTGACCACGTTGTCTTCCTCGTGGACCTGCTGCAGGGTGAAGTAGCCGCCCTCGGCCAGCTGCTCGATGGTGCGGTCGCCGATACCGCGCACCTCCATGAACCGCAGCCGCTCGCCTTCCAACCCGAACTCCGAGGCCTCGGCCTCGGCGCGACGGGCGTCGGCTTCGGTGCGCAGCTCATCTTCCTCCTCGGCCACCACCCGGGCGGCCGAGCGCTGCATCCGCTCGGCCATCGTCTGGCCGATGCCGGGCACATCGCACAGCGTCTCGATGTCGGACATCATCACGTCGCGGGCCGAGCGGAAGCCGTACTTGTAGAGTGTGTCGATCATGATATCGCCAACGCCCTCGATCTTGCCCAGCGAGCGCATGGCGTTGCGCCACATCTCGGCCACCCGTGACTCGGAGTTGATGTCCAGCCGCCAGCCGGCGAGCTGCGAGGCCAGGCGCACGTTCTGGCCCTTGCGCCCGATGCCCAGGCTGAGCTGGTCGTCGGGCACGATGATCTCCATGCTGTGGGTGTCCTCGTTGATCACCACCCGCGACACCTCGGCCGGCGCCAGTGCGTTGCAGACGAAGGTGGCCGGGTCCGGGCTGTAGGGCACGATGTCGATTTTCTCACCGCGCAGCTCCTGGACCACGGCCTGGACGCGCGAGCCCTTCATGCCCACGCAGGCGCCGACCGGATCGACATCGGCGTCGCGCGAGGCGACCGCGATCTTGGAGCGGGCGCCGGGCTCGCGGGCGGCCGCCTCGATCCTGACGATGCCCTCGTCGATCTCGGGCACCTCCATCTCGAACAGCTTAATCAGCAGCCCGGGGCTGGTGCGCGACAAGATGATCTGGGGCCCGCCCCGCGGTTCGGGCAGCACGTCGAGCACATAGGCCTGGATGCGATCGCCGGGCCGGTAGGTCTCACGCGGGACCTGTTCGCGCACCGGCAGCATCGACTCGGCCCGGCCCAGGTCGACGATGATGTTGCCGCGCTCGAACCGGCGCACGATGCCGGTGACCAGCTCGTCCTTGCGGTCCTGGTACTCCTCGTAGACGATGGCGCTGTCGGCCTCGCGCACCTTCTGGATCAAAACCTGCTTGGCGGTCTGGGCGGCGATGCGGCCGAGCTCGCCGGTCTCGAGCTTCATGCCCAGCGAGTCGCCGACCTGGGCCTCGGGATCGAGCTGTATGGCCTCGTCCACGGTGATCTCCAGCATCGGTTCCTCGATCTTGTCGACCACCGTCTTGAACTCGAAAATCTCGATCTCGCCGATCTCTTCGTTGAAGTGGACCTCGAGGTCGCGCTCCATGCCGAACTTCTTCTTGGCCGCCGTGAGCATGGCCGACTCCAGGGCTTCGATCAAGATATCCTTATCGAGGCCCTTCTCCTTGCCGACCAGCTCGATCGTCTGGTTTAGATTGGACTGCATCGGGGTTCTCCTATGGTATCGGATCTCCTAGCCGGAAGGGACAGCGTCGATCTCGGGCACCAGGTTCGCCTTGGCCACTTGCCCGCGTTCGATTTCGATTCGATGCCCATTCAGGTCGAGCTCGACCCGGTCATCGTGCAAACCGCACAGAACGCCGGAAAAGTTGCGCTGGCCTCGAACCGGCTGGCTGGTGCGCAGGCGCACCCGCCGGCCGCTGAAGCGCTCGAAGTCGGCCGGCTTGACCAGCGGCCGATCCAGTCCCGGCGAGGAGACCTCGAGCCGGTACTGGGTCGGGATCGGATCCTCTACGTCGAGCACGTCGCCGAGTTCGCGCGACAGCCGCTGGCAGTCGCCCACCTGGACGCCGCCCTCTTCGCCGGCGCGCTCGAGCAGCACCCGCAGCACCCAGCCGTGCGCCTCGCGCCGGTAGGTGACCTGGACGATGTCCAGACCGCAAAACGCGGCCACCGGGGCGGCCAATCGCTCCACCTCGGCTGCGATCCTGCGGTTGTCGGGCATCGTCCAGCGCTCCTTCACCAACGAATCAAAAAAAAGGAGCGGGCCGCCGGGGCCCACTCCATGATGATCCATCCAAGTAGTGGAGCGCTGAATAGCACGGGCAAAGTACTGATGCAAGAAAAAAAAGCAGCCGGAGCCAAAAAAAACACGAACGCAGCGCGCGTTCGTGCTCTTGCTGGCGGACTCAGGTGCGTTGTCCCCGCCCGGAGGGCGGGGACAAAAAAAGCACGAACGCTAGCGTGCGTTCGTGCTCTTACTGGCGGACTAGGATTCGAACCTAGATAGACAGATCCAGAGTCTGCCGTCCTGCCGTTAGACGATCCGCCATCAATCCGATTCCACCGATCAACTCCTGTCAACTCCTGTTCTCACCCGCCGCCGCGCGCCTTGCGCCGTTTGCCCTTCTTCTTGCCTTGACGCTTCTGCTCCCGGGCGCGCCGCCGCGCCGCCTGCCGTTCGAGCTCCTCGTCGCTGAACACGATGAAGATGTAGGTGGCGCCCTTGTGCTCGTAGACGTTCAGCCCTTCCCAGCGGCCCTTCGGCTTGTCGTTGCGGATGTGCGTCGCCCGCAAGCCGCTGACGTTGATGATCTTGTGCCAGCTGACATCCCAGCCGCTGCGCAGCACCTTGCGGTAGTATTCCACGGTGCCGTCGTAATTGCGCGGCGACCGGAAGCGGTGCTCGCCGACAGCCCGGGCCCAGGGGATGATCGGCGCCCCGCGGTGCAGCTTGGGCGGCCGCTCGGCGGCCTGCAGCGGCCGCGGACCGACCAGCACCGCGGCGAGCAGAACCGGAATTCCAAATACCATAGAGCGTCTCAGCATCGGACGGACCTTTTAGCCAAACCGCAATCGGTTTGTCAAGCAAAAATGGGGCCCCGACACCGCAGCGGCGGCCATCAATCCCGCCCCCAGAGCCAACCGAAGGCGGCGATGCAGGCCAGCGGCAGCACGTCGGCCGCCGCCGCCACCACCTCGGTCGGCCGGTACAGCGGCTGCGCCTCTCGCCCGGCGCGCTGCAAGCAGTAAACCAGCACCACGGCCAGCAACCCCGAGCCGGCCAGCGCCCACTCGCCGGCCGGCAGGAACCACACCACCGCCAAGCCCGCCGCCAGCCAGGGCCCGGTCAGCAGGTACTCGACCCAGGCCGAGCGGGGTTTTTTCCACAGCAGGGCGTTGAGCCAGCAGCCCAGCAGCCCCAGCCCGACGACGATGGTGGGGTTGAGCAGCAAGGCCGTCCGATCCCGAACCACCGGCAGCGTCCAGCCGACCACCAGCCCGGCGGCCAGCAAGCCCAGGCCAAAAAAGACCGCCTGCAGCCGGCGAAAGCGCAGCCGGCTGAAGGCCGAGGCCAGCAACAGGAACACAGCCCCGCCGCCGAGCGGCCACAGCAAGTCGGGCGCCGGCCGCTCGAGCACCAGGGTCGCCAGCAGCATACAGCCCAACCCGGCGCCGATCAGCAGAGTGAACAGCAGGCGTTGGCGGGCCAGGAAACGCCGCTGGATGTCGGGTCCGGCCTGATCCACGGTGAACACCGCCGGGGCCACCAGGAGCCGGTGGCGCCGGTGCTCCGGGGTGTCCGCTCGCGATCCGCGATTGCCTGGCGCCATCACACCTCTGCCTCCCGGTATGGCCAACCGTTCGAGTGGGGTGCGCTATTCCCGCGATCGGGATTCCTTATAGCACAACCCGGTGGGCCGGGTCGAAATCGGTGGCAGGCTTTGCGGTCTTGCAACCGGCACCGTGGGATGCCAGCCTGTGGCCATGCGGTCTCTCGTCGCGGGCGGGGGTGTGCAAAAAATCGAAGGAGGTGGGGATGCATCGGGTTGCTCTGTTGATCAGCGCCTGGACCGTGCTGCTGGTTGGAGGCTGTCAGGACGATGGGGCGCGGCCGGAGGGGGCAGCTCTCGAACCGGCCGTCGAGGACGGGGACGCTGCTGGCGGGCCGGAAGAGGCGCAGCCGCAGCGGACGGCCGCAGCGGACGATCGCGCGGCCGGGGCGGTGGACGGCGGGGGCGAGGCGACCGGCGCGCCGGGCGGGGCGACGGCCGAACCGGTCATGCGCACGGTGCACCTGGAGGCGGGTGACGGCCGGGTGCTGACTCTGAAACTGGACCTGTCCGGACAGAAGCTGCGGCTGGAGGTGCCCGAGGACCGCGATACCTCGTTTTCGGCGGGCCACGATCGGACGCAGCCCGCCCGCCTGCATGCCTCGTTCGCCGAGATGCTGCCGGCCCGCGAGGCCTTCGTGCCCGCGGCCGCGCTGGCCTTCAAGGCCAAGCAGTTCGACGACGGGCTCTACGCCGCGGTCGAGCTGGCCCGCGACCGCGGGCTGGGCCGCTGCCCGGACAAGGGCGCGCTGGTGGCCGAGCTGCTGGCCGGGGTGCTGGGCCGCCCGCAGGGCACCGGCCGGCTGCCGGCGGCGGTGCTGTTGGCCGCTGCGCTGGAGCTGGGCGGCGAGCCGCCGCCGGTCGAGGCCGCGGTGGCCCGCCGGGCCGCCGAGCGGGTCGAGCAATTCATGAAAGTGCCGCGCCTGTCGCGGCCGATCGGATTCTACACCTGGAATCCGGAGCTGGAGCGCATCTTCCGCCGCGATCGGATGCTGCAGTCCAAGCTCGAGCCGCCGGCCGCCGCGCGGCAGCTGGCCGCGGTATTGGCGGCCGACGAGGACCTACGGCGCGATTACGGCGCCTTGCTGGAACTGGACGCCCGGCTGACCAACCCCTTCACCGCCGCCGATCTGCGCCCGGCCGCAGCCGCCCTGGCGGCTGGTGACGAGTCGCGGCTGCCGGCTGACATCCGCCTGTTTCCGCCATCGCGTTCCCACGAGACCGAGCTGGTTGAGAAACTCTTCGGCGACAAACCGATCCCCGAGGGCTTCGACCTGGCCGACGCCCTGATCGAGCGCATCCGCTCCGGCGCCATCGACCTGCAGCCGGGCCAGGACGCCGGCTGGTACGACCACCAGGTCCACGCCCTGGAGCCGCTGGTGCGGCCCGCGGCCATGCCCGAGGCGCGCTACCTGCAGCTCGACGACAGCTACCGGCGGGAGCTGGTGGGGCTGTTCAAGTCCTTGCTGGCGCTGGCCCGGGAGACGCACATCAAGCAGCTGGAGACACCGGTGGTGGGCGCCGGAGGCATGCTAGACCAGCTGCGGGTCGAGGTCCAGCCCGGGCTGAGCCTGGAGCCGCTGGCCAGCTACTACCTGCGCCGCGCCCGGAGCTACGACTTCGTGCAGCAGGTGCTCGAGGAGGCCTTCGGCCCGGAGGCGCTTTCCAAAATGCATCGGCGCAACGCCACCGGTTCGATCGCCATGCCGCTCGGCAAAGAGCTGCAGCGGATGCGGGCGCTGTTCCGCGGCGCCTACCGCGCCACCTGCGCCCAGATCGGCCTGCCGCCGGCGCTGGACGACGCCGGCGCCCAGGCCGAGCGCGATCTCTTCGCCGCCTTCCGCGACGGACTGGCCGAGGACCCCGACCTGGGCCGGGACATCCGCATGCTGGTGCCGGTGTTCTACGATCGGCTGCGGTCCAAGACCAAGGTCTGGGCGGTGCTGGGGGTGGCCGAGCGCCGGCTGCGGGTCAGCTACGCCAGCCCGCCCGCGGTCACCGCCATCCGCGACGCTGCCGGCGAGGTCCTCGATTCCGGGGCCGTCGAGGTGAGCTATGGCCGGGACAGCTACCCGCTGGTCTACGTGGTCTCGGCCGAGGTCTACGCCGATGAGGTGTTGGACCGCGAGGCATTCCGGGCCCTGTGCGATCGGCACCGGACCCAGGCGGCCATCCTGGCCGCGTTGCGGGGACGAGCTGGCGAGCGCTGAGCCCGAATCCGCCGGTTGACAATCCCGGCAGCCGTTCCAACGTTGCCCCAGAACCTCCCGGCCGAGGTTGAGAGTCAGGGTTGCCTCCGTCGGATTGAGTCGAGGATTCATATGGGGTAAAGCCCGACGAGAAGTTCATGAGCGAGTGCGCCGAGGTGGGCACGGCGCTGGAGAACCTGGAGGATTACGGCCACGGTGATAGGAATAAGGTCAAAGAGATCAAGGAACTCTACAAGAAGGCGTGCGAGTAGCCCCGCCTGCCTGCCTGATCAATGGTCGATGCCGCCCTGCTGCCAGACGGCCAGCAGGTCGTTGGTCACCGCCACCATGGCGTGCAGCAGCCAGCCGTACCAGAAGGAGCGGCAGCGCAGGGCCAAAAAGCCCAGGATCACCCCGGCGAACACCGCGGCCAGGGTCTCGATCTGCGGCTTGCCGAAGTGCATGATGGCGAAGGGGATGGTCTGGACGAACACCGCGTACAGGCCCAGCCGCGGCTTCAGGCCGAAGAGCATGAAGCCGCGGTAGATGAACTCCCAGCCGATGAAGTAGCCGGCATAGGCCAGCTCGTGCAGCAGAAAGTGCAGGCCCGACTTGGTGGCCGCGGCGAACAGCGGGTACTTGGCCTGGAAGGCCGGCTGGTAGGAGAAGGCCACCAGCACCGGCAGAAAGGCGCAGTAGAGCGCCAGCGCCGCCGGCAGGCCGAAGCGCCAGTCGCCCAGCCCCACCCCCCAGGCGGCCAGCGGCCGGCGCAGGCCGAAGCGCCCGATCAGCAGCGGTACCGCGCCCAGCACCAGCAGGCTGCAGCCGTACCAGTAGAAGGCCGGGTACAGGTTGCCGAAGCGGGCCGGTCCGAAGGTGCGCGCCAAGTGGACGCGGAAGAAGCTGGCGTTGCCGTTCTCGTGGAACAGGATCAGCAGCACGGTGGCGATCAGCATGACCGCCACCGTGCGCCCGTCCAGCCCCCGCGTCCATGTGCTCCAGGCCCCGGCCAGCTGCCGGTGCAGGCTGGCCCCCGGCTCAGCCACGCCGCGCGTCCAGTCCCTCGATCGCCCGGTCGAGCCGCGCCAGCACCTCCTCGCGGCCCAGCAAGGCCATCACCTCGAACAGCGACGGCGTGGCCGCCCGACCGCTGAGCGCCACCCGCACCGGCTGGGCAACCTTGCCCAGCTTGCCGCCGGCCAGCTCCTCGGCCAGCGCGCGGAAGGACTCCTCGAGCTGCTCGGGCTGCTCGGCCGGATCCAGGCGCTCCACCTCCTGGCGCACCCGGCGCAGCACCTCGGCGGCCGGATCCTTCCACCACTTCTTGACCGCCTTGGGCTCGTACTCGGCCGGGGGCTCGAAGTAGAAGCGGGCCGCCTCGGCCATCTCGTCCAGGGTCTTGGCCCGTTCCTTGAGGCTGGCGCAGATGTGCGCCAGCCGCTCGCCGGGCTCGGCGGCCAGCCCGCGTCGCTCGAGAAAGGGCAGCAGCAGCTGGGCCAACTCGGCGTCCGGGGTCTCTTTGATGAAGTGGGCGTTGATCCACTTGAGCTTCTCGGGGTCCATCACGCTGGCCGATTTGCCGACCCCGTCCAGATCGAAGGCCCGCTCCAACTCGGCGCGGCTGAAGATCTCCTGGTCGCCGTGGCCCCAGCCCAGCCGGGTCAGGTAGTTCAGCAGCGCGTGCGGCAGGTAGCCCATCCGCCGGTACTGCTGTACCGACACGCTGATACCCAGCTCGCGGTACTGCTCCTCCTTGCGCTTCGACAGCTTGGAGCCGTCCGGGCCGTGGGTCAGCGGCATGTGGGCGAACCGCGGTACCGGGTAGTCGAGCGCCCGGTAGAGCAGGATCTGCTTGGGCGTGTTGGCCACGTGGTCGTTGCCGCGGATGACGTGGCTGATGCCCATGTCGGCGTCGTCGACCACCACGCAGAAGTTGTAGGTCGGCGAGCCGTCGCGGCGCATCAGAATCCAGTCGTCCAGCCGCTCCTCGTCGATCGGCAGCCGGCCCAGGATCAGGTCGTCGAAGTGATCGGGGTGGATCTCCGGGGTGCGGAAACGGATCACGTGCGGCCGGCCGGCCGGTTCCTCGTTCGGATCGCGTTCGCGGCAGGCGCGGTCGTACTTGTAGGTGCGCTTGTCGGCGATGGCCTGCTGGCGCTTGGCCTCGAGCTGCTGCGGGTCGCAGTAGCAGCGGTAGGCCAGCCCGGCGGCCAGCAGCTGCTCGACGTGGCGCTGGTAGAGCGCACCGCGCTGCGACTGGTAGACCGGCTCCTCGTCGGGCAGCAGATCCATCCACTCCAGGCTGTCGAGGATCTGGGCCACCGCTTCCGGGGTGGAGCGCTCGCGGTCGGTGTCCTCGATGCGCAACAGGTAACGGCCGCCGTGGCGGCGGGCGAACAGGCAGTTGTAGATGGCGGTGCGCACCCCGCCGATGTGCAGGTAGCCGGTGGGCGAGGGGGCGAACCGGACGCGGATGTCATCGCTCATGGGAATTCTCCAATCGAACTGGCCCCAAGCCGGCTTTCAGCGATAGAGGTTTTTCCAGGAATCCCGGTTGCGGTGGCGCAGGTAGTCGCGCACGGCTTCCATCAGGGTATTGGCCGCCAGGGCCGCGCAGTGCTGCTCTCCGGCCGGCAAGCCGTCGAGGTGGTCGAGCACCCGCTGCTTGTCGACCTGCTTGGCGTCGACCACGGCCAGGCCCTCGGCCAGGCTGGCCGCGGCCGAGCCGGCGGCCAGCGAGCTGCCGCAACCGTCGGTCATGAAATGCACGCTGGCCAGCTGGTCGTCGTCGACCACCAGCCAGAACTCCATGGTATCGCCGCACTCGCCGGTCATCCGGGCATGGCCGTCCCAGCGGTCCGGCGGACCGGGATTGTGGGGATCGCGCCAGTGCTCGAGCACCCGGTCCGAGTAGGTCTGCCGGATCTGCTCGGCGATGTGCTCCTGCGTCAACTGCGCCCATTCATCGAGTTCGTTCCTGTCCACTGGTAGC
Source organism: uncultured Myxococcales bacterium (assembly GCA_964454005.1). GTDB lineage: Bacteria > Myxococcota > B64-G9 > B64-G9 > B64-G9 > CAYVQE01. The sequence continues at coordinate 24,640 of CAYVQE010000042.1, forward strand.
TCCCGAGATACGTTGCGGTCCGCCTTCGCCAGAGGGTTATAATGCCGCCGGGCGCGATTGACAAGGCCCGATCGCTCCCTTACCATCGGCTCATGGGCCGGCCTCCACCCCCAGTCGGCGCTTCCGCGCGGTCCGGCAGCGGGCCGATCGCGGCTGCGGCGCTCATCGCCTGCTTCACCGGCGCCTGCGGCTCCGGATCCGGCGAGCCCGATCCCTGCGATCCCAACCCCTGCCAGGGGCTGCACCAGACGGTCTGCCTGGTCCGCGACGGGCAGGCCGAGTGCCACTGCGACCTCGGCTACGTCCGCAACGAGGCGGGCGACTGCGTCGCCGACGTCGACGATCCCTGCGATCCCAACCCCTGCCATCAACCCCACCGCAGTCGCTGTCACGCCGTCGAGGGCGAGGCGGTCTGCGCCTGCGACGAGGGCTACATCCTGGACAACCGGGGCAACTGCGTGCCGGACGACCCCTGCGATCCCAACCCCTGCACCGAACCGCACAAGACGGTCTGCCGCAACATCGCCGGCCGGGCGCAGTGCAGCTGCGAGACGGACTACCTCGAACACGAGGGGGTCTGTCTGCGCCCGTGCCAGATGCCCGACGCCTGCAACGAGCCCGGTCGCGGGCTGTGCACCAACCAGGGCCTCAACGCGATCTGCCATTGCGAGCCGGGCTTTTTGGCCGACGGGCAGGGCCACTGCGTCGACGATCCCTGCGCTCCCAACCCCTGCACCGAGCCGCAGCGGACGGTCTGCCGGCGCGACGGGGCCGGGTTCAGCTGCGCCTGCGATCCCGGCTACCGGCTGGAGGCCGCCGCTTGCGTGCGCGCGCCGCAGCCGATCTGCTCGCGCGACGGCTGGTGCCGGCAGAACCCGCTGCCGGCCGGCGACAACCTGCACGACGTCTGGGTACGCGACAGCCACAACGCCATCCTGGTCGGCGATGCCGGCACCGTGCTGCACTGGGACGGCCGGGATCTGGTGGCGCTCGATTCTGGGGTGGGCATCGACTTGCACGCGGTCTGGGGCACGGCTGCCGGCGAGTTCTGGATCGGCGGCAAGGACGGTCTGCTGATGCACCACGACGGCTCCGGCTTCGCCCTGGTGGACCTGCCGGCCGGGGTGCCGCGCAGCCGGATCCAGGCCATCGTCGGCAGCGGGCCGCAACACGTCTACGCCAGCGGTGGCGACGGGCTGCTGCTGTTCTACGACGGGCTGCAGTGGCGCCAGCTGGAGACGGACATCACCCAGGGCCTGCTGTACAGCATCTGGGTCGAGCAGCCGTACCGGGTTTACGCGGTGGGGGATTTCGGCAAGCTGCTGCACTTCGACGGCGAGCGGCTGTGGCAGCAGACCATCGCCGATCGGGCCAACCTCTACGACATCTGGGGCACCGGACCCGAGGACATCTGGATCGCCACCGGTGGGGGCCAACTGCTGCATTTCGACGGTGCCGACTGGGAGGTGGTGGTGTCTCGCGCGGGCACCCCGCTGTCGTCGATGTGGGTCGATCCCCAGGGTACCTTCTGGTTCACCGGCTACGACCTGCTCGGCTCGACCGGCCTGCTGATGCGTTACGCCGGCGACCAGCTGGAGACGGTGGCCAGCGAGTGGGGCCGGCTGTTCTGGCACGTCGATGGTCTGGACGACGGCCGGGCGCTGGCGCTGGGCGATTTCGGCCACGTGCTGCTGGTCGACGGCGAGGACATCGCGGCACAGCAGGGCGGCACCCGGCGCGATCTGGAGGCCATCGCCGGTGACGGTGGGCAGCAGGTCTACGCCTGCGGCCGCCACGGCCGCATCGTGCGCTGGCAGGCTCTGGAGCAGGCCTGGACCATCGTCGACGCGAATCTGGGCCATCTGCGCGACTTGATCTTCGAGCCGGCGGGCACCGCCTTGCTGGCCGCCGGCGGTGGCACCTTGGTGCGTTTCGACGGGGTCGACTTCGAGCCGCTGCACACCGGCAGCGAGCACAGCCTGCACGCGGTGGCCATGCCGGCCGCCGGTGAGATCCTGACCGCCGGGCAGCAGGGCACCATCGCCCGCTGGCTGGCGGGCGGCTGGACCCTGGACGAACCCCAGACCGAGGACGACATCTACGACCTGTGGTCACCAGCGCCCGATCTGGCCTGGGCGGTGGGCGAGAGGGGTCTGGTGCTGGTCGACGACGGCACCGGCTGGACAAGCCGCCAGAGCCCGGCCGCCGACCATCTCTACGGTGTCTGGGGTTTTGCGCCCGACGACGTCTTTTTGGTGGGCGCGGACGGCGAGATCCTGCACTGGGACGGCCAGAGATTCGAGCATCAATCGTCGACCACCGACGAGAACCTGCACGCCGTCTGGGGCCGGTCGGCCGAGGACGTCTACGCCGTCGGCGAAGGCGGGGTCTTGCTGCACCGCGATGAAACCGGTTGGTACCGGCTGCAATCGGGCACCCGGGTCGGTCTGCTGGACATCTGGGGCCATCCCGACGGCCGCGTCTGGGCGGCCGGTTTCGGCGGCACCATCCTGCTGCACCAACCCTGAGCCGTCACGAGCCCTGAACACCTACCTATCACGAAGCTCCCGAGGGAACGCCAATCAATCAGGACTCTTGTTGCTGCTGTTCCAGGGTCTCGTTGAATGCCTCCTTGGCCGCCGAGGCGGCAGCGCTGGTCGCGTGCGGCAACGCTTTCGCCCGATCGCGGCCGGAGCGGGCGAAATCCGCCACCTGCTGGCGGTTCTCGCTTCCCGAACGCGGGCTGGTGAACCACACCACTCCGGCGCCCACGGCCACGCCCCCCAGAAAAGCGGCCAACATCCGGCCCCCGTTGCCAGCGTTGTTGTTCTCACTCATGATCCACCTCCTGCTCTCTTGTGTTGCGGTGTTCTCTCAGCCGGGGAGGGCGTCTCCTCGGCCGGTTCCGCAGCGGGGCCGGGCGTGCCCGGCTCCCGATTGCCGTCGTCGCGCATGGCCGCCAAAAAAGTGGCCACCGCCGGGCCCACCGAGTTGCCCACCGCCTGGGCGATGTGCAGCGAGCGCTTGACCCCTTCGATCGATTGCGCCAACTCGCGGCCGGCGGTCAGCATCTCGCTGACGGCCTGCTCCTTCTCTTCCAGCCCCCGGGTGTTGCGCTCGAGCCGCTCGCTGACCGCCAGGGCGCGTTCCAGCACCTGTTCGATCTTGGGCCCACTGTCGCGGATGCGCCGGCGCAGCTCGCGCACCGCGCTGGCCAGCATGAACAGGATCGGCAGCAACGCGCCGACCGCCAGGGCCAGCAGCAACAGCAGAGCCAACTGCCAGGAACCGTCCTCCATGGCACCGCCTCCCGTCTCACCACCGGCCGGCTCCGGGCAGCCCGCCGCTCGGGTCAGCCGCGGACCGGCTCGTGGTTTTCGTGCCTTGCTCTGCTCCCATAAGAAGCAAGCCACATGCCACCATTTGCGCCACCAGCGGCCTCGTTTTGGCCGTTGCTGGTTCATTCCGAACCGTTTGTCCTGACCTGGACGGTTCGCAACGATGCGGTCTTGCCGCAAATCGGGCGGCGAAGTTCGAACATCTCGGCATTCCGCCCGAATCGGCACTGCTGCCGGTGGCGAAGCGATTGACGGCGGGCGACCGCGGAGCGTAATATTCTCGGGATGAATGTGCGCAGACTCGCAGTGATCACGACGGCCCTCGCCCTGCTCGCCGGCCTCGGTGGCCTCGGCGGCCTGGCCCGGGCGTCGCTGGCCAAACGCATGTCGCTGGAGCAGCTGGCCGGTCGGGCCGAGCGGGTGGTGGTGGCCCGGCTCATCGAGCGCCACAGCGCCTGGGGCCCGGAGCACAAGCGCATCTGGACCCGGCTGCGCTTCGCGGTCGAGCGCGACGTGGCCGGCGGCGGCGCGGCCGAGCTGACCGTGGTCCAGCCGGGCGGCACGGTCGGCCGCTGGACCCAACGGGTGGCCGGCTACCCGCGCTTCGCCGAGCCCGGTCCGGTGCTGCTGCTGCTGCGCCGGGGCCGGATCGGCTGGCAGGTGGTGGGCATGTGCCAGGGGGTGTTCGGCCTGCACCACGACCGAGGCCGCGAGCTGTTGGTCCAGCGGCTCGCCGGGCTCGACTTCCACGGCGATCCGGGCCGGCCGCTGCTCCTGGAGCGCGAGCAGGCCCTGGCCCGCATCCGGGCCGTGTTCAACCGCGGGGGCCAGCCATGAGACCGGTCCGCCGGCGTCCCGGCATCGCCTTGGGTCTGGCGCTGTGGCTGGGTCTGCCGCTCGCCGCCCAGGGCTTCGTCCGCTCGCGCGATCCGGACACCAACGCCTGCCTGTGGTGGAAAGAGCGCACGGTGCAGATCCACCTCAACGACGCCTGCAGCCGGGATACCGTGCTGGCCGCCTGTCAGAACGCGGTCTGGACCACCTTCGAGCTCTGGAACGAGCCGATCTGCTCCGATTTTCGGTTCATCGCGGCCGGCACCACCGACCGCGACGACGTGGGCTTCGACCAGAACGACTGGAACGAGAATATCAACCTGGTGGTCTGGCGCGAGACGACCTGGGAGCACGATTCCCAGGCCATCGCCATCACCACCACCACCTACGACACCCTGACCGGCGAGGTGGTCGACTCGGACATCGAGTTCAACGGCCGCGACTACACCTTCAGCACCGCCGAGTCGGACGAGGTGCTGGTCGACGTCGCCAACACCCTGGCCCACGAGGCCGGCCATACGGTGGGGCTGGATCACTCCAGCGATCCCAACGCCAGCATGTACGGCTATGCCCCGCCGGGCGAGATCCGCAAGCGGGACCTGTCCCAGGACGACATCGACGGCCTGTGCCACATCTACCCCTACGGCCGCGATCTGCCGCCCTGCGAGGGCTTCGAGCCGCCGGGGGGCAAGGGCGGCGGTTGCGCCGCGGCCGGTGCGCGCTCCAACTCCGGCTGGTGGTGGTTGCTGCTGGGTGCGGGGCTGTGGCTGGGCGGCCGGCAGCTCAGGCGGCGCCGGCGCGAGGAGGAGACATGATGAGCACTGCAGGCGAGCCCATACGCGGTCCGCTGGCGAGCGTGGCGCTGCTGCTAGCCGCGGTGCTGGCCCTGGCGGCCGGTTGCGACGACACCCGGCTGTACAAGGTGACCACCCACTACGATCTGTTTTTCCCCGAGGGCTCGGACCAGACCGATACTTTCGTCCAGAAGGCGGCCGCCAAGATCGACATCCTCTGGGTGGTGGACAACTCGCCGTCGATGCTGCAGGAGCAGAACGACCTGGCGGCCAACTTCGACTCGTTCATCCAGTTCATCGACGAGTCCGACGTCGACTACCAGATCGGGGTCATCTCCACCGATCTGGATCTGGCCGGCCACCAGGGCCGGCTGCAGGGCAACCCGGCCATCATCACCCGCGACACCCAGCCCGATCCGGCCAACGCATTCTCGCAGAACATCCGGGTGGGCACCGGCGGCGCCGGCAACGAGCGCGGGTTGGAGGCGGCCTACCATGCCCTGAGCGAGCCCTTGATCTCGGGTGCCAATGCCGGGTTCCTGCGTCAGGATGCGGCCCTGGCCATCATCTTCGTCTCTGACGAGGACGATCACTCCTTCGGCCAGATCGGTTTCTACCAGCGCACCTTCGAGCAGCTCAAGCGGGTGGGCAACGAGAACCGGGTCATGGCCGGCGCCGTGGTCGGGCCGCAGCCGGACGGCTGCGCCACCGCCGCCGCCGGCACCCGCTACCACATGCTGGTCCAGGCGATGGGCGGCAGCATCGGCTCGATCTGCGAGGCCGATTTCTCGGACACGCTCAGCCAGCTGGGTCTGACCGTGGCCGGACTGGACCGCCGCTTCCAGCTGTCGGATGACAACCCCGAGCAGGCGAGCATCTCGGTGGCGGTCGACGGCCAGCCGATCGAGCAGGACTGGCAGAACGGATGGACCTTCGAGAACGGCAACATCTTCTTCAACGGCAGCTACGTGCCGCCGCCGGGCTCGACCATCGAGGTGTCCTACCTGCATCCGCAGCGCGAGTTCACCCTCAGCCAGACGCCGGCCTACGACCCGCAGGACCCGGGCGCTTCGATCGAGGTGACGGTCTACGGGCCGGATGCGCCGGAGTGCGATTCCAGCAGCGAATGCGCCGCGGGCGGCTGCGGCCTGGCCGGCAAGTGCGACGGGGTGTTGATCGCCAACGATCTGGCCACCGGTTGGGTGCTCGAGACGCGCACCGCCGGCGGCGCCGAACAGCACCTGGTGGCCTTCGAGCGCGACTACTGGCCGGCCGCCGGGTCCACCGTGCAGGTGGTCTACGACTGCGCCGGGGGCTGCACCACGCCCTGAGCGTGGTGGCTGCGGTCGAGGAGGCTCGAGGCCGATGCGATATGCGATACCGGCTATGGCGATGCTGGCGATGCTGGCCGCAGCCTGCGCGGACGGCGGTACCGAGGCGCAGTGCGAGCGCGACGGTGACTGCCCACCCCACTGGCGCTGCGATGCCTACGCCAAGGTCTGCCGCTGCGTCGAAGACGAGGCCTGCGACCAGGCGGCCGGCGAGCGGTGTATGCCCGACGGCAGCTGCCAGATCTACACCGGTTGCTCGAGCGACGCCGACTGCGGTTCCTGCCATCGTTGCGAGCAGGCGACCGGCGAGTGCCTGTGCGTCGACGACTGCGCCTGTGCCGAAGGCGAGTTCTGCAACGCCTCCGGGTTCTGCCAACCCAAGGCGGGCTGCTTCGACAACGCCGACTGCGCCGAAGGCGAGTACTGCGACGTGTCCAGCAAGCGCTGCATCGCCGAAGGCACCTGCACCACCAAGATGCAGTGCCCGCTGGGGCAGATCTGTCCGAACGGCACTTGCGTGCCCGGCTGCGAGGAGCACGGCGATTGCCCATTTCACCAGGCCTGCATCAGCGGCAGCTGCGAGGCCGGGGTGTGCCCTGACGATTCCTTTTGCGACTTCATGGAGTACTGCAACGCCGGCACCTGCACCAGCGCCTACGACGAGCAGTACGCTCCCTACTGCAAGCCGTGCAACAACACGACCCAGGCACCCTGCGGCGAGGCGGCCAATCTGTGCCTGGTCTATCCCTACGACAACGACGGCTTCCCGGGCAGCGACTACTGCGGCGTCGACTGCTCCGGCGGCCAGCGCTGCCCGGTCGGCTTCGAGTGCTCGACGGTGATCCTGGTCCAGGGCAGCTGCTACTCGGATTCGGATTGCCAGCAGCACGGCGTGCCGTGCCTGATGGGCGAGGAGGACAAGGGCTATTGCCCGTGCAATGACAACACCAACCCCTGTCCCACCAACCCCTGCCTGGGAGGGACCTGTCTGGTGACCCGCGACTCGTGCAACACCGCGGCCGATTGCCGCGCGATCGTCTGCGAGTACTACGAGGGCTACGACTTCGGCGGCTGCGTGTACGCCAAGAACTGCGGTTTGAAGGAGGGCTACCACTGTCCACCGTGACGGTGGTTGGACATCGGGAGGATTGAGTCGCGATGAGAGCTTTCAATACCATCGGCCCGTTGGTGGTCGCAGCCCTGTTGGCCGCGAGCGGCTGCGAGGATGTGCGCTTCACCGAGAACCCGCTGCAGGTCGACGCCTTCCAGCAGACGCCGAGCCCGGTGGTCGACATCCTGTGGGTGGTGGACAACTCGGGCACCATGGCCGACGAGCGCGAGCAGCTCGGCCAGCGGTTCGACCAGTTCATGGATCGCCTGCTGGCCTCGGGCGCCGACTACCATATCGGCATCGTGTCGACCGACACCGACGACGGGCGTCACTCGGGTCGGCTGCAGGGCGATCCCAAGGTCATCACCCGGGATACGCCCGATCCGCAGGCCGCCTTCGCCGCCAACGTCCAGCTCGAGGAGACCGACAGCCGCGTCGAGCGGGGCCTCGACGCGATGCGGCTGGCGTTGAGCGCGGATCTGCTGGCCGCCGAGAACGCGGACTTCTTGCGCGCCACCGCTTCGCTGTTCGTCATCGTGGTCTCCGACGAGGACGATCACTCCATCGGACCGGTCGGCTACTACGCCCGCTGGCTCGAGCACCTGAAGAACAAGGGCAACGAGAACCGGGTATCGCTGTCGGCCGTCGTGGGCCAATCGCCGGACGGCTGCGAAGGCGCCGAGGCCGGCGATCGGTACTTGCAGGTGCAGGTGGCCACCGGCGGTCTGTTCCACTCCATCTGCTCCGAGGACTTCGGGCCGATCGTCGAGGAGCTGGGCATCAACGCCGCCGGGCTGCGGCGCAAGTTCTACCTGTCCGAAGAACCCCAGCCGCAGACGCTGCAGGTGCTCAACTACGCGGCCGACGCTCCCGCCTGCCAGAGCCTGGGCGATTGCGCCGAGGGCCTGATCTGCGCCGCCGGCCACCGCTGCGCCGTAGAGCTGCAGCAAGCCGGGGACGGGCAGGGAGTCTGGGTCTACGAGCAGGGCGACAACGCCATCTTCTTTTTGAACGACTTCCTGCCGGCGGCCGGCTCGCACCTCGAGGTGGCCTACTACCGGCTCGGCCAGTGAGGTTCGCCATGTCGTGTCCCAGCCGCATCGCGATGACCGGATTGGCCTTGTGCCTCGGCGCCTGCTCCGGCTCGACCACCTTCCAGGGGGAGTGCAAGCGGGACTCGGACTGCGCCCGCTACGAGCGCTGCGACACCCTGGACTTCCGCTGCGTCTGCGACTCGGACGAGGCCTGCGCCCAGGGCGAGTTCTGCAATGCCTCGGGCTCCTGCCAGCTGAAGTCGGATTGCTACACCAACGCCGACTGCGCCGAGGGCTCGGTCTGCGATACCCTCAGCGGCGAGTGCATCGGCGCCAATGCTTGCACCCGGGACGACCACTGCGACATCGGCCAGATCTGCGAGTCGGGCGCCTGCCGCCAGGGCTGTCGCACCACGGCCGACTGCGATCTGATGCAGCGCGAGGTGTGCATCAACGGCCAGTGCATCCTGGGCAAGTGCGAGAACACCGATTACTGCGATTTCGGCAAGGTGTGCCAGGTCGAGACCCACGAATGCATCCAGCCGGCGGTGCCGCACTGCCAGCCGGGCTGCGATCCGCTGTGCTCGGACAACGTCTGCCCCCAGATCGGCGATTCACCCTGCGGCGAGCCGTCGGCCATCTGCGCCGGGCTCGATCAGCAGCACAGCCACTGCTGGTTCGCCTGTGACCCGCTGGCCGACGAGTGCCCCTCGGGATTTCAGTGCAAGCCGACCACCTTCTCCTGGGCCACCTGCGGCGTCGACGCCGACTGCGACGAAGTGGTCAACAGCTGCGGCCCGGCCTCGAACCGCTGTGCGCTGAACCAGCAGGTCTGCGCCAGCGACGCCGACTGCCACGACTTCGGCCCGGCGTTCTGCCTCAGCGGCTTCTGCGTCATCGGCCACCACTGCGAGCCCCCGGCCGGCTGCCCGGATTGAGGGGCGGGCGGTCGACTCATCAGGTGCGGCGGGGGACGAACTTGCCGCGGACGGGGCGTTCGAGCCAGGCGCCCTCGCGGGCCACCTCGATGCCGCGCAGCAGCACGTGGCGGGCCAGGCCGGTGAGCACCCGGCCGGCGTAAGGGTTCCAGTCGCAGGTGGTCTGCAGCTTCGCGGGCCGGATGCGCCGCGACCGGTTCGGGTCCCAGACGAGCACGTCGCCATCGGTTCCCACCTGCAGGCTGCCCTTGCGCGGCCACAGGCCGAAGCGCCGGGCCGGGCCGGCGGTGTGGATCGCGGCCCAGCGTTCAACGCTCATGCGCTCGCGGGCCGGACCCAGCGTCCAGGTCAGCGCCAGCGCGGTCTCCACCCCGGGCAGCCCGTAGGGGATGCGGGTGAAGTCGCCCTGCCAGGTGTCCTTTTGGGCGGCGTCGAAGGTGCAGTGGTCGGTGGCCGCGGCCACCAGCCCGCCGTCGCGCAGCTGCTCGAACAGCCCCCGGCGGTGGGCGGCGGTGCGCAGCGGCGGGCAACAACCGAAGCGGTGGCCCGCCGGACCGCGCAGCTTGCGCGCGTCCAGGCTCAGGTACTGCGGGCAGGTCTCGCCCGACACGTCCGCCCCGGCCCGGCGTGCGGCCGCCACCCGGCGGGCCGCGCCGGCGGTCGACAGGTGCACCAGGTGCAGCCGGGCGCCGGTGGCCCGCGCCAGCAGGATGGCCCGGGCGGCGGCCTCTTCTTCGCACAGCGGCGGGCGCGCCAGGGCCAGATCGCCCGCACCGCGCCGTTGCCGCGCCGGCAAGGCCTGCACCCGCTCGGTATGGTGGCGGATCAGGGCGTCGTTCTCGGCGTGGATGCAGACGGTCAGGTTCAGCTTGGCGGCCAACTGCATGACGGCGTAGAGCATGCCGTCGTCGGCTTGCCAGCCGCGCTCGGCGTAGATCATGAACAGCTTGACCGAGGGGGCGCCGAGCCGTTTCAGCCGGGCCAGCTCGGCCCGCCAGGCCAGCCGCCATTCGATGAGCACGTTGTGCAGATTGTAGTCGCAGCGCACGGCCGGGTCGGCCAGCGTCCGGCGGCTGCGGAAGGCGTCCAGCGGGCTCTGGCCCGGCTGGGGGGTGGTGTAGTCGATCACCGTGGTTACGCCCCCGGCCAGCGCCGCCCGGCTGCCGGTGTCGAAGTCGTCGGCGCTGCGCAGGTGCGGGCCGATGGGCAGGGCGAAGTGCACGTGGGGGTCGATGGCGCCCGGCAGCACCAGGCAGCCTTCGGCGTCGATCACCTGCCGGGCCGTACGCCGCGCCCGTTGGCCGATGTGGCCCACCTTGGCGATGCGCCCGGCGCGCAGGCCGACATCGGCCCGGCGCACACCGCGCGGCGTGACCGCCCGGCCGCCTGCGATGACAGTGCTGAAATCCACCTCTCGACCTCCCGATCCCGCTGCGTCGTGGCTCAGCCGGCCGTGATGTACCACAGGGCCAGCGGGGTGGTGGCGAAGCTCAGCAGGGTCGAGATCACCACCGCGCTGGCCACGAACTCCGGCTCGCGATCGTACTTCTCGCTCAGGATGAAGTTGAACACGGCGGCCGGCATCACGGCGCCCAGCAGCACCGCGGCGCGGGCCGGCCCGCACAGCCCGAACAGCCAGACCGCCAGCGCCCCGAAGCCGAAACCGGCGCCCAGCCGGACCGCGCTGGCCAGCAGGGCGGGGCCCAGCTGGCCCAGCTCGGCCGTGCGCAGGCGGCCGCCGAGCAGCAGCAGCATCAGCGGGATGGTGGCCTTGCCGACCAGGTCCAGCGGCTCGGCCACCGCTTCCGGCAGCACCGTGCCGCTGGCCGCCAGGGCGATGGCCAGCGCGGCGGTGTAGACCAGCGGCAGCCGGAAGGCTTCCTTCCAACCGCCGCGGCCGCGGGCGATCCAGATGCCGGCGGTGACGTGGGTCAGGTTGATGGCGATGTAGAACACCAGCTGGCGCGCCAGGCCCTCGTTGCCGAAGGCCAGCAGGGCCAGCGGAAAGGCCATGTTGGCGCTGTTCATGAACATGGTCGGCAGCAGCGCCGCCCGCCGCAGCCGGGAACGGGCGAATACCGCCAGGCCGACCAGCCCGCAGCCGCCGACCACGGCCAGGGCGGCTGCGCCGATCCGGGCCAACTCTTTCAAATCCAATGGCTTGGATCCGATGGAGCCCAGCACCAGACAGGGGATCAACACCCAGAACAGCAGATCGCTCAGCTCGGCCGCCGGCAGCCGGCGGTGGCCCGCGTACAGGTAGCCGAGGCCGATGATGGCGAAGACCGGCAAGGCGGTCTCGAGGATGATCCACAGCACGTCCACCGCGTCGCTCCGGCCCGCGATTCGGGCCAATCGCACGTGTTGGCGAAGGTTTCTCACGCCCACCGGAACTTGTCAACGCGTGCTGCGGGGTGCTATCGTGGCGGGCGATGTGGGAAGAGGGCCGGGCGTGAACGCACAGTTCGAACCAGGTGGCCGAATTGGCGACTACACCTTGCTGCGGCGGCTGGCCATCGGCGGCATGGGTGAGATCTGGCTGGCCGAGCGGCAGGGCATCTCGGGTTTCTCCAAGCGGGTGGTGATCAAGACCATCCTCGAGTGCTTCGCCGACGAGCCCAGCCTGGTCGACATGTTCCTGGACGAAGGCCGCATCGCGGCCGGGCTGACCCATCCCAACGTCGCCCAGACCTACGACCTGGGCCAAGTGGACCGAACCTACTACATCGCCATGGAGTACATCCAGGGCCGCGATCTGCGCAAGCTGCTGCTGGTCAACGTGGAGCGCGGTCAGCTGCTGCCGCTCAACCTGGTGTTGCGCATCCTGGCCGAGGTCTGCGAGGGGCTGTACTACGCCCATCGCTGGAAGACGCCGGACGGCCGCCAGGCGGGCATCGTCCACCGCGACATCAGCCCGCAGAACATCCTGGTCACCTTCGACGGCAAGGTCAAAATCATCGATTTCGGCATCGCCAAGGCCGCCCAGAGCGCCTCGCGCACCCAGTCCGGGGTGCTCAAGGGCAAGTACGCCTACATGTCGCCCGAGCAGGTGCGCGGCAAACCGTTGGACCAGCGTTCCGACCTGTTCTCGCTCGGCGTGGTGATGTACGAGCTGCTGACCGCCCGGCGCCTGTTCAAGCGCGACAGCGAGCTGTCGACGCTGGACGCGGTGCTGACCACCGAGGTCCCGCCGCCGACCCGGATCGACGGCGGTGTGCCGCGCGAGGTCGAGGCGGTGCTGCTCAAGGCGCTGGCCTGCGATCCCGGGGATCGCTTCCAGGACGCGCGGCAGATGCAGCTGGCGCTCGAGGAGGTCATGCTGGCCATCAAGATGCCGGCCTCGTCGGCCCATCTGGCGGCCTACATGGAGGAGCTGTTCGCCGATCACCTCGAGCAGGAGCAGGAGCAGGAGCAGGAGTCGATCAGCCGGCTCAACCGGCAGATGGAGCGCCTGCCGGGCGCCGCCGACAAAGCCCCGCGGCTCGAGCGCACCACACCGTTCGCACCGGGCATGGATCTGAGCGTCTCGACCGACGGCCGGCGCCGCGAGCTGACCCGCAACCTGATGCCCGGCTCCTCCCAGGCCCGCCGGGCCGGGCGCGGCCGGGGCGGTTGGCGCTGGGCGCTGATGGGGCTGCTGCTGGCGGTGGTGGGGGTGGGCGGCTGGTTCCTGGCGACCGAGACCGGCTTGCTGGGCGGGGACGCCCCCGATCCACAAGCGGGCGGGCTCCAGCCGGCTCCGCCGGCTGCGACTGGCGACCCGGCCGCCGGCAGCGGCGGGTCAATCGATGCCGGGCCGGGCCGCCAACCGGCCCCGGTGGACGACCCCCAGCAGGCCGATCTGGGGCTGGACCTGAGCGATCCGGTCGAGCCGCCCACCACCACCGCCGGCGGCGACGACGACGCCGAGCCCGCTGCGGCCCCCGACCCCGAACCGAAGCCTGACCCGGGCCGCAACGTCGCCCGCGCCAGCGGCCGGCTCAGCGTGACCACCGCGCCCGCGGCCGACATCTACCTGGGCTGGCGCAAGCTGGGCCGCGGCAGCGTCCGCGGCGTGCGCCTGCGGCCGGGCCGCTACCGGCTGCGCGCGGTGCTCGAGCCCGGCGTGAGCGAGTCGTTGCGCCTGCGCGTCGGGCCGGGCGAACGGCTGGCGCGCAAGATCACCTTTGCCGATGGCAGGCTGCGGGTGATCGTGGTGCCGTGGGCCGACGTGGTGGTCGACGGGCGCAAGGTTGGCCAGACCCCGATGGCCCCGATCGAGCTGGCTGCCGGCAGCCACCGGGTGGTGTTGACCAACCCCGAGTTGGAGAAGCGTGTCGTGCGCAAAGTGCGCATCCGTCCGGGACAAGAGTCGGCGATCGAGCTGGATTGGCGTTAGCTCAGGCCCGCTCGGCGGCTGGTTCTTGCTGGAGGGCGCCGCGGCGGTGGGCCATCAGGAAGGCGCCGACCGCCTGGGGATCGAGCTGCGATCCGGCGACCTCGCGGATGATGCCCAGCGCTTGATCCACGGTGCGCGGCTCGCGGTAGGGCCGGCTCGAGGTCATGGCGTCGAAGCAGTCGGCCACAGCGGTGATGCGCGCTTCCAGCGCGATATCGTCAGCGCGTAAACCTTGCGGATAGCCGTTGCCGTCCCAGCGTTCGTGGTGCGACAGCACCATCGGCAGCAGGTGGCGGAAGGCCTCTACCCCTTGCAGGATGTCGGCGCCGATGCCGGGATGCAGCTGGATGTGGGCGTACTCCTCGTCGCTCAGCCGGCCGGTCTTGTTCAGGATGTCCTCGCGGATGCCGATCTTGCCCACGTCGTGCACCCGGCCGCCGTCACGCAGGTGGGTCAGGCGTTCGGGCGACAGGCCCATCTCCTCGCCGATGCGCACGGCGTACAGCGCCACCCGCTCCGAGTGGCCGCGGGTATAGGCATCGCGGGCCTCGAGCGCGGCCACGATGCTGGTCAGCGACTCCATGTAGCCCCGCCGCAGCCGCTCGTGGGCGGAGCGCAGCTCCTGGTTCGAGGCCAGCAGCTGGCTCATCAGCTGGCGGTGCTCCTGGGCCAGCTCCTTCTTCTCGACCGCCCGCTGGACCTTCTGGGCCACGATCGAGATGTCGTCGAAGGGCTTGACCAGGTAGTCGTAAGCGCCCAGGCGCAGCGCCTCGACGGCGCTCTGCAACGAGGCGTAACCGGTGATGACGATCACCTCGGTGTCCGGGGCGTCGCGCTTGAGATCGCGCAGCAGATCGAGCCCCGAGCGACCGGGCAGGTTCTTGTCGACCAGCACCACGTCGGCCGGCTCGCTGGCCAGCAGTTCAGAGGCCGCCTCGGCCGAGCCAACAGAGGCCAGGGTGTAGTCGCCCGCCAGCAAGCTCTCGAGCATGCGGCAGATGACGTCTTCGTCGTCGATGATCAGGACCCTGGGGGTTCCCATGGGGCCTTGGAAGGCACAGCCACCAGTCACATCACACCTTTCCTTCACCCCACCGCCTGTTTCTAATCTTAGCTCGACTCGCCGCTGGCCACAAGCTACACCGCGCCCACGCATTCATCGGCAGGGAAAAAAAAAGCCCTCCCCGAAGGGAGGGCCCGCTGCCATCATAGCGCGTAAGCGTCCACGGCAACCATCGCCAAGTGGCTGGAAACACTGCCGCGAGCGAACGACGGCTCGCTCGCGCGGCGCGCATCAGCGCGCCGACATTGGGGGTGAGCCTCGAAAAACCACGCTTTTTCGAGGCGAGGGGGTCTGGGACAGACCCCCTGAACACTTACCATGGCGCCACCGAGCAGGTATTACTCGTTCTCCTTGTACTCGGCGTCGATCACGTCGCCCTCGGCCGACTCGCCCCCGGCCGGCTGCTCGCTGCCGGTCGGCTGCTCGCCGCCGGCCGCGCCGGTATCCGGAGGTGCGCCAGCGCCTGCCCCGGCGCCGCCTTGCTGGCTCTGGTAGAGCACCTCGCCCATCTTCTGCGACGCCTGCATCAGCGCCTCGGAGGCCTTCTCGATGCGGTCGGCGTCATCGCTCGACAGGGCCTCCTTGAGTTCCTTGAGCTTGTCCTCGATCTGCGACTTGACGTCCGGCGGCAGCTTGTCGCCGAACTCGCCCAGGTGCTTCTCGGTCTGGTAGGCGAGCTGATCGCCCGAGTTGCGCACCTCGATCTGGTGGCGACGCTTCTTGTCCTCTTCCTCGTGGCTCTTGGCCTCGTTGACTTTCTTGTCGATGTCGTCCTTGCTCAGGCCGCTGCTGGCGGTGATGGTGATGTGCTGCTCGCGGCCGGTCGCCTTGTCCTTGGCCGAGACGTTGACGATGCCGTTGGCGTCGATGTC
>CAYVQE010000043.1:0-14448 GCA_964454005.1 uncultured Myxococcales bacterium
CACCGTCGCCTGCACCGTAGGGCTTTTCGTTCTTCGTTCTTCGTTCTTGGTTCTTGGTTTCTTCTCCAAGGTCTCGACGACGAGGATGGGGGTGGCCGGGGCCGTTGGGAAAAAATGAGCCGGGGCTTGAACCGGGGGCCGGCTGTCCGTAAAATCCTACGCATTGCTCGAACCGGGCCGGTCGGCCGCTCGGCCGCCTTGCCCTTGGAGGTTGGACATGCCCCGAACCCTCAAGCTGTTGACGCTCGCGGGCGCAACGCTGGCGCTGGTGGCGCTGGTGGCGCTGGCCATGGGCTGCGCCGACGTGCGCGAGCCCGAGCCGGCCGAGTCGATCGAGGTCATCGACCTCGACGGCCAGGCCCACCGCACCGGCGGTGCGCCGCCAAAGATCGACTGCCAAGAGGCCACCCACGACTTCGGCACCGTGGCCCAGGGCGAGGACGCGGTTTACGTTTTCACCATTGAGAACAAGGGCAAGGGCGTGCTCGACATCGAACGCGCCCGCGGTGGGTGAGGCTGCACCGCGGCCGTCGTCTCGACGTCCGAGATTCCCCCGGGTGGGGAAGGAAAAATCGAGGTCAAGGTCAGCACCCGCGGTCGCAAGGGCAAGCTGTCCAAGTCCGTCACCGTCTACTCCAACGATCCAAAAAACCCGCGCTTCCGCCTGACGCTGAAGGGCCAGGTGGAGGTGGTCGCCGCCTTCGAGCCCCAGCGCCTGTTCTTCCGCAACATCCGCAAGGGAAAGAAGGAAACCCGCGTCATCCGCGTCGACGGCAAGCGCGCCGCGGACGTGAAGCTGGGCCAGATCGAGTCGACTTCCGACGCGGTGGCGGTCGAGCGCATCGAGCAGGACGGCAAGCCGGCGCTGCGGGTGACCTTCACCGCGCCCGAACAGGAAGGCCGCTTCAGCGCCCGGGTCACCGCCGCCAGTGGGCTGGATGAGCCGAAGCAGCTGCGGCTTTACGTCGCGGCCCAGGTCACCGGCGACCTGGTGGTCGACAAGCGCTACGTGATCTTCCCGCGCTTCGACGCCGCCGACCCGCCCGAGCAGCAGCTCGAGGTCCGCTCGCTGGCGGGCGAGCCCTTCCGCATCACCCGGGTCGAGGATCCGGCCGGCGCGGTAGAGGGCAGCGCCCGCCAGCAGAATGGCAAGTGGCTGGTGGAGTTGAAGCTGACCCGGGCCCCGGCCGGTGCGCGGGGCAAGCTGCAGCTGCACACCGACCGGGCCGACCAGAAGGTGCTGCGGCTGAACTACCACGTCCGCCACCGCAAGCCCCGGGTGCAGCGGCCCGGGCAGCGCTCGAGCGCCGGCAAACGGCGCCTGATCAAGCACCAGCCCGGCGGCAAGCCGCGCATCCAGCTCGATGCCGCCAAGGCCCGCAAGCGGCTGCCGCTGAAGATGCGCCGCGGCGGCCGGGCCGCCGAGACCGACCCGAAGCGGTGAGCTGAAGCTGCCCGGGCGGGCCCAGCGCGCCCGCCGACCGGCCCACCGAACCGCTGCGGCTGCCAAGGCGGACGCCACCGTTCTGCCATTTCAGCGTCGCAAAATTGTCACCGGATGCGATCCGTGCTATAGGCCAATCTGGAGGCGAGCATGGCGTTTTTGTGGAAAAAACAGGAAAAGACCGAGCAGATGCTCGATCGCTATTTCGAGCAGACCGATCTCTGCTTCCAGATGTTCGAAAAGGCCTTCAGCACCTACCTGGAGATGGGCCTCGGCGCCACCTTCGACGCCGAGATGAACAAGACCCAGGATTACGAGTCGGCGGCCGACGACCTGCGGCGCGAGATCGAGCACACCCTCTACGGCCGCGCCCTGCTGCCCGAGTCGCGCGGCGACATCCTGGGCCTGCTCGAGAGCTTCGACCGCATCCCGGGCATCGCCGAGTCGGTGCTCTACACCATGAGCTGCCAGCGCATGCGGGTGCCGACCGACCTGCACTCCATGTTCCGGCGCCTGGTCGACATCAACCTGCAGGCCTACTACCTGACCCGCAAGGCGGTCGACAACCTGATGCACAACCCGCGGGTGACCATGCACTCGACCAAGGACGTGGAGAAGAAGGAGAGCGAGTCGGACGACATCGAGCGCGAGATCATCTGCATGATCTTCGACGGCGACATGGACACCGGCGAGAAGATCCTGTGCCGCGATCTGGTGCTGATGATCGGCCAGATCGCCGACCTGTGCGAGACCACGGCGGATCGCATCGGCATCATCGCCATCAAGCGCCGCGTCTGAGAGCGTCCGCCGACCCATGTGGCAAATCAGCGCCGGCATATTCCTCGGTTGGGGCCTGGGGGCCAACGACGCCTCGAACGTGTTCGGCACGGCGGTGGCCTCGCGCATGGTGCGCTTCGGCACCGCGGCCGCGCTGTGCACCATCTTCGTCATCGCCGGCGCGGTGCTCGAGGGCGGCGAGGGCATAGAGACCTACCGCCAGCTCAGCCCGATGTCGCTCAACCTGGCCTTCGTGGTCTCGCTGGCCGCAGCGCTGACCGTGGCCCTGATGAGCATCTGGCGCCTGCCGGTGTCCACCTCGCAGGCGGTGGTCGGCGCGCTGGTGCTGGTCGGGCTGATGCAGCAGAACCTGGACACCTCCAGCCTGCTCAAGGTGGTCATCTGCTGGGTGTCGACCCCGGTGGGCGCGGCCCTGGTGACGGTGGTGCTCTACTACGCGGTCGGCAAGACGCTCAACCTGCTGTTCCCCTCGCTGTTCTTCTACGACCGCGGCCTGCGCTGGTCGTTGATGATCGCCGGCTCCTACGGCGCCTATGCGCTGGGGGCCAACAACGTGGCCAACGTCACCGGCCCCTTCGTCGGCCCCGACGGGCTGACGCCGCTGTGGGCCAGCCTGATCGGCTCGGGCGCCATCGCGCTGGGGGTGATCACCTACTCGCAGCGGGTGATGATGACCGTGGGCCGCAACCTGGTCAAGCTCGACGCCTTCACCGCCTTCATCGCC
Source organism: uncultured Myxococcales bacterium (assembly GCA_964454005.1). Taxonomy (GTDB): domain Bacteria; phylum Myxococcota; class B64-G9; order B64-G9; family B64-G9; genus CAYVQE01. Next base: position 2,967 of record CAYVQE010000043.1, read on the forward strand.
ATCCTCGGCGAGGCGGTCACGGTGCACATCTTTGCCATGATCGGCGTGCCGGTGTCGACCTCGCAGGCCATCGTCGGCGCGGTGCTGGGCATCGGGCTGGTCAAGGGGGCCCAGACCATACGGATGCGCACCCTGTGGCGCATCGTGTTCGGCTGGCTGGGCACGCCCACCATCTCGGCCGCAGTAGCCCTGGGACTGTACCAGATCTTCCTGTTGGCCAAGCTCATTTGACAAGCATCGGCGGACCTTTCTAAGCTGGGCGGCGGAAGTGCCAAGGTCACTGGTGGGCCTCCCGGGCTTCAAACCCGGTGTGGCGTGTTGATAGCGCGCCAGGTGGGTTCGATTCCCATGCACTTCCGTTTCTTCGCGGGCACCCCGGGCCGGCCGCGGCACGGGGTGTCCGCTCTTTCGGCCCCGGCCAGGCATAGGGGGTGCTCCCGTGAAGCCGCAGGACAAGGAACGCGTCATGGTCGAGGTGGTCCAGCGGGTGCTCGACGGCTGGAGCCGCGATGCCCGCGCCTGCGAGCAGGCCCTGTTCGACACCCTGTACTTCGAGCGCCGGCGGCTCGAGACCGAGCGCAACCGCAAGCTGCGCCGCGAGCAGACGACCTTCTACGACCACATCCAGGCCCGCGCGCTCAAGGCCGACGGCGACGAGCAACGCGAACTGCTCAAGCGCATCATCCGTTTTTTCGCCGATGAGGTGGCCGGCCACTTCGACGAGCGGGTCTACCACCTGGCCACCCGGGCGGTGCCGGTGGGGCTGAACCTGCTGCTAAACACACTCAGCCCGCTGAACCTCCTCCAGCAGGGCCCGGGCGGGCTGTCGCGGCTGGACGACCAGCTGGTCATCAGCGGCGAGACCGAGGCGCTCAAGCGGCTGGCCGGCCAGGGCACCACCGTGTTGCTGCCCACCCACTCGTCAAACCTGGACTCGATCCTGGTCGGCTACATGCTCTACCGGCTGGGCCTGCCGCCCTACACCTACGGCGCCGGGCTGAACCTGTTCTCCAACAAGCTGATCGGTTTCTTCATGCACCACCTGGGCGCCTACAAGGTCGACCGGCGCAAGCAGGCGCCCATCTACAAGGACGTGCTCAAGACCTACGCCGGCTGCACCATGGAGCTGGGCTACCACAACCTGTTCTTCCCCGGCGGCACCCGCTCGCGTTCGGGCGCGGTGGAGCAACGGCTGAAGAAGGGGCTGCTGGGCGAAGCGCTGCGGGCCTATATCAACAACCTGGCCGCCGGCAAGCCGCGGCCGGACGTGTTCGTGGTGCCCTGTACCATCAACTACCAGCTGGTGCTCGAGGCCGAGACCCTGATCGACGACTACCTGAAGGAGGTCGGCAAGAGCCGCTACATCATCGACGACGACGAGTTCAGCAAGCCCAAGCGCATCTTCGAGTTCGTCTCGCAGCTGTTCTCGCTGGAGTCGCGCATCCACCTGGTGCTGTCGCAGCCGCTGGACGTGTTCGGCAACCCGGTCGACGAAGACGGCACCTCGCGCGACGCCCGCGGCCGGCCGGTGGAGCGGCGGCGCTACGTGGAGCACGACGGCCGGCCGGTGTTCGACGCCCAGCGCGACCGCGAGTACACCCGCGAGCTGGGCGAGTCGGTGGCGGCGACCTACCGCCGCGACGTGGTGCTCAAACCCATCCACGTCATCTCGGACACGGTGTTTTCCTGGCTGCGCGAGCGCAACCCGGAGCTGGATCTCTACCGCCTGCTGCGCACCGGCGGCGCCGAGGACAGCATGCCGCTGACCGAGGCCTACCGCCGCGCCGAGCGCACCCTGGTGGAACTGCGCCGGCGTGCCGACGCCGGGAGCATCCGGCTGGCGTCCAGCCTGCAGACGCGCGACACGGTCAAGGTGTTCAGCCAGGCCCTGTCGCATTTGAAGAGCTACCACCGGCGCCCGGCGCTGGAGCGCCGCGGCGACCGGCTGCACCACATCGATCGCAACCTGCTGCTGTTCTACGGCAACCGGCTGAGCCAGCTGCGCCCGGACCCGCAGGAGGCCACGGTATGAACAGCCGCGACGCGAGCGACGTGCTGATCATCGGCGGCGGCACCTTCGGCACCGCCCTGGGCAGCCTGCTGGCCGACTGCGGCCGGCGGGTGGCGCTGTGGGTGCGCCGGGCCGAGCAGGCCGAAGAGATCAACAGCAGCCACCGCAACAGCCGCTACCTGCCGGACTTCGAGCTGCCGGCCGGGCTGCAGGCGGTCAGCGACCTGGGCGCGGCCGTGCGCGGCGCCCCGGTGGTGCTGATGGTGGTGCCGTCCAAGGCCTTCCGCACGGTGGCCCGCCAACTGGGCGACCACCTGGAGGGCGACCAGGTGGTCATCCACGCCACCAAGGGCATCGAGATCGACAGCTTCAAGCGCATGAGCCAGGTGCTGCGCGAAGAGACCTGCGCGCTGAAGATCGGCGTCATCTCGGGGCCCAACCTGTCGCGCGAGATGATGGCCGGCCATCCGGCGGGCGCACTGCTGGCCTCGCGCTATGAGGAGGTGGTGCGCGCCGGCCAGGCCCTGTTCGCCGAGTCGCGCCTCAGGCTCTACAGCGGCCGCGACGTCATCGGCACCGAGGTGGGCGGCGCGTTCAAGAACATCATCGCGGTGGCGGCCGGCATGGCCGCCGGGCTGGGCTTCGGCGACAACACCAAGGCGCTGCTGATCACCCGCGGCCTGAGCGAGATGGCGCGTTTCGGCGTCAGCCTGGGCGCCGACGTGTTCACCTTCGGCGGGCTGGCCGGCATCGGCGATCTGATGGCCACCTGCGCCTCGCCGCTGTCGCGCAACCACCAGGTGGGCGCGCGGCTGGCCGCCGGCGAGACGCTGGCCGACATCCTGGCCAGCACCCACCAGGTGGCCGAGGGGGTGCCCACCGCGCGCGCGGTCCAGCGCCAGGCGGCGGCGCTGGGCCTCGAGCTGCCCATCGTCGAGGCGGTGTACGGCCGGCTGCACGCGGGCTGGGACAACGACCGGGTGGTCGACTACCTGCTGGGCCTGCCGGTGGGCGACGAGCTGGCCCGGCTGCGCTACGAGTGAGGGTGGCCCGATGAGCGAGCACTATCCGCTGAGCGTAGACGACCAGCGCCGGTTGGCGAGCGAATACGACGGCGCGGTGTTCGTCTGGGACATCGACAAGACCTATCTGTCGACCCGTTTCTCATCGGTGCGCGGCATGGCCCGCATCCCCATCGAGTTCGCCATCGACAAGCACGCCATCCCGGGTATGCCCGAGGTGCTGCGCGGGCTGCGCCGCGGGCCGGGGCCGGACTACGCCTGCGCCCCGCTGTACTTCATCTCGGCCAGCCCGCCGGTGCTGCGGCGGGTGGTGGAGAACAAGATGCTGCTCGACGGGGTGGAGCACGACGGCATCACCTTCAAGGACTGGCTGGGCGCCTTCCGCCAGCTGCGGCCCGGCCGGCTGCGCGAGCAGGTGGGCTTCAAGCTCAACGCCCTGCTCGACGGCCGGCTGCGCCGGCCGCTGGCCCGCGAGTACCTGTTCGGCGACGACGTCGAGGCCGACGCCGAGGCCTTCGCCCTCTACGCGGCGGTGATCAACGGTGAGCTGGCGCCCGGCGACCTGGAGCAGGCCCTGGCCGATGCCCGGGTGGCGGCCGACGACCGGCGCTGCATCCACGACCAGGTCGGCCGGCTGCCGGCCGAGCGCGGCACGGTGGAGCGCTTCTACATCCACCTGGAGCAGCGCACCGACCCGGCCGACTACGAACGCCACGGCCCGCGGGCGGTGCCGGTCACGGGCGGCTTCCAGCTGGCGCTGGCGCTCTACGACCGCGGCCTGCTCGACGCCGACGCCGTGACCGGCGCCGCCGAGGCGGTCGCGGCCTCGCCCAAGTCCCAGGCCAAATACGGCCGCCCCGCCGATCAGGCCGCCGACGCCCTGCGCCGCGGTCTGATCCGGCAATCCGAGCTGGAGCGCTTGGGCTACTAGCGCCCAACGGGCGTCACTGGGCCGACCGCTGGTCGCCGAACTGCTCGCGTTCGAGCTTCTCGTAGTACTCCATGCACTGGCGCACATAGCCGCGCTTCTCGTCGTAGTGGCCCGGGAAGAACGAGCGTTTGAAGCCGTAGACCAGCAGGTTCTTCAGCTCGCGCGGGCCGAGGTCGAAGGTGTTCAGCGCCTTGTGCAGCTCATCGGTCACCGTGGTGCGCGACACGGTGCGGTTGTCGGTGCACAGGGTGACCGACAGCCGCAGGTCCATCATCTCGCCGAAGGGATGGTCCTCTAGCTCGCGGTAGTTGGGATTGGTCTGCTGGTTGGAGGTCAGACAGACCTCCAGCGTGATGCGCCGCGAGGCGATCACCTGGCCCAGCCGCTCGACGTAGCGGCGCGGGTTGACGATGGCCGGGTCGCTGACCGCCTGCGGGTTGAGCAGCGAGGTGCCGTGGCCGATGCGGTCGGCGTGCAGCTCGGTGATGGCCTGGTAGATGCTCTCCGGCCCGTAGGCCTCACCGGCGTGGACGGTCTTGCCCAGAAACAGTCGCTGGGCCTCGAGATAGGCGTCGCGGTGGTCGACCGGCGGGTAGCCCTCCTCCGGTCCGGCCAAATCGACGCCCACCACCGGCACGCCCAGATCGTCGCGGGCCCGGGCCGCGGCCTTGACCAGCTCGAAGGAGGCCAGCCCGTGGATGCGGTCGCGGGACGAGTAGGCGTGGGTGCGCAGGAAGTCGGCGTAGAATTCGGAGAAGTGCTCGTTGAAAAAGCGCATGGCGCAGGCGATGATGCCGTAGTCGAAGGGCGGCTCGGCGCCGGACTTGATCGCGGGCCGCTGGTTGAACTCGCGCTTGGCCCGCTCCAGCCCGCGGGCCACCGCCTTGAGCACCTCCAGGGTGTCCAGATCCGGGTGCACGTGCAGCTGCGGGGCGAAGCGCACCTCGATGTAGCGCACGCCCTCGGCCTGGTTGTCCTCGGCCAGCTCGCAGGCGATGCGCTCGAGCTGCTCCGGGTTCTGCATCACCTTGCCGGTCAGGCCGAAGCCGGCCAGGTACTCCTCCAGATCGGAGTAGTTTTCCTTGAACACCAGCTCCAACAGCCCCTCCTCGGTCTCGGCGGGCAGCGGGATGTGGCTGGCGCGGGCCAGCTCGATCAGGGTGCTCAGCCGCACCGAGCCGTCGAGGTGCAGGTGCAGATCGGTCTTGGGTAGCTTGCGCAGATAATCCTTGGGGTATCGTTCGCTCATGGGCCCCTGTTTACATTCCCGGCGCCCGCGACGCAAGGATGATTCGGCTGGCGCATTGGGTCTTGACATGCGCCCGCGGCGGCGATACATGTCGCGGCTTGCCCGGTGCGGCCCATGGCTACGGGCGGCCGCCCGGCGCGGTAACCCGCCGAGACAAGGAGCAAACCGATGAAGACCGAGACCTTCCGCAACCGCGACTATCTGACCCTGCTGGACTATAGCAAGGAAGAGGTCGAGACCATCCTGGACGTGGCCCTCGAACTCAAGCGCAAGCGGGCGCTGGGCGAAAAGCACCACCTGCTCGACGACAAGACGCTGTTTTTGATCTTCTACAACCAGTCCTTGCGCACCCGCAACTCCTTCGAGGCCGGCATGACGCAGCTGGGCGGCCACGCCCACTTCCTGGACCCGGGCAAGATCTACACCCCGGCGCTCGAGGGCCGCGAGGTGGCCTACTCCACCGAGCGCATCTCCGACGTGGCCCGCACCCTGGCCCGCATGGGCGAGGCCATCGCCCTGCGCTGCTACGGCGACCCGGTCGACTGGGAGTACGGCGGCGCCCACGCCATGATCCAGGAGTTCGCCAAGTGGTCGCACGTGCCGGTGATCAACATGGAGTGCGACAAGTACCATCCCTGCCAGGCCATGGCCGACCTGCTGACGGTGCGCGAAAAGTTCGGCGGCTTCCAGGGCGTCAAGTTCACCATGTCCTGGGCCTACTCGCCGAGCGTGCACAAGCCGCGGGCCGTGCCGCAGAGCGCCATCATCGCCGCGGCCAAGATGGGCATGGAGGTCACCCTGGCCCACCCCGAGGGCATGGAGCTCGACCCCGAGGTCGTCGGTGCCTGCGAGCAGATGGCCGGACAGGCCAATGGTTCGTTCCGGGTGACCCACTCCTTCGAGGAAGGCATGCAGGACGCCCACGTGGTCTACCCCAAGGCCTGGTGCGGCACGCCCATCTACCAGCCGCCGGTGGGCAAGGCCGACGCCGACGCGACGCAGAAGCTGTTCGACGCCAACAAGGACTGGATCTGCGATCAGAAGCACATGCAGCTGGCCGACAAGAACGCCATCTACATGCACTGCCTGCCCTGCGACCGGGGCTACGAGGTGACCGACGAGGTCATCGACGGCCCGCAGTCGGCCGCCTTCGACGAAGCCGAGAACCGCCTGCACGCGCAAAAGGCGGTGTTGTCGCTGCTGCTCGGTTGACGCCGGGGTCGCCGCAGCCGAATCGGCGACTAGAGCGGGGTGGGGGAGCTTCGAACTAGTCGACCTGCTCGAACTTCTCGCGGGGGGCCTCGCAGACCGGGCAGTTTTCCGGCGGCTCGCCGTCGACCACGTAGCCGCAGACCGTACACACATGGTAGCGGGTCTGGCGCTCCTCGAGCATGTGCTCGATGGCGTTCTTGTACAGCTTGGCGTGGAAGGCCTCGGCATCGCGCGCCTGGCTGAAGGCCGTCACGGCCGGCTGGTTGCCCTCCTCGTCGGCCGTCTGGATGAAGCCGGGATAGTAGTTCTCGCTGACCGTGATCTCGCGGTCGAAGCTCTTCTTCAGGTTCTGCTCGGTCGACTCCACCTCGCGCAGCAGGCGCATGTTCTTCAGCGCGTGCACCCGCTCGCCAGCGCTGATGGCGCGGAACAGGTGGGCCATCTGGGCGTAGCCCTCCTGCTCGGCCTTCTCGGCATAGGCCAGCAGCCGCAGGCAGGCCTTGGCCTCGCCCGTGAAGGCTGTCTTGAGATTCTGGTCGGTCTTGGACGCTTCGCTCATCGCTCCTCCGTAGCGGTCGTTTGCGGCCTTCCGGGCTCTGCTCCGGAAAACCCGTGCCGGCCATCGTTTCAAAGCTGTCAGCCGGGGTCAAGCGCCGCATCAAGCAGAATTAATACCCCTATAAATATTTTCTATGAAAATTTAGTTTTTGGGCCAAACAATGTCCTTGACAGCTGCGACGCGGCACGCTACCAATCGCGGCACTCAAAAGCGTTGACTGCAATGTCAACCAGTCGAGTATGGTGGAATTTTCTGGTCCGGCTGAAATCCGGGTCTTTGATCGACACCGAAGGGAGCCTGAGCCCATGACAGAACAAGTCAAGAACCGCGGTTGGCTGGTGACCTTTGCCGGCACCGGCATCAACCTGGCGCTGGGCGTGCTCTACGCCTGGAGCGTGGTGCGCGCGGCCATCGAGGTGCAGGTGGCCAAGGGCAACTGGGACTGGGCCGAGACCGCGCTCAACGATCCCTACGCGGTGGCCGTGCTGGTCTTCGCCTTCGTCATGGTGCCCGCCGGGCGCATGGTCGATCGCTTCGGCCCGCGCTGGACCTCCACCCTGGGCGGCATCCTGGTCGGCGTCGGCTTCCTGGTGGCGTCGTTCTCCACCGAGCTGTGGGTCTGGATCCTGGGCTTCGGCGTGCTGGCCGGCGCCGGCATCGGCATGTCCTACGCGGCGGCCACCCCGGCGGCGGTCAAGTGGTTCCCGGCGCGGCGCACCGGCCTGATCGCCGGGCTGGTGGTGGCCGGCTTCGGCCTGGCCTCGGCCTACATCGCCCCGCTGGCCAGCTTCCTGCAGAACACCGTGGGCATCAGCCAGACCATGCTCTACCTGGGCATCGCCTTTCTGGTGCTGGTGGTCTTTCTGTCGCAGCTGCTGGTCATCCCGCCGGCCGGCTGGACGCCGCCCGACGCGGCCGCTGCGGCCGGGGCCAAGGCGGCGGCTGCCGAGCAGCAGGACTACTCCTGGCGCGAGATGATGGGCACCGGCACCTTCTGGCTGCTGTGGCTGGTCTACGCCATCGGCGCCGGCGCCGGGCTGATGGTCATCTCCTTCGCCGCCGACATGGCCAAGACCTCGCTGGACGAGCTGGCCTGGCTGGCGGTGACCGTGCTGGCGGTGGGCAACGCCACCGGCCGCGTGTTCGCCGGCATCCTGTCGGACAAGATCGGCCGCCAGGCCAGCCTGATGATCTTCCTGCTCTTCCAGGCGGCGCTGATCTTCGGCCTGATGTCCGTCTCGCAGGAAAGCGCCGCGGCGGTGGTGCTGATCGCCACCTTCATCGGCTTCAACTACGGCACCAACCTGACGCTGTTCCCCTCGGCCACCAAGGAATTCTTCGGCCTGAAGAGCTTCGGGTTGAACTACGGCATCGTGTTCACCGCCTGGGGCGTGGGCGGCGGCGTGCTGTCGCGCGTGTCCAAGATGCTGGTGGCCGAGACCGACAGCCTGCAGTACTCCTGCATCATGGCCGGCAGCCTGCTGGTGCTGGGCGCGGTGCTGACCCTGTTCATCCGCCCGCCCAAGAAGCGCCAGGCCGCCCAGCCCACCGCTGAACAACCGGCCTGATTTCACGCGCTTCTTCTCCAACCCAGCGGTCTTTTCGCCCCCGCCATTCGGGTCGGCAACGGCGGTCTAATCGCCCGCTTGACAATCCGCCGGCGGAGATCACCTTGTGCCCATCGCGTGCGACGGTATTTGCCGGAACCCTGAGCCGAGCGGAGGGCGAGCATGAAATCGAAGACCGAGTACCTGACCTTTCACGTACCGGCCCGCATGGACTTGGTGCACATCACCCCCGAGATCGAGCGCATCGTGACCGCCAGCGGCGTGCAGGAGGGGCTGTGCCTGGTCAACTCCATGCACATCACCGCCAGCGTGTTCATCAACGACGACGAGCCCGGCCTGCACCATGACTACAAGGACTGGCTCGAGGGCCTGGCACCGCACGACCCCGAGCGCTACCGCCACAACCGCACCGGTGAAGACAACGGCGATGCCCACCACAAGCGCCAGATCATGGGCCGCGAGGTGGTCGTGGCCGTCACCGCCGGCAAGCTCGACCTGGGCACCTGGGAGCGCATCTTCTACGGCGAGTTCGACGGCCGGCGCGACAAGCGGGTGCTGGTCAAGGTGATCGGCGAGTAGACCGGCGCCGCCGTGGCGGAAGGCCCAGCCGCCGGCCAGCAGGTCGTAGGCAGCCCGCTCTTCCGCCGCGGCCGATGCCAGCGGGTAGCTGGACCCCGCCGGGATGAAGTGGTAAAAATCGGCTATGATGCGCTTCAACGCGTGGTTGCGGCTGGTGCTCTGGCTGGCCGCGGTCGGCGGCTGCGAGCAGGACGCAGCGAAGCCCACCGCCAAGCCCGCCCCCGAGGGCACCGGCTTGAAGGTCGTTCCCACCGGTGCCAGCCCGGCCAAGGCCCCCGGACCCAAGGGCATCATGATCGACATGGCCAATGACGAGGTGCGGGTGCTGCTGGTCGCGCCCAAGAGCCCGGCGGCCGAGGCCGGCTTCGGCCCCGGCGACGTGCTGCTGGCCGGCGACGGCGAGGACCTGGCTAGCGAGGAAGATCTGGAGCGCGTGCTCGGGCGCACGGCGGACAAGAAGGTCTACTTCGAGGTGCGCTCCGGACCGCGCGTGCTGACCCTGCCGCTGACCACCGTCGATCCCGGCTGGTTGGTGCTGTCGGGCGACACGTTCAAGGGCTTTCTGCTGACGCGCATCCAGTCCGGGGCCAAGCCGACCGAGCCGGTGCGCCAGGGCCCGGCGCCCGAGCTGCGGCTGCCGACCTATGCCGGCGGCGAAGTCGCGCTGTCCGCGCTGCTGGGCCGGCCGGTGGCGGTGCTGTTCTGGGGCACCTTCTCCGAGCCGTCTTATGCCCACCTGCAGGCCTTCACCGAAATGTGCCAGCAGTACGGACCCCGCGGGCTGCACTGCCTGGCGGTCGACACCATGGAGCTGTTCACCGTGGTGTCGAAGACCCGGGCCTACGCGGCCGAGATGGCCAAGGTGCGCCGCGAGATCTACAAGCAGGGGCCCATCCTGATCGATCTGTTCATGGAGGCCGAGAGCCGCTTCGGCATCACCGAGCTGCCGAGCCTGCTCGGCATCGATGCGCAGGGCCGGATCGCGGCCCGCCACGACGGCCCGCTGGCCGATCCCTTCACCGAGATGTCCGAGGTGCTGAAACCGATCCTGCCGGCCAGTCCCATCCGGTAACAGCGGCGTTTGGTGCCGGGACCGCCGGCGGGCCGCGTTCTCGCGTTCCGGACGGCGCGGCGCCTGGTTGACAAGTCGCGGGTGGTCGGGAATCGTAAGCGGGTCGGCGGGGGTGGGGCGCAGCGGCGGCCGACAGGGCCGAAAAGGAGTCCGGCGCTGGCGATTCCGATCGGAAAATACCAGATCATCCGCAGAATCGCCGTCGGCGGTGCGGCTGAGGTGTTTCTGGGCTACACCGTCGAGCAAGGCCGGCGCCAACCGGTGGCCATCAAGCGCCTGCTGCCGCAGCTGGCGGCCGATCGCCAGATCGTGGCCATGTTCCTGGACGAGGCGCGGCTGCTGCAGCGGCTGGACCACCCGGGCGTGGTGCGCGCCCACGAGGTGGCCCGCACCAAGAAGTCCTACTTCATCGCCATGGAGTTCGTCCACGGTGCCAGCCTGGATCAGATCATCGCCGCTAGCGCCGAGCAGCAGCGGGAGATCCCGCTGGACCACGCCGCCCGGCTGGGCCTCGAGGTCTGCTCGGTGCTCAGCTACGTCCACCGCTTCGACGACGGCCAGGGCGAGCAGGCCGGCCTGATCCACCGCGACATCAGCCCGCAGAACATCATGCTGACCTACCAGGGCCGGGTGAAGGTGTTCGACTTCGGGGTGGCGCGCGACCTGGGCGCGCTCAGCCGCACCCGGCCGGCGGTGCTGGCCGGCAAGACCGCCTACCTGTCGCCGGAGCAGGTCGAGCAGCAGGATCTGGACGCGCAAACCGACATCTACTCGCTGGGCTGCGTGCTGTACGAGCTGGCCACCGGCCGCAAGCCCTTCGCGGCCGATACCGAGCTCGACACCATGCTGGCCATAGTCAAGCAGCCCACCCCGGATCCGCGGGCCAGCGACGAGCGCATCCCGGACGAGTACGCCGAGCTGGTCATACGCGCCATGCACAAGGACCGCGAGCGGCGCACCCCCGACGCCCAGCAGCTCGGCAGCCAGCTCAAGGCCTTCCTGGAGCGCCGCAAGGCCCGCCTCGACGCCGCCGCCATGGCCGCCTGGGTCCGGGAGGTGGTGCCGTCGCCGCGGCGCGAAGATCCCCCAAAAGACCCCCTCTCCGATCGAGCCCCCACCAGCCCCACCGCAGCCGCCGCGGCGCCCTCCGTAGCCGGAAAACCAGCGCCCTCCCCTCCCCCTGCCGAACCCCGGCCCCAAAGCGAGCCCAGGTATTCCGGCGCAGGAGGGACGGCACCCACGCCCCGACCACCACAGCCGGCCACGTCGATCTCAGGAG
>CAYVQE010000043.1:14548-37600 GCA_964454005.1 uncultured Myxococcales bacterium
CCGGGTCCACAGGAGCCGGGTCCACAGGAGCCGGGTCCACAGGAGCCGGGTCCACAGGAGCCGGGTCCACCGGAGCCGGGTCCACCGGAGCCGGGTCCACCGGAGCCGGGTCCACCGGAGCCGGCGACACGGCCGACCGGCCCGCCACACCTCCGAAAACAAGCCCCCAGCCGTCCCCCCCCCCGCTGCTGTCCGGCCTCACCCGGCAGCGCCGTTCGCCGGCCGTCTGGTGGCTGCTCGGCCTGCTGCTGCTGGCCGGCGGGGCGCTGGGCGCCTGGTTCAGCCTGACCGGCCACGGCACCTCGAAGCCCGGCGCCGAGCCGCCGGTGGCCCCGGCCGCGGATGCCGGCACCGGCGCTGGCCGAGAAAACAAAGCCCGGCCGGGGGCGGCCGCCGAACCGGTCGCCGATGGCGGCGCAACCGCCGGCGAGCTTGCCGGCGAGCCCGCCGGCGAGCCCGCCGCGGCGGAGACCGCAACCGCGGCCGCCGAGCCTTACGCCGGGCGGGCTGGACAGGCCGCCGGTGTACCCGCGCCCAGCCGCGCCGGCAAGCGGCCCGGCACCGGCCCCCGGCGCGGTGGCGGGCCCGTGGCCCGAGGTCCCGGAAAACAACGGACCCCGACCCGGCAGCCCGATGCGCAAACCGGCGCGCCGACCGACAGCGGCCAGGCACCGGCGCCGGACTGGCTGGGCGCGGCCGAGTCCCGGATCGAGGTCGAGCCCGATGCCCGGGCTGCAGCCGAGCCGGCCGGCGACGAGGACGCGGCCGCGGACGAGCATCAGCCGGCCGCCGACGGCGACGCGGCAGCGGGGGCGACCGCGGAGGCGGAAGCGCCCAGCGCCGCGGACACCACCGCAGCCGCCGCTGACGAGGCCGGGCGCGTGCCCGACGGCGGCCGGCGGCAGCAGGCGGCGGCCGGCCCGGCCAAACCCACCTACCAGCCGCCCGAGGTGGTGGCCAAGCGGCGCATCGCCGGCCGCGATCCGGTCTACCCGCCGCTGGCGCGCCAGGCCAAGCTGCGCGCCACCCTGATGGTCAAGATCTACATCGAGCCCGACGGCACGGTGGGCTACACCAAGTTCCTCAAGACCCACGAGGTGTTCGAGCAAGCGGTGCGCGAGGCCATCGCCACCTGGCGCTTCGCACCGCACCGGATCAACGACCGGCCGGTGGGCACCTACACGGTCTACAAGTTCGTCTTCCAGATCGACGACTGAGCCCGGAGCGCGGTGTAGCGGTGTCCGGAACCCGGACACGGTGTCCGGGTTCCGGACACCTACCCCAAAATCAACAAGCTGAAATGAAATGACTTTCATCCATGGCACGCTCCCCGCAGTACTCCACGGCGATTCCACTAGACGGAAGCTCCCGGGAGAGCTTCGGACTGGAGATGAGCCATGGATCGAATCGAAAGCCGCAACGACCAGGCCCTGGATCGCATCGCCGGCGAGGCCTTCTGGAATGCCGACCCCAGCCCGGGGCTGGGCGCGGTCCATCTGCTGGCCGGCGAGCACGACACCGACCTGGCCGTCTGGGGCCGGATGAGCCCCGACCAGGTCAAGGGCGAGCTCTACGTCCGCTTCAGCCAGCACTGGCCCGGCCGCTCCTGCCGCCAGTACGCCGAGGCCGCCGAGAACGCCCGGACCGCGCTGGCCGAGGCGCTGTACAAAAACGCAGACCGCAGCCTGCGCGGGCAGGCCAGCGCCATGATGCAGCGCACCGCCCGCGCCTTCGATGCCATGGCCGCCGACCCGCAGGCCACCGCCGACATGCTGCACTGGCTGGCCGACCAGCCGGCCGGCGCCGATCGCATCGCCCTGATCGAGGCGCTGGGCCTGGAGCCGGACGCCGCCCGCGGCCTGGACGTGCAGTTGGCCAACGCGCCGGCCGAGCGGCTGGGCGAACGGTTGGCCGGATCGCCCGGCCTGGCGCTGCACTCGCGCCCCCCGATGCAGCTGGCCGAGTTGCAGGCCGGGCTGCGTCGTTCGGCCGCCGACCTGCGCCTGCTGGCCGGTCGACTCGAGCGCGACGACGGGGTGCATGTGTTCGAGCTGTGCCCCGAGCTGGCCCGCGGTCTGCTGGGCCGACTCGACGGCGACAGCCTTGCCCACCAGGCCATCCGCGACCGGCTGGAGCAGAAACGATACTGCCGGCGGGTCGACCAGGCGATCGAGCGGGTCGGCGGGCTGCTGATCCAGATCGGCGCCATGATGGGCGGGCCCCTGACCGCGGCGGCCGCGACGACCCTGTCCGGCGGCCAGGCCTTGGCCGGCATCGACCGGGCCGAGGAGCAACGGCGGCTGGCCGGGCTGGCCCGCCTTGCCGGCACCTCGGGCCGGGCCGACTTCGAGCACGCCCGCCGGCTGGCCGACCACGACCTGGGCCGCGGCCTGGTCGGCGGCATGGGCGCCGGTGCCCCGGCCGACATGCTGCTCGACCTGCTGGCCACCTTCGAGCACCGCGCCATCGATCAGAGGTTCATCAGGAGACTTCTGACTCAATGATCCTGCTGCTTGGCTTGGCAAAACCGCTCACAGCTTCTCGATGGCCTCGCGTGTCGATACGTCTGCAACCTGAACTTGAACCTGAACTCTGCTCGCTGGCTTGACAGGTTTCTAAGGCTGGCTTTGAATGGGGGTGGGTGGGGCTGTCAGAGGAGTGGCCCATGGTTTTGTGGCGCTTGACCGTCGGTGTGTTGGGGGTCTGGGGACTGTTGGCGGCGGGCTGTACCGCCGATGTGAGCGGGCCGAACCGGGCGCCGGTGGCCGTGGCCGGCAGCGACCGGGCCACCGAACCGGAGCAGCGGCTGCTGCTCGACGGGGCCGGCTCCTACGATCCGGACGGGGACGCGCTGGCCTTCCGCTGGACCCTGCTCAGCGCTCCGGCCGGCGCCGGCGCCGGGCTGGAGATCGGCCAGGCGGCCGGGCTCCAGGCCAGCCAGGCGGCCTTGACGCCGGACCGGCCCGGCACCTGGCTGGTGGCGCTGTCGGTCTCGGACGGCCGGCTGGACTCGGCCCGCGACGTGCTGCGGGTGGCCGTCGGTGGCCGGCCCTGCAGCCAGGACGCCGACTGCGACGACGGTCTGTGGTGCAACGGGCAGGAACGCTGCATCGACGGCCGCTGCCGGCCGGGTGAGCCGGTCGACTGCAGCCATGCCGGCGACGCCTGCAACGCAGGCGTGTGCGACGAGCAGGCCGACGCCTGCACCACCGAGCCGGCCGCGGCCGGCGCCGCCTGCGACGATGGGCTGTTCTGCACGGTCGGCGATCAGTGCGACGGTGCCGGCAGCTGCAGCGGCCAGCCGCGCGATTGCCCGGCCGGCAGCGCCTGCCAGCGGGCCGAGTGCGACGAGCAGGCCGGCGCCTGCACTCTGGTCGCGCTGGCCGACAACACCCCCTGCGACGACGGGCTGTACTGCAACGTGGGTGAGGCCTGCCAGGCCGGTGAGTGCACCGGCGGCGGCCCGCGCGACTGCTCGGCGGCCGGCGGCGGCTGCGCCGACGGCGTCTGCGACGAGCAGCAGGACGACTGCATCGGCACCGACCTGCCCGACGGCACCCCCTGCGACGACGGCGACCCGTGCACCGTCGACGACGCCTGCGCAGCCGGCGACTGCCTGGGCGACACCAAGGACTGCAGCGCGCTCGACGACGCCTGCAACCAGGGCCGCTGCGATCCGCTCGACGGCGCCTGCATCGCCGAGCCGGCCAACGAAGGCCAGCCCTGCGACGACGGTCTGGCCTGCTCGCTGGGCGACCGCTGCCTGGAGGGCGCCTGCCAGCCCACCGGCCTGGTCGACTGCAGCGCGCTCGACGACACCTGCCTGGCCGGCGTCTGTCAGGAGCCGGACGGCCAGTGCGTCACCCAGCCGGCCAACCAGGGCCAGCCCTGCGACGACGACTTGTTCTGTACGGTCGACGACGCCTGCGACCAGGGCGACTGCCGCGGCAGCCCGCGCGCCTGCCCCGACCCGCTCGATCCCTGCCAGCTGCCGGTCTGCGACGAGGACGCCGATCAGTGCGACCAGGAGCCGGCCGAAGACGGCACCCCGTGCGACGACCAGAACAACTGCACCGGCGGCGATGCCTGCCAGGCCGGCGTCTGCCAGGGCACCGATCTGTGCCAGCTCGGCTGCAACGAGGCCGAGAACCGCTGCTACCAGCTCGACCCCAGCAACGCCGGGCCCGAACGGCTGTGCGTCGCCGGCGCCGATGACATCCAGGTCAGCGGCGACCAGCAGCTGGTGCTCGACACCGATGGCGGCACCCTCGACGGTCAACCGCTGGCCGCTTTCCAGACCGCGGGCCAGGGGGCGGGGCTGCCGGAGTTGGCCGTGTTCAGCCTCGACACCCTCACCGTGGCCGCTGGCGGCGTGCTGTGGATCCGCGGCAACCGCGCCCCGGTACTGCTGGCCTGCGGCGACGTCCAGATCGACGGCACCATCGACGTCAGCGCCGAGAACCGCGAGCCCGGCCCCGGCGGCTATGGCGGCGGAGCCGGCGGCTACCGCGACGAAGGTGATGCGATTGCAGCGGAGAATGGTGCAGCACCATTGGATAGCGAAGCCGGCGGCGGCGGCAGCACCGAGGACGAATCCCCCTACCGCGAATCCGGCGGCGGTGGTGGCGGGCACGGCCAACCGGGCGGTGCCGGCGGCGCGGCCACCTCCGGCGATGGCGCCCACGCCGGGGGCAGCGCGGGAGAGGTCTGCGGTGCGGCCGAGCTGGTGCCGCTGCACGGCGGTGCCGGCGGCGGTGGTGCCGGCTCCTACCGCACGGGCGGCGACGGCGGTGGTGGCGGCGGGGCGCTGCAGATCAGCGCCGGCGGGACCTTGACGATCGGCAACGGCGCCGTCATCCGCGCCGCCGGCGACGGCGGCGGGGTCAGCTCGGTGAGCAACTACGGCGGCGGCGGCGGCGGCGGCGGCGGCGGGGCCATCCTGCTGGAGGCGGCCGAGCTGCTCGCCCACGGCACCCTGGCCGCCAACGGCGGCGGCGGCGGCGGCGGGCGCACCGATTACCATCCATGGGGCCGCTACTGCCCCCAAGACACCCCCACCGCGGGTGGGCTGGGCCCGGCCGGCACCGCCCGCGCCAGCGGCGGCACCGAATGCGACGCATCGAGCGGCGCTCCCGACGCCGGCGGCGGCGGTCGCGGCGGCAGCCGGGCCGGAGCGCCGGCCCACGGCGAGACCGGCTTCGACGGCCGCGCCAGCGGCGGCGGCGGCGGCGGCGTGGGCCGCATCCGGCTCAACAGCCACCAGGACGCCGCGCTGACCGTCGACGGCACCACCAGCCCCCCCTGCGACGACCTGGCCCCGGAAGAGACCACCTGCAGCCACGGCGCCATCGACCTGCACTGAACCGGCCCCGAACGACCGTATTCTGCGTTGACCGCCGGCAGCGGCCGTGCTTCAATCCCGGCCCGGAACGCACGACCCGGGGGGGCGGCCGGCCTCCGAGGAGGAAGCCATGGTGCGGGCGCTCGTTATCCTGTGGTTGGCCTTGCTGCCGGGCACCGGCGCCGCCGCAGGCGGTGGCGAGGGTTCCGGTGGCGTCGAGCCGGGCCCCAACCTGGTGCTCGAGGATATCCCCGCCATTCCTGGTGCGCTGGACCGTTCCGAGACCGGCGACTCAGATCGCGGCCAAGGTGCGCGGACAGGGGGGACGGTGTGGACGCTGCTGGCCCGCGACGAGGGCCACGGCTTCGTCAAGAAGCGCAATCGCGACTTCCTGTCGCTGGTGACCACCCTCTTCCTCCAACGCCATCTGCTCGCAGGTGGCCGAACCCGCTGAGCACGAGGAGAAGCCCATGCCCGAGCGCGACCCCCAACTGGAACAAAACGCCGTCGAGACCATCCGCTTTCTGGCGGTCGACGCCATCGAGAAGGCCGCCAGCGGCCACCCCGGCATGCCCATGGGCATGGCCGACAGCGCCTTCGTGCTCTGGGACCGCTTTCTGCGCCACGACCCGACCCGGCCCGACTGGCCGGGCCGCGATCGCTTCCTGCTGTCGGCCGGCCACGGCTCGATGCTGCTGTACGCCCTGCTTCACCTGAGCGGCTACGACCTGCCCATGGAGGAACTCAAAGACTTCCGGCAGTGGAATTCGCACACGCCCGGCCACCCCGAGCGGGGCCTGACCCCGGGGGTGGAGACGACCACCGGGCCGCTGGGCCAGGGCTTCGGCAACGGTGTCGGGCTGGCGCTGGCGGCCAAGCTGCTCGGAGCCCGGTTGAACACCGACGACTTCGCCCCGATCGACTGGCGCGTCTACGCCCTGGTGTCCGACGGCGACCTGATGGAGGGCGTCGCCGCCGAAGCCGCCTCGCTGGCCGGCCACCTGCAGCTGGGCAACCTGGTCGCGCTGTACGACGACAACCACATCTCGATCGAGGGCGAGACCGAACTGGCATTCACCGAGGACGTGGCCGCCCGCTTCGCCGCCTACGGCTGGCACGTGCAACGCATCGACGGACATGACCGCCAAGCCGTGGCCGCGGCCTGCGAGCAAGCTCTGGCCGACGAGCGGCCGTCGATCATCTGCGCCCGCACCCACATCGCCTTCGGCAGCCCGGGCAAGCAGGACACGGCCGCTTCCCACGGCGCGCCGCTCGGCGCCGAGGAGGTGGCGGCCACCAAACGCGCCCGCAACTGGCCGCTGGAGCCCACCTTCCACGTGCCCGAAGCGGTCGGCGCCCTGTTCGCCGCCCGGCGCGAGGCACTGACCCAGCAGCGGCAAGCTTGGGAACGCGACTTCGCCGCCTGGCGCCAACGCAACCCGGAGCGCGCCCGCTTGTGGGACGCGCTGCACCAGCCGCAGCGGGCCGACAGCATCCTGCCGGCGCTGATCGAGGCGGCCGGCGATGCCCCGGCCGCCACCCGGGCCCTGTCGGGCAAGGTGCTGAACAAGGCCGCCGAGCACTACCCGGGCCTGATCGGCGGCTCGGCCGACCTGGCGCCGTCGAACAAGACCCTGCTGGCCGATCAGGGATCGGTCGGCCGCGACGACTTCGGCGCCCGCAACCTGCACTTCGGCATCCGCGAGCACGGCATGGCGGCGATGCTCAACGGCATGGCCCTGTCCGACGCTCTGATCCCCTACGGCGGCACGTTCCTGGTCTTCGCCGACTACATGCGGCCATCGATCCGGCTGGCCGCCCTGGTGGGCCTGGGGCCGATCTACGTCTTCACCCACGACAGCATCTTCGTCGGCGAGGACGGCCCGACCCACCAGCCGATCGAACAGCTGGCCAGCCTGCGCTGCATTCCCAACCTGGTGGTCTACCGGCCGGCCGATGGGCTGGAGACCGCCGCCGGCTGGGCGACCGCCCTGTCGCGACGCGACGCCCCCACCGCCCTGGTGCTATCGCGGCAGAAGCTGCCGCCGCTGGAACGGCCGACGTCCTTCCAGACCAGCGACGCCCTGCGCGGCGCCTACGTGCTGGTCGAGGAGAAGGAAGGCGTCGAAGCGGTGGTGGTGGCCAGCGGCTCCGAGGTCGCCCCGGCGGCCAGGGCCGCGGCCGCGCTCGGCATCCGCTGCGTGTCGATGCCGTCGCGCGAGCTGTTTTTCGGTCTACCCCAGGCCGAGCGCGACGCGCTGGTGCCGCCGCATTTCGCCAAGGCAGCGGTCGAGGCCAGCCGCGACCCGGGCTGGTACCAGCTGGTGGGCAGCGACGGGCTGGTCCACGGCCTGGAGCGCTTCGGCGCCTCCGCGCCCGCGGCCGAGCTGGGTACCCGGCTCGGCTTCGAAGACGCCTCCATCCAGGAAGCCCTGCGCGGTTGGCTGGAAAGCTGACCTTGGGCTCTCTAACTCATTGATTTTATTGCCCCCGCCCTTCGGGCGGGGGAACCCCGGACTAATCCGCCGGGGCGCAGCGCCGGGCCACCGGCCGCAGGCTGCCGGCCAGAACCCAGGACTTCAGCCGCACCGCCAGCCGCTCGGCCTGGGCACGGGCCTGGGCCTGCGGCGCCAGCGGGCTGGGCACGATGCGCAACCGGCCCTTGGGCGGCTTGTCGGCGATTACCGGCAGCGCGATCACCTCGCCAGCGGCCAGAAAGGCCAGCGGCCGGTTGAGCTGATCGTAGGCCAGCCGCCGGAACGGGTAGCTGTAGGGCCGGGCCAGCTCCGCCTGGACGGCCAGCTGACCGGTCGCCGCATCGCGGCTCAGGCGCACCCGTTTGAGGATAGGGTTTTCGATCTCCGGCGGGTGCTGCACCAGCAGCGCCATGCCGCCGCTCTCGCCCCACAGCGGCACCAGCCGCCGGCCCGCCGGCGGCCGCAGCCGTTCGAGCTGGCGCTCGAGCGCCCGGCGCTGCTCGGCCAGCAGGTACCAGATGCGCCGCGTCTTGCCGTGCGCCAGGTCGCCCAGCCGATCGGAGGCGACGCGCACACCGGCGTCGGCCGGCAGCTCGGCGGCCACAGCTTCGAAGTAATGCCGGCCCGGATCGACGGTGGTGATGGCCATCGCCACCGGCTTGGTGACCAGGTCCACCGCCCACCGCGCTGCGGCGGCATCCGCCCGGGCCAACACCACCCGCAGGCTCTGCGGCGGCAGGACCTCGACCCGCACCTCGGACAAGCCGAAGGCGGCCAGGCGCTTGTGCACCATGTTGGCCACCGCCCGCAACTTGCGGGGCCGGTCGTCCTCGATGCGCAACAGCAGGCTGCAACCGCCAGCCGGTGCCTGCAGGGCCTCGACCTCACCCGGCGGCAGCCCTTCCTGGCCCTTGGGGCAGCCGGCCGCCGCCAGCGCCAGCAGCAGCCACCATTTCGTCCGCAGCTGTCCGCTCATTCGTCCGCCACCACGCGATGCACCCGTTTCTTGCCGGCCCGCAGCAACACGGCCCCGCCGTCCAGGTCGTCCAGCCCGACCCGGCGCTCGAAGTCCGCCACCCGCTGCTGGCCAACGCGGGCCCCGCCCTGCTTGATCAACCGCCGCGCCTCGCTCTTGGACTGCACCAGCCCCACCTCGGCGAACAGGTCGATGGCCAGCACCCCGGCCCGCAGCCGCTCGGCCGGCAAGCGGGTGGTCGGGATGTCGGCGGCACCGTCACCCGCGCCACCGAAAGCGCTGCGGGCCGCCCGGCGCGCCTTGTCGGCCGCCCGCCGGCCGTGGACGATGGCGGTCACCTCGGTGGCCAGCACCTCCTTGGCCTCGTTGAGCGCCACGCCCTGCTGGCGCCCCAGCCGTTGCGCCGCCTCCAGCTCGAGGAAGGTGAAAAAGCGCAGGAAACGCTCCACATCGCGGTCGTCGGTGTTGCGGAAGTACTGGTAGAAGTCGTAGGGGCTGGTGCGCTCGGCCGCCAGCCAGATGGCCCCCTGGGCCGTCTTGCCCATCTTCTCACCGCTGGCCGTTGTCAACAGCGGCAGCGTCAGGCCGTAGACCTCGGTCGACTCGACCCGGCGCACCAAATCCAGACCGGCGACGATGTTGCCCCACTGGTCATCGCCGCCGAGCTGCAGCCGACAGTCGTGCGCGCGGTGCAGCACCAGAAAATCATAAGCCTGCAGCAGCTGGTAGTTGAACTCCAAAAAGGACAGGCCGCGCTCGAGCCGGATCTTGTAGCTCTCGAACGACAGCATGCGGTTGACCGAGAAGTGGCGCCCGATGTCGCGCAAGAAGTCGATGTAGTTGAGTTCGAGCAGCCAGTCGGCGTTGTCGAGCACCAGGGCCGCGTCCAGATCGATGAAGCGGCCCAGCTGCTGGCCCAGCCCCTCGGCGTTGCGCGCGATCTGCTCGCGGCTCAACATGCGGCGCATCTCGGTCTTGCCGGACGGATCGCCCACCATGGCCGTACCGCCACCGAGCAGGGCGATCGGCCGGTGGCCGACCCGCTGCAGGTGGGCCATGGCCATCAGCGGCAACAGCGAGCCGGCGTGCAGGCTGTCGGCCGTCGGGTCGAAGCCGATGTAGAAGGTCACCGGCCCGGCCGCCAACAGGCGCTCGATGCCCGCGGCATCGGTCGCCTGCGAGACGAACCCCCGCTCGGTCAGCGTCTGCAAGGCGTCGGCCATCGCGTTCAACCGGACTGTGCGGCCGCGGCCTTGCGCTGCAGGTAGAGCTGCAGCACTTCTTCGAAAGCCTTGATGCGGAAGGCGGCCTCGATCTGGTCCTGGCTCAGCTCGCATTCCTGCAGCAGCGCCTCGATGGCGTCGAGCTGCTCGCCGATCCGGGCCCGCTTCTGCTCGTCGGCCGGCAGCTTGTCCTGATCGAGCAGCGCATTCAGCCCGTCGCTCAGCTCGTGGAAACGATCCTCGCGCTCGCCCAGCTGGCGGTCGAAATGGAGATTCCACAAGCGCTCGAGTTCCTCGTCCGCCTTGGGTCGCTCGCGCTCGTAGACCAGCAGGTCGAGCTTGGGCATCACCTGGGCCAGCTTGGACTGGCGCGGAATGGCGGTGCGGGCGGCCTCGTTGATGCGCAGCACCACCGTCCGGGTGCCCAGATCGCGCAGCATCGGGCGGAACATGGCATCGAACTTATCCCTGGGAATTCGGTCTCGTAGACGCATCATGGGGTCGGCTCCTCCGGCCGGATGGATGTACCACAGTCGAGCAGCCGTCTCAAGTCCCCTCGTCCGGATTGAACCGAGGCCCGGCGGCCTGGTATTCTAATTCGTCGAACGCAATCATTGAGGAGTCTGCCCGATGAACGGCATCCCCCACCTGAGCCCGATCCATGAAATGCCGGACGGGACCATCAAGATGACCAACCCCCTGTCCGGCCGCACCGCCTGGTGGGTGCCCGGCCGCTCCGGCCGCCCGATCCCGACCGCCGAGCTGACCAACAGCCCCAACACCGAGCCCCACGAGCCCGAGGATCACTGCGCCTTCTGTCCGCAACGGCTGCTGGAGACCCCGCCCGAGATCGAACGCCGGGTGCGCCAGGACGACGGCTACCGCAACGTGCCCCACCTGCTGCCCGAGCAGGTGCTCGACACCAACTACAGCTTCCGCCGCGTGACCAACTTGTTCGAGATCGTCACGCTCGACTACTGGCGCCGCAACTACGACTACCGTGGGCTCGGTCGGCAGCGCGAATGGGCCGAGGCCTACAAGAGCCACCCGTCCGGCCGCGAGCACGTGCTGCAGCTGGTGCGTACCAAGCGCGAGGCGCTAAGCAGCAAGGGCGAGGATCTGCCCGATCTCGACGAGGCCGGGCTGTTGGAAGAGGCCGACAGCTTCTTCCTCGGCTGCCACCAGCTGATCGTCGGAGTGCGCCATTACCAGCCCGGCGCCGAGCAAGGCGACGCCGCCCACCTGCACGGTTCGGGGGCCCTGACGGCCGAGGCACACAACGAGTACTTCCGCTTCAGCGCCGATGCGGTGCGCGACATCTACGAATGCAACCGCTACGTGCGCTACGTGGTCACCTTCCAGAACTGGTTGCGCCCGGCCGGCGCGTCGTTCGACCACCTGCACAAGCAGCTGGTCGGCCTCGATGACTGGGGCACCTCGATCATGCGCGAGGTGCAGGCCAGCCGCACCGACCCCAACCTGTACAACGCCATGGTGGTCAACTACGCCTCCTACAACAACCTGGTGCTGGCCGAGAACGAGCATGCGGTGCTGTTCGCCGACTTCGGCCACCGCAACCCGACGCTGGCGGTCTACTCGAAAGCGCGCAACCTGCGTCCCTTCGAGCACACCTGGGAGGAGCTGCGCGGCGTGTCCGACCTGGTCCACGCCGCCCACGCGGCCCAGGGCCCGAATATCTCCTGCAATGAGGAATGGTACTACCAGCCGCGCGACTGCCTGGAGCGGATCCCGTTCCACGTGCTGATCAAATGGCGTGTCAGCAATCCGGCCGGCTTCGAGGGCGGCACCCGCATCTTCGTCATCCCGATGCGCCCGACCGACCTGCGCGACGAGCTGGTACCGCGCCTGTTCGATCTGCGGGCCGAAGGCCGCATCGCGGCCGACATCCAGATCGCCGAGGAATGTCCGGTCGAGCCCAACAGCCTGCTGTACAACCGTTGAGCCGCCAAACTGAATCTCCCAAGGGAACCCCAGGCCAAATCGATGGTAGCGACGGAGAACGACGATGAGCCAAAAGCCGTCCGATTCACCCGTCCCCGGAATTGTTCCCGACAGCGAATCGGCCGCCGCGGCCGATTCCGGACCGCCGGCACCGGCCGCGACCGAGCAGCCGAGCGGCACCGGATCGCCCGCCGCCGAAGCGACCACCTCGACCCCATCGCGTCCCGGCCGCAAGGGTTTCTGGCGCCGGCCGCTGACCTGGGTGGCCAGCGCCATCGGCATCATCGCCTCGACCTCGACCGTGATCGCCATGATCGGCGACTGGGTCGACCCTGACACCAGCGAGCAGCAGCAGGCGGCCAAGCTGGATGAGATCGAGCAGAAGCTCGCTGCCGACCAGGAAGACGGTCAGCTGGTCAACCAGGTCTCGCTGCGGGTCAGCGAACTCGACGACGCCTACGACGAATTGCAGATCAAGATGAAGGACGTACGCGAGCTGGCCGCGACGCTGGCGGCGCCGGCGGGCAACAGCTTCGAGACGCCCGCGCAGCGCAAGCGGCGCCTGGCCACCCAGGCCAAGGAACGCCAGGCCCTGCTGACCCAGATCGAACGCCTGCGCCGAGAAACGCGCCGCTTCATCGCCTCGGTCGAGGCCGACGAGACCCTGGCCCAGGTCCAGCACGCCGGATCGGAATCGGCCCGGAACAAGTCCCAAGCCCTGGAGCAGGCGCGCACGGTACGCGAGAAGTGGCTGGCCGAACTCGACCGGCTGGCGGCCGAGCACGGGGGCGGCGGCCCGGCTCAGTGATGGTGGCCGCTGCCCTTGGGGCCCAAGTAGGCCCGGCGCAGCATCTTCAAATCACGCCTCAGATCGGCGATCACGCCAGCATCCACCGTCTGCTTGGCGCGCATGGCCCCGATCAACAGCGCGTGGGCCGCGGTGAGCTGGCGGATGTACTTCTGCCGCGCCTTTTTCTCGGCCGCGGGTGCCGGCTTGATGCGCTGGTGCAGGAAGTACTGGCTGACCACCTCCTGCAGCTTGCTGGCGTGCTGCTCCTTGTTGACGATCCAGCGGGCCAGCTGGTTGTGCTCCTGGGCGGTCTTGTCGCCCTTGGCCGCCAGCCGCCGGATCTCGTTCATCGACTTTTCGATGGTGGTGATGTGCTCGGCCAGCAGGTCGAAGCGCATCTCGTCGCCGTAGATGCCGCAGGGAATCTCGCAGTGGGCCCCTGCCCGTTCGACCCCGGTCAGCAACAAGCCCAGAGCGCCGATCGCCAACAGTCCTCGTTTCATCGCCTGCCCCCTTCTCGGTGAGATGAGCCGATTGTTCCGGACACAAGATGGGCCTGCTCGGCCTGTCTGTCAATCGCCCGCCCGCGCATTCTGCTCGAAGACGGTGCTGGCCGCATTGGTCCAGCGGGGCGCGGCGCAGCCGTAGCGGCAGATCACCTCGACCGCGCCAGGGGTCTCGGAGTCGAGCTGGCCGGCGTAGCCGGTGGCACCGTCGGCCGACCAGGCCGAGAACACGTCGATCCAGTCCAGGTGGTAGGCGCGCAGATCGACCGTGTCCATGTAGACCCCCTCGCTGTCGTCGCAGGTCGAGCTGCTCGGGCAGATAAAGCGCACCCGCAGGTTCGGGTTGCCGGCGGCCTGGCACGGCAGCTGGGCGGCGTAGAAGTTGGGGCCATTGGGTCCGGCGTGGTGCCCGGTGCCCGCCAGCTGGAACCAGCTGCCGCCCGCGTCCGGCGAGTACTCGACCAGGCAGTAGTCCTGGTTGCCCAGCCCGTCCTTCTCCTGCCAGTCCCAGCTCAGGATCAGCGGATCGGTCTCGGCCGCCCCGCTGGCGTCGATAGATCCGGAGACGATGCCGGCGTCGACGTTGTCGTCGATCGACAGCCAGTTATCCCCAATGCCGTGCCGGCGCACGTCATCGCCCTCGGGATCGACCTCGATAAACGGCGAATAGCCGTCGTTGAAAGTGGCCTCCAGCAAGTGGTCGTTGCCCTGGGCCGACAGCAAATCCATGACCTGCAGATCGTCGACGGCGATGCATTCGCCGGCCGCTGCCCGGTCGCCGGCGATCACGAAACGCAGATCGATCTGATCCCCGTCGATGGCATCCCCGGGCAGCACAGGCTGATAGAGGCTCCAGGGCCGGTGGCGCTCATCGCCCAGCACGACCAGGGCCCGCCACTGGTCGCCGTTATGATAGTCGAGCCGCAGCATGACCCCGTCGCCGAGGCTCTGGTTCTCGGCGGCGAAGCGCACCCGAACCCCTTGACGCGAGCCGCTGTCCAGCGTCACCGTCATGGCGGCGTCACGCCCACAAAGCAGCGCGCCGCGATCGCCGGGGGAGAAGGGGCTCTGGGCCGCCGGGCTGCGGCCGACGTCGCCGGCGATGCTCAATGCGCCGAAGCCCGATGCGAAGTCCTCGTCCAACAGCAGTCCCTGGTGGTTGCGGCTCGAGAAACAGACCAGAGCCGCCGGATCCAGACCACCCTGGCAGGTATCGATGTGCAGCCCGACGCCGGTGCCGACCGGCGCGCTGGCATCGGCCTCCAGGAACAGACACTCCGGATCGGGGCAGGTGTTGGTGCAGCTGCCGCCTTGACAGGCATCCAGGGTACAGCCGTTGCCGTCGTCGCACTCGGCATCCTGGCAGCAACTCCAGCCCGTCTGGCAAATCTGGTCGCAGCAGATTCCGGCCCCGTCGGCACAGGGGGTGTGATCGGCAACCGCGATGTCCGGCTGGCAGTTGCCGGCACCGTCGCAGGTCGAGTTGCAGGGCTCGGCATCGGAGCCGGGGCACAGCTGGCCGGCCGGAGCCGGCTCGGCGTCGCAGCTGTCGGCCTCCTCGTTGCAGCTGCCGATCTCGCATTGGCCCACCAGCGGTTGGCAATCACGCGCAGCACCGCCGGTGCACAGGCCGCTGCTGCAGGCCTCATCCACCGTACACCACAGCCCGTCGTCACAGTTCGTCCCGTCATCCGCCGGCTCGGCGGTGCAGGAGTCGGTCTGGTCGTCGCAGACGCCCAGCTGGCATTCCCCGGCCGCCGCCGAGCAATCCCGCGGCTCACCGGTGCAGCTGCCCGCCTGACAGGCGTCGGCCACAGTGCACCACTGTCCGTCGTCACAGCCGGTGCCGTCGGCCGCCGGCTCGGCGCCGCAGGCGTCGGCCTCGTCGTCGCAGACCCCCACCTGGCATTCCCCGGCCGCCGCCGAGCAATCCCGCGGCTCACCGGTGCAATCGCCCGCCCGGCAGGCGTCGGCCACCGTGCACCACTGCCCGTCGTCGCAGGGTTGGCCCTCGTCGATCGGATCGCCGACGCAGGCTCGCTGTTGCTCGACGCAGATGCCCTGCCGGCAGGGCCCATCCAACGCTGAGCAGTCGCGGGGGCCGCCCACGCACCCGCCCTGGCCATCGCACTGGTCGTCGACCGTGCACCACAGCTCGTCGTCGCAGGGGCTGCCCGCCGGCAACGGCTCGCCGTCGCAGCTGTCGGTCTCCTCGTCGCAGGCGCCGTCGGAGCAGGCGGTGTCGGCGCAATTGCGCGGCTGGCCCCCGCTGCATACCCCACCGCTGCAGGTCTCGCCCACCTTGCACCACAACCCGTCGTCGCAGGCGGTCCCATCCGGCAGGTCCTCAGCGCGGCAGACCTCGGCCTGTTCGTCGCACACGCCCCGCTGGCAGACGCCGTCGAGTGCCGAGCAATCGCGCGGCGCCCCCTGGCAGACGCCGGCCTGGCAGGCGTCGTCGACCGTACACCAGCGACCGTCGTCGCAGTCGGTGCCGTCGGCCAGCGACGTCACCCGGCAACGGTCCTCGACCTCGTCGCAAGCACCCAGGCCGCAGCCGTCCTCGGCATCCGGACAGTCGCGCGGCCGGCCTCCCCCGCAGACCCCGCCGCTGCAGTTCTCGTCCACCGTACACCACTGGCCGTCATCGCAGGCCGCGCCCTCGGCCAGCGGCGGGTTGCGGCACCAGCCGTCCAGACAGCGATCCGCGGTGCACGGGTTGTCGTCGAGACAATGGGCATTCGAGACGCACTCGCGGCCGACGACCCGCACCCGCAACACGTCGCGCTC
This sequence comes from uncultured Myxococcales bacterium, assembly GCA_964454005.1. Lineage (GTDB taxonomy): Bacteria > Myxococcota > B64-G9 > B64-G9 > B64-G9 > CAYVQE01. The sequence continues at coordinate 30,614 of CAYVQE010000043.1, forward strand.
CGAGGCCAACCGGCCGTCCGAGACGCGCAGGGCCACCAGGTAGTCGCCCGGCCGGTCGGCCACCAACACGGTCCGGGCCGCCGCGGTGTCTTCAAAGTCGACGGCCGAGCCGACCGGACCGGCCAACAGGCGCCAGTCGAAGCGGACCTCGTCGCCATCGGGGTCGAAGCTGGCGCTGCCGTCCAGCGCGATGCGCTCGCCGACCTGGCCCCGGCGGTCGCCGCCGCCATCGGCCACCGGCGGACGGTTGGGTCCGGTCACCTCGGAGCGGCAGCCCAGGGCGGCCAGACCGGCCAGCAGCAGCCAACCACAGCGGCGACTCGCCCGCCGGTGGCGCCCTCTTTCGCGCGCGCTGTCCATGGGCCCGCCTTCCCGCCCGAAGCGGCCGCCGTCAGCGCAGCCGGCTCGAGTACACGCAGCGGAAGCGGTGGAAGGAGCCGGCATCGCTCCAGCTGGCGGTGTCCGGATAGACCGGCTCCCAGCCGGGCGCGCCCGCATCCAACCACTTGGCCACCGCATAGCCGTATCCGTCCGAGTACCAGTAGAGCGGTTCGGCGATCCACAGCCATTCGTCGCTGCCGTTGTCCAGGCCGGACTGGATCAGCCGCGCCAACTCGCGTTGGTCGGGCAGCCGACCGCCGACCGCCCGGCACTCCTCCATGGCCGCGGACGCATCGGCTGCTGGCCGGTCGTAGCGATCGGCCAGCAGCCCGTCGCCGGTGCGGAAGCAGGGATCGTCCGGCGGCCCGTAGCAGTTCGAAGCCGCCAGCACGTCGCCCCGGCTGGCCGGCCAGATGCAGCGGAAGTACTGGACCGCTTCCTCGGCCGCCTGGCTGGAGGCGCCGTCGGACACGCGCACCAGGATCCGATTGCCGGCCTCAGCCGCCGGCGTGCTCGTCCACAGTGGGCTGGTCGAGGTGACGTCGCCGATGGGGTCGTGGGGATTGCCCTCGGCGCGCACCGCGTAGAACTCCGACGCCGTGGGCAGCCGGCCGCCGGCATCGGTGCAGGTGTTCTGGGCGTCGGCCCAGGCGGCCTGCTCGCGCTGGATGCCGTCCCAAGCATTGCCGAAGTCATCGACGATCTCGATCACGTGGGCCTGGCCCCCCGAGCTGCCGTCGACCCGCTGAGCGCAGGAGAACGAGGCGCCGTTCCAGCTGACCACCTGCCCCGGCTGGCACGGCGGCAGAGGCGGCCCGCTGGGCCGGAAGACGCAGCGGAAGGATCGCGGCTCGGCGGCCGGGCTGTAGCCGCCCCGCCCGCTGACATAGGTCCACCAGTCGGCGCCGGCATCGATCCAACGCGCCAGGGCCAGCCCGCAATATCCGTTTGTGCCGTCGAACCAGCGAATGGGGTCGGTCAGCCACAGCCAGGCATCGCTACCACCGGGCCAGCCGGCGTGGATCAGTTCGGTCATCTCGGCCGCATTGGGCAGCTCGCCGCCGGCGGTGTGGCAGACGGCGGCCGCGTCGGACCAGCGCAGTGCCTCGCGATCGGCGTCGTCGGCCACCAGCTGTGAGCGGCGATCGTCGAAGGTGACGCAGGCCGCGTTGCACTCGCCCTGCGGCGCCGGATGGGCAGCCGGATCGACCAGGCCGACGCAGCGAAAGCGCTGGGCGTTGCCCGGGTTGCCGATGCCGCCCATCCCGGCATCGGATGCGAAGCGCCAGCGCTGGCGCGACTCCGCGTCGAAGGCCACCAGGGCAACGCCATAGTTGTTCGGATACCAGAACATGGCGTTGGCCGCCCACAGCCAACCGCCCGTCCCGTTGGGCAGGCCGGCGTGGATCATCTGGCCCCACTCGGCCACCACCGGCACGCTGGCGCCGTAAAAGGCGCACTCGTTGACCGCGGCCGCGAAATCCACCGCCGGCCGGTCGTGGGCGTCGACGTTCCACAGCCGATCGAACCGCCAGCAGGGCTCGCCCGGGGCCCCGTGGCAGCGGGCCTGATCGAAGCCAGCGCCGGTCGTATCCGGCCAGACGCAGCGGAAGCGCTGGGGTGCCTGCTCGTCCGCCACGCCGACGGCACCGTCGCTCAAACGCACCAACACCCGCTGGCCGTCACCAGCCGAGCCGATCCGGGTCCAGAGCATGTTGTCGGCCGCGTCGTCGGACAGATCGCCGGTGCCGCTGCCGGCGTTGTTGCGCCACAGCTCGGTCACAGTGGGCAGCCGGCCGCCGAGGTCTTCGCAGACAGCGGCCGCCTCGGCGAAAATCAGGCCGGGCCGTTCGATGCCGTCGAAGGTCTCGCCCCAGGAGTCGACCAGCGGGTAGCCCTGGTAGTGCTGGCAGAAGGCCCAGGCCCAGCAGCCCTCGTCGTCGCAGTCGGTGGCGCCGTCGGCGTCGTTGTCGACCCCGTCGTCGCAGTCGCCCCGGGTGCTCTCGCCGCCGTCGGCGCAGAAGGTATAGCCCTGGCAAGCCGCATCGGCGCAGTCGGTGCGCCCGTCGCCGTCGTTGTCCTGGCCGTCGCGGCAGCGGGCCGTGGTGTTCTCGCCGGCCGGCAGGCAGAACACGTAACCGGCACAGCCGCTGTCGTCGCAGTCGGTATCGCCGTCGTCGTCGTTGTCGACACCGTCCTGGCACTCGCTGGGCAGCTCCTCGCTGCCGTCCGGACTGCAGACATCGAGCCCGGCGCAATCCTCGTCATCGCAGTCGGTGGCGCCGTCGCCGTCGTCGTCGATCCCGTTCTGACACAAGGCGGCGGTGTCCTCGGCGCCGCCCTGGCAGATCTCGAAGCCGCTGCACTCGTCGTCGTCGCAGTCGGTGGCACCGTCGCCGTCATCGTCACGGCCGTTGTCGCAGGCGGCCGCAGTGTCCTCGGAGCCGTCACCGGCGCAAAACACGAACCCCTGGCAGTCGCTGTCGGCACAGTCGGTATCTCCATCGCCGTCGTCGTCGCGGCCGTTGTCGCAGGCCGCAGCGGTGTCCTCGGTCGGCGGCAGGCAGAAGACGAAGCCCTGGCAGTCGGCGTCGTCGCAGTCGACATCGCCGTCGCCGTCGTTGTCCACCTCGTCGCTGCAGGCGGCGGCCGTAGTCTCGCCCGGATCGTAGTCGCCGCCACCGCCGCAAGCGGCGGTCCAACAAGAGAACAGGGTCCACCAGGTGAGGCTCAGAAGCACGAATCCGGGTCTGCGCATCGGTTTTCTCCTCGAAGCCAGTCGATTCTCCATCGCTTTGGAAGTCTAGCGCCGCAACAACCGCGGCACAAGAGGCCGACCTTCGCCCTGATTTCCCAGATCGGCCGCGATCTCTGCGGACCGAGAACCGCTCGCTACGCTCGCAGGCCCGGCTTCGCCGTCAGCGAGGCGTTTTCGATGCTCCGCGGTTTTTGCGGTCCCGCCAGGGGCGACGTAGATGACTACGACTCCGCTCGAAAACGCCTCGCTTCCTTGACCTCACGGCCGATCTGGGAAATCAGTCAGATCGTGGTGGGAGATCCTGGCTTCGCCGCCGATGGCCTACGAGGTCGACTCATTCGTGCAAATTCCGCCAGCTCGGCAGTCCCTGCCGATTTCACCCGGCAAGCCGATGGGTCCACCACGGCGGCGGCTTGTACCGGCGGCCGCTGCGGGATAGCCTCGGCCCGCAATGGCCGCGCGTTACACTACCGAGCTGATCCTGCGCTACGCCGACGTGGATGCCGCTCTGCGGGCCACGCCACTGGCCTTGCTGGCGGCCATGCAAGAGGCGGCCATCCTGCAGGCCGAGCACGTCGGCCGCGGCATGGACTGGCTGGCGGCCCGGCGCGAGGTCTGGATGATCGCCCAGACGCGGCTGCGCATCGAGCGCGCTCCGCGCTGGCGCAGCCGGTTGCGGGTGACCACCTGGCCGTCGGACATCGGCCGGCTGCTGTCGCGCCGCGAGTTCCTGCTGGCCGACGGCGAAGGTCCCTGCGCCCGGGCCACCACCATGTGGGCCTACGTCGACACCACCACCCGGCGGGTGACCCGGGTGCCGGCCGAGCTCAAGGCGGCCTACCCGATCGATCCCGAGCGCTGCCTGCCCGGGCCGCTGTCGCGCCCGGGCCGGCTGGCAGCTGGCGAGCCGCTGGGCGCGCGGCGGGTGGGCCGCGGCGACCTCGACTCCAACGATCACGTCAACAACCTGCGCCTGCTAGCCTGGATGCTCGACGCGCTGCCGCTGGACCTGCACCCGGCGGCCCGACTGCTGCAGCTCGACGTGCGCTACCAGCGCGAAGGCCGCGCCGGCCAGCGCCTGACGATCAGCCTGGAGGAGCGCGCCGCCGCGGGCGAGCGCTGGTTCATACACGGCTTGGCCCTGGCCGACAGCGGCGAGCCGGTGGCCAGCGCCGAGACCCGCTGGGCGCCGTGAGCGCCGCAGCAGGCCCGATGCCCGGCTACTGTTCCTGCGGCTTGGTTTTGGAACGCCGGCGGCGCGGGCGGCGGCGCGAGCGGCGGCGCCCGCCGCGCCTGGTCTTGCCCGCCGGTGCTTCGGCCGGCTGTTGTTCCTGGCGCTGGCGGTGCTGGCCCTTCAGGTAGGCGGCGCGCAGCCGCTCGAAGGTGGGCCGGCCCTTGCGGCTGGCCTGCACCCCGATCTCGAACAGGTCGAGCGCTTCCGGGAAGTAGGCGCGGCGCATCAGGCCCCGCGGCAAGGGTTGGTCGCGCCGCAGCCGCAACAATCGTTTCTGGCTGGCCAGCAGCTGCTGGATGCGCTCGGCATCGCGCTTGGGCAACCGCAGCCGCTCGATCATGCGGCGCAGCAGCGCCCGGGCCACATCACCGACGGCCTTGGAGCGCTGGTTCAGCGCGTAGCAGTCGGCGTTCGATTCGCAGGCGTCGCCGACCGGGTGCATCCACAGGGCGGCCAGCAACACCGCGTTGGACTCGAGTTCGCGGTCGCTGCGGTCGAGCGCCCGCAGATAGGCCCACAGGCCGGCGCCCGGGTCGCGCTCCTCGCCGCGCTCGATGGCGCGGGCCAGGTAATGGGCCACCTCGGGCAGCAGCACCTCGAGTACGCCGGCGTCCCACAGCGAGCGGAAGGAGCGCTCGGCTGCGCCCGAGCGCAGCATGCGCACGATCTCCTCGTGTAGCCGCGGCGGCGCCGAACGGCTCAGCTCGGCGCGGTAGTCGACCACCGCCTGCCAGGTCTCCGGCTCGATGGTGAAATCCAGCCGGGCCGCGAACTTGATCGCCCGCAGCAGGCGGACCGGATCCTCTTGCACGCGCACCGCCGGCGGGCCGATGAAGCGCAACCGGCGCTCGACCAGATCCGGCAAGCCGCCGACGTGGTCGTGCAGCACCCGCGCGACCGGATCGTAGAACAGGGCGTTGACCGTGAAATCGCGCCGCCGGGCGTCCTCGGCCTCGGTGCCGAAGACGTTGTCGGAACGGATCAGCAGGTCGCCGTCCCCGTTCGGTTCGACCGCGGCGCGGAAGGTGGCCGTCTCGATGATCTTGCCCCGAAACAGGATGTGGGCCAGCCGGAAGCGGCGGCCGATCAGGCGACAGTTGCGGAACAGCTTGCGCACCTCGTTGGGCCGGGCCGAGGTGACCACGTCGAAGTCCTTGGGCTGGCGCTTGAGCAGCAGATCGCGCACGCAGCCGCCGACCAGGTAGGCGGTGTAACCGAAACGCTGCAGCCGGCGGACCACCTTGAGCGCATCGGGGTCGATCTTGGCCGGGGGGATGGACCGCGATGGAATGGCCAGGGACTGCTCCGTCTGGCCGCCGTCGTCTGCGGCTGTCGTGTCAGCGGGTGCCATGCTGGGCTCAATCTAATAGAGCACCGGCCAACAATCAACAACACGCGCGGCCCGGCAGCTCCGGGTGTCCGGATTCCGGACACCCGGCCGCTCGCCCCCCGACAACATAATATCGACAAAACGGTCTGTTGCGCCCAAATTCGGCCCCCGGCACGGCGGTTGCTCCGCATCGGGCGTGGGAGGTCGTCGATGGCGCGCGGTCGCGAGGAGTTGGCCGGACTGCGCCGCCGGCTGCAGGAGCTGGGCCCGGCGGCGCTGGCCGAGCACGAGCTGTTGGCCCTGGTGCTGGGCGGCGACCGGAACTCGCCCACCGCGCGCAGCCGGGCCCTGGCCGAGGCCCTGCAAAGCAACGGCGGCCTGGCCCGGGCCCTGCCCGAGGAGCTGGCCGGCCACCCCGGATTGGGGCCGGCAACCGCCGCCCGGCTGGTGGCCGCGCTCGAGCTGGGCCGCCGGGCGGCCGCCCCGGCGCCACCGGCCGGCGTACCCATCCGCTCCAGCCGCCAGGTGGCCGGTTGGTTCCGCAGCCGCCTGCAACACCGCCAGCGCGAGGGCCTGCACGCGTTGCTGCTCGACGGCAAGCACCGGCCGCTGGGCGCACTGTGTCTGGCCGAGGGCAACTGGACCAGCTGCCAAGCGGATCCCAAGAGCCTGCTGGCGGCTTGCCTGCGCCGCGGCGCACCGGCCGCCATCCTGATCCACAACCATCCCTCGGGCGACCCCAGCCCGTCGCGCGAGGACCTGGTGCTGACCGAACGGCTGGTGCAGGCCGCCGGCGTGGTGGGCATCGAGGTGCTCGATCACCTGATCGTGGGCCGCGAGGGCACCTTCTCGCTGGCCGACGCCGGCCTGATGTAAGCCCCGCGGCTCGCCCGCCCCGTGGTTGACAAGCGCGGCTGCGCGTGAAATGAGAACTGGAGCAGTCCGAGAATTCACGAAACGACTTCAGCGAGGGAACCATGGAGCGCACGTGCGACAAGCGGGGCTGGCTGTGGCTGGTGTTGCTGCTGGCGCTGCTCGGGCCGGCCCCGGCGGGCCAGGCCCAGCAGAGCGATTTCGAAGGCTGGGAAGAGCCGGACGGCGACGAGCAGGACACCGGGGATGAGGACGAGGGCGAAGCTGAAGCCGAGGCCGCTGCCGCAGCCGAGGCCGACGAGGCCGCTGCCGAGGCCGAAGCAGCCCCCGCGGCCGAGACCCCGCCGCAGCCCGCAGCCGAGACCCCGCCGCAGCCCGCAGCCGAGACCCCGCCGCAGCCCGCAGCCGAGA
>CAYVQE010000043.1:37700-40324 GCA_964454005.1 uncultured Myxococcales bacterium
CCCCGCCCGAGCCTGCGGGCAGGGCCGCGCCCAGGGCCGGCGAGCCGGCGGCGGCGACCGGTGAGCTGCTGGGGCCCATCGTCCACTCCCGCTGGGGCTCGGTGCGCCTCGGCGGCCTGTTCCAGTCGCTGCTGACCACCCGGCTGGTGGTCAAGGACGACGACGGCTTCGACGACGACACCTTCGACACCTTCGCCTTCTCCTTCCAGCGCGCCCGCTTGGTGCTGCGCGGCCATCTGATCGACGAGGACCTGACCTATTTCTTCCAGGGCGATGCCGGCAATACCTTCGGCTTCTTGCTCGACATGTGGTTGGCCTATCGCTTCGACTTCGGCAGCCAGAGCCTCGAGCTGCGGGCCGGGCGCTTCATTCCGGAGTTCACCTATATGATGCCGCGCGACAAGGGGGATCTGGCCGCCATCGCCCACCCGCTGATGCTGACCGGACGCGGCGCCTTCGCCCTCTGGCGCCAGATCGGCCTGCAAGCCACCTACCGGCCGCTGGACGAGCTGAGCCTGGTGCTGGGCGTGTTCAACGGGTTGCTCAACGATCCCTTCACCCTGGCGCCGAACGCGGCCTACCAGCAGCTGGTGCAGCTCAACAACTTCAACAACTGGACGGACAACAACAAGCACAAGGACTTTCTGCTGCGCGGGGCCTATCGGCTGGGCGACCTGTCGCTCGATTTCAACCTCTACCTCGGCTTCCCGACCTCGGCCAACGACGCGGACGAGACCGACGTGCTGTTCATGGCCGGACCGGGCGTCGAGTACGACGATGGCCGGCTGCACCTGGTGGGCGAGTTCCTCTACCGCGTCATCGCCCTCGACTCGCCCATCGCCATCGGGCCGCTGGGTCAGTCCGAAGACGAGATCCAATCCCTGGCCTTCTGGGGCCATTTTGGCCTGCGGATCAGTGACTTGGTCGAGGTCATGGCCCGGCTGGACTGGCTGGAGCCGGACATCGACGCCGACGGCGACATGCTGATGCGGCTGACGGCCGGGGCCCATCTGTGGATTTTCGACAAGAATTTCAGGATCATGGCTAATCTCTACACCGATCTCCCGCTGGAGCAATTCGGTGACCGCGACGTGGATCTGGGCCTGCTGGTCCAGGCCGCGCTGCGCTGGTGAGCCTGCCGCTCAGCCGCTTCTGCGATAAAGAGCATCCCTATTCCGCTATAAAAAATTTTCATTGGCGCGGCATCTCTGATTCGCTTGACACACCAGTCAATCCACGCTACACAAGCGCCTGCAGTCAGCGGGAAAGATAATTCGGGTTCGCTTTCAACCCTGTAGAAAGAGAGGAAAAACCCAAATGACAGACAAGAAGAGCACCGAGACCGTCCACAACCCGCCAGCCGACTTCACCGAGAAGGCCTTCATCGAGTCGATGGAGCAGTACCAGGAGATGTACGAGCGCTCGATCGAGGATCCGGAGGGCTTCTGGACCGAGATGGCCGAGCAGTTCCACTGGCACAAGAAGTGGGACAAGGTCCGGGCCTACTCCTATGAGAAGGGCAACGTGTTCATCCGGTTCTTCGAGGGCGGCCAGACCAACATCACCTACAACTGCCTCGACCGCCACATCGACAACGGCGACGGCGACCGGGTGGCCATCCTGTGGGAAGGCAACGAGCCGGGCGAGGATGCCAGATACACCTACGCCGAGCTCAAGGACGAGGTCTGCAAGTTCGCCAACGTGCTCAAGAGCAAGGGCGTGAAGAAGGGCGACCGGGTCAGCATCTACATGCCCATGGTGCCCCAGTTGGCGATCGCCATGCTGGCCTGCGCGCGCATCGGCGCCATCCACTCGATCGTCTTCGGCGGCTTCTCTTCCGAGTCGCTGGCCGACCGCATCCTGGACTCCGCCTGCACGGTGTTGATCACCACCGACGGCACCTACCGCGGCAAGAAGCCGGTCAGCCTGAAGGCCAACGCCGACAAGGCCATGGATCTGTGCAAGAACAAGGGCCATGAGGTGCGCTCCTGCATCGTGGTCGAGCGGGTCGGCGCCGGCAAGGGCATCGACATCCACATGGAGGACGGCCGCGACGAGTGGTGGCACGAGATGATGAAGGACGCCGCGGCGGATTGCGCGCCCGAGTGGATGGATGCCGAGGACCCGTTGTTCATACTCTACACCTCCGGCTCGACCGGCAAGCCCAAGGGCGTGCAGCACAACGTCGGCGGCTACATGGTCTTCACCGCCGTGACCTTCAAATACGTCTTCGATTACCACCCGGAAGACATCTACTGGTGCACCGCCGACATCGGCTGGGTGACCGGCCACAGCTACATCGTCTACGGCCCGCTGGCCCAGGGCGCCACCTCGCTGATGTTCGAGGGCGTGCCCACCTACCCGGATCCGGGCCGTTTCTGGGACGTGGTCGACAAGTACAAGGTCAGCATATTCTACACCGCCCCGACCGCCATCCGGGCCATCGCCCGCTTCGGCGACGAGCACGTCGAGAAGCGCGACCTGAACTCGCTGCGGCTGCTGGGCTCGGTCGGCGAGCCGATCAACCCCGAGGCCTGGAACTGGTACCACAAGGTGGTCGGCAAGGGCCGCTGCCCGATCGTCGACACCTGGTGGCAGACCGAGACCGGCGGCATCCTGATCAC
>CAYVQE010000044.1:0-40129 GCA_964454005.1 uncultured Myxococcales bacterium
GTTCCGGCGCAGCCGGACAGAAAAGCCAACATCAACAGTGCGTTGGCTATCATGGCTATCAAGATGGCCTTGGTTCGGCGGCTCGTCGATCGCATCTGAGCACCCCCTGGGTCCGGATTCGGGCGCCTCGTGGCCCTGACGGCGAGGTCCTGGTCAGCGGCTGCTCAACGGTCCTGGACGCGGCGTACGTTGTAGACGCCGGTGCCGCTGGCCACCGGGGCCTCCTGGGCGCCGGGGTGAAAGGCGCTCAGGGCCACCACCGCCACCCGGTTGCCGGCTCGGACCACCCGGGCCTCGGCGATCAGATCCTCCATGCGCCCGGGGCGCAGGTAGTCGACCCGCAGGTCGACGGTGCTGGCGCGGTCCTCGATGTTCTGGAAGGTGGTGGCCACGGCCAGCCCGCCGCAGGTGTCGACCAGGGTCGAGATCAGCCCGCCGTGCAGCGCCGGGCGGAAGGGATCGCCGATGAACTCCTCGCGGAAGGGCAGCTCCAGCCGGGCCCTTCCCTCGTCCAGCCCACCCACCCGCATGCCCAGGTGGCGGTTGAAGGGCACCATCTGCTGCATGAAGCGCTCGAGCATCTCGTAGGCCTGCTCGCGTTCCACCGCTCACCTCCTGCCGCCATCCCCCGCGCCAGCACCCAGTTCCCGTCGCGGCTCAGCCGGTGGCGGGTTGCGTGGCGTCCGGCTGGCCGGTCTGGCGTCCCCACAGGGTGTGGCCGCGCACCTGCTCGATGCGCACCCGCACCAGGCTGCCCGGCGCGGGCTGCCCGGCGCCGGCCGGGGTGAAGTTGATCACCCGATCGCAGCGGCTGCGGCCGCTGGCCACCCGGTCGTCGCGGACGCTCATTCCTTCAACCAGTACTTCCACTTCTCTTTTTACCATTTTGTTCAAACTGGCTTTTTCTAATTCCCCTATCAGCGTCTGGAGCCGCTCCAGCCGATCCTGCTTGACCGCTGCGGGCACGTCGTCGGCCAGCTCGCGGGCGGCCCGAGTGCCGGGCCGGGGCGAGTATTTGAAGGAGAAGGCGCCGTCGAAGGCCAGCCGCTCGACCACCTCCAAGGTGGCCCGGAAGTCGGCCTCGGTCTCGCCCGGAAAGCCTGCGATCAGATCGGTGGTCAGTGCCAGCCCGGGCACCCATTGCCGCAGCGCGTCGACCCGCTGGATGAAAGCCGCCGCGTCGTGACCGCGGCCCATGCGCTCGAGCACCGTGTCCGAGCCGGACTGCAGCGCCAGGTGCAGATGCTCGGCCACCGCCGGGCACTCGGCCATGGCCGCGATCAGCTCCGGGCTCAGGTCCTTGGGATGCGAGCTGGTGAAGCGGATGCGGTCCACCGCAGCCTGGCGGTCCAGCGCCCGCAGCAGCCCGGCGAAGCCGGTGCCGCTGTCGGGATCGCGGTAGGAGTTGACGTTCTGGCCCAGCAGGGTCACCTGGCGCACCCCGCGGCCGGCCAACTCGGCCACCTCGGCCAGCACGTCCTCGGCCGCCCGGCTGACCTCGCGGCCGCGCACCAGCGGCACGATGCAGTAGCTGCAGAAGTTGTCGCAGCCCTTCATGATGGTCACGTGGCGGCAGACCGGGTGTCCATGGTCCGGGCCCAGCGGCACGAAGCCGGGCTGTACGGTCGTGTGATCGGCCACGTCGAGCAACGGCCCGGCGCCGGCGGCCAGCCGGGCCACGATGTCGGCCAGCCGGCCGACCGCGTCCGGGCCGATGACCGCGTCCAGCCAGGGCGCCCGCTCCAGCAGCGCCCGGCCCCGCTGGCGGGCCACGCAGCCGGCCAGCACGATGCGCGCGCCGCGCTGGTCGCGGGTGTGCTTGTAGCGCCCGGCCTCGCTCAGCGCCTTGTGCTCGGGCTTGGCGCGCACCGAGCAGGTGTTGATCAGAATCAGGTCCGCATGCCGCGCTGCGTCAACCTGTTCCAGCCCGGCGGCCAGCAGCTGCTGCGCCATGCGCTCCGAGTCGTGCTCGTTCATCTGGCAGCCGAAGGTGCGGACGAAAAAGGTCGCGGGCGGTGGCGGGCTCATTCCGGTTCCGGTTTTTCGTAGAACGCGCGGTCCACGACCTTGCGCGGGTTGAAGCTGTCGCGCTCACCATCCGGGCGCACCGCGGTGATGCGTTCGAGCGGCAGCACCAGGTAGCGCAGGGTGCCCTTCAAGTAGAGGTCGGTCTCGTCGGCGCCCAGCAGCACCCCGCGGTAGCTGAAACCGCCGGCGTTGACCACCACCCGCTTGTGGCGCCAGCGCTCGAAGCTGAACTCCTCGGCGGTCTTGTTCTGCGGCGCCGGAGGCTTGGTGCCGGTGCTCACGGCTTGCGCCCTCCCCGGCCGCGGCTCCGCGCGCCCAGAGGCCGGCCGTCGCGGTGGGTGACCTCGCCGCGCTGGGCACCCGAGCCGCTGGTCGAGCGGATGCGCACCCGCGGCCGTTGCACGGGCGGCGGCCGCTCGGCGGCGTGCTCTCGGCGCCGCCGCTCGACGTAGCCGGCGATGCGCGCCCGAACCTTGTCGTCGACCTGGATGAACTCCACCCCCATGCCGGGCATCTGCTGCGCGTCGTCGAAGTCCTTCCGGCTCCACTTGACCCGGCCCGAGACGTCGAACAGAAATGGCGTGCCCGGCAGCGAGAAGACCAGCCGCACCATGGAGTCGGGCGGCAGCGGGTTGTCGGTCTGGATGAAGACTCCGCCCTTGGACAGGTTGCTGGCGTAGTCGGTCAGAAAGCTGCCCACGGTGCGGTACTCGACGCGGATCTCGGTCGCCACCCGAGGCTGCCCGCGCCGTTCGTCTGTGGTCTCGCGCTCCATCCCCGCCATTCTATCGAGCCGGACGATGGCCGTCCAGGACGCTTTCCACAGCTCAATCGCTGCCACCGCCACCGAAGGGATCGCCCAGCAGCAGCAGGCCCTTCTCGCCGCCGACCAGGCAGCGGTCGCTGCCGGCGAAGCAGGCCGCGGTGAAAATGCCCGCGCCCAGGCCGAGTTCGATGCGCCGCCAGTGGCGGCCACCGTCGCGGGTGGCCCACAACAGACCGCCTGCCGCGCCGGCCAGCCCGCGTTGCCGGTCGGCGAAGGCCAGCGCCCGGATGGGCTCGGCGGTGGGCACCGGGCGCTGCTCCCAGGTCTCACCCCCGTCCGCGGACCACTGCACCAGCCCGCCGTCGCCGCCCACCCAGCCGCGGCGGGCGTCCAGAAAGCACAGGCTGTGCAGCCGGGCGCGGCCTTCGGACAGCCGCTGCCAACTCGCCCCGCCGTCGTGCGTGCGGAATACGCTGCGCTTCTCGCCCACGGCGAAACCGCGGCGCCGGTCCACGAACTGCACCCGAAACAGGCTGCGGTCGAAGCCCGCGGTCCGATCGAGCGTCCAACTGCGGCCGCCGTCGATGGTGCGCAGCAGGGCCCCCCCGCCGCCGACCACCCAGCCCCGCTGGCGGTCGATGAAGTCCAGATCGTGCAGCGCCAGGTCGTTCCAGCAACCGAGCATCTGCCAGCTCTGGCCGCCGTCGCCGGTGCCCAGCACCTGGTGGGCGCCGCGGATGGCGAAGCCGTGCTTCGGGTCGACGAAGTCGGCCCGCCGCAATTCCCCGCCCGGCCGGCCCGCCGACTGCCAGGTTTGGCCACGGTCGGCACTTAGATCGATCCGGCCGTCGCTGTAGGCCCGCAGTGCGCGGCGCTTCGACCAGGTGCGCACGTCGACCAGGCCGGGTCGGGTCTCCGCCACCGGCAGGTAGCGCGGGCCGGTTGTGGCGTCCGGCAGCAGCCGGCCGATGGCCCCGCCGTCGCCGACCAGCAGCAGCTCCGGGCCGCGCCGGGCGGCGGCCCGCCAGTGGCGCTGCGGCCCGGCGGCCAGCACGCTGACCCGCCGGCTGGCCGCCTCGGCCAGCAGCAGCTGGCCGGCCAGCCCGGCCAGCACCGCCATGCCGGCCAGCGCGCCCACCGGCCGCAAGCAGGTCGGCGGCTCGGGCCCGGATGCGGGCGCCTGCCAGCTGGCCCCACCGTCGGTCGAAAACCGCACCCGGCCGCGGCAGCCGCTGGCCACCAGACCTTCACCGACGCGCACCAGCCCCCGGGCGCTGCCGGACAGCGCCCGGCCGCGCTCGACCCGCTCGCCGGCGCCGGCCGCACGCAGCAGCCGGCCGCCGGCATACAGCACCACCAGCGCCCCGTTCGGCGCCGGCGCCAGGCCGACCACCGGCGCGTCGGGGCCCTGCGGCCCCCGCTGCACGCGACCCGGCCCGGCCCCGTCGCCGGCGGCCACCAGCCGGTAGACCGCCCCCGAGGCGCAGCCCAGCCACAGCCCGCCGTCCGGATGGGCGGCTGTGGCGCTGATCTTCTCGCCACGCGGCCAGCCGGCCTTGGCGCCCAGCGGCTGGAAGCGCCGGCCGCCGTCGCGGCTCCACCACAGGTCGCCGCCGGCATCCACGCCCCAGCCGCGCAGCAAGCTGTTGAAATGGATGCTTCGGATTTCAGCCTCATCCAGTTGCGCCCGCGGCAGCAGGTTCTGTCCGCCGTCGGCCGAGAAGAACAGCCCGCCCATTCCATCCAGCAGCAGACAGGCGTCCGGCCGCGGGCAGCTGACCGAGGCGAAGTCGCGCACCCGCACCTGCGGCTCCACCGGCAGCAACTGGGCCAGCACGGCCAGCCCCGCCACCAGAGCACCGATCGGCATCGAAGCCATCATCACACCTCCAGCGCCCGAGGTATACACCAGCGGCGGCTCCTGGCTCAAACCCGGACCCGCGCCCTGAATGGGCCAACCCATCCGGGGCCAGCCCATCCGGCCGTCCAAAGCGGCGGGACCGAAGCGCCCCCCCGGAGGAGCTTCAGCAGATTGATCGCCTGTCGGATTCGCTTGACCGGCACCGCGGCCGGTGGTCGGATGGAGCGCCACCGCGTCCGCTACGACCGCGCCCCGCGGGGCCGCGGCGGCGTATCGAGGATCGGGCTCGGCACCCCTCAGTCGTTCAGTATCTCCTCTGCCCTCTCCTCGTCCGTATCCATCACGAATGAGATGTCGCTGCGCTCGGCTGCGTCTCGCGTCAGGGCGCACAGGTCATCCCGGGAGATGTGCTCGGTGGAAAACTTCCTCGCTCCCGCCATGAGCTGTCGAAGTCCCTGGGCCAATCGCTCGTAGTACGTGAAAAGCCCGATCGCGCCCGCCGGTAGCCGCTCGAACTCCTCCTTGCCGATCTTCTCCTGCAACACACCCGCGGTGACGAATATCTTGTCTCGCTCTCTGCCGAACCGCTCCACATAGACCGGCACCTGTCCGCTCTCGATCGCGTTGCCGATGGTCTTGCCGACCATTGCAGCGGCGATCGGCGCCCGTGCCATTCCAGCGAGCTTGGTGTGCGGCGCTCCGAGGGCGAGACCCTTGTAGATCTGATCCTCGAAAGTGAAACCGCCGGCGACCACCAGGTCTGGAACGTACTCGCCCCGTTCGGCCAGGCGATTGGCGTATCGATACAGCAGCGAGTGCAACTCCACCGGTGGTATGCCCCATTCGTTCATCATCCGCCATGGGCTCATACCGGTACCGCCCCCGGCGCCGTCGACCGTGAGCATGTCGATCCCGTACCGCGAGGCCAGCTTGAGCGCCAGCGCCAGCGCCGCCGGCCGATAGGCACCGGTTTTGAGAAAGATGTAGCGGGCACCCGCCGCCCGAAGCTCCTCGACGCGCCGGGCGAAAGACTCCTCGGTGACCATGCCCACCCGCGAATGCCGCTCGAACTCCGAGAAAGTGCCGTGCTTGAACGCCTCGATGACCTCCGGCCGTGAGGGGTCGGGAATCACCACGTAGCCGCGCTCGTGGAGCAGCTGGGCTTTCGCGAGATCGCCAATCTTGACCTCGCCGCCGATGTTCTTGGCGCCCTGCCCCCATTTAATCTCGACGCACTCGACCCCCAACTCACGGATGGCGTACTCCTGTACACCCAAACGCGTATCTTCCACATTGGCCTGGACCACGATGGCGCCGTAGCCATCGATCTGGTTGTCCTGGAAGAGCTTCACGCGGCGTTTGAGGTCGACCGTGTCGACGACCTGGCCGTTCTTGATGACCGCTTCCGGATCCATCCCGGCGACGTTTTCACCGATGGTCAGGCCGGTGCCCGCGAGCGCCGTCCCAATCGCCAGCCCTTCCCAATTGTTGCGCGCCACGTTGGTCGAGCCGATACCGGGAATGATCCAGGGCAGCTTGAACTCGAGCCCCTTGTCACGGCCCAGGCGAACCGACAGATCCACCGCCGGGAAGATGGCCTTGTCCGAGTCGGCATCGATCCCCTCCGCCCCCTGGACACCGCCGATGATGTTGAAGTGCGAGTAATCGACCGGATAGGCCTTCTCGCCGGCGGATGTGATCACCCCGAACGGTTGCGGGTAGATGACTTCGTGGCCCCGATAGGCGGACTTTCCGATATCGCACATCCCGATGCAGCCGTCGACGCAGGTGACGCACATGCCCGAGGTCGGAACGATCGAACCCTCGGTCCGGTTCTTGCTCAGAGTCGCCGCCGAGGCGTTGACCTTGGATAGGCTCATGCCGAAGACCTCCTGTTGTCTTGTAGGCTTGTCATTCTGTCTCGCCCTTGCGATGCGCGATCTCGCACGCCATACAAGGGTTCATGCTGCACATCATGTCGTCGTAAGCGTCCGGCTCGACGCAGGGCGGGCTCAAGTTGGCGCAACCGCCGCAGATGGCCTTTTCCGGTTCGTTGTAGGTGCAACGCAGCTCGCAAGCGGGGCAGACATAGATGCAACCGCCGCAATGGCGACACTGATCCGACTCGATGTCGAACGGCGTGCCGATGCTGCGGTTTTCTCCGCGTCCCCTGAAACCGATGGCGCTGGCCATCATTTGCTCGGCGCACATCCGGACGCAGCGGCCGCACATGATGCAGTCTTCGTACTCCTGTTTGAAACGCTGCTGGCGCACCTCGTACGCCGCGGCCAGATCCTGAACCGTCTTCGACTGCGGACAAGACGCCAACAGCAGCTCCAGTATCATTTTCCGGGCCCGGACGACCCGCCGCGATGCGGTCCGGACGTTCAGTCCTTCTTCCGCCGGGTAGGTGCATGCGGTGACCAACCGGCTGCGTCCGGCGGGACCGATCTCCACCACGCACAAACGGCAGGCACCATATGGGGTCAAGCCCTCCATATGGCAGAGCGTGGGTATCGGCATGCCGTACTGCGTTGCGGCTTCCAACAGCGTCGCACCCGGCTCTACCGTGCAGGCCAAGCCGTTGATCGTCAGATTGATCATGCCGCACCTTTCGATTCCGTATCAGCATCCGCCGGATTCTCGGCGCTCTCTGTGAACTCCAGGTCGCAGCGCAGACAGCGACGCGCTTCATTGGCCGCCTCACGCGACGAGATGCTGCTCTCCACCTCGACGAAGTTCCGCCTTCGCCATTTTGGTTCGGATTTGGGGGTCGCCACCCGGCCTGCGGCCTCATTCGACGTATCCGCATCTTCGACCAATGGTATGTATCTTCGCGGCAGCCGCGGCTGCTCCTCGGCGGCCACTTGCTCGCCCCGCAGATACCGTCCCATGACCTCTGCCGCCCGCTTGCCATGGGCCATGGCATCCACCACGGTGTTGGGCCCGGTGACCGCATCGCCGCCGGCAAAGACGCCTTCGATGGAGGTCGCCAGCGTCCGTCGTTCGACCTGGACACAGCTGTTCTTGGCCACTTCGAGCCGCCCCGCGGCCACCTCATCGATATCGACCGTATCCGGCCGTTCTCCGATGGCCACGATCAATGTGTCGAGTTCGACGGCGAACTCCGAGCCCTCGATTGGAACCGGTCGCCTGCGCCCACTCGCGTCCCTTGCCCCCAACTCATTGCGGATGCAGCGCAGCCCGGTGATCGCCCCATCGTGCTCGATGATGCCGACCGGAGAGACCAGCGACTCGAGACGAATTCCCTCATCGAGCGCATCTTCGATCTCCTCGGCGAAGGCCGGCATCTCGTCCCGGGTCCGCCGATAGAAGACGGTCACCTCCTCGACATCATCCAGGCGGAGAGCGACCCGGGCCGCGTCCACGGCTGAGTTGCCGCCACCGATGACGCCCACCCGACCGCGGGCGAGTTCCCGGCCGTCGGTGTGAAAGGCCTTCAGAAACTCGATCGAGGGATAGACTCCCCGACTCTGCTCTCCCGGCAGCCCGAGCTTGCCACTGCGGTGCGCGCCCATGGCCAGAAAGACCGCGCCGTAGCCCCGTTCACGCAGGTCGTCCAGGGAAAAATCCTGGCCGAAGACCATGCCGCACTCCACCGCGACCCGTTCGTCGATCAAGGCCGCGATCTCGGCCCGAACAACGTCGCGCGGCAGACGGTAGGCGGGGATGGCTGCGATCAGCATCCCCCCCGGTTCGGCACCGGCTTCGAAGAGGGTCGAACGGATTCCCTGGCGGGACAAAAAGTGGGCGGCCGACAAGCCAGCCGGTCCAGCGCCGACGATGGCGACCGGCGGCAGATCATCGGCTGTCGTGACCGACTCCTCCGGTGAGAACGGTCGGGGCGGCACCCGGTCGGTGACGTATCGCTTCAGTGTCCGGATGGCGATCGGTTGACCACCGCTGGCGCCGGCCCGGCAGTGCTCCTCACAAGGATGGTGACACACCCGGGCCGCTAC
Source organism: uncultured Myxococcales bacterium (assembly GCA_964454005.1). GTDB lineage: Bacteria > Myxococcota > B64-G9 > B64-G9 > B64-G9 > CAYVQE01. The sequence goes on from CAYVQE010000044.1 coordinate 8,636, forward strand.
CGCCGGCAGCGGGTTCGAGACTCGAATCGCCCGATAGGCATGCTCCAGCTCCTTGCGCCCCACATGGGCCACATAACGCCAAGCCTCTGTTCCCAGAGGACAGGCCGTTGCGCACGGTGCGCCGACCAGGTCCGTGCAGACGAAGGCGTCGCAGCGCTTGTCCAGGATATGGCGCAGGTACTCCTCGCGGAAGTAGCGCAGGGTGCCCTTGACGGGATTGGATGCAGACTGCCCCAGACCGCACATGGTCGTGTCGACCACCACATCGGCCAGCTCTTCGAGCAAGTCCAGGTGCTCCAGCGTCCCCTTGCCGCGGGTGATGTCGTCGAGCAGCTCATACATGCGTTGCGTACCCTTCCGACAGGGGAAGCATTTGCCGCAGGACTCGTCCTTGAGGAAGCTCATGAAGTAACGGGCCACGTCGACCATGCAGGTTTTCTCGTCCATGACGATCATGCCGCCGGAGCCCATGATCGAGCCGGCCTCCTTCAGGCTGTCGTAATCGATGGACAGGTCGAACATGGAGGCCGGAATGCACCCCCCCGAAGGGCCACCCGTCTGCACGGCCTTGATGTGGTTGTCGCCCGGAGCGCCGCCGCCGATGTCGTAGACCACCTTGGCGATCGGCGTACCGAGCGGAACTTCCACCAGACCGGTGTTGCGGATCTTGCCCACCAAAGAGAAGATCTTCGTGCCGGTATTGCCCTCGATGCCGAGTTCGCGATAGGAATCGGCGCCGTTCCTGATGATGAGCGGGATATTGGCCAGCGTCTCGACGTTGTTGATGCAGGTCGAGTAGCCATGAATTCCCCGGTTGATCGGATATGGCGGGCGCTGTCGAGGCTCACCCATCTGGCCCTCGATCGACTTGATCAAGGCGGTCTCTTCCCCACACACGAACGCCCCCGCACCCTGGACGATATCGACGTCGAAGCTGAAACCGGTGCCGAGGACATCGTCGCCGAGCAGGCCCAGCTCGCGCGCCTGGCGGATGGCGATCAACGAATGCTTGATCGCCAGGGGATACTCGGAGCGCACATAGATGATCCCCCGGGTCGCCCCGATGGCATAGCCGCCGATGAGCATCCCTTCCAGGATGGCGTGCGGGTTGCCCTCGAGCAGGCTGCGATCCATGTATGCACCCGGGTCCCCTTCGTCGGCGTTGCAGACGAGGTACTTCGGTTCGCCTGCTCGACCGGCGGCCCGGGCCATCTTCCACTTCTTGCCCGTCGGGAAACCAGCCCCACCACGACCGCGCAGTCCGGATTCCAAGACCTGGTCGGCGACCCAATCGCCGTCGCCTTTGGCCAGTACCTTGCCCAGGGCTTCATAACCGCCACGGCGCATATAATTGAGGATCCGGATCGGATCGATGAACTGGTTCTCACCCAAGACGACCCGCTTTTGGCCGCGGAAGAACGGGATATCGGTCTGGCTGCCGCAAGGAGTAGATCTCCCGGGCTCCCGGTACAGGAGATCGTCCAAAACCCTGCCTTCCAGGGCCGCGTCGATCACCCTGGGCACGTCGTTCATGTCGAGCTTGGGATAGAATTGGTTTCCCGGCTCGACCAAGATGAACGGATCCATCTCGCAGTATCCGAGGCAGCCGGTGATCCGCAGCGAGAGATCATCCTGGAGATTGCGCTCGATGAACTGTCGTTTGATGATGCGGATGAGGTCGTTGGCACCTGAGGCTTGTCCACCGGTCCCGGCGCAGATGACCAGGCAAGGCTTGCGCTTGCCGGGTTTGTCCAGCAGCAGCTTGCGAAAATCCTCGAACGCATCCAGGGATCGGATGTGGGGCATCGAATGCTCCTATTCAGCGGATTGCCTGTCCTGTCACTTCTTCATGCCTGGCTGCAATCAGCCGACGGACAGGTTGTGTCCAGGGCAACCCCTTCGCGTGCAGATCTGAATGACCCCTCCCCCTTTGACGATCATCGACACCATCGGCGCGCCGCATTCCGGACAAGGCATCGACCCGACCAACTCCGAATGACAGTGCGGACAGAAAATATTCACCACCTTGTCCATCGGTATGGGGAAGTCCGAGACGACCTCCTGGCTGCCGTATAGACTGGACAGGCGGAGCGAGCCGTGCTTGCGGCCGGAGGACACGGTCGTCCTGATCGACGGCAAGCCATCGATCGGGTATTCTGGATCCATCAAGGAGTGGTTGCACTTCGGGCAGTTGACGCGGATGGGAATCAGCCGGTCGTCGGATGTATCCAGCAATCCGTTGTTGCCGTTTTTGGTGCTTTCGATGACATCGGCCACGCGATCGGTGGTGACGCTCGAATGATAGTGCCCGTCGGTCACGACGATGGGTCCCAGGGCACAGGCCCCCAGACAATTGACCGTCTCGAAGCCGAACTCCTCGTCTTCCGTCGTCTCTCCGGGCGCGATGCCCAACTGACGGCTCAACTCCTTGGCGATGCCGGGTGCGCCCCGGACATGACAAGCCGTCCCCAGGCAAGCCGAAACCTGGTGCTTGCCCTTGGGCTTGAGGCTGAACGCCTTGTAGAAGGTCGCGACCCCGTAGACCTCGACCAGCGGTCGTCGGGTCTGCCTGGCGACCTGCTCGAGCGATTCTCGATCGAGAAACCCGTTCTGCGTCTGGATCTCCTCGAGCATGGCGATCAAACTACCAGGTGAGCCCTTGTGCCTGTCGATCAGCGCTTCCATGTCTACCGGTTTCATGTCCATCGCTCCTGCAGCTCGTTCCACAAACCGCTCGCTGCACCGGGTTGGCTTCGCTCGGCCCTAGCGATACTCTTCACAGTGCCAGACCCCTCCTTCGGGCTTCGGCAAGCAGCAATCGAAACGACATTCGCAGTTGACGCACAATCCCTTGAGGCTTGTTGGTCCGGGTCTGGCGGTCGATCCGGGATTGGATTTTCCGGCTGGCACGGGCGACGGCCGAGAACTCGCGGGTGGTGGGCTCGGCGAGTTGCATTCGAACTGCTCGCAGAACTGGATCGGTCTGGTCGCAGTGGTGCGGCAGTTGATGCAGTGTTCGGCGTGGATGCAGGTCGAACAGAGTCCGAGCCGTCGAACTTCTTCAGGCATGGTGCCCTCCCTCGTATTCCAGTCCCGGTCCGCAGCACCTCCCCGGCGCTGCGCTCTCCGCTCAACGACCCTGAACTACGAGCCTTGAAAAATCGGGTGCCACCCGGAATTGCAACGGATGTGCCAGCAACGCGCGGCGATTCCCGGAAGCCGGCGAATCGGACCTGACAAGAGCCGGCGTCAAGGCAACCCAGTGTTATATTTGCACTTTATTGAGCGTCGCGCCGGTGCTGCACCCTGCGGATGCCCAGCCTGGACCCACGGCGGCCGCCCGCAGAAGTGGTAAGAAACGAACCAGTGGAGAGACCCTCCCCACCCCCGGGCCGAGTTTCGGGCATCCCATGTCCAAGGGATGCATCCCTGCCCGGCCCGCGATGTCGCGGCCCTTGCCGCCCATCGATAATCGGTGCTACTATATTGAAAATCGGTAGGATCTTGCTGAAGCGTGGAGGCGCCCATGAAGACGTTTCGCGTCGCTGTGGCCAAGGGGTTCGGTCTATGCCTTGCGCTGTCGCTGGTGGCCTGCGGTTGCAGCGACAACAGCGGCAGCCCGGTCGACGGCAGCATCCCCTGCTCGGCCGACGAGGACTGCCCGGTGGGCCAGGCCTGCATCGGGGGAATCTGCCAGGACGAGGGCGGCGATGACGATGCCCAGGCCTGCGAGTCGGATGCGGACTGTCCGGTGGGCGGGTTCTGCGACGAGGGTTTCTGCCGCGAGGCCGGCGACGGCGGCATCGACGGCGGCGACGGCGACGGTGACGCCGGGCCGATCGGACCCGACATCGAGATCCTGGCACCGCCGACCAGCGGTGACCCGCCGGTGCACGTGCTCGACTTCGGCTCGGTGATGGTGGGCGTGCCGGTGGCTGGCACCATCCGCTTGCGCAACGTCGGCGACGAGCCGCTGCAGTTGCTCGATCTGGCCTTCGAGATGGGCACGGTCGAGGACTTCAGCCTGGACCCGGCCACGTTGGACGCGCTACCGCAGACGGTTGAGCCGGGCGAGGAGTTCAGCTTCGACGTCACCTACCGCGCCACCGACGGCATGGGCGACGTGGGCGTGCTGGCCATCATCTCCAACGACCCGGACGAGGCCCGGGTGACCGTGCAGCTGGTCAGCCAGTTCAAGGGCACGGCCGCGCTGGCGGTCGAGCCCGGCGAGCTGGCCTTCGGCGACGTGATGACCGGCAGCCAGGCCCGGCTGGGCCTGACCGTGTCCAACCAGGGCTCGGGCAACGCGGTGCTGACCGTGGATGAGATCCAGCTCGGCAGCCTGGCCAACGAGCACTTCCACCTCGAGGACCGGCCCGCGTTCCCGGCCTACCTCAACCGCGGCGACGCCCTGGAGCTGGGGGTGGTCTTCCACCCGGCGACCACCGGCGAGCTGGCCGATCGGGTGGTGATCGCCTCCAACGATGCCGACGATCCCCAGCTCGAGATCCCGCTGAGCGGCCGCGGCGTGGTGCCCGACCTGGTGGTCGACCCGGCGCCGGTCGACTTCGGCGAGGTGCGCATCGGCGAGAGCCTGCCGCTGGAGATCAGCCTGACCAACGCCGGCGGCGCGCCGCTGGCCGTCACCGGCGTCGCCTTCAGCGGTGAATCGCCCGACGAGTTCGCCCTCAGCTCGGACCCGGCCGACGGCTTCGACCTGGCCGCGCTGTCGCCCGACGCGCCGCAGCTGTTGCAGCCGGACGAGACCCGCTTCGTCACCCTGACCTACACCCCGGCCGACAGCGGTGCCGACGCCGGCAGCCTGTTGATCGACTGTCCGGACATCGATCCGCCCCAGCGCGAGGTGGCCGTGGTGGCCAGCGGCTACGTGCCGCCGATCATCGAGGTCGACCCGCTGGACCTGGACTTCGGCGACCTACACGTGCACGACGACACCCAGCTGCCGCTGGTGGTGCGCAACCTCGGCGGCCGTTTTCTGGAGATCTCCAGCCTGGTCATCGAAGGCGGCATGAACGCCTTTTCCATCCAGCCGCAGAGCCTGCCCAACATCGCCCCCGACGAGGAGGCCAGCCTGCAGGTGACCTTCGCCCCCACAGTCACCGGCGGCCACGAGGGCCGGCTGGACATCGAGAGCAACGATCCCGAGTTGCCCCTGGTCGAGGTCAGCCTGTTCGCCAACGGCATCGACCCGGACCTGTTCGTCATGCCCTTCCCGCCCATCGACTTCGGCCAGGTCTACCGCGGCCAGCACCGCGACGAGACCCTGCACGTGGCCAAGGCCGGGGTGGGACCGCTGCGCATCGACGCCATCGAGATGTCGGTCGGCTCCAGCCAGGACTTCACCCTGCTCGACGTGCCGGACATGCCGGTGGTGCTCCAAACGGCGGCCGACGTGATCCAGGTGACATTGCGCTACCTGCCGCTGGCGGTCGGCGACGACTCGGGCGCGGTGCGCATAGACTCCTCGGACCTCGACAACCCCAGCCGCCTGATCGCGCTGCAGGGCGAGGGCATCGATTGCCCGCAGGGCCACTGGGACATCAACGGCGACCCGGCCGACGGCTGCGAGTACGCCTGCACACTGACCAACGGCGGGGCCGAAGCCTGCGATACCATCGACAACGACTGCGACGCCGAGATCGACGAGGACTTCGACACCGACAGCGATCCCGACCACTGCGGCATGTGCAACAACGAGTGCACCTACCCCCACGCCACCGGCCTGTGCGTCGACGGCGGCTGCACCATGGGCGCTTGCGATGACGGCCACTGGGACGTCAACACCGATCCGGCCGACGGTTGCGAGTACGCCTGCACCCCGACCAACGGCGGGGTCGAGATCTGCGACACCCTGGACAACGACTGCGACGCCGAGACCGACGAGGACTTCGACACCGACACCGACCCGTTCAACTGCGGCGCCTGCGGCAACATCTGCGACCTGAACCAGGCCGATGCCGTCTGCGTCGACGGCGCCTGCGCCATCGGTTCCTGCGCCGACGGCTACTCCGACTGCGACGGGCTGGCCGACAACGGCTGCGAGATCGACATCCTTAGCGACCCCGACAACTGCAACGGCTGCGGCAACGTCTGCTCCTTCGACAACGCGCCGGCCATCTGCAACCAGGGCGCGTGCGAGCGCGGCGACTGTTCGGACCAGTTCGCCGACTGCAACGGCGTCCCGGACGACGGCTGCGAGACCAACCTGATGAACGACGAGCAGAACTGCGGCGGCTGCGGCCAGGCCTGCTCCGACCCCAACGAGGTCTGCGTCGATGGCGCCTGCAGCTGCGGCTCGGTGGGCCCGGACTGCACCGCCGAGCAGACCTGCTGCGGCATCGAGTGCGTCGACGTCATGGTCGACCCGCTGCACTGCGGCGGCTGCGGTATCGTCTGCCAGGCCGGCGAGCAGTGCGTGCTGGGTCTGTGCAGCTGCGGCGGTGACGGGCCGGACTGCAGCCCGGACCAGCTCTGCTGCGGCTCGAGCTGCCACGACCCCGACGCCTCCAACGATCACTGCGGCGCCTGCGACAACACCTGCGACGACAACGAGATCTGCACCAGCGGCGACTGCCTGTGCGGCGGGGTGGGCCCGGATTGCGACGCTCCGCTGAGCTGCTGCGGCACCGGCTGCGTCGACCTGGAAACCAGCGAGGTCCACTGCGGCGCCTGCGACGCACCCTGCGACACGCCGCACACCAACGAGCGCTGCGAGGGCGGGGTCTGCCAGCTGATCAGCTGCGAAGCGGGCTGGGCCGATTGCGGCCCGGAGCCCGGCTGCGAGACGCACATCGACGCCGACGTGGCCAACTGCGGCAGCTGCGGGTCGGCCTGCAGCAACGCCCACGGCACAACCGCCTGCGTCGACGGGGCCTGTACCCCGAGCTGCGACGCCCTGTGGGGCGACTGCGACGGCGCCCCGGACAACGGCTGCGAGCAGGACCTGACCACCCTGGATCACTGCGGCGGCTGCGGCCAGTGGTGCAGCCTGGCCAACGCCAGCGAGACCTGCGCCAGCGGCTCGTGTCAGATCGACACCTGCAGCGCCGGCTACGCCGACTGCGACGGCCAGCCGGCCAACGGCTGCGAGATCAATACCGACAGCGACACGGCCAACTGCGGCGCCTGCGGCAACAGCTGCTCCAACCTGCACGGCAACACCAACTGCAACAGCGGCGTCTGCGTACCGGTCTGCAACAGCGGCTGGGGCGACTGCGACGGCGATCCGGACAACGGCTGCGAGACCTACACCGACGGCGACGTCAGCCACTGCGGCGACTGCGCCACCCAGTGCACCAACCCCAACGGCACCACCTCCTGCTCGGCCGGCGTCTGCCAGCCTTCCTGCGATGCCGGCTTCGGTGACTGCGACGGCGACCCCAGCAACGGCTGCGAGACCGACCTGTGGCAGACCGGCGCTTGCGGCCCGAGCTGCGGCAGTCTGATCGACTGCAGCGCCCAGGTCCAAAACGCCGCCGGCATCAGCTGCGCCAGCGGAGCCTGCGACTACACCAGCTGCGACGCCGGCTGGGGCGACTGCGACGGCGACCGCAGCGACGGCTGCGAGACCGACATCTGGCAGACGGCTTCCTGCGGCACCGCATGCGGCGATACCGTCGACTGCAACAGCCAGGTGCTGAACGCCAGCGGCGTCAGCTGCTCGGGCGGCGCCTGCGACTACACCAGCTGCGACGCCGGCTGGGGCGACTGCGACGGCGACCGCAGCAACGGCTGTGAGACCGACCTGTGGCAGCCCGGCTCCTGCGGCAACGCCTGCGCCGGCGGCATCGACTGTACCGCCCAGGTGCAGCACGCCAGCGGCATCACCTGCGACGCCGGGCTCTGCGACTACGGCAGCTGCGACGCCGGCTGGGGCGACTGCGACGGCAACCGCAGCAACGGCTGCGAGACCGACCTGTGGCAACCCGGCTCCTGCGGCAACGCCTGCGACGGCGGCGTGGACTGCAGCGACCAGGTGCAAAACGCCTCGGGCATCCACTGCGACGCCGGGGTCTGCGACTACACCGCCTGCGACGCCGGTTTCGGCGACTGCAACGGCGACAGAAGCGACGGCTGCGAGACCGACATCTGGCAGACCTCCTCCTGCGGCCTCGACTGCGCCAGCCGGGTCAACTGCAACAGCCAGGTGCAAAACGCGGGCGGCGTCGTCTGCGATGCCGGCGACTGCAACTACTCGAGCTGCGACGCCAGCTTCGGCAACTGCGACGGCGACCGCAGCAACGGCTGCGAGACCGACCTGTGGCAGACCGGCGCCTGCGGGAACAGCTGCGGCACCCTGCAGAACTGCTTCACCCAAGTGCAAAACGCCAGCGGGGTCACCTGCTCGAGCGGCGCCTGCGACTACGGCTCCTGCGATTCGGGCTACGGCGACTGCGACGGCGACCGCGGCAACGGCTGCGAGACCAGCCTGTGGTTGAACTCCTCCTGCGGGCCCAGCTGCGGCAGCCAGGTCAACTGCTTCAACGAGATCCTCAACGCCTCCGGTGCCAACTGCGACAGCGGCGCCTGCGACTACGCCTCCTGCGACGCGGGCTACGGCGACTGCGACGGCGACCGCAGCGACGGCTGCGAGACCAACCTGTGGCAGACGGGCTCCTGCGGCACCAACTGCGGCGATCGGGTCGACTGCTTCAGCGAGATCCAGAACGCCTCGGGCGCCAGCTGCAACGGCGGCGCCTGCGCCTACTCCGCGTGCAACGCCGGCTGGGGCGACTGCAACGGCGACGCCACCGACGGCTGCGAGACCAACCTGTGGCTGACCGCGGCCTGCGGCACCAACTGCGGCAACCGGGTGGACTGCAACGTGCAGGTGCAAAACGCCACCGGCGTCCAGTGCAGCTCGGACGGCTGCGACTACGTGGCCTGTGTGGCCGGCTGGGGTGACTGCGACGGCAACCGCACCAACGGCTGCGAGACCGATCTATGGCAGACGGCCGCTTGCGGCAACAGCTGCGGCGGCCGGGTGGACTGCAACCTGGCGGTCAACAACGCCAGCGGGTTGACCTGCGACAGCGGCAGCTGCGACTACACGTCCTGCGACGCGGGCTACGGCGACTGCAACGGCGACCGCAGCGACGGCTGCGAGGTCGACATCTGGCAGACCTCCTCCTGCGGCACCAACTGCGGCAACAGGATAAACTGCACGGTGCAGATCCAGAACGCCTCCGGGGCGTCCTGCGACAGCGGCGCCTGCAACTACACCTCGTGCACCAGCGGCTACGGCGACTGCAACAGCGACCGCAGCGACGGCTGCGAGACCTTCACCGACGGCAACGTCAATCACTGCGGCGGCTGCGGCCAGGCCTGCAGCCTGGCCCACGCCACGCCCGCCTGCTCGGGCGGCGACTGCTACATCCAGTCCTGCGACAGCAACTACTACGATGTGGATCTGACCCACAGCACCGGCTGCGAATGCGGCGACACCGCCGATATCGGCGACACCTGCCTGGCCGCCACCGGCGTGGGCACCATCACCACCGACAACGCCACCTTCGTCACCATGAACGGCACCCTGGTCCACCGCTCCGGTGGGCGCACCGACATGGACTGCTACACGGTCGACTTCCAGCGCGGCTCACCCGGCAGCGGCACCTTCCGCATCTACTTCAACCCGGCCGAGAGCGCGCTGCGCATGGACGTCTACCGCACCGGCTGCAACGCCGGCGACCAGATCTGCGCCGACCAGGATCAGCACACCAGCACCTGCTCCAGCCCCTCCGGCGTCTGCACCAGCGGCAACAACAACACCTTCACCGTCTGCGTCAAGGCCGCCAGCGGCTACGACGGCGTCTGCGAAGACTACAGCCTACGCTTCGACTGGGTCCCCTGAGCCCCACAGCCCCCCGCCCGCCTACCCGAAGGGACGAATACCGAGGGCAGCCTGCAGGCGGCTCAGCCGTCTTCGGCTACGCAGACGAGTTCCACGTGGTTTTGGCCGATCGAGTTCGCTGGATCAAGGCAATGCCCACAGCTGTCCTGTGGCGTAACGGGCTGCAAGCCAAAATCGAATCAGAAGTCTCCCTCGGTAATGCCCGCCACCTTCATGAGATGCCGGCCACCCACACCGTCCAGGCGCTTCGGCCCAGCAGCGGCTCGATGTCCTCCAGCTGCGCCAGGCCCTTCAGGTTCAGCTCGCGCACCGGCGAGAAGGACAGGTCGAGCCGGCGCAGGCCGCGAAGAAGGCCTCGGCCTCGGCCCGCACCCCGGCGGCGCAGCGCTCGAGTGCTCGCTGCGGGGCGACGGCGGCTTTCTGGCGGGCGCGGACGGTGTACAACGCGTCGGTGCTCATGTGGGCTCCTGTCGGCCTGCTTTCCAGCGGGTGGAACGGGATGCTATCCTACCACGACCGCGCGGTGCTGAGAACGGCTGCCGGCGGCCGGCGGCCGGCTGCGGGAAGGGGTGATGGATGTGGAGATGACGGCGGCTAGTGCGCTCATCGCCGGGCTGTTCATGCTCTCGTTCTCGCTGGCCAGCTTCGTCCAGAGCGCAGTCGATCTGCTGCGGTTCATCTCGTTCCGCTCCCGGGGGGTGAGGACCCGGGGACTGGTCAAGGAGCTGATCTACGACGAGGAGGAAAACCTGGCCTGCGGTCTGCTGGTCGAGTACCAGGCCCCGGACGGCTCGACCCGGCAGGTGGCCTCGTCCACGGGAAATGCGTTCTGGCGCAAGTACCTGAACGAACACATCGACGTCATCTACGACCGTCGCGACCCGAGCGTGGCCTACATCGTCAAGGAGCTGAAGCTTCGTTTCGGCGTCTTGTTCATCTTCGTGTTCCTCTGGACCATGGCCGCATTCGGTCTGGTCTGCTACGGCCTGTACCGGTTGATCTTCGACTGACCGTCCGGCGCGGGCTGCAGCGGGGGTTGCGATGGAACCGCAGAAGAAGAAGGGCAACTACTTCGGCAGCGAGATCGATCGCAAGTGGTGGAAGCGCTACCGGCGCGACGGGCTGTTCGCCCGCGGCAACGGGTCGTTCTGGCTGGATGAGGAAGGCATCCGGTTTCACAAGCTGCTGACGAAGGATCCGTTCTTGATCCGCTGGGCCGAGATCCGCAGCGCCGAGCTGGGCAAGTGGCATGCGGGGCGCTGGGCCATGGGCCGGCCGGTGCTCAAGGTCGACTTCGAGCGCGGCGGGCAGCGCTTGTGCGCGGGGTTTTTCCTGTCGCCCGACTGGGCGGGGATGCAGCGGCTGGCCGATGATCTGAGCGCAAAGGCGCGGCAGCGGCAGCGGGCGTAGGCACCCCCATCCCCGCCTTCCCCCTGGAAGGGGGAAGGGGTTTATCGTCCTAGTCCAGCGGTGCGTTCAGGGGTGGAGCTTCCCCGTCTTCCATCAACTGCAGGCCGCGGATCTTGCGCCGGATCAGGGTGGCGTCGGGGGCGTGGGGGGCGACCTCGAAGTACTTCTTGTAGTGCTCGATGGCCGTCTTGAGATCGCCCTTCTGGTGGTAGGCGTCGGCCAGGGCCTTGTGGATGTCACCGGTGAAGTTGGCCGCCAGCTCGGAGCCGAGCGCGCGTTTGTAGTCGGCGATGGCGCGGTCGATCAGCTCGTGGTCGCGCTTGCCCACGCTGAGGCGCTTGTACACATGGGCCCGGTTGAACAGGGCGGCCGGGTAGTCCGACCGCAGCTCGAGGGCCTTGTTCAGGTGCTGCAGCGCCAGCTCCCACTGGCCGCGCTCGATGTAGGCGTGGCCCAACATGTTGTAGGCCACCTCGAAGTCGGGCTTGAGCTCAATGGCCTTCTTGAACTTGTTGATGGCCTCGATCAGGTGCTCGGCCCTCTTGGCCGGGTCGCTGGTGTGGCGGCGCTTGTTGAGCAGGTGCTCGCCGCGCTCGCGCAGCAGCGCGGCATCGTCGGCCACATAGACGGTGGTGCCCGCACCACCGGTCAGAAACATCAGCACACCGAGCAGGCCGACGACGACGATGCCCAGCGCAACCAGGATGGCCTTGGCGTTCATGGCCCGCCCGGGCTCAAAGCGGGTCGACCTTGAAGCTGAGCTGCATCGCGATCACGCCGCGCAGCATGCCCTGGGGGATGGTGCGGGTGACCGCGGTATCGATGGTGTAGCTGGTGCGGCCCAGCATGGCGAAGGTGTAGCCCAGCAGGTAGTTGCTCATGATCTGGCGGCCGTTCTGGGTGAATTGCAGCTGGCCCTCGCCGGTCTGGCCGGCTTCGATGGCCGGCAGCACCGCTACCTCATCCGAGCTGTCGCTGATCTCTTCGGCCTCGATCGCGTCCATGTACAGCTCGATTTCGGGCAGGTTGAAGTTGAGGCTGTTCTGGGTCAGATCGTAGTTGACGAACTCGATGGTTACCTCGCGCACCTTGCCGGCCTCGACGTACTTCTTCAACTCGTCCTCGTCGCTGAGGTCGACCTGCTGCGGCGGCAGGTCGAAGGTGAAGGTCTGCTCCACCGTGGGCACGTCGACGCAGTTGTCCTGGCCGTCGCAGACCTGCTGCGGGATTTCCTCCTCGCCGGTCAGATCCAGGGTCATGCCCTGGGGCAGCTGGTCGTTCAGCGCTTGCTCGAGCTGGCTTCGGGCCTGGTTGGCGTCGAGCTCGAACTCGAACTCCTGGGTCGGCAACGAGATGGTGATGCCGTCGGTTGCGTCGAGTAGCCCGCAGCCGCCCACCAGGCCGGCCAGGGACACCAAAAATGCCAATCCGATCAGTAATTTCTTCATCGATGACCTCCTGCGGCGTCAGAGTTGACGACGGGTCATACTACCCTCGCCCGCCGGGGCCTGTCAATTGGACGCCGGCAGAGCAGCTCGAGTTCACCATCGGATCGACTTTATTTTTCGGTAAACAGCCGCAGCCGCGGCCGCGGCCGGGCCGGTGGATCAGCGGTTGCCGAGAGCGGCGACGGCCTGCTCGGCCAGGGTGTAGGGATCGCTGGAGCGCTCGCGCAGCTGGGCCACGATCTGCCTCAGGTGATCCTCGTGCATCAGGTAGGACCAGCCGCGGGCGATCAGGGTGCGGCGGTAGACCTCGACGAACTGCTGGCGCAGCCGGGCGTCGCGGAAGGCCTCGTCCTGCAGCGCGCGTTGGAACTGCTGCTGGTGGGCGTCGATGGCCTCCATCAGCTCCTCGATCCCCTCGTCGCGCAGCGCCACCGTCTTGACGATGCGCGGCACCCACTGGCCCGGGGCCACCCGCCGCTCGGGCTGCGGCTGGGCCGCCACCCGGCCGCCGTGGTGCATCAGCTCGGCCATGGTCGGCCGGGCACCCTGGCCCAGATCCAGCATCTGCTCCAGCTCGCGCACGGTGCGATCGGCGCCGTCGCGGTCGGCCTTGTTGACCACGAACACGTCGGCGATCTCCAGGATACCGGCCTTGATGGCCTGCACCTCGTCGCCCATGCCCGGCGTCATCACCACCAGGGTGGTGTGGGCCAGCTTCTGCACCTCGACCTCGTCCTGGCCCACCCCGACCGTCTCGACCAGGATCACATCCCAGCCGGCGGCGTCCAATGCGTGCACCACGTCGGTGGTGGTGTTGGTCAGCCCGCCCAGGTGGCCGCGGGTGGCGAAGGAGCGGATGAACACCCCGTCGTCCAGGGCGTGCTCCTGCATGCGGATGCGATCGCCCAGGATGGCCCCGCCGGAAAAGGGGCTGGACGGATCGATGGCGATCACCGCCACCTTCTGGCCGCGCCCGCGAAAGCGGTGGATGAGCTGATCGGTCAGCGTCGATTTGCCGGCGCCCGGGTTGCCGGTGATGCCTACCGTCACCGCCCGGCCGGTGTGGGCGTAGAGCTTCTTGAGCACGGCCCGCGCCTCGGCCAGCCCGTCGTCGATCCAGCGCAGCAGCCGGGCGGTGGACCGCAGGTCGCCGTCCAGCAGCTTCTGGTGCAGATCCTCCATACTCACTCCCGGCCCCCGGATCAGAGTTCACCGATTTGCAATCAAGCTCCGCCCAGCCGGTCGCTGTCGCGGACCAGCTCGCCCAGGAAGGTGTTGACGCCGCCGATCATCTCGTCGATCTCGACCCGCAGCGCCTCGCGCTCCTCGGCGGCCAGCCACTCTTGCTCCACGGCCAGGTCCAGGTGGTCCTGCACGGCCACCAGGGCGCCCCGGCTGGCCAGCGCGCCGCGGATGGCCGAGCGGGTTGTGCCCTCGCCGAAGCCCGCGGCCAGCGCTGAAGTGCAGCTGGTGGCGGCCGACTTGATGCGCGCGATCAGGTTGTCGCGCTCGTCGTCGGGCAGCTGCCGGGTCAACTTGTAGAGCTTGCCGCGCAGCGCGCGGCCCAGCTTGTGGGCCGGGATGTCCGCGAAGCGGCGGTAGCCGCCGGGGCCGACCGTGGCCGCGGCCGCGGCCAGCAGCTTCTGCTCCTCTACGTCGGCGGCCGCTTCGGCGGGACGCTCCGCTGGCGCCGGCTTGCGCCACACCCGGCCTTCGTCCGGCTTTTCGCGCCCCCGGCCCGCATCTTCCCGGCGCGGGCGGCGGCGCACCGCCGGCCCACCACCGCCCTTGCCGCGGCCGTCCTTGCCGCGGCCGTCCTTGCCGCCGCCGGACTCGCCACCGGCGGTCCTGCCGCCGCCGGTCCTGCCGCCGCCGGGCCTGCTGCCGCCGGACTCGCCACCGCCGGTCCTGCCGCCGCCGGGCCTGCTGCCGCCGGACTCGCCGCCGCCGGTCCTGCCGCCGCCGGTCCTGCCGCCGGTCCTGCCGCCTCCGGACCTGCCGCTGCCGGTCCTGCCGCCTCCGGGCCTGCCGCCGCCGGGCTTGCCGTGGCCGCCACCCCGGTCGCCGCGACCGCCGCGTCCGTCTCGCTTGCCGTCGACCACTGGCTTATCTCGGCGAGACGTTCTGGCTGACCCAGTCGACGATCTGCTCGGTCGAGGTGCCCGGGGTGAAGATGCCCTTGACGCCTTCGCGCTCGAGCTCCGAAATGTCGTCGTCCGGGATGATCCCGCCGCCGAAGACCACGATGTCGGAGGCGTTCTTCTCGGCCAGGCCCTTGACCACCGCCGGCATCAGCGTCAGGTGGGCGCCGCTCATAATGCTCATGCCGATCGCGTCCACGTCCTCTTGCACGGCGCTGGCCACGATCATCTCAGGGGTCTGGTGCAGCCCGGTGTAGATGACCTCCATGCCCGCGTCCCGCAGAGAGCGGGCCACCACCTTGGCGCCCCGATCGTGCCCGTCCAGTCCGGGCTTGGCCACCAGAATCCGCAGCTTGCGTTCTTCCGCCATCGTTCCCTCGCTCCTCGTATTCAGTCGTTGCCGGCTGCCCTCAGAGCATGCCGGGGTCCTTGTGCTCGCCGAAGACGCCCTTGAGCGTCTGGATGATCTCGCCCATGGTCACGTACTGGCGCACCGCAGCGACGAAGTGTTCCATCAGGTTGCCGCCGTCGCGGGCCGCCTCCTCGATGGCCGCCAGCTGGCGTTCCACCTCGGCGCTGTCGCGCTTGCTCTTGACTTCCTGTAGGTTGGCCACCTGGCGCTGCTCCACCCCAGGGTCGATCTTGAGGATGGGGATGGGCGGCTCCTTCTCGGTGACGTAGCGGTTGACGCCGACGACCACCTTCTCGCCGCGCTCGATCTGCTGCTGGTAGCGGTAGGCGGCGTCGCCGATCTCTTTCTGCGGAAAACCGCGCTCGATGGCCGGCACGATGCCGCCCAGCTCGTCGATCTTGTCGATGTAGGCCTGGGCCTCGCGCTCCAGCTCGTCGGTCAGCCACTCGACGAAGTAGGAGCCGCCCAGCGGATCGATGCTGTGGGCCACCCCGCTCTCCTCGGCGATGATCTGCTGGGTGCGCAGGGCGACGCGCACCGAGTCCTCGGTGGGCAGGGCCATGGTCTCGTCCAGCGAATTGGTGTGCAGGCTCTGGGTACCGCCGAGCACGCCGCTCAGCGCCTGCAGCGCGGTGCGCACCACGTTGTTCACCGGCTGCTGGGCGGTCAGCGAGCAGCCGGCGGTCTGGGTGTGGAAGCGCAGCTTCCAGGAGGCCTCTTTCTTCGCCCCGAAGCGCTCGCGCATGAAGCGCGCCCACATGCGCCGGGCGGCGCGGAACTTGGCGATCTCCTCGAAGAAGTCGCTGTGCGAGTTGAAGAAGTAGCTCAGCCGCGGGGCGAAGGCGTCCACGTCCAGCCCGGCGTCGATCCCGGCCTGAACGTAGCCGATGCCGTCGGCCAGGGTGAAGGCCAGCTCCTGGGCCGCGGTCGAGCCGGCCTCGCGGATGTGGTAGCCGGAGATGGAGATGGTGTTCCAGCGCGGCACGTGCTCAGTGCAGTACTCCAGAATGTCGGTGATGATGCGCATCGAGGGCCGCGGCGGGAAGATCCACGACTTCTGGGCGATGTACTCCTTGAGGATGTCGTTCTGGATGGTGCCGCCGATGCGGTCCGACGGCACGCCCTGCTTCTCGGCCACCGCGATGTACATCGCCAGCAGGATGCCGGCCGGGCCGTTGATGGTCATCGAGGTGGTCACCTCGTCGAGTGGGATGCCATCGAACAGCACCTCCATGTCGCGCAAGCTGTCGACCGCCACGCCGCAGCGGCCCACCTCGCCCAGCGAGCGCGGGTGATCCGAGTCGTAGCCCATCAGCGTCGGGTAGTGGAAGGCCACCGACAGGCCGGTCTGGCCGTTGGCCAGCAGATACTTGTAGCGCTCGTTGGTGTCCTCCGGGGTGCCGAAGCCGGCGAACTGGCGCATGGTCCATAGCCGGCCGCGGTACATGGTCGGCTGCACGCCGCGGGTGTATGGATAGCGGCCCGGCACGCCCAGCGCGGTCTCGTGATCGAACTCGCCCAGGTTCTCGGGCCCGGCCAAGCGCGGCACCTCTTTGTCCGAGACGGTGGAGAAACGCTCCATCCGCTCGGGGAAGCGGTCCAGCACCCGCTGCAGCTCCTCGCGGGTCCAGGACTCCTTCTGCTCGATGACTCTCTTCAGCGCTTCGCGATCGTAGAGCATGGCGTTCGTCCTATCGCTCGATGCCGACTCGGGCCTCCACGCCGCGGTCGTAGTAGTGCTTGATGTTGCGCATCTCGGTCACCAGATCGGCGGATTCGATGATATCCGGATGGGCGTAGCGCCCGGTCAGGATCAGCTCGACGTGGTCGGGCTTGATCCGCAACAAGTCCAGCACCTCGTCGAGCGGCACCAGGTGGAAGTCGACGGCCACGTTGATCTCGTCCAGGATGACCAGGTCGTGCTGGCCGGCCTCGATCACCTTGCGCGCCAGGCGCAGCCCGTCGCGGGCCCACTCGATATCGATGGCCTCCGGGTTCTCCTTGGAGACGAAGGTCTCGCGGCCCATCTCGCGCAGCTCCATGAACTGCGACAGCCGGCGGGCGGTCTCCAACTCGCCGTATTCGATGTTGCCCTTCATGAACAGGATCATGAAGACCCGGCAGTTGTGGCCCACCGCGCGCAGCGCCAGGCCCAGCGCGGCGGTGGTCTTGCCCTTGCCGTCGCCGGTGTAGACGTGGACGTAGCCGCGGGCGATCTTGTGATCCTCGGCCATGGCTCAACCCTGCAGCAGCAAGCGCGCGATGACCAGCCGCTGGATCTCGCTGGTGCCCTCGTAGATGGTGGTCACCCGGGCGTCGCGCAGCAACCGCTCGACCGGGTACTCCTCGATGTAACCGTAGCCGCCGTGGATCTGGAAGGCCCGGGCGCAGATGCGGTTGGCCGCCTCGGTGGCGAAGACCTTGGCCATGGAGGCCTGCTTGGTGAACGGCACCCCGCCGCGCTCTTTGAGCGCCGCCGCCTGCAGCGTCAGCAGCCGCGCCGCTTCCAGCTCGGTGGCGCTGTCGGCCAACATCCACTGTATGGCCTGATGGTCGCAGATGGGCTTGCCGAAGGTCTGGCGCTCCCTGGAGTACTCCAGCGCGGCGTCCAGCGCCGCCTGGGCCAGGCCGATGGCCTGCGAGGCGATGCCGATGCGACCGCCGTCCAGCGCCATCATGGCCACCGGGAAGCCGCGACCCTCCTCGCCAAGCAGGGCGTCGGCCGGCAGCAGCGCGTCTTCGAAGATCAGCGACACGGTGTTCGAGGCGCGCAGGCCCATCTTGCGCTCCTCGGGGCCGAACTTCAGCCCGGGCGTGTCCGGGGTGACCAGGAAGCAGGAGATGCCGCCGGCGCCGGGCCCACCGGTGCGGGCCCAAAGCACGCTGACCCCGGCGTGCTCGCCCGAGGTAATAAACTGCTTGGTGCCGTTGACCAGCCAGCCGTCATCGGTGCGTTCGGCCGTCGTGCGCAGCGAGGCGGCGTCCGAACCGCAGCCGGGCTCGGTCAGGGCGAAGGCGCCGGCGTGGTACGCGCCGCTGGTGATCGCTTGCACGTGGCGGGCGATCTGCTCCTCGTTGCCGAAGCGGCAGATGACCTCGGCCACCATGTTGGTCACCGACATGGTCACCGCGGTCGAGGCGCAGCCGCGGGCGATCTCCATCATGGCCAGCGCATAGGCCACCACCCCGGCCTCCACCCCGCCCCAGCGCTCGGGCACGTTGACGCCCATCAGGCCCAACTCGGCCATCTTCTTCAACAAGGCGAAGGGGAACTCGCCGGAGCGCTCGCGCTCGCCGGCGTCGGGCTCGAGCTCCTTGACGGAGAAACCGCGGGCCGTCTGGCGGATCAGTTGCTGGGTCTCGGTCGGTTCGAACCGCATCGCAGACTCACTCTTTTCGGTAGTCGAAGAAACCGCGCTTGGACTTGCGGCCGAGCCAACCGGCGTCGACATACTGGCGCAGCAGCGGGCAGGGCCGGTACTTGTCGCCGTGGCTCTGGTGCAGCACCTCCATGATGGCCAGGCAGGTGTCCAGCCCGATCAGATCGGCCAGCTCCAGCGGCCCCATGGGCTGGTTGGTGCCCAGCTTCATTGCGGTGTCGATGTCCGCCGGCGTGCCCACGCCCTCCATCAGCGCCACCATGGCCTCGTTGAGCATGGGCAGCAGGATCCGGTCGACGATGAACCCCGGGTAATCGTTTGAAAAGGCACAGGTCTTGCCCAGGCGCCGGGCCAGCTCGACTGCAGCCTCGCAGGTGGCGTCCGAGGTGGGCAGGCCGCGGATGATCTCGACCAGCTTCATCACCGGCACCGGGTTCATGAAGTGCATGCCGATCACCTTGTCCGGCCGGAAGGTCACCCCACCGATGCGCGTGATCGGAATCGACGAGGTGTTGGTGGCCAGCACGGCCTTCTTCTCCACCACCTTGTCGAGCTTGGCGAATAGATCGAGCTTGAGGTCCTCGCGCTCGGTGGCCGCCTCGATGACGAATTCGACCCCGGCCAGATCGGCGAGCGCTGGTGCCTTGTGCAGCCGTTCGCGGGCCGTGGCGGCGGTCGCAGCATCGATGCGCTCCTTGGCCACCAGGCGCTCGAGGTTGGCGCTGATGCGATCCAGCCCGCCCTGGATGTACTCGTCGGCGATGTCGTGGACCCAGACGTTGATGCCGGTCATGGCGGCCACCTGGGCGATGCCGGCGCCCATCTGGCCCGCCCCGATGACACCCAGCTTCTCGATTTCCATGTTCGCGCTCCGACGATCGGCACCGCGCTGCGGGCGGTGGTCTACAATCGGGGTTAACGGAAAGGCTGAGTATCAGATTTCTGGTTTGGAGTCAACGTGATCCGCGCCCGGAAGAGCGGTCTGAGTTCCCGGCGGCTGCAGTCGGCCCAGGCCGAACAGGCGGGTGTGCTGAATCGGCATTCCGGGGCAATCAACCCGCCGCGGGCAGGTGGCACAGGCCGCCGACCAGACGCGATAGCCGGCGCAAATGTAGGCCTCGGTGAAGCGTTGCAGGTCGATGGCGCCGGTCGCGTCCAGCACCGCCGCCAGCGGGCAGGGGTCCACCGTCTGGGGTCGGCCCGCGGCCAGCGCGCAGTGCGGCAGATCGCCCAGCTCGATGGGCGTATCGCCCAGCGGCGCCAGGGCCGCGGCCGGCTCCACACCCTCGGCCGCGGTCTGGCGCAACGAGTCGAAACAGCGCAACGAGACGGACAGGCGATCGAACTGCCGACGCAGTCGCTCTGCCCGCCGGGCGATCCATTCGGCGCTGGCCGCATCCAGCACGATCTCCAACGCCAGCCCGGGCTGGTCCAGCTGATCCAGCAGCACCTCCAGGCAACCCGGGTGGCGACTGGCCACGCGCAGCAAACGGGTCCTCCGTCCCCAGTCCAGCTCGTCCGGGGACTCCAGCTCTTTCGGGGCGGGGCTTTGTCCCCAATCGAGTTCCAAAACTACCCCGTCCGGCGGGTTCTCGAGCGCGCGGACCCAGGCCGCGGCCGCTGGCGGGTCGTCGGTGCTCAGCCGCAGCCGCTCGATTTTCAGCCCGGCGGGCAATGACCGACCGCGTACCGGCTCCAGCGCCAGGCAGGCCAGCCGACCGCAGGCCAGGCCCTGCTGCAGCGCCTGCAGCGACTGGCAGAAGCCCTCCATGAAGCATTGCGGGCAGCGCTCCGGATCGAAGCAGGGCATCGGCTGGCCGGCGTCCAGGCTGGCCTGCAGCTCGGGCCGGCGACCGCGTACCTCGTCGTGGATCTTGTGCGGATCCTGGATCAGCGTCTCGTTGCCCTCGAGCATCCGCGGCGGCAGGCGGTTGGTCCAGACCACCGCGCCGCGGTCGCGGGCTGTGACCATGGCGCGGCGCAGTGGCTCCAACGAGGCATCGGGCGGTATGAACAAGCGTTGCCGGTCCTGCCAGGCGCGACCGAAGGGCACCAGCCACAGCAGATCGAACTCGCGTACGCCACGCTCGAGGTAGAAGCCTATCAGCTCCGGTAGCTCGGGCAGGTTCAGCGCGGTCAGCACTACATCGACGCTGACCACCAGCCCGGCGGCCAGCAGCTGATCCAGTCCGAGCAGGCTCTGGGCGAAGGCGCCCGGCACGCCGACCAGCCGATCGTGCAGCGCCGGCGTGTGGCCGTGAAGCGACAGGGTCACCTCATCCAAGCCAGCGGCCAGACAGCGCTGGACGAAGCCCGGGTAGGCGAACATGCGGCCGTTGCTCACCGCCTGAATCCAGCTGTAGCCGCGGGTGCGGCCGTAGGCGATCAGATCGATAAAGCTCGGGTGCAGGGTGGGCTCGCCGCCGGACAGAATCAGCCGCTCGGCCCCACCGCGCCGGCCGCTGTGGATCTCGGCCCTGAGCTGATCGACCGGCAAGCGGCTGCCGTCGTGTAGCACCGAGTCGTGACAGAACAGGCAGCGGTTATTGCATACCCGGGTCAGCCGCACCCAGCAACGTTGCTCACCGGCGGTCTGCTCGCGGTCGAGCAACTCACCTGCACTGTTCTCAGAAAATCCGCCCACTCCAGCCATACCGCCGCCCACTCTACCCGATCCCACCACCCGGCGCGAGCGTCTTCCCCTCCCGAGAGGGACGCGAGAGGGACGGGGACGTGAGGAGAAGGGATGGGAAAGGAAAGGGATGGGATGGGTGGGATGGGGACGGAGGAAAGGGATGGGGACGGAGGTCGCGAGTCTGGCCCTTGATTGGGGACAGAGACCAGATGGCGATGGCGACGGTGGCGACGGCGAAGGATCGGGAAAGGGGTTAGGCGGCTAGCCGGCAGCCTTCGGCGATGTAGTCCTCAATCAGGCGCCTGTAGGCATGCGGCAGAATGGTAAACCAGATGCCCGCACCCTCGGCGCCCCAGCGCTGGCCATCGCGCATGACCGCGCCGCGAGCCCAGATGACCTCGTTCGAATTGGGCAGCTGGAACTCCAGGCTGACCGCGGTGCCTTCGGGCAGATCGGGTTCGATCAGTTTGTGCAGGTAGATGCCGGTCGTGGAAATATCAGCCGCTCGTACCATGTAAGGCTCGTCACCGATGAGCTTGTTCATGTAGATATCCAGCGCCCTGCGGTTTTCCACCCTACGGTCCAAATTTTCTGTCTGCATGGTCTGGCCTCCTCTCGCGTGTGACTCGAGACTACTTTATCCTACATCCGCATACCTTGTCAATTTTTTGGGTTTTGGGGGACGGAGGTCCTGCTCGCAACCTCCGTCCCTATTCGGCTATTCGGGCGCAACCTCCGTCCCTATTCGGGGTGCGGGGTGGGGAAGTGTAATTGTCGTCGATGGGTAGGTGTAATTGTCGTCGAGCAGGAGGTGTCCGGATTCCGGACACGGTGTCTTGCTGGTGGCGGCGCACTCGTTTTTCAAACTTTCCGCTTTTCAGTCAGTTGCGTGCCGGGTGGAAGACTGGCCCCGTTTGTGCAATTTCGGCCTGTATTATGCGCATCGCTCGTCGACTCGTCCTGACTCCCCTCTGCAACTTCCACATGATGTGGCGTGCCCACAACCGCGACTACATCCTCCAGGATCACCGGGAGAAGATTTACTACCTCCGCGCTCTGCGCGATGACTACCTGAAAAACTGCAGCCCCGAGCAGTTCGCCCTCAACGGCTACACCCTCATGTCCAACCACGGCCACGTCAACGGCTCGGTCGGCCCGGATCCCACCTGCTACTCCGACCACATGCGCCGCTCCCACTCGCGCTTCGGCATGGGCTTCAACAAACGCCACCACCGCCTCGGCAAGGTCGCCGCCGACCGGCCCAAGATCACCGCCTCCGAAGATGATGCCTCCGCCCGCAGGGTGATGCTCTACGACCTGTTCAACCCCGTCCGCGCCGGCATCATCCCCACCCCCATCCACGTCAAGTGGCGCCTGTTCTCCACCGCCCGCTACATGGCCTTCGGTGAAGAGAACGAGTTCACCGCCATGATCACCCTGCCCGACTGGTACCTGCGCCTCGGCGACACGCCGGCTGCGCGGCAGCGCAAGTTCAGGCAGATGCTCGACAAGTACGCCGAGGAGCAGGGCCTGCGCAAGGATCCGAAAAAGGCCCGAGGCCATTTCGTCGGCAGCGACTCATGGGTCCGCGAGATGCGCCGGCGGATCAAGGACTGGCTCCAGGAGCACGGGAAGAACGATTTCGGCACGGGGTTGGATCCGCCGGACAGTTCCTGAGCGCGCCTGCCTGGTCCAACGGTCGGGCCACTGCTGTCCTGCTCGAAAAGCACACTTGGACACGGGTAGGTGCGGGGTGCGGCTGGTCCCCGACGCGACTGATCAGGGGCTCAGCCGACGATACAGGTACCACCTTCGCAAATGCCGCTGCAGCAGTCATCGGGGTCCTGGCAGTCCCCGCCGACCGGTATACAGCCGTAGGGGTTGTCACTGCAGACACCATCGGTGCAGATCAGGTCATCGCAACAGTCCGCGTGGGTGGTGCAAGTGCCGCCGGCCGGGATGCACTCTGCACCACAGACCAGGTTGCCTTGTGCGTCGGGCAGACAGAAGCCGCCACAGCACTCATCGGAAAAGGTGCAGGGCTCTCCATCTGGGATGCAGCTATCCTGTGAGCCCTCGCCCCAGCATCGGGTGATGCCGATTTCGGTCGGTAGACACAGTTGCGAGCCGCCTTCTGGCCCCGGCGGACAGCAGTTGTTGGAGTTGCCGTAGGCCGAACCACCGCAAACCTCACCGGACGGCAAGCAGCCGGGATTGGCCGGCTTCTCGCAGCGTTGCAAGCCGTCGCCGCCAGCGGGCTGACACAGCCCGCCGCAGCAGTCGGCATCCTCCAAACAGATCTCGCCGATGGAACGGCACCCGGAGGGGTATTGGCAGACCTGAGTGCCGGTTCCGGGATCGGCACAGACCCCCGAGCAACACTCGTGAAAGCCGGTACACGGTTCGCCCACGGTCTGACACTCCGACAACACAGGACAGTGGCCGTCAGCGCCACACAATCCGGAGCAACAATCGCCATCCTCATCGCACAGGTCCCCTTCGCCGCGACACACCGCATTCTGCGTGCAGCGGAATGTCTCATCGACCTGTTCGCAGTTTCCCGAGCAGCAGGCCGAATCATCGCCACCGCACAGTTCACCGAGCGGAACGCACTCGGCGGCGGCCGATTCACAGCTGCCGTCGCTGCACCGGTGGCTACAGCAATCGGTGTCGGAGAGACAATCCCCGCCGGCTGTGGCGCAGGCCTCACCCGCGGCGCATAGCCCATCGACGCAGCGCAGGCTGCAGCAGTCGATGGCCATGGCACAGTCCTCGTCGATTCCGGCGCAGGCACCGCCCAAGACGCACACATGGTCTACATCCGCACCGGCCTCGCAGCGACCCGAGCAGCACTCCGATGAGGTGGAGCATTCGTCACCCAGGGGCTTGCAGGCGCCGCAGGTGTCCTGATAGCAGATGCCACTGCAGCACTGCTCAGCCGTGGTGCAGGGCTGTCCATCCGCCAGACACCCGCCGTCGCCACCCGGATCGCCGCCGGGGTCCTCGTCTCCGCCCGGATCCTGATCGCCCGCGGCACCGTCCACAGCGCCGTCGACGGTTTCGTCGCCACCATCGGCCGGGTTGGTCGAGCCGGAGCTACAGCCAGCAGCTGCAATCCACAAGCTGGCCAATCCAATCAAAAAAATCGGTAATCGATTCGCACGCATGCCACCCTCCCCTGCTGCTTACCAGGTTCCCCACAGCGATAGCCCGACCAGATGGACTTCGGTATCGTACCAGTCGGCGTTGGACCACTGGCGCAGGTATTGGTAGGCCACATCGAGATTGACAGACGGCAGACAAACCTCCGTCCCCGATCGCCAGGCATAGCCGAAGGTCAAGCGTGGTCCGAGGCGTAGATCGCGGCGGTCGTCCGCCAACAACCTGCCGCTGGAGTCTACTGCCGGCCAGCCGGCGAAATCCCGTTCCACAACGTGGACGGAGATGTCTGTTACCATCCCTTCGCCAAGCAGCTGCTTGAGACCCAGCAGAGCCCTATGGCCGGAAAACAAGAAAGCCTCGCCCAAGTATGCGAATTGGGCCTCGGTCAAATTCCGTTCCAGAATGCCGCTGTCCCCCAGTGCCAGTAGATAAGCGTAGTCCATCCTCAGCCCGGCTCCATGCCACAACGCCTGGCTCAGGTGCAAACCCGCCTCCAACTGCTGGTCGCGCTGGTCGGTCGAGCCGGATCTGCCGCTGCTGCTCCCACCGGCGGTATACCAGCGGTGGCCATAGGCCAGCCGTGGGCTGATGGTGGTGCGCGACGGCAAGGTGAAGGTCAGCCGAGTGGCGGCCCAGGCGTCGAAAGAACTCGACTGCTCGTCCTCATAGTACCAGCGGTAGACCCCGCGAGCCGAAACCCGCCAGCGCAGCCACTCGCGGGGCTCCAGGATCAGCTTGGCCTGCAGCATGGGTTGGAGCATGTTGAGCGCCGCGTACTGATCGCGGTTGCGCAAGGTTTCCAGAGTGGCCTCGACCACCACCTCGTTCTGGCCTCCGTCCCCCCAGGCCGGGTTTGCGAACAGGTAAAGCTCATGCCAGTGCGACAGCAGCTCGGTGTGCCGGGTATAGGCAGCCAGCGCCCCGTTGTAACCGACCGACCAGAAGCGGCCAAAGTCGTAGCCCAACTCGGCTGCAGGCTTGAGCGCAAGGTCCCACTCGTTCGACTTGTCGATGAACGTGTTCGAGGTGGCCACCGAGCGCAGATCGATCTCGGCCACCACATCACCCGCGCCGGCCGATGTGGTCCAGGCCATCAGGACCAGCAGGCCGATCACCGGTATGTGGTGCCGACTCACCGCCTCCTCCCGGGCCCCCCGGAAGACTTGCGGCCGCGATGGCGTCGCCGGCCGCGGTCGTCCGCACCGGCCGCCCGCCGCCGGTGGCGGCCCCGAAAACGGTGTTCCTGGCCGTCCTGGATGCCGTCGCCGTCGCGGTCGACGAAACGAGACTCGGCCTCGCTCGCCCGGTCGACCTTCTCCGTCTCGTCAGCATTCGCCGTCTTGTCAGCCTTCTTCGCCTGATCGGTCTTGCCCGTCCGGTCCGTCCGGTCCGCCTCGCCCTTCCGGTCTTCCCGCTCGTCGGAACCACCCTCCCGCTGACGGACCGCGCTCGGTTCGCCATCTTGCACTGCAGGCTCCTCGGCCCGGACCGACTGTGACGGGTCGAGCAGCGCCAGCAGGGCCACGGCCAGCCCGAAGGTCATTCCATGCTTCATGTGTCTCACGTCACGCATGCCAGGGACGCATGCCTGGGAGGGCGGGAAAGCATCGCTCTCCCGCCCTCCCAGTTTGTTGTCATTTCGCGCTTTTTCCACCGAGCTGCCGTGTCATCCGTACTCAGCGACTCTTCTTGGCACGGCCTTCGTGGTTGTCCGATACGCCGTTGCCGTCGCCGTCCACGCAACCCTCGCCGAAGCCCTTGCCGGCTCGGCTGCGGGTACGAGTGCGGTTCTGGCTGCCCTCACCGGTGCCCATCGCGCCCTGGTTGCGGTTGCGGTGACGACCGCGTTTCATGGCACCTTGCCCGCCTTCTCCCTGCATGTTCGCCTTCTGCCCCCGTTGCTGCAACCGATCGTTGACCCCATCGCCGTCAGCGTCGGCAAACTCGCCCCTTTGATCGGCGCCCGCGGCATTGCCCGCCTGGTTGCGGTGGCGGTGCCGATTCCGGTTGCGGGCCTGCTCACCGGACCGCGGCTGCTCACCGTCCTGCTGCTGCAGCTTGTCCTGTTCCTTCTTCTGATCCTGCTGCTGCACTGCGTCATCCGCCGGCGGCTCGGCATCATCGACCGCCAGGGCCAAGGGAGCCGCCAGGAATGCCACCAATCCGAATCCGATCCACAGTTCTGCTCGCATTTCCGCCTCCTCTGCATCAGACCCATCGGGTCTGTTTGAAGATCTCGGCCGTATCATACGCATACGCCGTGCCAAGCGAGAACCGTGGATAAAAACGATTATAAAACTGCATGTTAGAAAACAGACCTTCCCTCCCTGATCCCGTAGCGGCCCATCGATTCGACATTTTCGTCGAACCATCTCGACGTTCAGGTCGAGATTCCGTACTTCTTGATCTTGTAACGCACAGCTCGCTCGGTCAGTCCCAACTCACGGGCCGCAGCACTCTGATTACCGCCGCAGCGTTGTAGGGCTTCTCGGATACGCCGGTGCTCCAGCTCGGCCACCTCTTGCTCCAGCCCCTTGATCTCGGCCCCAGCATCAGCCGTCGGTACGCTCGACTTGTCACCGCCGAACAACTGTGGTGGAAAATCCCCGGCCCCCAGTACCGGTCCATCGGCCAGCACCACCGCCCGCTCGATCCAGTTTTCGAGCTCACGCACGTTGCCGGCAAAGGGCCAGGTCTCCAACCGCTCGAGCACCTCAGGACTTACGCCGGTAATGCGCACCTGGTTCAGATCAGCGTGCTTGCGTAAAAAATGATCGATCAGCAGCCGAACGTCGCCCGGCCTTTCGCGCAACGGCGGCAGCTGGATGGATACCACATCGAGCCGATAGTAGAGATCGGAGCGGAACTTGCCCTCGACAATGCGCTGCTCCAGATCGCGGTGGGAGGCTGCCACCACCCGTACGTCGACCTGCCGGCTCGCGGTCGCACCCACCGGCTCGAAGCGCCCCGACTGCAGCACGCCGAGCAGCTTGACCTGCACCGGCAGCGGGATGTCACCCACTTCGTCCAGAAACAAGGTGCCGCCGTCGGCCAGAGCGAAGCGCCCGGGCTTGTCCGCGGTAGCGCCGGTGAACGCTCCTTTCACATGGCCGAACAACTCGGACTCGACCAGGCTCTCGGGCAGTGCAGCGCAGTTGACGGTCAACAGCGGCCTGTTGCGCCGAGGCGAAAGGCGGTGAATGGCACGCGCCAGCACCTCCTTTCCGGTGCCCGATTCGCCGCGCAACAACACCGACGCCCGCGACGGCGCCACCTTGGCGGCCAGCTCCTTGACCCGTGCCATGGGCGGGCTGTCGCCGATCAGCTCGGAGAATGCCCCGGAAGCCTTGACCGCCTCGCGCAGGCCGCGGTTCTCACGGGCCAGCCGTACCCGCTCTAAGGCCCTGGCCACGAGGACTTCCAGCCGATCCAGGTCGACTGGCTTGGCCACGAAATCGTAGGCACCGGCCCGCATGGCGCGCACCGCATCTTCCACTGTGCCATAGGCGGTCAGCACGATGGCTTGCAGGTCGGTATCGCTCCGGCGCAGCTTGGCCAGCAGGCTGACACCGTCCGGTCCACCCAGACGCAAGTCGGTCAACAGCAGGTCGGGCGGCGCCGCTGCAGCCACCTCCTCGGCCCGGACCGCCGAGCCCGCCTCGTGCACGGCGTAGCCCCGCTTGCGCAGGAAACCCGCCAGGGTCGCTCGTTGAGGGGCGTCGTCCTCGACCAGCAGGATGGCACCCTCGGTCTCCTCTGCCGCGCTCACTTCATTCCTCCACTCGGCCGGCGGCGGGTAGACGAACTACCGCTCGGGTTCCACGCTGCGGGGCCGACTCCAATCTCAACTCGCCACCGTGGGCCTCGACCAGCCGGCGGGCCAACGGCAGCCCCAGCCCGGTGCCGCGCCGCTTGGTGGTGACGAACGGCTCGCCAGCCTGCTGCAGCATCGCGGCATCCATGCCCGGTCCGTCATCGGTGATGTCCAGCCGCAACTCGTCCTGCTCCAGCCATGCCCGAACCATCACCGTCCCGCCGGGTTCCACCGCATCCAGGGCGTTGCCCGCCAGGTTGGCCATGACCTGGCCCAGTCGGCGACCGTCGACCACTACTTCTTGCGCTCCCGACGCGGCGACCTCCAGCCGTTTGCCCTCCTGCTCGGCGCGCAGGCGCAGCGGCGCGATGGCCTCGGCGACCCATCGGTCGAGTTGCAGCGCAGTGCGGTTCAGCACCAGTGGGCGCCCGAGTTCCAGAAACCCGGTCACCACCGCCTCGACCCGTTCGACCTCTGAACCCAGCACCGTGACCAAGCCGCTGTAGTCCGCCCGATCGGCCTCGGGCACCTCGAACTCGCGCTCGAGGCGCTGGGCGGCCATCTTGAGGGTATTGAGCGGATTGCGCACCTCGTGGGCCACGGTGGCCGCCATCTGGGCGATGGCTTGCCAGTGACGCTGCTGCTGCTCGCGGGCGACCAATTCCTGCTCGGCCCGTCGCTGCAGCCGCTCGCGGCGCCCCAGCATCCAGGTGCCGGCCAGGCTGAACAGCAGCAGCACACCCAGCACTGCGTACAGCAACTGGTGGCGCCAGTCGATGTCCGCCTGTACCGCAGTCATCGAGGCGGCGTCGATACCCACCCGCAGCACCGCGGTGGTGCCGTCTGGCAATGGGAAGGCCCGCAGCCCCTCGAACAGCTCGCCCTCCGGGCCCTCGACCAGCCGAAAGACCATGCCCGCATCGGCCGGCCGGTCGCGGACCTGGGCCAAACGCGTATCGTCCTGCCAGCGTGACAAGCTGGCTCCCGGCGATGCGGCCAGGATGCCGCCGGCGTCCTGGATGGCGGCATAGCGCAGGCTGCCTCGGGCCACCTGGCTCAGCAGTGGTCCCAACCCGATCTGGCGTCGCAGCCGGGCCAACCGCTCGGCCGGCCTGCAGATGATGACCCGGCCGGCATTCGTATTCCGATGCAG
The DNA here is from genome assembly GCA_964454005.1 of uncultured Myxococcales bacterium. GTDB lineage: Bacteria > Myxococcota > B64-G9 > B64-G9 > B64-G9 > CAYVQE01. The sequence continues at coordinate 38,062 of CAYVQE010000044.1, forward strand.
GCAAGACAGATCGTGGCGGCCAACCGAACCAGCCTCTGTGATGACCCCGGGCGCGGCTGCCAGCACCGCTGATAGGAAAGCCCGGCGCTCGAACTCCGGAACCGGGCCCCAACGCCCGGAAAACTCCTCATCGCCACTCTGCAGCAATACCACTTCAACCGCCGATCCTGCTGCGGCATCCGAGCTGCTTACCAGTTCGGCGCGGGCAGCCAGCTCGTCCTCGGTCAGCGCGTAGAGGGTATCGATGGCCTCGGCTGCCTGCCGGGTGCTTTCGAAGATCAGCCGGGCGACCGAGGCGGCGTGTTGCTCGAAGACCCGATCCAGGTCTTGTCGCACCTGCCGCCGCTCGATGGCCGACCAGGTCAAGATGCCGCCGGCCGTCAACCCGACCACGACCGGCAACCACCACATCGCTCCAGTTGCTTCGCGCCGGCTCACGTCAACCAGTTCGTATCAGCTCGGCATTCTTGAAAAAATACTTTCGAGTGCCGCTCCGGACCCGACCTCCGTCCCCCATCACCCTCCCAGGGCCTCCGTCCCCCATCAATCCGCCAGTCCTCAGCCCTGCTCGGAATCGTCGCCGACCAGCACACCCTTGACCACGTCCGGTCCTTCGCGCACCACCTCCTCGGTGGGGGTGACCTCGCGGATGGGCTGGCGCTGGGGGTTCTGAGCGGCGGCCTGCTTGGGAATGGCGGTTGCGGCCGGCGAAGACGGGTGGGCCGCCGGCTGAGGCTGGGGTTTGGACTGAGATCGGGACTGAGATTGGGACTGGTCCAGGCCCAGCGGCTCGAACACCTTGCGCAGGTGGACCGGCAGCGTGCCGATTCGCTCGAGCAGCCTGTCCTTGCGCACGAAAAAGACCTCCCGCCGGCCCTCCTCGTCCAGCTCCAGGGTCAGGCTCAGTTCACCGGGTACCAGGGAGTGCTGGTCGATCTCGCGCACGGTGGGCGCCAGATGCTGGACCAGCAGGCCGGCCACGTTGACGAACAGGCCGCTCTCGGTCACGTCGCGGCCTTGCAGCTGCACCGCGCTCAGATCCTGGCGGGCCTCATAGAGCGCGGCGATGTGCGGCGCCAGCTCATCCCAGAAACGGGTCAGCATGTCGACCTGCTCAGCGCTGAACAGCTCGCGGGGCACCTCCGCCGGCGCATCGGCTCCGGCTAGCTTGAACACCTTGTGCAAGGTGGTCGGCGTCTTGGTCACCTGGATGGCCAGCGACTCGATCCCCCCGGCCCTCGTGGCCAGGCGGTACTCGCCGCCGCGTTCGATGTCCATCACCTGGGTGAGTTGCGCGTCCTCGACGCGCTGCAGCTCGGGCACCGGCTCCTTATTCATCCAGCCCTTCTTGGTGCCCACAGGCAGCTCCAGCTTGCCGGGCAACAGATCAGCGAAGCGCCTGGGAGCCGAGAAGAACTCCACCGCCCCGGTATCCAGATCGTAGAAGCACCCGATGCCGGTCACGTCCAGAATCTCGGACTGAGCCTGGTAGGCCTTTCCCTCCAGGTGGCAGCGCAAAGCGCTGGCGGTCACCGGCAGCTGGGAGTCCATGTAGAAGCGTTTCAGCGCCTCGAAGGTGGCACTACGCAGCCGGTCGAGTTCGGCCTGAATCTCGTGGATGCGCGCCTCGGCCTCCGCCTGGATTCGTTCCTTGCCGGTGCGGGTACGCTCCTGCAGCGTGGCGGTGACCGCCTGGCCGATGTCTGCGACTACGTCGCCTGCGGACCGCCCTGGAAAGCTGTCGTGAATGGTCTGCTGGAGTTGGGATTTGAGCCCGTCGATGTCGGCCAAAGCCCGCTCCAGCCGCGTCCGCTCCTGGCCGATGGCCTGTTGGGCCTGCTCGGCCTGGCCGATCAGCTGCAGCACGTCGACGGCCATATCGACCACCCGCTGCAGCAGCCCGAGGGTGTCCTCCTGACAGCTGGCCTCGGTCAGATCCCCGTATAGGTAGCGCATGACCCCTTGAGGCTACCTCCGTCCCTCAGAAAAGAAAAGAAAAGAAAAGAAAAGAGAAAACCTACGTTCCGCAGGTTCTGACGACAAGTTTTCGGAATTTTCGACTCGCAAA
>CAYVQE010000045.1:0-39105 GCA_964454005.1 uncultured Myxococcales bacterium
CGCGAGGGCGGCCGCACCGTGGGCGCGGGCGTCATCACCGAGATCATCGAGTAGCGGCGGCGCACCGGTTTGTCGGGAGCTGAGAATGAATATCCCCAAGATCCGTATTCGGCTCAAAGCGTATGATCACAAGCTGCTGGACCAGTCGGCTTCGGAGATCATCGATACCGCTCGGCAGACTGGCGCGCGGGTGGCGGGCCCCATCCCTTTGCCGACCCGCATCAGCCGCTACACGGTGTTGCGGTCACCGCACGTGGACAAGAAGTCTCGCGAGCAGTTCGAGATTCGGATCCACAAACGGCTTCTCGACATCCTCGATCCGACCCAGCAGACGCTCGACGCCTTGATGAAGCTCGATCTGTCGGCCGGCGTGGACGTCGAGATCAAGTCGTAACCGGGAGGCGGACATGCCAACCGTGGATTTGGTCAACCTGGCCAACGAAAAGGTCGGCAGCATCGAGCTGGCCGATGAGGTGTTCGACGAGGCATTCCGGCAGGACATCATCTGGGAGGTGGTTCGCTGTCAGATGGCCCGCATGCGCCGGGGCACGGCTTCGACAAAGAACCGCTCGCAGGTGCGGGGCAGCGGCGCCAAACCGTTCCGCCAGAAGCGCACCGGCCGGGCGCGCCAGGGCACGCGGCGCGCCCCCCAGCACCGCGGCGGCGCGGTGGCCTTCGGGCCCCACACCCGCAGCTACGCTTACCAGGTGCCGCGCAAGGTCCGGCGCAGGGCCCTGCGGTCGGCGCTCAGCGATCAGGTGCGCGATTCGCGCCTGACGGTGGTGAAGGACTTCGAGTTGGACGAAATCAAGACCAGGCGCATGCATGAGGCGCTGCAGGGGTTCGGTTGCCGCAAGGCCCTGGTGGTGGACGACGGTGCCAACTCAAAGCTGCGGTTGTCGGTACGCAACTTGGCCAATGTCGCCTTCCGTCCGGTCGAGGGCCTCAACCTCGTCGACCTGCTTCGCTACGAGAACCTGGTGATCAGCGAGGCATGCGTCAAGCGGCTCGAAGGAGAGTTGAAGCCATGAGGAACCCGGAAGAAGTCATCGTCCGGCCGATGATCACGGAGAAGAGCACCCAGATGCAGGAGCAGGGCAACCAGGTGGTCTTCAGGGTGGTGAAGAACGCCAACAAGGTCGAGATCCGCAACGCCGTCGAGCAGTTGTTCGGCGTCAAGGTAGTCGCCGTCCGCACCCAGCGCACGCCCAGCCGCCGCCGGCGGGTCGGCCGCAGCGTGGGCATGCGGCCTTCCTGGAAGAAGGCCATCGTGCGCCTGCGGGAAGGCGACCGCATCGAGGGTCTCAGCGGCGTCTAGCGGCCGTTGGTGGATGCGCCTGAGAGGGGATCATGGGTATCAAGAAATACAAAGCGATGACCAACGGTCAGCGCGGCAAGACCGGCAGCGACTACAACGAGATCAGCAAGCGCAAGCCGGAGCGCAAGCTGGCCAAGGCGAAGAAGCGCAGTTCGGGCCGCAACAACCACGGCCGCATCACGGTTCGGCGCCGCGGCGGAGGCCGAAAGCGCAAGCTGCGGCAGGTCGATTTTCGGCGGATCAAGCGCGAGGTGCCGGCCAAGGTCAAGGCAATCGAGTACGATCCCAACCGCTCGGCACACCTGGCCCTGCTGCACTACGTCGACGGGGACAAGGCATACATCCTGTGGCCGGCCCAGCTGAAGATCGGCGACGACGTGGTCTCTTCGGAGTCCGCCGACATCCAGCCGGGCAACCACCTGCCGCTCTACTCCATTCCCCTCGGCACCGCGATCCACAACGTGGAGATCAAGCAGGGCAAGGGCGGCCAGATGATTCGCTCGGCCGGCTCCTCCGGTCAGCTGATGGCCAAGGAAGGCTCGCACGTGCTGGTGCGCCTGCCCTCCGGCGAGCTGCGCAAGGTACACCGCCAGTGTTGGGCCACCATCGGCCAGATCGGCAACATCAACCACGAGAACATCAAGCTGGGCAAGGCCGGTCGCAAGCGCTGGCTGGGTCGTCGGCCGGCGGTTCGCGGTGTGGCAATGAACCCGGTCGACCACCCGCACGGCGGCGGCGAGGGCCGCGCCGGACAGGGCAACCCGCATCCGGTGACCCCGTGGGGGGTGCCTACCAAGGGCCACAAGACCCGCAAGAATCCGCGCACGGACAAGTGGATCGTGCGGCGGCGGGGCAAGGGCCGGAAGTAAGCCGGTCGGGAACACAGGGAGAGGCCAGTGGCACGCTCGATCAAAAAGGGACCGTTTATCGACGAACACCTGATGCGGAAGGTGCAGGAAGCCCAGCGGATTGGTGATCGCAAGGTCATCAAGACCTGGTCGCGGCGTTCGACCATACTGCCGGAGATGGTCAACTTGACCTTTGCCGTGCACAACGGCAACAAGTTCATCCCGGTGTTCGTCTCGGAGAACATGGTCGGGCACAAGCTGGGAGAGTTCGCGCCCAGCCGGACCTTCCGCGGGCACGCCGGCGATCGGAAAACCAAGCCGAAGCCGGGCAAGAAGGGTTGATCGGCCGCCGGTGCGGTTGCCGCAGTCGATGCATGAGAGGGGTTGCAGATGAGTCGACGCAAGAGACGCAGAAAAGAGCGCATGGCCGAGCGACGTGAGGCCCAGAAGTACAAACGGGCTTCCCTGCGCTACCTGCGCATCGCTCCGCGCAAGGTTCGAGCGGTCGCGGATGTGATCCGCGGCCAGCAGGTGGAGAAGGCCCTGGCGGCTCTGGATTTCACCAACCGCGCGGCGGCGGCTCCATTGGCGCGGATGCTGCGGGCGGCCCTGGCCAATGCGGCCAACTCGGCCGATGTCGATGTCGACGCCCTGCGCGTGCGCGAAATCCATGTGGATCAGGGCCCGACCATCAAGCGGTACCGACCGCGGGCCATGGGCCGGGCGACACAGATTCAGAAGAAAACGAGTCACGTCTCGCTGTTGTTGGACGAAGGCGAGCACTGAGCCGCGCCTGGACGCAGGCTCGGCGCTGTTGGGCAAGGAGGTCATCGGTGGGCCAGAAAGTCAATCCCATCGGGTTCAGACTGGGCGTCATTCGGTCCTGGGATTCCACGTGGGTCTCAAAGAAGAACTTCGCCAGGTGGCTGCACGAGGATATCTTGCTGCGCCGACACATCTGCGCCAGCCTCGAGCGGGCGGGCATCTCGCGGGTTCAGATCGAGCGGGCCGGTGACAAGGCCAAGGTCAATGTGTTCACCGCGCGGCCGGGAATCGTGATCGGCAAGCGCGGGGCCGGAGTCGAGAGCCTGAAAAAGGAGCTGCAGAAGAAGGTCGACAGCGAGGTGTTCTTGAACATCCGCGAGGTGCGCAAGGCCGAGGTGGACGCCCAACTCGTCGCCGAGAATGTGGCCAGCCAGCTGGTCAACCGGGTGGCGTTCCGGCGCGCCATGAAGAAGGCCGTGTCGACTTCGCTGAAGTTCGGCGCCAAGGGCATCAAGATCCGCTGCGCCGGGCGGTTGGGCGGCGCTGAGATGGCCCGGATCGAGTGGTACCGCGAAGGTCGTGTGCCGTTGCATACCCTGCGGGCGGACATCGACTTCGGGCTGGCTACCGCCAAGACCACCTACGGCACCATCGGCGTCAAGGTCTGGATTTTCAAGGGCGAGGTGCTCGACAAGAATCGCCGCAGCACGACGAAGTAGCTTCGACGGCGGGAGCATCTGGAGAGAGCCATGCTGCAACCGAACAAAGTCAAGTGGCGCAAGCGCCAGAAAGGCCGCATGCGGGGCAAGGCGCACCGCGGCAACTCGTTGGCCTTCGGCGATTGCGGTCTGGTGGCCACCAGCTGCGGTTGGGTGACGGCGCGGCAGATCGAGGCCGCCCGTATCGCGGTCACCCGGCACGTCAAACGCGGCGGCAAGATCTGGGTGCGCATCTTCCCGGACAAGCCGTTGACCAAGAAGCCGCTCGAGACCCGGATGGGCAAGGGAAAAGGAGCGCCCGAGTTCTGGGTCGCGGTGGTCAAGCCGGGTCGGGTCATGTTCGAGATGGTCGGCGTGAGCCAGGACGTGGCCCGCGAGGCGTTCCGCCGCGCGGCGCACAAGCTGCCGGTCGCCACGCGCATCGTCTTCCGGAGTGATGAGCTATGAAGGCCACGGAATACCGGGAGCGGACCTACGAGGAGCTGCAGCAGACCGTTCAGGATCTGCGGCAGGACATTTTCAACCTGCGCTTCCAGCAAGCGACGGGCCAGCTGGACGATGTTTCGCGCCTGGGTCAGGCCAAACGAAACCTCGCTCGGGTCAATACGATTCTGAGAGAGCACGAGCTGGGCATCCGCCGTGTGGTCGGCAAGGGTGCCGACGCTGCAGAGTAAGCGGCGCGTCGCAACGAGGGGTTGAGCGAGTCATGGCAGACACTGGCAGAGCAAATCGCAAGATCCAGACCGGACTGGTGGTCGGTGACAAGATGAACAAGACCGTGGTGGTGGAGGTCCGCACCACGGTGCCGCACCCAAGATACAAGAAGTACCTGCGCCGCCGGCGGCGGTTCAAGGCTCACGACGCCGAGAACGACTGCCGGGTCGGCGATCGTGTCGAGATCATCGAGACCCGACCGCTGAGCAAGACCAAGCGCTGGCGGGTGCGCAAGATCCTCGAGAAGGCCGTGAGTTGAGTCGCACCCCGGTGTCCGGGGGTGCGATTCTGAGCGAAAGGGTGCAAGGAGACGGGCCATGATCCAGATGCAGACGGTGCTCAACGTGGCTGACAACTCGGGGGCGAAGCGGGTCCAGTGCATCAAGGTTCTGGGCGGCTCGAAGCGCAAGTACGCCGGACTGGGAGACATCATCGTGGTCTCGGTCAAGGAAGCGCTGCCCGAGTCCAAGGTCAAGAAGGGCGAGATCCGACGGGCGGTCATCGTGCGCACCGCCAAAGAGGTCGGCCGGCCCGACGGGACGTACATCAAGTTCGACGACAACTCGGCCGTGCTGATCTCGCCGCAGTTCGAGCCGATCGGGACCCGCATCTTCGGTCCGGTGGCCCGCGAGCTGCGCGGCAAGCGCTTCATGCGGATCATCTCGTTGGCTCCCGAAGTGCTCTGAGGACGGGGATGAGAGGCGGACGATGCGAATCAGAAAGAACGACATAGTGCAGATCCAGTCGGGCCGCGACAAGGGAAGCCAGGGCAAGGTGATGGAGCTGCTCGACGGGCGTCGTCGGATCCGGGTCGAGGGCATCAATGTGGTCAAGCGGCACGTCAAGGCCGGCGGCGATCCTTCGGCCCCGCAGGGCGGCATCATCGAGATGGCAGCTCCGATCGACATCTCGAATGTGCGCTTGCTTTGCAGCCACTGCAACCAGCCGACCAAGGCCAAGATGCGCGAGATCGAAGACGGCAAGCGGCGGCGTTACTGCCCCAAGTGCAACGAAAGCATCGACAAGGACTAAAGCGCGATCGGCGGAGCAGCTATGACACCGAGAATCAGAGAGTTTTATGACCGCGAACTCGTGCCCAAGATGATCGAGAGCTTCGGCTACAAGAGCAAGATGCAGGTGCCGCGGCTGGTCAAGATCATCGTCAACATGGGCCTGGGCGAGGCATTGCAGAACCCCAAGATCCTAGACGCCGCATCCTCGGAGCTGGGGCTGATCACGGGCCAGAAGCCGGTCATCACCAAGGCGCGCCGCTCGATCGCCAACTTCAAGCTGCGCGAAGGGATGAGCATCGGCTGCCGGGTGACGCTTCGCCGAGAGCGGATGTACGAGTTCTTCGATCGGCTGGTCAGCATCGCCATTCCCCGGGTGCGCGACTTCAAGGGCATTTCGAATAAGTCGTTCGACGGTCGGGGCAACTTCACGTTGGGCGTGCGCGAGCAGATCGTATTCCCAGAGATCGACTACGACAACATCGAGAAGATCACGGGGATGAACATCACCATCGTCACCACCGCCGAGACGGATGAAGAAGGCCGTGCCTTGCTGACCCACCTGGGCATGCCATTCAAGAAGAACTGAGGGAGAGCGCCGTGGCCAAGAAGTCCAAAATCGCGCAGGCGAAGAGAAAGCCGAAGTTCGAGGTTCGCGCTTACAACCGTTGTCCGCTGTGCGGCCGGTCCCGCGGATTTTTGCGGCGCTTCGAAATGTGCCGGATCTGCTTCCGCTCGCTAGCGTTGCGGGGCGAGATCCCCGGCGTGGTCAAGTCGAGCTGGTAGCCCCTGCGGGCGCGAACAAGGAGTCAAGACGCCATGTCGTCGCTCAACGATCCGATCGCCGATTTTCTCACCCGGATTCGCAATGCCCAGCTGGCGCGACACACCGAGGTGACCATCCCGGCCTCCAACCTGAAGGCCAAGCTGGCCGAGATCATGCGAGATGAAGGGTTCATCGAGGATTTCACCCGGATACCCGATCGCCTGCAGGGCTTGCTGGTGCTGCAGCTTCGCTATGACGAGGATGGAACGCCGATCATCCAGGGGCTGAAGCGCGAGAGCCGGCCGGGACGTCGCCACTACGTCGCCAGCGATGGATTGCCGAAGGTGCGCAATGGCTTGGGCACCGCCGTGCTGTCCACCTCGCGGGGGCTGATGACGGACCGCAAGGCCCAGCGGGAGAAGATCGGCGGAGAGTACCTCTGCTCGATCTGGTAACCGGAACGTAGCCGCACCCGCGTGGGTCGCGGGTTGAGAGAGGTTGGAGCCGTGTCTCGAATTGGAAAGAAACCGGTGACGCTCACCAAGGGCGTCAAGGTCGCGGTCGACGGCGGACGACTGGTGGTCGAGGGGCCTAAGGGCAAGCTGGAGCAGGAGCTGGTCCCTGGCATCGAAGTGCGCCTCGAAGACGAACAGGCGGTGGTCGAGCGAGCGCAAAACGACCGGCAGAGCCGAGCCAACCAGGGTCTGATCCGCTCGCTGTTGGCCAACATGGTCCACGGCGTGGATCAGGGTTTCGAGCGTTCCCTGGTCGTCAGCGGCGTGGGCTATCGGGCCGAGATGAGCGACGACAAGCTCTCACTTCATCTCGGCTTCACGAACCCCACCGTGCACACGATTCCGTCCGACGTGGACGTTACCGTCGAGAAGAACACCCGGGTCGTGGTGCGCGGCATCGACCGGCAACGCGTCGGCCAAGTGGCGGCCATCATTCGCAGCACCAAGTCCCCCGACCCATACAAGCTCAAGGGGATCATGTACGAGGACGAAACCATCAAGAAGAAGGCCGGCAAGAAGGCCGTCTCGTAAGAGCTTGAGCGAGACGAGGTGACAAGATGATCAGGAACCACAGCAAAGAGACCTACTGGAAGCGCAAGGCGCGGATTCGCCGGAAGATACACGGCACAGCCGACAAACCGCGGCTGACGGTCTACCGCAGCACCCGGCACATCTACGCCCAGGTGATCGACGACGAGGCGGGCCTGACCCTGGCCGCGGCCAACTCAAACGAGAAGGAGTTGCGCGGCGGTCTGAAGGATATGTCCAAGAGCGAGGTCGCCCAGCGTATCGGGCAGACCGTGGCCGAACGCTGTCTGGGCAAGGACATCAAGTGCGTGGTCTTCGATCGAAATGGATTTATCTACCACGGCCGTGTGGCCAAGCTGGCCGAAGCAGCCCGGAAGAAAGGGCTGTCGTTCTGATGGGAGGCGGGTTTTGAATCCCAATTTTGCAAAAGGCGAGGAGCTCGAACTCCAGGACCGGATCATCAACATCAACCGCGTGGCCAAGGTGGTCAAGGGCGGTCGGCGGTTCAGCTTCGCCGCGGTGGTGGTCGTGGGCGATGGCAGCGGTCGGGTCGGGGTCGGCATGGGCAAGGCCAACGAGGTGCCGGAGGCCATCCGCAAGGGAAACGAGAACGCGCGCAAGGCGATGGTCGAGATCCCGATCATCGAGGGGACCATCCCCCATGAGGTGATCGGGCGCTTCGGCTCCGGCCGCGTGCTGCTGCGGCCGGCGAGTCCTGGAACCGGCGTGATCGCGGGTGGTCCGGTGCGCGCCATCCTCGAGGTGGCCGGTGTGCGCGATGTGTTGACCAAGTGCATCGGCAGCAACAACCCACACAACGTCTCGAAGGCCACCATGGTGGCCCTCGAGGAGCTCGAGAGCCCGGAAGAAGTGGCCCGGCGGCGTCGCATTCCGGTGGAGAAGCTCCGGGCATGAGGCGGTGAGCCATGGCGGAAAAGCTCAAGATCACGATGATCCGCAGTCGGATCGGCTGCTCTGCAAAGCAGCGCAAGATTCTGGATGGACTCGGATTGCGCAGGATGAACCAGACGGTGATTCGCAATGACGATCCCGCCATCCGGGGAATGGTCGACAAGCTCGACTTCATGCTCCGGGTCGAGAAGAGCTAGCGTGGAAGCGGAGATCGGGAGGAGACGATGGGTCTTGGAGACTTGAGGCGTCCCGAGGGCGCCAGGCGCAAGCGGCGCCGCGTGGCCCGCGGCAATGGCAGCGGCTGGGGCGGCACCGCCGGGCGTGGGGACAAGGGACAGAAGTCGCGCACCAACGGCAAGGTGGCCCCCGGGTTCGAGGGCGGCCAGATGCCGCTGCAGCGACGCATGCCCAAGCGCGGGTTCACCAACATATACCGCAAGGCAAACGCCGCCATCAATGTCGGCGCGCTGGACCGCTTCGAGGCGGATGCGGTAGTCGACCCCGAGAGCTTGAAGGCGGCCGGCCTTCTGAAGCACGAGTTCGAGCTGGTCAAGATACTGGGGGCCGGCGAGCTGGATCGGGCCCTGACCGTTCGCGCGCAGGGCTTCAGCGAAACAGCCAAGGAGAAGATCGAAAAGGCCGGAGGAAAGGTCGAGGTCATCGCCCCGGTTCGCAGGAAGGGCAAACCCGCTCCGCAGGAGGGCTGACGTGCCGTCCGTATTCGGTAGCCTGGCGAAGATTCCCGAGCTTCGCAAGCGCATTCTGTTTACGATCTTCATGATCGGGATCTACCGCATCGGCGTCTTCGTGACCGTGCCGGGTGTGGATCGCAGCGTGGTGCAGAAGCTCTTCGGCGCCCAGTCCGGCTCCCTGTTCAGTCTGTTCAACATGTTCTCGGGCGGAGCCCTGGAGCAGATGTCGGTGTTTGCGCTGGGCATCATGCCGTACATCAGCGCCTCGATCATCTTGCAGTTGTTGGCGGTGGTTATCCCCAGTCTCGAGCGCTTGCAGAAGGAAGGCGAGATGGGGCGGCGTAAGATCACCCAATACACCCGTTACGGCACGGTGCTGCTCAGCATCATCCAGGGGATGGGGATCGCGTTCTACCTCGAGAGTCTGCGGTCGAACCTGGGCGAGGCGGTGGTGGCCGACCCGGGTTGGGACTTCCGCTTTTTGACCGTCATTACGCTGACCGCCGGCACCGCATTCATCATGTGGCTCGGCGAGCAGATCACCGAGCGCGGCATCGGCAACGGCATCTCGCTGATCATCGCCGCCGGCATCGTGGCCAATTTGCCCGACGCCCTGTTCGCGACCATCAACTACGTGCAGAAGGGCATTATGAAGCCCTTCATCCTGTTCGTCATCATCGTGATCGCCGTGCTGGTGGTGGCCGTCATCATCTTCTTCGAGCGCGCTCAACGGCGGATTCCAGTGCAATACGCCAAACGGGTGGTCGGCCGTAAGATGTATGGCGGACAGAGTTCGCACCTGCCGCTGAAAGTCAATACGGCAGGCGTGATCCCGCCGATCTTCGCCTCGTCGATCCTGATGTTCCCGGCCACCCTGGCCAACTTCATCGATCAACCCTGGATGCAGGATGTCCAGTCGGCCTTGAGCCCGGATAGCTGGGCCTACTCGACCATCTACGTGGTGTTGATCATCTTTTTCTGCTACTTCTATACGGCCGTCACCTTCAACCCGATCGACGTGGCGGACAACATGAAGAAGTACGGTGGTTACATCCCGGGCATCCGGCCGGGAAAGCAGACCGCCATGTACATAGACAAGGTGCTGAGCCGGATCACCTTCGGCGGGGCCCTGTACGTGTCCGCGGTTTGCGTGCTGCCCACCATCCTGATCGCGCAGTTCAACGTGCCGTTCTACTATGGAGGCACAAGCTTGCTGATCGTGGTCGGGGTCTCGCTCGATACGGTCTCCCAGATCGAGACCCATCTGATCACCCGCCATTACGATGGGCTGACCGGGCCCAAGGGGCCGCGCATCCGCGGTCGCGGTCGGCGAGGCTGACGGGAGGAAGCGGCGCGAGCCGGGCTTGGAGATCATGTCCATCTATCTCAAATCCGAAGGCGAGATCGAGCTCATGCGCGAGGCCAATCAGATCGTGGCCCGCGTGCTCGAGGCGGTCCGCGAGGCGGCCCGTCCGGGAGCGAGCACGCTCGAGCTGGATCAGAGAGCTGAGGAGATGATCAAAGCGGCCGGTGCCGAGCCCGCGTTCAAGGGCTACCAGGGCGGCGGCCCGTATCCTTTCCCGGGAACCCTGTGCACCTCGATCAACGAGGAGGTCGTCCATGGCATTCCGTCGGCCGAGCGCAAGCTGGCCGAAGGCGATATTCTGAGCGTGGACTGCGGTACTCATTACAAGGGGTTCTACGGCGATTCCGCTGTCACGGTGGGCGTGGGACGGGTGAGCGAGGTGGCTGGGCGGTTGATGCGCGCTACCCGAGAGGCGCTCGAGTTGGCCATCGAGAAGACCCGTCCGGGCAACCGTCTGTCCGATCTGGGCGGAGTCATCCAGGATCACGTCGAGAGTAGGGGCTTCTCGGTGGTACGGGATTTCGTGGGCCACGGCGTTGGCCGCAACTTGCACGAGGAGCCGCAAGTGCCGCATTATCGCTCTGCCGGCCGGGATGTCCGGTTGCGTCAGGGCATGGTGATCGCCATCGAGCCGATGATCAACGAGGGGACCTGGAAGGTCGAGAGCGACTCCGATGGGTGGACCCAGTTGACCAGAGATCGGAAGCTGTCGGCTCATTTCGAGCATTCGGTGGCCATCGGCAAGGACGGTCCGATTGTTCTCAGTCGGCGCGCCGAAGGAGCATAGCGATGAAGGTACGCACGTCGGTTAAACGGATTTGCAAGAAATGCCGGATCCTGAGGCGAAAAGGCATCGTGCGCGTGGTTTGCGAGAACCCGCGCCACAAGCAGCGCCAGGGTTGAGGCCCGGGGCGAGCGGACAGGAGGTATCGAGGTGGCACGCATTGCAGGTGTAGACCTGCCCCGGAACAAGCGGACCATCGTCGCGTTGACCTACATCTTCGGCATCGGTCAGACGCGAGCGGCGAAGGTTATCGACGGCACGGGCGTGGATTCGAGCAAGCGGACGGACGAGCTGTCCGAGGACGAGGTCAAGCGGCTGCGCGACTACATCGACGCAAACTACAAGGTCGAGGGTGACCTGCGGCGGGAAGTGTCGATGAACATCAAGCGCCTGATGGACCTGAACACCTATCGCGGCCTGCGCCATCGCCGCGGCCTGCCGGTGCGGGGGCAACGGACCCACACCAACGCCCGGAACCGCAAGGGACCGCGGCGGGCGATCGTCAAGAAGAAGGGCCGCTGAGTCCGGTAGCGGACGGCCACGTCTTCAGCGAAGGATGAGGGAAGATGGTCAAGCAGAAGAAAAAGGTCAAGAAAAATGTCCAGAGCGGAATCGCTCACGTCAAGGCCACGTTCAACAACACCACCGTGACGATCACCGATATGGCTGGCAATGCCATCTCGTGGGCCAGCGCGGGCACCCGGGCGTTCAAGGGGTCGCGCAAGAGCACGCCGTTCGCCGCCCAACTGGCCGCCCAGGACGCCGCCCGCAAGGCGCAGGATCATGGCATGAAGCAGGTGGGCGTCGAGGTCAAGGGCCCCGGGGCCGGTCGCGAGGCCGCCATCCGAGCGCTGCAGGCATCCGGCCTCAAGATCACGATGATCCGGGACGTCACCCCGGTTCCGCACAACGGCTGCCGACCGCCCAAGCGGCGGCGGGTCTGAGGAGGCAGAAGTGGCTCGCTACACGGGTTCGGTCTGCAAGTTCTGTCGGCGCGAAAAGCTCAAGCTGTTCCTCAAGGGCGATCGCTGCTTCACCGAGAAGTGTTCGGTCGACCGGCGCCCGTACCCACCGGGTGAGCACGGCCAGCGGCGTTCGAAGTTCACCCCGTACGGGCACCAGCTGCGCGAGAAGCAGAAGGTCAAGCGTATGTACGGGCTGCTCGAGAAGCAGTTCCGGCTGACCTTCGACCGCGCCAACCGGATGAAGGGCATCACCGGCGAGAACCTGCTGCTATTTTTGGAGCGGCGACTGGACAATATGGTCTACCGGATGGGCTTCGCTCGGACCCGGCGCGAAGCGCGGCAGCTGGTGCGCCATGGGCACTTTCGCGTAAACGGCAAGAAGGTCGACGTGCCGTCGGCCCTGCTCAAGGTCGAGGACACGGTGGACGTGCGCGACCGCAGCCACAAGATGGCGCTGCTGAACGACTCGTTGGACGCCGTGGAACGCCGCGGCGTACCACCCTGGATCGAGCTCGACCGCGCCGGCTTCAAGGCGCAGGTCAAGGCGCTGCCGACCCGGGAAGACATCACCATGCCGATCCAGGAGCAGATGATCGTCGAACTCTACTCGAAGTAGGCGGGCAAACGAAGCCAGTCGGAGTCGGTGATCTCCTTCTCGATGGAGGTAGTATGGCCTCGGATATTTCCAATTACTGGCGTGACCTGATCAAGCCAAAGAGCTTGTTGGTGGATCGGGACACCATGGGGGAAACCTACGGCAAGTTCGTGGGCGAGCCGTTCGAACGTGGTTTCGGCGTGACGCTGGGTAACTCGCTGCGGCGGGTGCTGTTGGCGAGTATCAAGGGCGCCGCTTTCACCTCGGTGAAGATCGAGGGCGTATTGCACGAGTTCTCCTCGATCCCCGAGGTCTCGGAGGACGTGGCGGATATCATCTTGAACCTGAAAGAGGTCCGCCTCAAGTCCGAGACTTGGCAACCGGGCACCTGCACCGTCGATGCCAAGGGGCCGTGTGAGGTCAAGGCCGGCGACATCCAGCTGCCGGCAGGCCTGACGCTTCTCAACCCGGACCAGCACATCGCCACCGTGTCCGAGCGCGGCCACCTGCAGATGGAGCTGACCGTGGAGACCGGTCGCGGCTACGTGCCGGCCGAGATGAACAAGAAAGAGGACGAGGCGGTGGGCGTCATTCCGATGGACTCCATCTTCTCGCCCATCCGCAAGGTGAACTACCAGGTCACCAACGCCCGCGTCGGCCAGATGACCGATTACGACAAACTGACCATCGAGGTCTGGACCGACGGCAGCGTGCGGCCCGAGGATGCAGTGGCCTACGCCTCGAAGATCCTCAAAGAGCAGCTGGCGATCTTCATCAACTTCCCGGAAGAGGACGAGAGTCTGGAAGAGGAGCGCGACGAAGAGCAAGAGCGCCTGCTGGAGACGCTGATGCGCTCGGTCGACGAGCTCGAACTCTCGGTACGCTCGGCCAACTGCCTGGAGAATGCGAACATCAAGTACATCGGCGATCTGGTCCAGAAGACCGAGGCCGAGATGCTCAAGACCAAGAACTTCGGTCGCAAGTCCTTGAAGGAGATCAAGGACATCCTCGGGGAGATGGGCCTGGGCCTCGGAATGAAGCTCGACAACTGGCAGCCCAAGGAGCTGAAGCAAGGCCGAGTTCAGGAGGATGAGGAGTCATGAGGCACCAAAGGAACAGCCGCCGCTTCGGGCGCAGCGTGCCGCACCGAAAGGCGATGTTCGGAAACATGGTCACCTCCCTGTTTCTGCACGAGCGCATCCTGACCACTCTGGAGCGGGCCAAGGAACTGCGCCGGGTGGCCGAGCGCTTGATCACCCTGGGCAAGCGCGGCGACTTGCACGCTCGACGACTGGCGGCCAGCCGAATGCGCACCACCGGGGTCAAGGTGGAGCGCCGGAAGCACAACCGGCAAGAGGCGCTGACCAAGCTGTTCGAGACGCTCGGGCCGCGCTACCGCGACCGGCCCGGCGGCTACACACGCATCATCCGCACCGGCAACCGGCTCGGGGACAACGCCCGCATGGCCTTCATCGAGCTGCTGCCCGATGAAAAGACCCCGGCGCGCCGCGGTGGCAAGAAGAGCGCCAAGAAGAAGTCCGCCGCCGAATCAGAGTAGACCCGCCGCAATCCTCTCAAAACGCTCATCGGAAGTTCCCTCAGGAGCTTCAGGCTCATCCCCGATCCGGAACAAGGTAGACGATCTTGACGGTGCCGGTGTGCGAGATAGGCTCCGAGATGGAGACGATCTTGGCCCCATCCGGAATCTCGATCGGGGCATCGGCCGGGGCGTCCTTCTCGTGGATGGTGCCGCGCCACTCCTCGCGGTTGCGCGACAGGAAAAATCGGCCGGCGCAGCCCGCGTACTCGCCGGCCACGTCCTTCTGGAAGATCTCGCAGTAGCCGATTGGGTAGTCAGGCAGCGAGTCGACGGAGCGGGGCGGAGCCCAATGGAGGCAGTCGCGGCATTTCATGGGTTGCTCTCGGCAACCACATTAGATCGACGCCCAGGCATTGGCAAAGGTTTTTCCATTCCCGCTGCGGCGAGGCGGCAACGCCGCCTCACTTGATGCGATCGGGGATCGGGTTGTCGGTCGGCTCCTGGCCGGCGCCCAGCAGGTCCACGGTCAGGTCGCCCCGCGACAGCCGGAACCGGTTCTGCTCCATGGCTTCGGTGGCCCGTTCGCGGTAGGCGTCCGATTCGATCCAGGTTTTGACGGGTCCCCGGCGGGTGAGCACCTGTTCGGCGCCGATCCAGCGAAAGGGTTTGCCGGTGCGGCAGTCGAGCAGATCGCCGGACTCGACCCCCCAGGCCAGCTCGACCAGCGAACGCTCGCGGGTGTCGCGCAGGATGGCCGTCAACTGGCCCTGCACCTCGGGCTGGACGAAGCGGAAGTGGCGGAAGTAGAGCACGGCGTTGTGTAGCCGCTCGGGCAGCTCGATCACCCCGTCCAGCCCGAGCCGGACGCTGATCAGCTGCAGCAGCACCAGCATCTCGCGGCCGATGCCGAGACCCGGAAACGACTGGCCGGGCAGCAGCGGCCGGGCGGGGTCGGGACGCTGCAGCGGGTTCTGCATGCGCAACCAGCGCTCGTGTAAGAACCGGTGCGCGCCCGGCGCCACCCAGCGCAGGTGGGCCGGCAGGGGGGCCACCTGGGCCACCAGCTCCACTAGCGGCTGGCGCGCGCGCGGGCTGGTGATGCGCAGCACGTCGTGGCCTGCGTTCGGCTCGTCCAGGGTGAACTCCAGCTCCTCGAAGCCGAGCCGTGCCAGCTCGGCGGTCAGACCGTAGCGCTCGAACACCAATCGCAGCCCGGACAGGGAGTAGAAACCGATAAACAGCCCGTCGGCCGCCTTGCCCCGCTCGCGGTCGGACGACTCGCCGACGGGCCAAGCCGTGTCCTGCTCGGTCAGCAGGTCCGGGTCCAGGTGGCGGTAGATCTGGCGGTAGTGACGCTCGATGCGGTCGATTTCGCTGTCACCGCGGGCTGCCATGTCTCTCTTTTTACGCTGCCGGGCGCGAGCGGGTCAATCCGCCGCTCGGCCGTCGGGCGGTGGAAGCCCGTTCTTGCCTGGTGTCGGGCGCTTGTGCCTACACTGCGGTCGAGGTCAGGAGACGATGTTGCGCTGGAGTACGCAAATCGGGCTGCTGGCTCTGCTGCTGTGGCCGTTCGCCCCAGCACGGGCCGACGGGGATCCGCGCACGCTGCTGGTGCTGCCGATCTTCGGCGCCGCGCCGCCCGAGCTGGAGGTTCCCTGGGCCGAGCGGCTGGCCGAGTCGCTCAAGCTGGAGCTCGAGACCAGTGTCGAGGTGGTGGCCCAGGAACCGACCGGTCCGCTGGCCCCTGGGGCCATCGAACCGACCGCACGGCGGCGGGCCCATGAGCTAGGGGCGGCGGCGGTGCTGTGGGGCGAGCTGATCGCGGCCGGCGCTTGTCCGGCGCCGCGGCGCATCCGGCTGCGCATCCTGGATCCGGCCAACGAGCAGCTCGTCGTGCGCGAGGTCTGCCCCAGTGCGACCGACGTCGATGCCCTGTCGCGGGCCATCGCGCTGGCGGTGGCCAACGCCCTGCGGGCCGGCGAGGTGGCCAGCCTGGCGATTCCGGCGGCCGCACCGGCCGCCCGGCCGCGGCCACGGCGGCGGACCATTCCACCCGCGCCGCGGGACGGGGATCCCCGCCGGCCCTGCCCGAAATGCCCACCTTGCCCCGCGCCCCGGCCGGTGCCGCCGCCGGTCCGGATGGCTCGGTCGTGGCCGCACTGGACCCTGGCCCTCGGCGGGCTGTACAGCTCGCATCCGAGCTGGTCCTCGACCAGCCTCGGCCTGGGTGTGGGGCTGGGCTACAGTCCGCTGGCGTGGCTGGACATCGGGCTCGAGTTGCAGGCACTGCGGGGCCGGCGGGTGGCCGTGGACGAGGTGCAGGCGCTCTATACTGCCTGGCCGGTGGTGCTGCGGCTGGCCCTGGGCTGGCGCGCCCGTAGTTGGGGCCTGGGCGCCGACCTGGGTCTGAAGCTGAGCTGGAGCCGGCTGGACGTCCTGCTCGAACGCCTGCAGGAGACCAAGTCGGTAGAGCGACTCAACCCGGCTTTGCTGCTGCGGGCCAGGTTCCGCTACTGGACTCCCTGGGGCATCGGCCTCGAGCTCAGCGCCGGGCCGGTCGTCTACCTGCGCCGCCAGCGCTACGTTTACGGCGGCGCCGACCGGCTTAGCACGGTGCTGTCGATGCAGGAGGTCTCCCTCGAAGCCGGCCTGTCGTTGCTGGTGGCGCTGGGTCGATGAATCAGCGCCGCCAGCGCCGAGGTCGAAATTTCAGCGAAGGTTTCTGGGGTATCGGGAAACCGATGCAGTAGAATGCCGGGCATGGTCGCGACCGGTGTCGGATCGGATACGCGGTCACCGGTGCCCGGTGAGCTGATCGAGCGTTGCCGGCGAGGTGATCGCGATGCCCAGCGGGAGCTTTTCGAGCGGACGGTGGACGACGTCGACCGCATCCTGCTGCGGCTGGTCGGCCCGCAAGTCGACCGCGAGGACCTGGCCCAGGAGGTCTACCTGGCGCTGTGGCGGGCCCTGCCGAAGTTCCGCCGGGAGGCTCGCTTCTCTACGTTTTTGTTCGGGATTTGCCTGCGGGTGGCCAAGGCCCGGGCACGGGGCTGGGCCCGCTGGCGGCGCTTGCAGCAGCGGGCGGCGCGCGAGCCGGCCGGCCCGCCGCCGGCCGCTCCCGGCGACCGGCTCGAGACGCAGCAGCGGGCCGCAGCCGTGCACCGGGCCCTGGAGCGGCTGTCGTTCAAGCTGCGCACCGTGCTGGTCCTCTACGAGATGGAGGGCCTGAGCGGCAAGCAGATCGCCGAACGGCTGGGCATTCCGGACAAGACGGTCTGGACCCGGCTGCACAGCGCCCGCAAGGCCTTTCGGAGGGTATACCGTTGGCCGCCGAAGACCGGAAGCAAGGACCCTGCCCTTGGTTAGACCGCGTCCAGGACTACCTCGACGAGCGGCTGAACCCCACCGACCGAGCCGATTTCGAGCGCCACCTGCCCGGCTGTGACGCCTGTCGCGATGATGTCGAGGCATGGCACCGCCTGCAGGCCGAGCTGCGCGCGGCAGCCGCGCTGCAGCCGGCCCCTTTGGACCGCCGGGCGGTGGCCGCGCGCCTGTTCGACTCCGGGCGCGGCCGCCCTTGGCTGGCCCCGGCGCTGGCCGGTGCCGCGGCGGCGGCGGCCGCGCTGCTGCTGCTGGCGCTGTGGTGGCCGGGGGGCGCTTCCGCGCCGGCATCGGGCGCCCTGGGCCGCGGTGATGGCCCAGCGGACAGTTTGGTTCCGCGCCCCGCGCAGG
The DNA here is from genome assembly GCA_964454005.1 of uncultured Myxococcales bacterium. Lineage (GTDB taxonomy): Bacteria > Myxococcota > B64-G9 > B64-G9 > B64-G9 > CAYVQE01. The sequence goes on from CAYVQE010000045.1 coordinate 17,770, forward strand.
ACGGTGCTGTACCGCCGTCGCGGCCGGAGCCGGCCGCGGCGGTGCAGGTTGCCTACCTGCAGGGCGAGGTGGCCGGACCGTACCCGGCAGCCGGCCGTTGGGTGGCGCCGCTGGACGAGGAGCTGCGCCTCGGCGCGGGAGCGGTGCTGGCGCTGCGACCCGAGCCGGCGGTGGCCGTCGCCTTGCTGGACGGTGCCCGGGCCCGCTTGCGGGCCGATGACGGCTGGACGGTCGAACTGCAGCACGGCACCCTGGCGGCCCGGCTGGGTGCGGAGCGCCGGGCCTTTCGGGTGCGCTGTGCCGGGACGCTTCTGACCGCCCTGGGCACGGCGTTTTCGTTGAGCGCCGACGGGAACGGACCACCGCGGTTGGTGTTGGCCGAGGGCGCATTGCGATTGCGCACCGTCGACGGCGGTATCGAGCAGCTGGCAGCCCCGGCCTGGGCACGGTTGGGCCCCGACGGCCTCGAGGCCGTCGAGCGCGGAATGCCCGCCGGGCCCGGTCCCCTCGACCTGGTGGCGCTCGTCGAGCCGGCGGCCGATGCGGTCCTGGGCACTCTGCAGCTCAGTTCCCGGCCGCAGCCAGCCCGGGTGCTGATCGACGGTGAGCGGGCCGGAGAGACGCCGCTGGTGCTGGCCCGGCGGGCGGGCGAGCTGTTCCTGGAGCTGCAGGCGCCGGGGAGCGTGCCGCTGCGCACCGAGTTGGCCCTGCCGCCGGGGCGCATCCTGCGCCGCCATCTGGAGCTGGCGTCCGCGGAGCGGGTCTCTGCGGGGCCGGCACCCCATCCGGATCCGGCGCCGCCGCCGCCGGCCGAGCCGCGGGCGGACCTGCTGGCCGAGGCTCGGCGGCTGCTGGCCGATCGCGAATTGAGTGCGGCCCGGCGGCGCATCGCGCTGCACCTGGAGCGCCGGCCCGACGACCCGCGCGGCCTGCTGCTGCGGGCCGACGCCCTGCGCCTGGCCGACCGGGGGCGGCAGGCGCTGGACGGCTACCTGCGGGTGGCGGCGCTGGCCAGCGATCCGCGGCTGGCCGAGGCGGCACTGTACCAGGCCGGCCTGCTGCGGCTGCAGGTGTTGGAGCAGGCGCGCGCGGCGCTGGAGACCTTCGCCGGGCTGCGCCGCGAGCACCCGGACGGCTTGCTGCGCCAGGAGGTGGCCTTCCACCTGGCCGAGTGCTACCTGGCGCTGGCCGATTACCGTCGCGCGCTGCGCGCGCTGCAGGACTACCTGCGCCTGTACCCCGAAGGAACCCGCGCCGCCGAGGCGCGTGAGCTGCTGGGCGACCTGCGCGCCAAAGGTTGGCAGTAGAACCGAAACGCATCTGCATCGATCGAGGGAGGCACGATATGCGGTTGGGACAGCTGATTGGGTTGGTATCGGGCTTGTTGGCGGTTGTTTTTGCTGCCGGCGCCTGCAAGGACAACATCAACCTGGGCGAGGTGCGGGCGGTGGCCGAACTCGGCCAGGACTGGGACGGCGACGGCACGATCGAACCGTTGCCGGCGGGCGCCGACGGCGCCGATCACCTGATCGACTTCGGTCAGGTGGTGGTGTTGCAGCAGGCCACCCGGGTGGTGGCGCTGCGCAACGGCGACCAGGCCCGCGATGACCTGCGTTGGAACTCGATCGAGCTGGTCGATGCCGAGAGTTCAGACTTCTTCCTCGATCCGCCCCAGGCCAACGATCTGGCCCCTGGGGAAGCGGCCTACTTCGCGGTGCACTATGTGCCCTCGACCGACGGGGCCGACAGCGGCGAGCTGCTGGTGACCACCAACGACCCGGACCGCAAGCAGATCACCATCGCGCTGGCCGGCGAGGGTGTCAGCCCGGACGTGGAGGTCTGCCTGGTGGGCCCCGATGGCGAGCTGTGCAACGACCCGCAGCAGCCGGGCGCGCTGTCGCTGGACTTCGGTATGAACGACCTCGGTGACTCGACCGATCACAGCTTCGTGGTGCGCAACACCGGCGTGTTCGAGCTGACCGTCGGCGCCGGGGCCGGCCAGGCCGGAGTCGATTTCGGCGCCAACACCAGCCAGGAGTTCATCCTCTCTCCGGAACCCTGGACCGGCACGTTGGCCCCCGGCGCAGAGCAGAGCTTTGTCATCACTTACAGCCCCATCGACGGCGGGGCCGACGCGGGCCGGCTGGAGGTCCACTCCAACGACCCCGACGAGCCGCTGGTGCGCATCGACCTGCTGGGCAACGGGCTGGCGCCCAAGATCTGCCCGCAACCGCCCTTTCTGGTCGACTTCGGCTCGATCCAGATCGGCTCCAGTTCGAATGAGAGCTACACCTTCAGCTCCTGCGGCAACCAGGTGCTGGTCATAGAGGAGCTGGCGCTCGATTCTGGCAACCACGGTTACTTCTCCTTCGCCACCGCGGTCGAGACCCCCTTCGATCTGTCGCCTGGCGAGACCTTCGCCGTGGAGCTGACCTATGCGCCGGCCACCGAGGGGGCCCATGCCGGCCAGCTGGACATCTACTCCAACGACCCCAACGCCGGTGAGGGCTACATCGAGCTGGTCGGCCAGGCCACGCCGGTGCCCACCTGCGACGTGCACGTCTTCCCGACGGCGGTCGACTTCGGCACCGTGTCCACCTCGGGCTTCGCCAACCAGACGGTGGCCATCTCCAACAGCGGCGACGCCGACTGCGACATCAGCGAGATCCGCGGGCCCACCGGCAGCGCCGAGTTCTCCTTTCCCACGGTTCCGTTCACCGGCGCCATCCCGCCGGGCGAGATGCGCCAGTTCACGGTGCGCTACCAGCCGGCGGACGAGGGCGCCGACACCGGCAGCGTGACCGTGGTCTGCGCCAACGACCCGGACGAGGGCGAGACCGAGGTCAGCTTGAGCGGCAGCGGCGTCCAGCCGCCGCCCTGCGATCTGCAAGTCGACCCGGCGCTGCTGAACTTCGGCTCGGTGCCGGTGGGCGGCCGCGTGGAGCTGAGCACCACCATCTACAACTTCGGCTCCGAGGAGTGCTATGTCACCAACGCCGACCTGACCCAGGGCTCGGACCCGTCTTTCATCCCCAGCCCCTTGCCCTTCCCGCGGCCGGAGCTCGGTCCGGGCGATTCGGTCGAGCTGGTTGTGGCGGTCGAGCCGCTGCACGGCGGCGTGCTCAGCGGTGAGCTGGTGATCAAGGGTGCGGAGAGCAACCCCTTCATGGGCGTGCCCATGGCCACCGTGCAGTTGTCGGCCGGCGGCCAGGCGGCCGAGATGTGCCTGCATCCCACCGTGCTGGACTACGGGCCGGTGCCGGTGGGCGATTACCGGGATTTGACATTCGAAATCCAGGCCTGCGGGCCGGGCAACCTGCGGGTGCGCCAGATCGCGTTCGAGGGCGCCAACCCGGATTTCACCTTCGCCTCGGTGCCGGGCGCCCCGCGCACCATCCCGGCCGGCACCAGCCACACGGTCACGGTGCGCTACAGCCCGTCGGCCCAGGGGGCCGATTTCGGCCGCGTCTTGATCGCGGGCAACGGCGAGGACGACCCGTCGGGCGTGATCGAGCTGGTGGGCAACTATTCCGGCAATTGCCCCTCGGTCTTCGACTGCCAGCCCGACGCGCTGTGGTTCGAGGCCACCGAGATCGGCCGTTCCCGCGAGCAGGCCTTCATCTGCACCAACCACGGCAGCGAGCCGCTGGAGGTGCTGACGGTCGAGCTGACCCCGGGCACCTCGCCCGAGTACCTGCTGTCGGCGCCGGGCGTGCCGCGCACGGTGGCGCCGGACGAGCAGCTGCACGTCGAGGTGGCCTACATTCCGGCCGACGTGGGCGCGGACACCGGGGCGGTGGCCATCTCCAGCCAGTTCTCCTCGGACGAGTGCGACAACTTCACCCTGATCAACGTCCCGCTCGAGGCCGAGGGCGTCACCGCCGACCTGCCGCCGTGCATCGGGCCGCAGAACTTCGAGCCCGAGCTGCTGTTCGAGTGGCCGAACGGCGACATCTCGAATCCGCAGTTCCACCAGGTGTTCATGTCGCCCATCGTCATCAACCTGACCGACGACAACGGCGACGGCTTCATCAACGAGAACGACATCCCGGACATCGTCTTCAACTCCTTTGACTACTTCCACGAGCCGGCGGTGCCGGCCACCCCGGCCATGCTGCGGGCCATCTCGGGCGACGACGGCCACGAGATCTGGACCATCGACGATCCCCACTTCCGCACCAACAACGAGACGCAGGTGGCCGCGGCCGATATCGACGGCGACAACCTGCCCGAGATCCTGGCCTCCAAGTACGTGGTCACCGACTCCGGCGAGATGACCGGCAGGTTCGTCACCGGCACCATCCTGTGCTTCGAGCACGACGGTACCTTCAAGTGGGAGAGCGAGCCCTGGCACGCGCCCGAGGACGATATCGAGGACGGCTCGGCCATCGGCGTGGCCGATCTGGATCACGACGGCCATCCCGAGATCTTCCGCGGGCCCTCGGTGTTCAACCACCGCGGCGAGCTGCTGTGGGAAGGCGAGGCCGGTCGTGGCTCGGTCTGGCACGGCGTGTTCTGCACCGCCGCCGATCTGGACATGGCGGGCGAGATGGAGCTGGTCTGCGGCAACACCGCCTACCGCCACGACGGCAGCATCTACTGGCAGGTGGACAAGCCGGATGGCCTGGCCTCGGTGGCCGATTTCGACGTCGACGGCTACCCCGAGGTGTTCCTGTTCGCCTCCGGCTTCGGTGGCGGCTCGTTCATCCTCGACGGCCGCACCGGGCAGGTGCTCGGCAGCCTGTCGGGCAGCAGCAACGTCAACGCCAGCCTGGTGGCCGTGCTGGCCGATCTGGACGACAGCGGCGGGCCGGAGATCGGCGTGGTCGGCCGCTGTCCGGACCCGAACGATCCGCAGGAGGACACCAACTGCTTCTGGGGCATCGACGTGACCGAGGCCAACTTCGCCATGAACGTCATCTGGGAAGAGGCCCTCAACGACACCACCCTGGGCGGCGGCAACTCGGCCTTCGACTTCGAGGGCGACGGCACCTTCGAGATGCTGCAGAACGACGAGAACTACGTCAACGTCTACCGCGGGCTGGCTCACGATCTGATCTACCAGGCCGAGCGCTGGTCCGTCACCGGCTGGGAGAACCCGCTGGTGGTCGATGTCAACAACGACAACCACGCCGAGATCATCGTCGTCGAAAACGGCCTCGGCTCCAGCAAGGGCATCCTGGTCTACGGCAACGCCGGGCCGGTCAAGTGGGTCGAGACCAAGCGGGTGTGGAACCAGTACGACTACCACATCACCAACATCCGCGAGAACGGCACCGTGCCGCGCTTCGAGGTGCCCAACTGGACGGTGTACAACAACTTCCTGGCCAACGAGCCCTTCTGCGAATGACCGCCATTGCCCCGCCCGCAGGGCGGGGGATGTCGGGGCCCAGGGGCCCGGTTGGGAGTCTTCAGGGGCTTTGCCGTGACGGGAAGGACCGAAGGAGGACGTGATGAGCAGGCGCTGGAATGTCGTGATCGGGATGGCCGGCGCCCTCGCCCTGGCGGCGGGTGCGATCGGCTGTGACGATGAGCGGGTCGATCCGGCGGCACCCCGCATCGACCGCTACTTCGTCGGCGATCAGGAACAGCCGCCGAATGCCGAGCAGCTCGACCAGGTGCCGGACGACGGGGTGCTGGCCATCGACTTCGGCCGCATCGACGTGGGCAGTCTGGCGCGGCGCTACCTGTTTCTGCGCAACACCGGACGCTCCGACCTGCGGCTGGGCGCGGTGGTGCTGGCCGCAGATTCCAGCCCCGACTTCGAGCTGCGCTGCTCGGCCGGCGGGCCGCTGGGCCCGTGCCCACAGCAGGGCGACGCGCCCCTGGTGGCCGCCCCCGGAGAGGACCTGGTCATCGAGCTGGGCTACGGACCGGCCGAGGTGGGTCAGGATGCGGGCGCGGCCACCGTGTTCAGCGACGCGGCCGAGCAAGGCGAGCTGGCGCTGAGCCTGGCGGGCCAAGGCGTATCGCCGGAAATTCAGGTCTGCCTGCTCGACTGCGTCGGCGACGGCGGGTCGGCCGCCTGCCAGGCGGCCGGCGAGCTGTGCAACGGCGCCGCCGGGCCGGACGGCCTGGCCATCGACTTCGGCGATACCGAGCTGGGCCCGACCCTCGAGCGCCGGATCTGGGTGCGCAACCTGGGCGACCGCGAGCTGCGGGTCGCGGCGGTCGATCTGAGCGGCGGCGATGTCGGCCAGTTCTCCGTGACCGGAGAGGCCTTCGTGTTGGATCCCGAGCAGCAACGGGCGTTGACGGTGGGCTATGCGCCGGGCACCGGCGGAGAGCACGCCAGCACCCTGGAGATCGCTTCGGACGACGTCAACGAAGGCGAGCTGCGCATTCCGCTGGCCGGCCGCGCGCTGGCGCCGCGTCTCTGTCCGGAGCCGCTGCTGCTGGACTTCGGCAATGTGGCCACCGGCGAGAGCGCCGCGCTGTCTTTCGGCGTCACCGACTGCGGACTGCTGGAGCTGAGCCTGGACGAGGTGGCCCTGGCCGACAACACCAGCCCCGACTTCGCATTGGTCGATCCGCCGGCCGGGCCGCAGGTTTTGGCGGTAAGCGAGACCATCGACATCGAGGTGGCGTACAACCCCACCGCCGCCGGATCCGACTCCGGCGGGGTGGATCTCTACTCGAACGATCCGAGTTCGGATGAGGCCACCGGCCGCACCGGCACCATCGCGCTGATGGGCTCCAGCGTGCCGCGGGCCTGCGACATGCAGGCGACCCCCTTCGCGGTACAGTTCGGCGGTGTGGTGCAGGGCGCGACGGCCGAGATCGATCTGCTGGTATCGAACACCGGCTCGGACGACTGTACGCTGGACAGCGCTCAAATCACCGAAAACAGCGGGCAGGTCGAGTTCGCCATCCTCGAGGCCCCGGCCGAGCCGACCACCTTCGGCCCCGGCGATGGCCTGGTGGTGCGGCTGGCCTACACCCCGGCCGACCTGGGCCAGGATACCGGCGTGCTGAGCCTGTTCGGCAACGACAAGGACAGCGATGAGATCCGGGTGGATCTGCTCGGCGAGGGCATCGAGGAGCCGGTCTGCGATCTGGAGATCGAGCCGGCCGCGCTGTGGTTCGGCATCGTCAAGGTCTACAACACCAAATCGCTGGTTCTGCAGCTGAGCAACCGCGGCCGGGCCGAATGCCACATCGACGACGTGGAGCTGCTCGATGTGCCGTTTTTCGGCCACGACTTCGCGATCACGGCCATGCCGCAGCTGCCCTTCGTGCTGGCACCGCGGGGCCAGCCCAATGCCCAGGCGGCCATCGAGGTGTCCTTCTCGCCGCCGCAGCCTATCATGATGCAGGCGACCAGCCTCGAGATCACCACCGACGATCCGCAGCTCGACCCGGAGCAGGTACGCTGCACCGATCAGAACGGAAATGAAATTCCGGGCAAGGCCTGCATCGCGGTCAGCGGCTCGGCCAAGTTCTCGGATGTCGAGATCGTGCCCGCCGAGCTGGACTTCGGCTTGGTGACGCTGGGCTGCAACTCTCCCGAACGCTGCGTGACCGTCTACAACCTGGGCGCGACGAATCTGACGGTGGACGAGATCCGGCTCGAGGATGCGGCCGATCCAAACTTCGAGATCCGCTCGGCGCCCAACCTGCCTCATCAATTGATCGCCGGCGGCAGCGTCGAGATCTGCCTGCGCTACATCCCGCAGGACATGCGCGCCCATCGCAATGCCCTGATCGTCCACGTCGACGGCGATGACGTGCTGGTGCCCGTCTACGGCCGCGGCACCGACAACGCCGAGCAGACCGACGTGTTCCACCAGCTCGATCAGGTCAAGGCCGACGTACTGTTCGTGGTCGACTGCTCGGGCTCCATGGGCGACGACCAGGAGAACCTGGCCGCCAACTTCGACGCCTTCATCGCCCAGGCGCTGGACATGGATGTGGATTTCCACATCGGGGTGGTGGCCACCGAGGTGGAGAACAGGCCGGGCTGGACCGGCACCCCGCCGCGCGAGGTCACCCCGGGGGTGCTGGTGCAGGCCGGCTCGCGCCCCAGGATTTTGACCAATGCCACCCCCGAGCTCGAAGCGGCGTTCACCGACAACGTACGCTTGGGAGACGACTGCTCCAACCACGAGGCCGGCTTGGAGGCTGCCTGGATGGCCCTGAGCGAGCCGCTGGTGAGCGACCCCGAGGCCAACGCTGGCTTCCTGCGCGAGGACGCGAAGCTCTACATCATCGCCATCAGCGACGAGCCGGACCAGTCCAACGGCTCGACCGACTTCTACGTGGACTTTTTCTCCGCGTTGAAGGGCTACCGCAACATCGAGATGATGTCGGTCAGCGCCATCTGCACCTCCTGCGATTCGGACCGCTACTGGGACGTCACCGAGCGCACCGGCGGCATCTGCGAGCCGATCGACTCCGTCGACTGGGCGCAGTCGCTGGCCGACATGGGCATCGACGCCTTCAGCGCCATCCGCGAGTTTCCGCTGTCGCGTCCGCCCGACAGCGATACCATCGCGGTCACGGTCGAAGGGGTGCCCGTGGACCGCGCCGCCAGCGCTGGGGGGCCGGACGGTTGGACCCACTATCCGGACACCAACACCCTGTTCTTCGGCGACGCAGTGGTCCCCGAACGCGGCCAGCGGATCGAGGTCAGCTACACCGCCATCTGCTATTGATTCAGAGTTCCCACGGGAACTTCAGACCAGTGTGCAACCGGTCGCCGCCGCGGCCGAACGCGCCACGAGGCCCCGCCATGGAACCCTGGTGCAACGCACCTGTCATTTGCCGCGCCGAGAGCCGCTCCGACCAGCGGCCGCAGCGGTTCCACTACCGGGGCTGCTGGTGGCAGGTCGAGCGGGTGCGTTCCGAATGGCTCGAGTCCGGCGCCGCTGCCGGCGATCCGGTCTGGCGGATGTTCGAGGTAGAGGCCGACGGTAAGATCTTTCAACTGCGGGTCGAGCGCGAGGGCTGGGCCTGGGCGGTCCGCCGGCTGGACTGACAGACCCCGCTGTCGGGATCGCCGATCACGGCTACTGGCCGGAGTATTCCGGTGAGCTGCGGTCCGGGCCTTCGGCGTCGCCGGCGGCCGGCCCCTCGACGGCCTGGACCAGCTCGCCGAGCACGGCGGTGGCATATGCGCCGGCTGGCAGGGTGAAGCGCAGCCACAGATCGCCGTCTTCTTCCTCGCAGCGCAGATCGACCAGGGCGAAGCGCAGCGACCGCCGGGTGCCAGGGGTCAGCTTGGCGAAGCGGCGCCAATCGGCATCGGATAGCCCGGAGTCGGCCAAGACCTGGCGTTCCATGGCGGCCGGATCGCCTTCGGGCCAGCGCATCCGCGGGCCGAACATCGGCCCGCTGGGGTGGACCTCCAGCCGTTCAGCGCGCGCTTGATCGACCGCCGGCTCCCGGCAGATGAAGCGGCCGCCGCTGTCGGCCTTGATCAACAGGTCGCCGGCCAGGGCCTCGTCGAAAACCTCCCGGCGGATGCGCAGCGCCAGCAGATCGTTGAACAGCCCGGACTGCACTGCGTTGAGGACGAAGCGCAGGCCGCGGCGGTCGTGGCGGCGGCCCTGGCCGCGCAGCACCGCCCGGCCCTCGGCCTCGTTGTCGCCGCCGCGGCCGAACCGCTGCGGGCCGAAATAGTTGGGCACGCCGGTGACGGCCAGCCGTTGGGCCCGATGCACCACGGCGCTGCGGTGGGCGGCGCTCAGCTCCCGCAGTCGCAAACCGAAACGATTGCCGCGCAGATGTCCGGTCTTGAGCTTGTTGGTGTGCCGCTCGGCCCGCAGCAGCCGTACGCCGGCTTGGTCGAAGGTGTCGATCGCAGCCGCCGCCCGGGCGGGCAACGACAGCCACTGGCGGGTGACGGCGCGCCGGTCCTTCAGCCCGGCCGTGCCGATTTCGGCCGGCCGCAGTTCGGCGTGGCGGGCCAGGGCGCGCACCAGCTGATCGGTGGTCAGATCGGTCTTCTCCGCCTCGACCAGCAGATGCTCGCCGCGGCCGCAGGGCGGGTAGGCCGGGATCTCCTCGACCCGGAAGTCGGCGCAGCTGGCGCGGATGCGGGCCCGGGCGTCGGGCGGGCCCAGCAGGGCGGGCCAGCGATCGGTCATCGGCCCGTGCCCAGCAGCTGCACCACCACCCGCCGCTGCCGCGGCCGGTTGTCATGGCACAGGACCACGACCTGCTGCCAGGTGCCGAGCACCAGCTGGCCGCCGCGCACCGGCACCGCCAGGCTGGGGCCGACCAGCGCGGATCGCACGTGGGAGAAGCCGTTGCCGTCGCCCCAGCGGGCATCGTGGTCGTAGTGGCGATCCTCCGGTGCCAGTTGTTCGACGGCCCGGCGCAGATCGGCAACCGCGCCGCTCTCGAACTCGATGGCGGTCACCGAAGCCGTGGCGCCGGGGGTGAACACGGTAGCCAGGCCTTCGGCCAGGCCGGCCCGGGACACCGCCGCGACCACCCGTTCGGTCACGTCGTGGATGTCGGTGTGGCCGCGGGTGGAGATCTCGAACTCTTCGCAAGTGGCGATCATGGCTGTCTCCTTTCGTCCAAAACTCCCGGGCGAGCTTCGGGTCTACAGCGCATCGTCGGCGACCGTCGTATACGCGGTGAAGCAGAAGTGGCGGCGCCCGGTGAACCGGGCGCTGGATTCGAACGTGATCCGGCCGTGTTCGCTGCGGCGGCCCGGGGTGGCCACCCGCCAGGGGTGCCAGCCGCGACGGGCCGGACAGCTGAACCGACCGACCTCGGCGCCGTCGATCAGCACCCGCAGCTCGACGCCGTGTGGTCCCGGCGGCTCGACCACCCGATCGTCCAGGGCCATGAACCCCTCCAGCGCATCGCCCAGCGGGACGTCGCTGAAGGTCACCGCGTGGCGCGCGGCGCGGATGGGATGCAGCCAGATACACTGGCGCAGCTGGTGATCGGCGATGATGACCGTCTCGCCGACGTAGTTCCACTCCGGACCCGGACAGCGCAGCCGCTCGCCGTCCCAGGGGGCACAGGCCTGCCGCTGGTCGGTCCGGATCACCGCGGCCCGGGCCTCGCTCAGGTGGTCGCGCACATCAGCGATCACCTCCCGGTCGGCGAACGGATCGGCACTGGCGAACAGCAGCTGCAGCAGCAGGCCGGCGCCGCCGCCGACCAGCGCCGCCAGGGCGGCCAGGGTCAGGCCGTCGCCGGCGATCATCGACCAGCGCCGCAGGCGCGCCGCGGGCCACCGGCGCCAGCGGGCCAGGTGGCCGGCCGCGGCCACCAGCAGGCAGATGGCCAGGCCCAGCCAGGTGGCCGCGTTGCCGAGCCATTCAGCCGCGCCGACCCGCCAGCTCAGGTGCAGCCTGCCATCGCGGACCGGGATCGACATGAACCCGGCCGGGCTGTCGCCGACGCCAGCGCCCTGAATCGGCACCGGCCGGCCTTCGATGGTGGCCTGCCAGGCGGCGTAGTGGCCGCGGTAGACGATCAGGCGGCTGGCGGGACCGGTCCCGTGCAGGGCGAAGCGCATCGACTCGCGCTCGGCCGCCAGCAACTCGGCGCGGCCCGGCCCCTGCAGCGCAAACGGCCTGCGGTTCGGGCGCCGGAAGCGGTACAGACCCAGCCGGCCGAAGCGCTGGAGGGTCTCGAACTCCGGACCCGGCTTCATCCCCAGGGCCAGGGCGTGGGTGATCCCGATGGCCCGCAGCACGGCGGGATCGCGCGAGCTGAACTTGTAGCGGTAGTTGTTCTCCGGCGTGAAGCCCACCTTGAACACCGGCCGGCCGGTCCATACCGGCAGCAACAGCAGCAGGTGCTGGTGCTCGGGCGCGAACAGCGCGATGCGGCCCACCTCGTCCTCGGGCAGGGCCCGGACCGCCTCGGCCGCGGCCTGCAGTTCGGTGTAGAGTTCCGAATCGGACGACCAGTCGAGCGGAGCGGCCGGGGCGAACCAGGGGAAGGGGCCGGCTTGCCAGCCGTAGACCAGCAGCGGCGCTGCGGCCAGCGCCGGCAGCAGCAGCCGCCACCACCGGGCCCGGTCGGGCGGGGCGCCGGAATCGGCCGCGGTCGGCCGGCACAGGCGGGCGGCCAGCCAGGCGGCGCCCAGCAGCAGGAAGGCCCGGATCAGATAGGTGAAGCGTTCGGTCTGCAGCTGGCCCACCACCGGCAAGCGCTTGAGCACGTCGAAATCGAGCAGGAAGGTGTCGGAGGAGAAGTACAGCAGCCAGCCGACCGCGATCAGCATCATCAACGCCAGCGGCCGGCGCTCGCGGGCCGCCCAGGCCAAGCCGATCAGCCCGGCGATGGCCAGCAGGGGGGCGAGGTCGGCCAGCAGCCGGCCGTCGAGCAGGCCGTGGATCACGTCGCGGTAGGGCCGGTATAACGAGGCCAGCGGCTCGTACCAGGCCGAGCGGGCGACGAAGGGCACCAGCCACCAGGCGCACAGCAGCCCGCCGACCAGGACCGCGCTGGCCGTGCGCGGCATCCAGCGCCCGGGAGCCGGCAGCCGATGACGCAACCCCATCACCAGCAGCAACAGCGGCAGGGCGATGCCCAGCAGGGCCACCGCCATGGGGTGGCAGATCACGGCTCCGGCGAGGCTGGCCGCCGCCCCCAGCCACAGCCAGCGCCGGCCGGGCCGGCGCGCCAGCCGTTCGAAGGCCCACAGGCACCACAGGCAGAGCGAGAAGCTCAGCCCCATCGACCAGACGCCCCAGTTCAGGTTGAAGTCCCAGCCGGCCTGGAACCAATGGCCCCGGTCGATCAGGCCCAGCACGCCGGCGGCCAGTCCGGCCGGAACACCTCCCAGGCGGTGGCCCAGCGCATACAGGGCGGTCGGATAGGCCACCACCGCCACGAACAGGGCCCAGCAGTAGGCCGTCTCCCATGACGCCAGGCCGAGCGTGGCCGCCTTGAACGCGACCACCAGCAGATCGGTGCCCATGGGGTAGAGCGCGTTGGCCGGATGGCCGGCGAACTGGTAGAGGCTGAACCCGGTCAGCTGGCCGGCCGGGATCAGCTCGGTGCCGGTGACCCAGGCGCGCAGCAGCATGACCGCGTGATCGTGGTTGACCGGAAAGTCGCCGATCAGCAGCCGGCGGTAGAGCACGCCGCTGAGCCCGATCAGCAGGATGGGACCGATCGACTCGCGCAGCCAACCCGGCAGGCGATCGAGCAGCTGCTGCCGGCCGAGCGCCAGCGCGCGCAGCGCCACCAGCACCAGGCCGGCGCTGGCCAGCAGCTGCAACCGGACATCGCCCCAGATGGCCGCGGCGATGCAGGCCGCCGCAGCGACCGCCCAGGCCGCGATGCGTTTGGCGTCGGCTGAACCCATGGTGAGGCGGCATCCTACCACGCGGCACAGCGCTGGATCCATGTTCGGAGCGTGTCGATATTCGAAAAAAGCCCACGCTTGATACGGATTGAAAACCGGCCACGGTCTGTTCTACAATCGATAGCCAAAGGGGGGGCATCCTGGGTTGGTTGATGTCGGTTTTGGGGAGCGACCATGCTGGGGGTCACACCGGAACGGACCTTTTCCCTCACCTTCGACTCGGTGAGCGACTTCGACAAGGCCTTCGCCCGCCGGGGCGCGGATACCGGCTACTTCTTCCGAACCACCGATACCATCGCGGTCGGCCAGCGGGCCTGCATTCGGGTGCTGATCCGCAACGGCGGCAACCCGTTCTTCCTCGAGGGCGTGGTGGCCTGGCGCCGGGTGCGCCCCGGGGGGCCGGACATGCCGCCCGGCGTCTACGTCAACCTGGTCGACCGCGACCGCGCCCGGCTCGACGGCATCGTGCGCTACCTGCGCTCGGGCGCCAAGGGCCGGGATCGGCGCCACCACCAGCGCTACCCCCTGTTCGCCGATGCCGCTTATGAGACGGCCGACGGCACCCACCGCTCGGAGGTGCGCAACATCTCGGAGCAGGGGGCCTACCTGCGTTGCCAGGGGCCGTTGCTTTCGGTCGGAGCCCGTTTCCCGATCACCGTCTACCTGACCGGGGAGCGCAGCCGCGGAGTGCGCATGCAGGCCCGGGTGGCCTGGATCGATCTGTTCGACGACACCCGCGGCATGGGCGTCCGCTTCGATCCGGACCAGACCGAGATCAGGCAGGTCAACAAGGCCATCAAGCGCATTCAACGCGATCTCAAGAACCTCGCCCGCTGAGCGGCCGACCGCCGGCACAGCCGGGCGCTGCGGCGCGCCGCCGAGCGGGCCGGGTGCGCCAAGGCGCTACAATCCTTGCCAGAAAACAAGGGCTTTGCTACAGTCGGAGTCCGACCGTGCGGGAGTCCGGCACATGGTAGCCGCCGAATCGAGACGAATCCGCCTGGGTGAACTGTTGCTCCGAGCCGGGGTCATCACTGAGGAACAGCTGCGCAACGCCTTGACTGAACAGAAGAAGTGGGGCGGGAAGCTGGGCAGCGTCCTGGTGGACATGAACCTGCTGGACGAGGACATGCTGGTCAAGGCGCTCAGCAAGCAATTGGGGCTGCCGCGGGTCGATTTCAAGGGCCTGGTGGTCCAGCCCCCGGCGCTGAAGAAGCTCGACGCCGCGTTCGCCGATCAGCGCCAGGTCCTGCCGATCAGCCTGGACGTGTCCAAGGGCCTGCTGGTGGTGGCCATGGCCGATCCCTACAATCTCGAGCTGGTCGACGAGATCGCCTTCCGCTCCGGCTGCCGCGTCAAGGTGGCCATCGCCGGCGAGCGGGCGTTGGCCCAGGCCATCCGCGAGCACTACTACGGCGACGACGTCACCGCGGCCGAACCGGCCCCGGACGACGAGATGAAGCTGATCAACCCGCAGGGCAACACCCTGGTGCGGCGGGTGGCCGACATCGAAGCCGAGGGCCGGGCCCAGCAGTCGGGCGCACCGGCCGAACCGGCCGAACCGGCTGCCCCGGCTGCGCCGGGGGCAGAGCCGCCGCTGACGATCGACAAGCGGCTGGAGCGCCTGGAGCAGATGCAGCGCAAGGAGGTCCAGGTGCTCAAGACCATCGTGGAGCTGCTGATCGCCAAGGGCTACATCACGCGGGAAGAGTACCGGCAGCGGATCGATTCCTGAGCGCTCCGCCGGAAACCAGGCTGCCGTGGCGACGGATGGAGAGCCGATGACGACAAAGAAGAAGCTGGGTCAGATCCTGCTCGACGAAGGGCTCATCGACGAGTACCAGCTCAAGTCCGCCCTCGGCTACCAGAAGAAATGGGGCGGACGGCTCGGCAACGTCCTGGTCGAGAACCGCTTCATTACCGAAGCGGCGCTGGTCGGGGCCGTGCAGCGTCAGACCGGCATCGCCAAGATCGACATGACCGGGCGCAGCATCCCGGAGTACCTGCTCAAGCTGGTGCCGCAGGCGCTGGCCGAAAAGCACCACCTGATTCCCATCGGCCTCGAAGGCGAAGCCGGCAAGTCATCGGAGACTCTGCTGGTGGCCATGTCCGATCCGACCAACCTGGCCGCGCTCGACGAGCTGCGTTTCCAGACGGGCAAACGCACCCGGCCGCTGCTGGCCGGCGAGCGCGCCATCGAGCAGGCCATCGCCGTGCACTACCGGGGCGAGCCCGAAGGGTTGGCCCTGGCCCCGGAGCCAGGGGAGATCCAGTTCGGCGGCGCCGAACTCGAAGCCGACAGTCTGCAGGACGATTTGGTGGTGGTGCAGGGCAAGCTGGAAGCGGACACCGGCCCGGTTCCGGCCGCCGCCGGCGACGGCCAGGGGATCGATGATCCGTTCGCCGAACTCGAAGCCCTGGCGGCCCCCACGCCGCAGCCCGCCCCGACGGTGCCGCCGGCGCCGGCCGAACCGGTGCCACCGGCCGCGCCGCCCGCGCCGCCGGCTGGAGAGCCGGTGGCGGATCCATTCGCCGAGCTGGATGCGCTGGCCGGTGCCAGCCCGAGCGCCGAGCCGCCGCCGGTGGCCGCTTCCGGTTCGGATCACCCGGCGGCCACCTCCCTCGACTTCGACCTGGATGCGCCCGATCCGAAACCGGCCGCCGCATCCGCTGTGGGCGCCGGCGAGGAGACCGATGACGGGCTGCCGGAGATCGAGGAGATCGAGGTGATCGAGGAGCTCGAGCCCCTCGATGCGGCCGCGGACCAGCCCCCGAGCCCGGAGACGCCGGGGGACCTGTCCGACGTACCCGATCTCGAGCCCGCCGAGCCCACCCCGGTGATGGCCACCCCGCAGGATCGCCCCGTGCCGGCCGCCGGCCTGGAAGACCTGCCGGATCTGGAACCCACGGGCCATGCAAACGAGCTGCCGACCGTGCCGGGCCAACCGCTGGATGAGCGCCCGGAAGATGCGGTTGCGGCCGAGGGACTGGATCTGGACGAGGCCGATCTGGACTCGATCTTCGAGCCCATCGAACAGCCGGACGATTCGCCGTCGCCGGCCGCCCCGCCGGCCGAGCCAGCAGCGGAGGCGACGCCGCCGGCCGGCGCGAAGCAAAAACCCGCCCCGCAACAAGAAGCCGCTCCGGAGCAAAGTTCTGTTCCAAATCCGGAGCCGGGGTCGGAAGCAAAGGCCAAGCCCCAGTCGGACTCGGTGCCCACCCAGGTCGTGGCCATGACCGATGTGCTGGCCCAGGCCGGCGACCGGGCCATCGGCCGGCCGGACGGGGCCGGCGCCGAGGAGCCGGCTGCGGGACCAGGGGCGGAATCGCCGGCGTCGCCTTCACCGCCCGCCACCGCGCCGGCCGATGCGCAGCCGCCGGAGCCGCCCCGGACCGAGCCGCAGCTCGAGCCGCCGCCGGACGAAGCCGTAGCCGACGAGGCCGCCCAACTGGCGGCCGCGATCGCACCGCCGCCCGAACCAGCCGCGGCCGAATCGCCTGCCGTGCCCCCGGCCGGTCAGCCGCCGCCGGACACGGCTGCGGAAACGGCCGCAGTCGGACCGGAACCCGACCCAGCCACTGCCGCGTCGGCCGAGCCGGAGGCGGCGGCCGAGCGCCAGCAGGCGGGTGGCGCCTCTCCCACCACCGAGCCCGCCCCCGCCACGGCTGCCGCACCAACGGAGGCCAAGCGGCCCGAACGGCAGTCGGCCGCCATGCAGGCCTTGCTCGATCGGGTGGGGCTCAACCGTCAGAAGCGCGCTGCCGGCGACGGTCCGGAGGCCGAACGCGCTGCGCCGGCTGACGCCGCCGAGCCGGCGGGTCCGGCGCCCGGCCCACCTTCGGTCGCCGATCCGGCCCTGGCCGCGGTGGTGCGCCTGCTCATGCGCAAGGGGCTGTTCACGGCCGAAGAGCTGCGAGACGAACTCGCAGCGGGCGGCGAGCCGGGCTCATCCTGAGGGCTCCGGCGGTCGAAACGGGATGCCGAGCCCACAGGCCAGACAACGCGCTCTCGATCGCGGGCCCGGCGCTCTGGGCTTTTTGCTGGCTCACCACTGGCCCGGCCAGCTGGACCGCTGCTACCGTTTTTGGTGCCGGGGGCGGCCGGTTTGGCTGTGTGCCCGTTGCGCCGGGCTCTATCCGGTGCTGGCCGCAGTGCTCGTCGGCTTGCTCCACTGGCGGCCGCCGACCGGCTGGATCGACTGGCCCTGGCTGTTCGGCCTGCCACTGCCGGCGCTGATCGATTGGGGCTGGTCGCGGTGGAGCGGCTGGCCCGGGAAGAACTGGTTGCGCAGCCTGACCGGGGCCCTGTTGGGCGTGGCACTCGCCCGCGGGCTGCAGCTGCATTTCGTCAGCCCCGGCCATCGGTTGGCGTTGGCCCAGTTCGCCTTTCTGGGCGCGGTCGCGGCGACGGTCGAGATCGCCGCGCGCTGCCGGCGTCACGGCAGGGGAGTGGTATGAAGAAGAAGGCCCTCTTGCGTGAGTACTTGCGCACTAGCCGGCGGGTCAAGCGTCGGCCTTCCCCGGATGGCTTCAAGAAGCTGGAGTACCTGCGCTTCATCGGCGCCGACGTTTGCCCGGAGTGCGGCGAGGAGGTCGAGACCCGATTCTACGTCTGCACCCGCGACAAGCAGGGGCGGATTCACGAACGCTATCGCTGCCAGCACTGCGGCAGCATGTTCACCTTCCCCCGGGATTCGGTTCACTGAACCCGGGCCCGCAGCCACCCGTGCGCCGGGCAGGAGAGCGGTCGCCAAGGACCAAAAAGGCTTTGACAGCGGGCACATGAGCACGGTAAACTGGCTTTGAAAAGCCTGTGATTGCGGAGAATTTCGTGGTTTCGTGGCAGAGAAACCAAGCGCGCAGGAGCCGAGTTCCCGCCCGGTCGGGCGCCGGGCCGGAAAGGAGAGCTTAGCATGTTGAAGGGCAAGACCCCGATCATCATCGCCGTGGTATTGGGACTGGTGGCCGCTGTGCTGTCCTGGAAGACCATCGAGCACAAGGAGGAGAAGGTCCGCGAGGGTTGGACCCTGGTGCCGGTGGTGGTGGCTGGGCGGGATATCGTGGAAGGCTCGGTGCTCGACTACGACATGGTGGGCAAGATGCAGATGCCCGAGCAGTTCGTCACGCCCAGCGTGGTCAAGCCGAGCCAGTTCGAGAAGGTCATCGGCCAGAAGTTGATGGTGCCGTTGCAGCGCGGCGATCTCATCCTCTGGAGCCACTTCCGCTCGGAGGGCACCTTCGAGCGTCTGAGCAACATCGTGCGCAAGCGCGGCCGCGCCATCAGCTTGGGCATCAACGGCCCGGCGGCGGTTGGCGGCTGGGTGCGGCCGAACGATCACGTCGACATCCTGGGCACCTTCTCCGACCCCAAAAGCGACCAGATGGTCACGGTCACGCTGCTGCAGAACGTGATTGTGCTGGCGACCGGGCAGATCACCGGCAGCACCAACATCCACGCCATGAGCGAGAAGGATCGCAACTACTCCGATATCACGGTGATGGTGCTGCCCGAGGAGGCCGAGATCATCACCCTGGCCTCGCAACTCGGCCAGCTCTATCTCACCCTGCGCAATCCCGAGGACATCGGCGGCGAAGAGGAGCGAGCCCGGGCGACCATCGAGACCCTGATCACCGGTGAGCGCGTCAAGGCGCTCAAGCGCAAACGCGAGCAGCTCATCCAGGTCATCCGGTTGCCGGGCGCCGGGGGAGGGGGCTCGCAATAAGCGGCCCGGACGCGGAGAACCCATATGGACTTTCTCTACAACAAAGGCCTCGCTACCCTCATGGTCATGGGGGCGGTGTTCATGTTCAGCTTGATCGTCATGAGCGTGTTGAGTCGGGCTTTCGAGACCTACCAGGAACGCTACATCGCCAAGTCGATGAACGACCTGTCGGACATGTTCCTGTTCATCGACGGCCGCCAACTGCTCATCCTCAACATCTGCTTGACGGCCCTGTTCATCCTGCTCGGCCTGCTCTTCTTAGGCATCTTCTTCACCATCATCCTGGCGGCGCTCGGCTTCTTCATTCCCACTCTGATGGTCAAGTTCTTCCGCCACCGCCGATTGAAGAGGTTCAACACTCAGCTGGTCGAGTCGCTGTCGCAGATGTCGAACGCCTTCAAGGCCGGCCTGAGCTTTCCCCAGGCGATGGAGCACATCGCCCAGGAAAGCGAGCCGCCGCTCGGCCAGGAGTTCGGTTTGTTCGTGCGCGAGGTCAAGCTCGGCGTCACCCTCGACGAGGCGCTGCAGAACATGGCCGACCGGGTCAACTGCGAAGATCTCGATCTGGTGGTCACGGCGACGACCATCTCCCGCCAGCTCGGTGGCAACATGGCCGAGATGTTCGACACCATCGCGGCCACCATCCGGGAGCGCTTCCGGCTGGAGGGCAAGATCAAGGCCCTGACCTCACAGGGCAAGCTGCAGGGCTGGATCGTCGCGGCGCTGCCGTTGGCCTTGGGGCTGGTGCTCAACTACATGCGCCCCGATCTGATGGAGCCCATGTTCGATCACTGGTTCGGTTACGTGATCGTGGGGCTGATCATCCTGATGGAGTTCGCCGGGATCATGCTCATCCGCAAGATCGTCAACATCAACGTTTGACCTGCGGCGGACGACGGTGAAAAGAGGGTAAGCGATGGGCGGCGATGTGCTCGGCAGCTTGATGACGATCCTGTCGGTGCTGGCCTGGGCCGGGTTCGGCTTTCTGCTGGTCTACGGCCTCTGGGAGTGGATCGGCAAGCGTTTCCTCTCCGAAGCCCAGCAGCTCGAGGAACGGTCCATGCTCAAGGTCTTGCGGCGGATTGTGCTGCGGCGGGTGGCCGTGATCAACCGCAAGTTCATGTGGCCGCGGTATGAGCGCCGGGTCAACAAACGCATCATGAACGCCGGTGGGCTCGACGGCATGGTCGCCGAGGAGTTCATGGCGCTGCAGGAGATCTATATCTCCCTGGCGTTGTTCTTCGGCCTGATCCTGATTTACTTCCTGCGCAACGACATGGACACCGATATCGGCTACATCTGGCTGATCGTGTTCGGTCTGGCCGGCCTGGGGATGTCGTTCATCTGGTTGCGCGACCAAGTCTCCAAGCGCCATTTCAAGATCATCCGTGAGCTGCCGTACAACCTGGACCTGCTGACGCTCTCGGTCGAGGCGGGTCTGGACTTTCAAGCAGCGGTGGACACGGTGGTCAAGAAGGGCCGCCAGGGCCCATTGTCCGGCGAGTTCTCTCTGATGCTGCGCGAGATGCGCATGGGCAAGACGCGGCAGGAATCTCTGCGAGCGATGTCCGATCGGGTCGGGCTGCCCTCGTTGACCCAGTTCGTCGGCGCGCTGATACAGGCCGATCGCATGGGCACCAGCCTGGGCAAGGTGTTGCGGATCCAGTCGACCCAGTTGCGCGTCGAACGCACCCAGCGGGCGGAGAAGCTGGCCAACGAGGCTCCTGTCAAGATGCTCTTCCCGCTCATCGCTTGCATCTTTCCTACCGTTTTTCTCGTCCTTTTCGGCCCGATCGTGTTCCAGTTCGTCTGGGGAAAGGGCGGAGGTTGAACCGCCTCACGGAGCCGGAACGTCCAACCAGGCTGGGGCAGCTGAGAAGGGCGCCGACGCGCCGGGAGGGTTGAGAAGGTGGGGTTCACCTTGCAGATCCTCGAAGGGCCCGAGAAGGGCAAGGAGTACTCCTTCGAGCGCATCCAGATCACCATCGGGCGCACCATGGAGAACGACGTGGTGTTGCCGGACCCCGGGATCTCCCGCAAGCATTTGAGAATTCGGGACAAGGGCGGCGCATACATCATCAGCGATCTCGGCAGCTCGAACGGAACCAAGGTCAACGGAGCCAAGATCCAGGAAGAAGTGCTCAAGCCCGGTGACGAAATCCTGGCCGGTGGCGCCAAGATCCGCTTTCAGACCAATCAGACCAATGCCGGCGGGGGCGCGGCCAAGCGCGAGAAGAAACCCGCTGCGGCCCGGGGCCGGCGCGGCGGTGGCGCGGCCCGCGCCCCGTCCAACCGCGGCCGGCCGGCGGCGGGGAGCGGGCGAGCCGC
>CAYVQE010000046.1:0-38374 GCA_964454005.1 uncultured Myxococcales bacterium
CGGCGGCGCTGGCGGAGAACCTGCGCGAATCGCCGTTCACCGAATCGTGGACGATCGAGAAGGCGCAGCGGCTGGCGCGCGAGGCGCTGAGCCGCGAGTCCAAGGTGGAGCTGGGCCTGATCGAGCTGATCGACACCAGCGCCCGGCTGATGAGCCGCTGAGCCGCCGGGCTTGGCTGCGGATCCGCCGACGGGCCGCTCAGGTGTAGTGCTTGAGGAAGGCTCCGAACTGCTCCGCCGTGCCGATCATGATCAGACAGCCGCCCTCCTGCAGGATCAACCCCGGCTGCGCCTCGGTGACCTCGTCCGGTGGCGAGCGCAGCGCGATGACGTTGAGCCCGGTGCGCTCGCCGATGCGGCTGTCGGTCAGGCTCTTGCCGACCAGGGCCGGGGGGACGTCGCTCTGGAACAGCTCCACCCCGACACCCAGCATGATCAGCTCGCGGCCCAGCAGGGCCGCGGTGAGCGATTGCACCGCCAGCACCGTCGAACTCAGCACGAAGTCCGCACCCGCCCGGAAAATGGATTCGATGTTGCGCTCATGGGTGATCCGGCTGACGATGCGCAGCTGCGGATTGAGCCGGCGGCAGTAGATCGCCAGGTAGATGTTGACCGCGTCGTCGTTGGTGCTCAGCAAGACCGCTGGCGCCCGGGCCAGCCCGGCCGCCATCAACACAGCGCGATCGGCCGCGTCGCCGATGTGGACCTCGTCGGCCACGTCCTCGAGGCGAGCGGCGACGGCCGCGTCCCGCTCCACCAGGTGAACGCGCACTCCGCGTTGGCGCAAGGCGTGGCAGGCCGCCCAGCCCACCTTGCCGCCGCCCAGCACGACGGTCGCGCCGGGGTGGGATCCGGGAGACTGGAGGCTCGCGTCGAGCGCGGCGAGCTGGTCGCGGGTGCCGACCAGGCCGATGACCGACCTGTCGCTGAGCAGGGTGTCGGGACGGGCCGGCACGAAGTGTCCCCGTTCCCAGATGCCGAAGATGTTCAGACCGAAGCGCTCCCGGATGCGGGTGTCGCGGATGTGCAGGCCCGACAGCGGCGTCTCGTGAATGGTCAGCTCGGCCAGCAGCAGCTGGTGGAACCGTCCCACCACCACACTCGCAACCCGCCCGGCGGGCACCCGGCTGGCCAGCAGCTGGCCGAGCCGGTGCTTGAGCGGGATGGCCTGGTCGGCGCCGCTGAGCTCGAGTACGTCGACGGAGTCCCACTCGTCGACCAGCGCCACCACCGGCACCTGCGCGGCCTCCTCGCGGAAGGTCAGGACCAGGTTGGAGTTGGCCGCGTCGTCCAGGTTGGCCACCAGCATGCGCGCCTGGCCGGCCCGCAAAGCCGCGTGGGTCTCGCCGCTGTCGAAGGGTCCGGTCACCACCGAATAGCCCTCGGCCTGCAGCTCGGTGGCGCGCCGCGGATCGCTTTCGAGCAGGGCGTAGGGCACGCCGAGCTTGGCCAGCTCGGCGATGAACTCGGCGGCGATCTCGTCATGGCGTCCCAGGATGACGTGGCCGCTGGTGCCGGCGGCGACCTTGCGCGGCAGCCGCAGCCGATCCTGTGCCTCGAGCCAGGGGGCGTAGAAGAAATGGATGAAGGCGAAGGGCATGACGATCAGCAGGTAGAACACCCCCGACAGCAGCACCAGGGTGCTGAACATCCGGCCCAGGTCGGTATGGAAGGTGATGTCGCCGAAGCCCAGGGTGGTCATGACCGTCAACGACCAGTACACCCCGGTGAACCAGGAGTGCTCCTGGCCCTCGACCTGCGCCATGATCACGTGGAACAGCACCGACCAGACGAGGATCATGCCCAGCAGGAAGAGCAACAGCTTGCCGAGCAGCCGGAGGTTGCGGTGCGAGCCGGCCCCGCGGAACATCGCGGCCAGCTGGGTACCGATCAGTTTCATCGAGCCTCCGAGCGCGCGTTTTGCCCTGCCGGCCGGACAGGGCGGGTGCCCGCCGCGGCCGGTCCAGAGTCGCTACCTTAGCAAGAATCCGGACGCAAGGGGATTCTCCAGCCCCTCATCCTGCCCTCATCCTGCAACCAGACAGCGATTCCGGATGGTCCCCTCCGGCGGAGGATCATGGCCAGCGGCCGGAGCCGCTCGGCGCGCCCGGCCGCGCCCGGCTCAGCTCAGATCCACCGCGCGCACAGCGCAGATACACTCCAGGACCGCGACTAGATGTCGCCAATATTCTGAAAACGCGGATGCCTCTCACGCCGAGTGGTCTGGATCCGGCCGCCGGGTCGTGGCAGTATTCAAAGAGGTCTATGGTGTTTTGCGCCGGGGTTGGAACTTTGATCGGGGTGGAGAATGCCAGTTTCGGACTACATGGTGTATTTTCCGAATCCGGTCCACAAGGTGGAAACCACAGCGGCGGGTCCCCCGAGATGGAATCCGGACAAGGAGAAATGTCCGCAGGAGATGACGCTTGCCGAGCGCCATGAGTTGCTCGAAGCGAGCGTTGCAGAGGACGGCGCTGAGGACAATCCGAAGCGATGGGCAGTGTGGAGAACAAACACGGGTGTGTTCTTCTACGAAACAAAGCCCACCCTGACAAAGAGGGATGGGCAGATCGAAATCCACGGGCATCCGACAAGCCGGGTGCCGCCCGTGGTTTTGCGTCAGATGCGGGATGTCGGCCTAATATCGCGGGCTGAGTACAATCGGTTCCGGAAGGAACTCTGCTGATGTTGTTGGGAAACAAGAACACGCTCGCCTTCGAGCTGGACCCGGTACAGCCCTCCTGGGAGAGGCGCGGCCCGGCGGATCGAGGCCCGTGGGCGAGGCTGGCGATTTGGGTCGGGGGCAGAAATCTGACCGCGCATACCCGCGATGGAAGCGACCGGGTCGGTCATGGTGTTTTTATCCCCCTTGCTCCTATCGCAGATTGGCTTGTCAAGAACGCCGTGGCGATCGCCTACGAGGAGTCGCCGCGCCTATTCGCGACGGATGCCGACCTGCAAGTGGCCAGGACACAATGGCGGAGCGTTTCGTCGCCGGAGGGATTGGACGAAGACACCTGGGACGATGAGCGCTATTCCTGGACAGGGCGCCATTTCATTCTTGCAGGAGCTGAGGGTGCCTGGTTGCCGGATCTGGCATTCGTACGCTCAGATGACCGATTGTGGATCAGTTGGGGGCCACCTGCTTTCGCAAGCCCCGAAGCACCGCGTTTTTTGGAGGTATCCGGGACTGTTGCCGTTCCTTGGCTTGTGGCGGTCGAGATCCTCGACGCCTTGGTCGATCATGTCAGCGTTGCTCTGCAGCAGGCTGGACTCGAAGCGAGCTATGCCTGGGCCGCATACAGCGGCGGGTTTTCAGCGGCTTTGGATGTGGCCTGGGAGCGGTACATCGACCTGGCCGTACCCTGCGGTCGGGATCGCTTGCTGGCGATGTTCTCCAAGCACGACCTGGCAGACGTTCGTTCCGCCCTCGCCCTGGAAGTTGAATCCTCACCCTTGCAAAGTGTGGCGCTGCAGTGCTTGCGCGACTTGAAGGGGGACAACGGCCTTGGACCCGCGCTGCTGGAGTGCGAGCAAGCGACCAGGAGTCCGGGGTCCGAGGTGTATCGGACTGCCCGGCAGGTGGCGAAGGACGCAGCCAGGGCCGGCGATAGTCCCGAGACCCAAGGGAAGGAGGCAGCCAGGGCGGTGCGCGGTTTGCTGGGGTTGGGGGACGAACCGCTTCCGGATGATGGTGGACAGATCAGCTCTAAGCTAGGAATCGAACTCGATGAAAGCCACCAGGGAAGTTCGGACGACTTCGGGCTGTTCGGCGCGCGGGCTGATGGACGGGCGATTATCTACCTGCTCGCTTCCGAGAGGACGAGTACTCCGTGGGCCAAACGAATGGAGTTGGCCAGGGGCTTGGGTCACCTGTTTCTGGATGCCGGGGCCGCTCCGGGCGTGATCGGGGCGGGATCTTCGAGCCGCGCTTGCGGGCCGCGCCGACGGCGCTCTGGAGCCTTCGCTGCGGAACTCGTCTTGCCCCTCCAGGCCATGCTGCAGGTGTCTGCAGGAAAGCTGGACACGGCGGCCAAGAGCGAAGTGTTCAGGTCACTGCTGGCAAAATACGATGTCGGTGCCCGCACGGCGGCATGGCAGCTCTTTAATGCTGGTCTGTTGTCTTCCCGCGAACGCGTCGAAGACTTGATCGCCCAGTTCGGGGCCGATCAGGGCTGCTAGTCGAAGCCAACTCCGACTGTAGCTCAGCCCAGATCCACCGCGCGCACCGCGCGTATCCCCTCCAGGCCCGCCAGGGCCTGGCGCCGGGCGCGCTGCAGCCGGCGGTCGAGCTGGACCAGGGCCACGGCGCCGCCCTGGCCGTCCTGGCGCAGGCCGAAGTTGACGATGTTGACGCCGTGGTCGCCGGCGTAGGAGCCGATGCGGCCGATCACGCCGGGCACGTCGTCGTTGCGCAGAAACAGGCACTGGCCGGCCAGCGGGGCGTCGAGGTCGAGCCCGTCGACCGCGACCAGCCGCGGCGGGCGGTCGGCGCCGGCCACCACGCCGGCGGCGCGCAGGCGGCCCTGGTCGGTCTCCAGCTCGACCTGGATGCGGGCATCGAAGCCGCCGGCGTCGGCGGTGGCCGCCTCGACCAGGCGCAGGCCGCGCTGCTCGGCCAGGGCCCGGGCGTTGACCGGGTTGACCTCGCCGGCGGCCAAGAAGGGCCGCCGCGTCGATCAGGTGCGCGGTCTCGGCGCTGCGCGGCGCGTGCAGGCTGACCACGTGGCTGCGCGCATAGAGTTCCTCGAGCTCGACCACCTCGACCCCGATCGCCTCCAGCTCGGCCCGGGCGGCGTAGGGGTCGGCGCCCACCACCCGCATGTCGAAGGCCCGCGCCCGGACGGCCACCTCGCGGCCGATGCGCCCCAGCCCGATCACGCCCAGCGTCTTGCCGCACAGCTCGTGGCCGCGCAGCTCCTTCTTGGCCCAGCGGCCCTGCTTGAGCAGCCGGTCGGCCCGGGCCAGGTGCCGGGCGCAGGCCACCATGGCGCCCAGGGTCAGCTCGGCCACGCTGACCGAGTTACCGCCGGGCGTGTTGACCACCACCACGCCGCGGGCGGTGGCCGCCTGCAGGTCGATGTTGTCCACCCCGCTGCCGGCCCGGCCCACCACCCGCAGCCGCGGCGCCGCGGCCAGCAGCTCGGCGGTGACCTGCGTGCCCGAGCGCACGATCCAGCCCTCGCAATCGGCCACCGCCGCGGCCAGCTGCTCGGGGCTGCTGCCGAGCCGGACCTCGACCTCGATTTCGGGCTCGGCCCGCAGCCGTTCCAGTCCCTGCTCGGCCAGTGGGTCGCTGATCAAAACGCGCATGGATTCCGCCTCCCCGTTCGTCGTCCGTGGACGCCGCTGCCGCAGCAGAAGCAATTATTCGGAATGTAGACGGAACCGGCCTTCGTCAAGCGCGCCGGGATGGAACGCCGCCACCGAAAAACAGCTTGACAGCGGGGACTCAATGAGTAAGATGCGCCTAACTAGGAGGTGCCATGACGGCTGCTGCGCAGACCATGCCCTTGACCGCTGCCCTTGAAGATTACCTGGAGACCATCTTCGAGCTCATCCAGGATCGCATGGTCGCCCGGGTCAAGGACATCGCCAAGGCGCGTCAGGTCAAGCCCGGCTCGGTCACTCCGGCCCTCAAGCGACTGCAGGAGCTGGGGCTGATCCACTACGAGCAGCGCGAGTTCATCCGCCTGACGCCCGAAGGCGAACGGGAGGCCCGCCGGGTGCTGTCGCGGCATCGCATCCTGGTGGATTTCCTGACCCAGGTGCTGGACCTGGAGCCGGCCGGGGCCGACGCGGACGCCTGCGCCATGGAGCACCACCTCTCGGACCAGACCATGGATCGCCTGGTGCGCCTGTTCGAGTTCATGCAGACCTGCCCGAATCACATGCCACCGTTTTTGCAGGAGTTCCACCACCAGCTGCGGGATCCGCAAGGGCCGCCGTCCGAGTCCTGCACGCATTGCGAGCAACGTAGGCAGTGCGGCCAGGCGGAAGATCGAGCCATTCCCCTGACCGCCCTGCCCCCTGGACAGCAGGCCAGCGTCCGCCAGATCAATGCCCAGGGGGCTGTCCGGCAGCGGCTGTTGGACATGGGCCTGCTGCCCGGCGCACCCATCCGGGTGGAGCGCAGCGCGCCGTCCGGCAGCCCCATCTGGATCACTCTGCACACCTACCAGCTCTCCCTGCGCAAGCAGGAAGCGGCTGAAATCCTGGTCGAAGCCCGCTGAGCCGGGCCTCCGGCCGCGGGTTTTTTTGGGCCAACATGAAGACTACCCTAACAGCGAAAGCCAAGCCAAATAAAGACCTGCACCTGGTCGAGCCGCGCCCGGTGCGGGTGGCGCTGGCCGGTCAGCCGAACGCCGGCAAGACGGTCTTGTTCAACCGCTTGACCGGATCGCGGTCCAACGTGGCCAACTATCCCGGGGTGACCGTGGAGCGCCGCCAGGGCAGCTATCGGCACGCAGAGCGGACCTTCGAGGTGCTGGACCTGCCCGGGATCTACAGCCTGTCTTCCTTCTCGCCGGAGGAACGGGTGGCCCAGGACGAGCTGCTGGGGGCGCCGCCCGACGTGGTGGTGGCGGTGGTCGATTCGACCACCCTGAACCGCAGCCTGATCCTGTTGGCCCAGCTCATGCTGATCCAGCGGAACCTGATCCTGTGTTTGAACATGACCGACGAGGCCCGCCGGGCCGGCCTGCGCATCGACACCGCGCGGATGGGCCGGCTGCTGGGGATGCCCATCGTCGAGACGATCGGTCACAGGGGCACGGGTGTCGCGGCCTTGAGCCGAGCCATCGCCGCTGCTGCCGATGAGGCATCCGAGGAGCCGAAGCTGGTGCTCGGCGAGCCCCTCGACCCGGTGCTGGCCGATCTGGCCGCCCTGGTCCAGGCGGCCGCAATCCCGGCCGGGCAGAGCCGCTGGTTTGCCCTCAAGGCCCTGATGGGCGATGGCTACGCGACCGCGCTGCTCGCCGGAGCCGGGCCGCGGGGAACTGCCGCGCTGGCGGCGGCGGCCGACGCCCGCATCCGGCTCGAGGCTGCCACCGGCCGGGACATCGCGCTGGTCGTCTCCCAGGCGCTGGCCGGGTTCGTCGACGGGCTTCTCGATGAGGTTACCTTGCGAAACCCGCGGCCTGACGCGCGGGCCCGGTCCGACAAGCTGGACGCGGTGCTGGCGCACCGCTGGCTCGGCCTGCCGGTGTTCGGCGGGGTGATGTACCTGCTGTTCTGGATGACCTTCTCGGTCGGGACGCTGCCCATGGAGTGGCTGGAGGGCGCTTTCGGCGCCCTGGGGGGATGGGTGGCGGGTCTGTGGCCGGCCGGCAGCGAATCCGCTCTGCGCTCGCTGCTGGTCGACGGGATCATCGGCGGGGTGGGCGGCGTGCTGGTATTCCTGCCCAACATCCTGCTGCTGTTCTTCGGCCTGGCCCTGCTGGAGGACACCGGTTACATGGCCCGGGCGGCCCATCTGGTGGACAACGCGATGCACCGCTTCGGGCTGCACGGCAAGAGCTTCTTGCCCCTGGTGACCGGTTTCGGCTGCAGCATCCCGGGCATCATGGCCGCGCGCACCCTGGAGAACGAGCGCGACCGGCTGATCACCATCCTGGTGCTGCCGCTGATGTCCTGCGGCGCCCGGTTGCCCATCTGGCTGCTGCTGGTGCCGGCCTTTTTCCCGGCCACCTGGCAAGCGCCGGCGCTGTGGCTGATCTACGCGCTCGGGATCGGTCTGGCCCTGTTGCTGGCCTTGGCGCTTCGCAAGACCCTGTTCGCCGGCCAGGAGGCGCCCTTCGTCATGGAGCTGCCGCCCTACCGAGCGCCCACCCTGGGCGCCATCGCGGCCAAGATGCGCGAGCGCGCCTGGCTCTACGTGCGCAAGGCGGGCACCATCATCCTGGCCATCTCGGTGTTGATGTGGTTCATCTCGGCCTACCCCAAGGCGGACAGCACCGAGATCGATCGCCGCATCGCGGCCGGCCAGGTGGTGGTCAGCCAGGATCCGGCAGCCGTGGTGCCGGCCGGCGTCGAGGTGCTCAGCCCGGGCCAGGCCGACAAGCGGCGGGCCGCCCAGGCACTGGAGCACTCCCTGGCCGGACGCCTGGGCCGGACCCTGGCGACGATCTTCGAGCCCCTGGGGTTCGACTGGCGCCTGTCCACCGCCCTGGTCGGGGCCTTCGCGGCCAAGGAGGTCTTCGTCGCCCAGATGGGCATCGTGACCTCCCTCGGGGGCGACGAGAGCAACGCCGCTGGGCTGCGCGAGACCCTGGCCCGCGACTACAGCCCGCTGACGGCCATCTGCCTGATCATCTTCCTGCTGGTGGGCACGCCTTGCATGGCCACGGTGGCCATCACCCGCCGGGAGGCGGGTGGCTGGAAGTGGGCCCTGTTTCAGTTCGGCGGCCTGACCGCCGTCGCCTATGCACTCAGCCTGCTGACCTACCAGGTCGGCCGGCTGTTCGCCTGAGGAGCTTCGTCATGGAATGGTGCATCGTCATCGCGATCCTGTTCGTCTGCGGTGCGTACGTCGTCCTCAGGACCGCCCGCACCTGGCGCCGACTGAACTCGACCGAGAACCCTGGCTGTGGCGACGACTGCCCGGGCTGCACCGGGCAAGGCGCTTGCCGCCGGGACTGCCATCCGGGCAAGCCGCCCGGCGCGCTCGGCTTGGCCATCGCCGTGCTCGGGCTGGCGATCCCGGGCGGCGCGCAGCCGGCCGACACCATCGAGACCTGGGCTCCGGGCGCGACGAACGTCGATTTCTACCTGGGGATGGAGGGCCTTGGGCGCAAAACGGCCGTCAGGTCCATGGGCGCGGACGTCATGTTCGGCTACGGCATCACCGAGGGGTTTTCCGCCTACCTGGGTGCCTCCATGGCCGCCGACGGGCGGCTGCAGAACGGGAGCGGCTCCTTGTATACGGGGCTGTTCGGCACGCCGCTGGCCACCGACCACCTGGATCTGGACCTGTTGCTGAACTTCGAGCTGTCCGGTCAGGGCTACGACCAGCTGGCCGTGGCACCTGGGGTCGAGCTGGTCTACACCTCGCATCCCGAGATGCAGGGCTGGGGCCTCTACCTCCGGGGCTTTGCCCAGGTGGCCGGCGCCGGATCCGAGCCCGACGGGCGGCGGGGCGCGGTGCAGCTGGCCCTGGAGGCGACCCTGGGCGCGTTCACGACCCTGAATGAGCGCCACCAGCTCCTGTTGGAAGTCGACGGCGCCTACCGGCCGGCACCCGGCCCGTCCGAGTTGCGCCTGCAGCTGGGCGGCGCGGCGGTGGGTTACAACCTGGTCCTGAGCCAGTCCATCGAGCTGATCAACCAGGTGTTCATCGACTTGCCCCAGTCGGCGAGCGAACCGATCGCGGTGGGCGTCATGCTCGGCTTCGTCGCCACCCTCGCGGCCAGCTAAAATCGCAGCGGCCGCACGCCGCGGGGGGGCGGCTTTGCTCGCCGGAACGGTCGCTGATCAGGGCAGGCAGTACGAGGAAGCGTTGGCACTGCGGCAGGTGAGCAGCTCGGGACAGCCCGCCTCGCCGGGTTCACAGCTGCCAACGCAGGTGCCGCCGTCGCACGGCAGAGTGCAGCTTGCGGATGGGCAACAGATGCCGATATCCGCGTACATGGCCCGGGGCAGCACGTAGCAGATCAAGTTCGACCCGCATCTGGGGTGATCGCACTGCTGCACGGCGCTGCCTTCGCCCGCTGCCTGTCACACACGGGGGCAGGGTGTCGCACCTTTCTTGCAACGATCTCGCTTGACGGTCACCGAAATGACACACGGCGGGTCTAGCTTGGCCGCGAGTTCGGACGGACCACTTTGATGCCCGGCCGCTCGGCGGGCGAGGCGAGGAGGTTTTCGATGAGGCGTATTGGCGACAGGATGCTCCGGTTCGGCGCGGGTGCTCTGGTGGCGGCCCTGTTTGTCCTGGGCTGCGGGGGCGGCGGCGGCAACGGGATCGATCCCGACGGTGACGACCCCTTCGACTGCAACGATCAGGGCGTGTGCGTGCTGTCGGGCACCTACACCGAGGACCTGACCCTGACCGCCGACCAGCAGTGGCTGCTGCGCGGCGGCGTGTTCATCGGCGACGACGAGAACCAGACCGTGCTGACCGTGGAGCCGGGCACCACCGTGTTCGGCGAGACCTCGACCGCCGGCATGCTGGTCGTCAGCCGCGGCTCCAAGATCATGGCCGAAGGCAGCCGCGAGGCGCCCATCGTGTTCACCTCGTCCAAGGCCCCGGGCAGCCGGGCCCGCGGCGACTGGGGCGGCGTGATCATCAACGGCCGGGCGCGCATCAACGCCTGCGCCGCGGACGGCAAGACCGAGGGGCTGTGCGAGGCTTACGGCGAGGGCGGCACCGGCTGGTTCGGCGGCGACGACGACAGCGACGACTCGGGCGTGCTGCGCTACGTGCGCATCGAGTTCGCCGGCCGCATCATCAGCCCGGACAACGAGCTCAACGGCCTGGCGCTGCAGGGCGTGGGCAGCGGCACCACCCTGGAGTACATCCAGATCCACATGAACAAGGACGACGGCATCGAGTTCTTCGGCGGCAGCTGCAACTTCCGCTACATCCTGACCACCGGCATCGCCGACGACAACCTGGACTGGACCGACGGCTGGCGCGGCAAGGGCCAGTTCTTCGTGGCCCAGCAGTACGAAGACGCCGGCGACAACGGCATCGAGGCCGACAACAACGGCGAGGACAACGCCGCCCAGCCGCGCTCCAAACCGACGCTGTCGAACCTGACCCTGATCGGCAGCCCGAACTCGGAGCACTCCGACTACGGCATGCTGCTGCGCGAGGGCACTGCGGCCAACATCCACAACGCCGTGGTCACCGGCTGGAACGCAGCCGGGCTGGACGTGGACCACCGCGAGACCTTCGACAACGCCATCACCGGCGCCGGCCAGCTCAGCGGCGAGTTGACCATCGCCAACAGCATCCTGTTCAACGCGACCAACTTCAACGACGACGACGACGATGTGAGCGACGAGAACGACGAGGTGATCTGGTCGGCGCCCATGACCGAGCAGGAGTTCTTCCACGCCAACGAGGGCAACGAAGAGGTCGATCCGCAGCTGGGCAAGCCCTACGACGTCGCCAGCCCGGATTACCGCCCTGCGGCCGGCTCGCCGGCGGCCAGCGGCGCGGCGGTGCCCGACGATCCCTTCTTCGACGCGGTGGGCTTTTGCGGCGGGGTGGACCCGGCCGACGACTGGACGGCCGGCTGGACCACCCACGAGCGCAGCTGACGCAGTTTGTTCGAAGAGCGTGCGCCGCGCCGCCCGGAAGGGGCGGCGCGGCGGTCGAGTTTGCGGAATCGATGCCACAGGAGGCTGCTATGCCGCCAGCCGTAATCCCGCCCAGATCGGGACAGTTCGGCGCCACCGCCCTGCTGGCGCTGTTGGGGATCATCGCTGCGGGTGCCTTGGAGGCCCGGGCCGCAGACGGCGCGGCGCTGGCGGGCGAGCTGGCCCGGCTGCGCTCCGAGGTCGAGGGCCTGGCCGAGCAGCTCGACGCCGAGCGCGAGGCGCAGCGTTCGCGGCTGCGCTCGCTGGCCACCCGCAAAGCCGACCTGGAGATGGAGCTGCAGCGCGAGCAGATGCGGCTCGACCAGCTGCGCCAGGCGCGCACCCGGCAGCGTTCTCGGGTCGAACAGACAGAACAGCGCAAGGAGGCGCTGCGGCCGGCCGTGCTGGCCGCCATCGCCGCGGTGCGCCGGGCCGTGCGAGCCGGGCTGCCCTTTGAGGTGCACCAGCGTGTGGCCGAGCTGGATCAGCTCGAACGCCAGCTCGCCCAGGGCGCGCTGACCACCCCGACCGCCCTGACCCGGCTGTGGGGCAAGGTCGAGGACGAGCTGCGCCTGGCGCGCGAGAACGGCCTCTACCGGCAGGTCATCCCCATCGGCCATGAGGAGGTGCTGGCCGAGGTGGCCCGGGTGGGCATGGTGCTGCTGTACTTCCGCACCCGGGACGGCCGCATCGGCCGGGCGCTGCAAACCGCGGACGGCTGGACCTTCGAGGTGCTACACCGTGAGGACGATCAGCGCCGGGTGCTGGCCCTGTTCGACGCTTTCAAGAAGCGCATCCGCAGCGGTCTGTTCATGCTGCCGGTGGCCCTGCCCTCAGGAGCGCAGTCATGACGAGGGTGGGATTGCATATCGGGCTGGTGGCGGTGCTGGGGCTGGCGGTTTGCGGTGCGGCGCGGGCGGACGAGCGGGGCGGCAGCGCGGATGTGCCGGCGGCGCTGGAGGCGGCTTACAAGAAGGAGTACGCCTTTTTGGAGGCCGAGAAGCGCGCCCTGCAGCAGCGCCTGGTCCAGCAGGCGGCGGCCGGCGAGCGGAAGCTGCACGCCGCCCGGCGCGAGATCGAGGCGCTGCAGCGCGATCTGCTGTTGCGCAAGGACGAGGCCGACCGGCTGGAGCACGATCTGCAGCAAGCCGATCGGCTGGCCCTGCGGGCCGACGAGGACGCCGACAAGCTGGACGAGACCCTGGATCGGGCGGCCGGGAGCCTGGCCCGGGTCGGGCTGGAGATGGGCGAGCCGCCCGCGGCCATCGAGCAGCAGCGGGTCTGGATCGGGGCGCTGTTCGAGCGGGCGCTGGAGCTGATGGCCCGCGGCGGGGCGCTGCGCCGCGACAGCGGGCCCTTCTTCCTCGAGGACGGCTCGCGCATCGTCGGCCGGCGCATCCACCTCGGCCGGGTGGCCACCTTCGGCGTGGCCGAGGCCGCGGCCGGGCCGCTGGCACCGGCGGGCGCCGGGCGGTTGAAGCTGTGGCCGGCTGCGGGGGAGACGGCCGAGTCGGCGGCCCGGGCGCTTCTGGCCGGCGAGGCGCCGGCCAGCCTGCCGCTGTTTCTGTACGAGTCGTTGGACGAGGCCATCGAGCCCAAGCGAGCCAAGAGCGCCGCCGAGGTCATCGCCGCGGGCGGCGTCATCGCCTGGGTGATCGTGTGCATCGGGGCGCTGGCGCTGCTGATGATCCTGGCGCGCATCGTCATCCTGCTGCGCGCCGGTTGGGGCGGCGAAAAGATGGCGTCGCGGCTGGTCGATCTGATCGCGGCCGGCAAGCGCGACGCGGCTCGGATGGCCTGCATCCGGTCGCGCTCCGCCAGCGGCCGGGTGCTGGCGGCCACCGTCAGCAACCTCGACGCCGGGCGGCAGCAGCTCGAGGACAGGGTGGCCGAGGCCATCCTGCGGCGCCAGCCCGGGATCGAGCGCTTCGGCGCCAGCATCACCGTGTTCGCCGCGGTGGCGCCGCTGCTGGGGCTGTTGGGCACGGTGACCGGGATCATCTCCACCTTCGACGTGATCACCGAGTTCGGCACCGGCGATCCCAAGCTGCTGTCGGGCGGCATCTCCGAGGCCCTGGTGACCACCGAGCTGGGCCTGATGGTGGCCATCCCCACCCTGCTGATCGGCACCCTGCTCAGCGGCCGGGCCCAATCGCTGCTGGCGGGCATGGAGCGCGGCGCGCTGGCGGTGATCAACGCGGCCGAATCGCAACCGGGCGAGGACGCGCCCGCGGCCGCCGCCGCCGACCCGGCCGCCGGTAGCGGCGGCGAGCCGAGCCAGGGCCGGCCGGTGCCGGTGGGCCGAGCGGAACCGGTGGCTGTCCAGGCCCGGCCGGGAGGGGGCGCGGCGTAATGGAGACCGGCTTCGGCGATCAGCTGGCCGCGCTCTACCACAAGGGCGGCTTCGTCATGCCGCCGCTGGTGATCGGCGCCGTGCTGCTGTGGTACGCGATCGGCTACCGCATGCTGGCACTGCGTCGCGGGCGGCGGCTGAGCGTGAGCCAGCTGCTGCGCGCGCAGCAGCGCAGCGAGCCGGTACGCCTGCGCGGCGTGATCGACGCGGCGGTGGCCGCCGGGGTGGAACTGGCCCGGCGCGGACCGCAGAACCTGCGCAGCCGGCTGGACGTGGCCTTTTTCGAATTCGAGCGCCGCATCGCGCGCTTTTCCACCCTGGTCAAGGCCATCGTGGTGGTCGCGCCGCTGCTGGGGCTGCTGGGCACGGTCTCGGGCATGATCGAGACCTTCGACTCGCTGGGCGACATGTCGCTGTTTTCGCAGTCCGGCGGCGTGGCCGGCGGCATCTCCGAGGCCCTGTTCTCCACCCAGATGGGCCTGGCGGTGGCCGTGCCGGGCCTGCTGGCCGGCCGGGTGCTGGCGCGGCGCCAGGCCCTGCTGGCCATCGAGCTGGACGAGGTCAAGAACGCGGTCTGCGCCCGAGCGCGGGAGGTGGCCTGATGGCCTTGCGGCTGCTGCGCAAAAAAGAGGTCGAGGCCGGCGTGGAGATGACCCCGCTGATCGACATGGTCTTCATCCTGCTCATCTTCTTCATGGTCTCGACCACCTTCGTCAAGGACATGAAGCTCGACCTGGAGCGGCCGGCCGCCTCCAGCGCTCAGCCCATCAGCAATGAGGAGGTTCGGGTGCACCTGGACCGCTCCGGCGCGCTCTACCTCGACGGCCTGCCGGTCAAGTCCTGGATGTTGCAGAGCCGCATCCGCGACCGGCTGCAGGCCGGCGGTGACGGCAAGGTGCTGGTGGTGACCGACAGACTGGTGTCGGCCGAGAAGCTGATCGAGGTGGTGGATCAATGCCGGCTGGGCGGGGCCACCGAGGTGGGTGTGGCCACCGACAAGGAAGCCGGCTGATAGGCGAGGAGGCTCCCATGGCGCAACGTATCCTGCATCACGGTTTCGCGCTGCTGGTCATG
This sequence comes from uncultured Myxococcales bacterium, assembly GCA_964454005.1. Classification (GTDB taxonomy): domain Bacteria; phylum Myxococcota; class B64-G9; order B64-G9; family B64-G9; genus CAYVQE01. The sequence continues at coordinate 14,731 of CAYVQE010000046.1, forward strand.
ACGGCCGGCTGCGGCCTGCTGTTCGGCCTGCTGATCGCCATGAACGATCAGCAGGGCCCGCGCAAGGAAGAACTCGGCAAGCAGATCATGCGGGTCGAGGTCGAGCGCGAGAAGAAGCCGCCCCAGACCCGCCGCCGGCCCGAGCCGCGGCGCCAGCGCCAGCGCTCCAGCCGCACGGCCGCGCCGCGGCCGAACCTGGCGGCCTCGCTGACCGGCAACGCCTTCGGCATTCCGGAACTCGAGGGCGCGGCCGGGCTGGACGGGCTGGCCACCGAGGCGCTGGACACCGAGCAGGCGGTGCGCGACATGGTCATGACCGAGTCGGCGGTGGATCAACCGCCGCAGCCCACCCGGCGCACCTCGCCGGTCTATCCGCCGCGGGCGCGCGGCAAGGGCGTCACCGGCAGGGTGGTGCTGGGGTTGTTGATCGACGACCGCGGCCAGGTGGTGCGGGTCAAGGTGCTCGAGTCCAGCCCGCCCGGGGTGTTCGAGCAGGCGGCCACCGAGGCGGTGCGCGCCTGGCGCTTCCAGCCGGCGCGCTACCAGGCCCAGGCGGTCAAGGTCTGGGCCCGCCAGACGCTCCACTTCCAGCTGTCCTGAGCCCGGGGGCCGAGCCCGATCGCCATGTGTCGATTCCCCGCCCCGCTGCTGTGTGCCGCGCTGCTCCTCGGCCCGAACTCCACGCCGGCGGCCGCTGGAGCGGAGCTGCGCGATCCGCCGGCCGCCGGCGGCGAGGAGGAGATCGATCGACTGTCGCTGGCCGCGCTGCTGCTGCGCGACGGGCACGTCGACCGCGCGGCGGTGGTGCTGTCGCGGGTCGATGTCGAACAGCCGGGTCTGGACCTGGCGCGCTACCACATGCTGTGCGGGCTGGCGGCGCTGAAGTCCGGCCGCCAGCGGGACGCGGCCGCCGCCCTGGAGCGCGCGCTGGCCGCCGGGCAGCGCGACCCCATGGTGCAGGTCTTTCTGGCCCAGGCCCGCTTCGGACTGCGCGACTGGGCGGGTACCCTGGCGGCCCTGGATGCCGCCGGTGAGGCGGCGGCGAAGCTGGCCGGCAGCTTTTTGATCCGGGCCCAGAGCCAGTGGCGGCTGGGGCGCAAGGTGGCCGCCTGGTCCAGCCTGTTCGAAGGCTTGCGGCGCCATCCCGGCGTCTACCAGATGGCCCGGCACAAGGTGCTGCTGCTGGTCGACATGGGCCTGTACCAGCAGGCCCGCCGGGAGGGCGCCCGGCTGCTGGCCTCAGACCAGGCGTGTCCCGACGACCACGTGGCCGTGGCCGAAGCCCTGCGCCGCGGCGCCCAGCTCGACGCGGCCATCGAGGTGCTCGAGCGGGCCCGGCTGCGCCACCCGGACGAGCCCGGCATCGCCATCCAGCTGGCCCACACCTACCTCGAGCGCGGGCGAGTCCTGACCGCGGCCCTGATCTTCGACAGGCTGTCGCGCAGCCGGCCGCGTTTCGTGCTGGAGGCGGCCGAGCTGTTCCGCCGGGCCGGCAGGCTGCACCGGGCGCTGGCGGCCAACCAGCGGGTGCCGGATCAGAAGGCAAAGATTCGCCAGCGGCTGGGCCTGTTGATCGACCTGGAGCGCTTCGAGCAGGCCGCCGCCTTGAAGCCGCGGCTCGAGCGGCTGGACCTGTTGGCCGACGACGGCATCGCCTATGCCCTGGCCTACGCCTTCCACCGCACCGGTCGCTTCGCCGCCGCCGAGGCCGAGCTGAAGCGCATCGTGGACGCCGAGCTGTTCGACAAGGCCAACCAGCTGCGCCGCGCCATGGACGCCTGTGGCCAAAGGGGCTGGGGCTGCGAATGAGCGCCCGGCCGATGGCATGCGCACTGGGGACGGTCGCCTGGCTGGCGCTGGCCGGTGCGGCCGCGGCTCAACCGGTCGAAGGATACGGCGTGGTGCGCGGGGTGGTGTTCGGCCCCCAGGGCGACCGCCCGCTGGCCGGGGTGCTGCTGTGGCACGATCCGCTGCTGCCGGTGGCGACCAATGCCGACGGCGCCTTCGTCCTCACGCTCGAGCCCGGCGCCCGGGTGCTGAAGTGGAGCGCGCCGGGGCTGGGACTCGGCCGGACGCCGCCCATCCCGGTGCATGCCGGAGCCACCGCCGAGGTGGTGATCAGCTTGCAGCCGGACGGCAGCGCCGAGCAGGTGGCGCTGGAGGCGGCCAGCAGACCCGTGGCCGCGGGCGCGACCGCGGCGCCCGACGCGGCCCGGGCCGCGTTGGCCGGCCGCCTGGTGCACATCGAAAAGCGCAGCCCGGTGGCCGGCGCCCGGATCTTCGTCCGCGGCCAGACCGAGCAAGCGCGTTCCGATGCGGACGGCCGCTTCGCGCTGCAGCTGCCGGCCGGCGCGCATCTGCTGACCGTGGTGCACCCGGACTTCGCCACCCACAGCCTGCCCGCTGTCGAGCTGGTGGCCGATGAGACCACCGCGCTGACCATCGAGCTGACCCCGGTGGCGGTGCAGCTCGACGACTTCGTGGTCTCGGTGCCCAAGGTCGACGGGGCCGTGTTCGCCCTGCTGGACGAGCGCCGCGACAGCGCAGCGGTCAGCGACGTGATCGGGGCCGAGCAGATGTCCAAGTCCGGCGATTCGGACGCGGCCGGCGCCCTGAAGCGGGTGACCGGGGTGACCGTCATGGGCGGCCGCTACGTCTACGTCCGCGGCCTGGGCGAGCGCTACTCGGCCACCCTGCTCAACGGCTCCAGCCTGCCCAGCCCGGAGCCCGAGCGCCGGGTGGTGCCGCTGGACATGTTCCCAGTGGCGCTGCTGGACGCGGTGGTCATCCAGAAGACCTACACCCCGGACATGCCGGCCGAGTTCGGCGGCGGCGTGGTGCAGCTGCGCACCCGCGACTTTCCCGAGCAGTTCCGCGCCTCGGTGTCCATCTCGGGCGGAGCGCGGCTGGGCACCACCTTCGAGCGCGGCCTGAAATCAGCCGGCGGCTCGCTGGACTGGCTGGGCATCGATGACGGCTCGCGGGCCCTGCCCGGCCCGGTGCGCAAGGCCTCGAACGACTCACCGCTGCTCGAGCGCGACATGTTCTCCGATCGCGGCTACACCGCCGAGCAGCTCGAGGCCTTCGGCGAGATGATGCCAAACCGCTGGAGCCCGCGCCGCGGCCGGCTGTGGCCGGACCTCGGCCTGACGGCCACCGTCGGCGACGGGTTCGAGATCGCCGGCATGCCGGCCGGGGCGATGGCTTCGCTGACCTACGACAACGAGTGGAAGATGCTCGATCGCCACGTCAACTTCACCACCCTGAGCTCCGGGGGCCTGGAGCTGTCGCACCAGTACGACTTCCGCGAGACCGAGAACACCATCACCCTGGCCGGGGTGCTGGCGCTGGGCATCGAGCTGGCCGAGAACCACCGGCTGCGCGCGACCACCCTGGTCGATCGCATCAGCGACGACATTGCCCGCATCTACCAGGGCTTCAACCGCGACGTGGGCGACGACATCCGGGTCACCCGGCTGCGTTGGCTGGAGCGCATGCTGATCGCCCAGCAGCTCCACGGCCAGCACGCCTGGGAGTCGCTGGGCGGGCTGGGGCTCGACTGGCGCTACAACTTCGCCGTGGCCAGCCGGCTGGAGCCGGACCGGCGCGAGGTGCGCTACGACCACGAGGCCGGCGACGTCTGGCTGCTGTCGGACCGGCCCGAGGGCAACCAGCGCCTGTTCTCCGAGCTGACCGACACCAACCACGATCTGGGCCTGGACTTCAGCTGGCCCTTCGCCCAGTGGTCCGGGCTGGCCGCCGAACTCAAGGCCGGCCTGCAGGCGGTGATCAAGGACCGCCAGGTCGACACCCGGCGCTACAAGTACGCCCACAAGGGACCCAGCGCCGGCGATCCGGAGGTGATCAGCCAGCCGCCGGAAGCGATCTTCACCCCGCAGCACATCGGCGCCGACGGCTTCCAGTTCACCGAGATCACCCGCCAGACCGACAACTACAGCGGCGAGATGCGCATCTACGCCGGTTACGCCATGTGCGAGTTGCCGCTGCTGGCGGGCCTGCGGCTGGTGGGCGGGCTGCGGGTGGAGCACGCCGACCAGCAGGTGCGCACCTTCGAGCTGTTCAATCCCGACCAGCAGCCGGTGCGTTCGGGAAAGCCCTTCACCGACGTGCTGCCCAGCCTGGGGCTGAACTGGGAGCTGGCCGAGGACATGCTGCTGCGGGCCGGGGTGTCGCGCACCGTGTCGCGGCCCGATTTCCGCGAGCTGTCGCCGGCCACCTTCAACGACGTCACCGGCGGGCGCCAGATCTTCGGCAACCCCGACCTGCAGCGGGCCGTGCTGACCAACGCCGATGTGCGCTGGGAGTGGTACCCCTCGCGCACCGAGAGCATCTCGGTGGCGCTGTTCTACAAGCACTTCGACCGGCCCATCGAGACCATCGTGATCGCCTCGGCGCAGCACTCGGTCACCTGGGAGAACTCCAGCGCGGCCCACAACGCCGGCGTCGAGGTGGAGTTCCGCAAGCACCTGGGCTTCGTGCACCCGGCGCTGGAGGACCTCAGCCTGGCCGGCAACGCGGCCTACATCTACTCGCGGGTCGAGCTGCCCGAAGACGGCATACAGACCTCCAAGGAGCGGCCGCTGCAGGGCCAGAGCCCCTTCGTGTTCAACATCCAGCTGACCTACGACAACGTCGACTGGGGCACCACCCTGAGCCTGCTCTACAACGTGTTCGGCGAGCGCATCGTCGAGGCCGGCGCCCAGGGCACCCCCGACGTCTACGAACAGCCCTTCCACCAGCTCGACTTCGTCTACCGCCAGGCGCTGGGCGACGGCTGGAGACTATCGGCCAAGTTCAAAAACATGCTCGACTGGAAGAAGACCTACCAGCAGGGTCCCATCACCACCGAGTCCTACCGCCGCGGCCGCGCCCTCAGCCTCGGGCTGGGCAAGTCCTTCTGAGCTGCTGCTGCGCCCGGCGGACCGTTTGTTCAATGGCTGGCAGGGGCCCGGCTGAGAGAAGTTCATTGCCGACGAGCGCTCGGGCTTCCCGGACCCTCGGCCAGGAGATGACCGACCATCAGCAGGGAACGCTTTTTACCGAAATAGCTCGCCACCGCCGCGAGAGCCAATGCCATCGGATACCGTGATCCCGCCTCGCCAACGATGATTGGCAGTCGCATCTTGGTAGCGAAACTGTAGCGCACGCAACCTAGACCCGTAACGCGTCTTCAATGGGCCGTAGTTGCGCGTGTGAACACTCGTGATACGCCCATGGCAATAAGTTTGGATCGCCATGGGAAAGACCACCGCCGAACACAGAAGGTCGGCCACCTGAATTCCAGCGTGGTTATCACTGTGGCCGAAGACTGGCATCTCGACGAGGTTGGGAAAGGTGTCGCCGTTCGCCTGGAACTTCCTGGTGAACACAGAGTGAGACGCATTCGTGTTGGCAGGTTTATTTCTGCTGTCTGCGATGATGAACCCTTGACTTCCTGTTGTGGCGAGGAATCTCTGGAATGTTGAACAGGTGTCCTGCATCGAAAAAGTGTACACAGACCGCCCGTTGAAGGGTTCACCGATTCCCTTGATCCAGACCCGTCCAAATACCTTCAGCTGGTATTGTTCGATGAGTGTGAACAGGTTGTCGAGAAAGCCAAAGGCCGCTCGTCGTGACCTGTGATTTCCCATGGCTGCATTTCGGCGAATATCTGCGCCTTTGACTTCAGCAAGGATGTCGTCAAGGTAGTGCTGGCTAGTGTGCAGTCCCGGGAAGAATCTGCGTTTTAGCGCAAGGAAATCACGAGTCATGTCAACGACTTGTGGAGCATCAAGGGCGGCAGCAACAAATGCGAATACAGGTTGTACATTGGAGGTAGCCGTTGGCAGTGCACCTAGACAACCAGCCTCATCGACATAGAGGACTTTCATGTCCGGCCCCACAAACAACTACGGCCACCAGAGGTGGCCGTAGGGTCTGTCGCCCGGCCGAAGCCGGTTCGACGCTTAGTGCTTCTATTCAAATTATGACCACAAGGGACCACGTTGTCAAGCACGTTTGGTCGGGCACGATTAAGCCAACACCCGACGCAAGACTTCGCTTGCGTCGGGTGTAGAACCTGCCCGGCTGGAACCCGGCCGCCCCGGCGGTGCTTGCCCCGCGGCCGGCGGTGGTGTTTGGATCGGGCCCATGGCCGACGCCAACCGACGTGATGACGCCGCTGCGACGCCGGAGCCGATGGGCCTGGAGGCGCTGGCGCGGATCTATCCGCCGGCGTTTTTCGCCCGCTGGGGCCGGGCCAACGCGGCCTACGTGGCCTCGGCGCGGGTGATCGCCGACGAGCTGCAGCGCCAGCTGGCACCGCGGCGGCTGGTGGACGTGGGCTGCGGCTGCGGGGTCTACGCCGCGCGCTTCGCCCAGCTGGGGGTGGAGGTGGTGGCCATCGACGGGGTGCGCGCGCCGGCGGCGGCCGGCTTCGGGGTGGAGGTGGCCATCCGCGATCTGACCGCGCCGCTGGTCGACGAATGGGGCCGCTTCGACCTGGCGCTGTGCCTGGACGTGGGCGAACACATCCCAAAAGAGCTGTGCGACGTGTTCCTCGACAACCTCTGCGGCCTGGCCGACACCCTGGTGCTGTCCTGCGCCCCGCCCGGCCAGGGCGGCGACCACCACGTCAACGAGCAGCCCAAGCGCTGGTGGATCGCCCGGCTGGCTGAGCACGGCTTCGCCTACCAGCGCCCGGCCACCGGCCGGCTGTGCGAGCGCTTCAAGCAGCTGCGCCCGCCGCTGATGTGGATGTGGGAGCAGATCAGCGTCTACCGGCGCGCCGATTGAACCGCCGGCTCAGCCCGCCGGCAGCTTGCCGCTGTGGCGGACGTCGTCGCCTTCGACCAGCAGGATGACGTGCTCGGCCAGGTTGGTGGAGTGATCGGCCATGCGCTCGAGCCACTTGGCCACCGACTGCACGTGGAGGCCGGGCTCGATGTTCTGCTCGTCGGCCAGCATCAGCTCCAGCAGGCGGCGGAAGGCCTTGGTGTACAGCTCATCGACCGCATCGTCGCGGGCGATCACCTCCTGGGCGCGGTCCGAGTCGCCGGCGACGAAGGCGTCGACCGCGTCGCGGATCATACCCTGGACCAGATCGGCCATCCGCGGGATGTACAGGTAGGGCTGGCCCAGCGGCCGGGCGGTCAGGTCGATGACCCGCTCGGCGATGTTGACCGCCAGATCGCCGATGCGCTCCAGGTCGGTCACCATCTTGAGCGCCAGGGTGACGAAGCGCAGATCGCGGCCGTCCAGGTTGTGCCGATCCAGAATGCGCAGGCACAGGGCGTCGGTCTCCAGCTCGTGGCGGTTGACCTGGCTGTCCTGCCCGATGGTGTCGCGGGCCGCCCGCGGATCGCGCTCGACCAGGGCGGCCACCGACTGCGACACCATCTTCTCCACCCGGCCGGCCATGCGCAGCAGCTGTTGGCGCAGCGCATCGAGATCGGCTCGTTGCGGCTCGGGGTTCATGTGGTCGGATTTACCTTTCCCGCGGGCTGCGGATCAAGCCTCGGCCGCCGGCGCCGCCGGCAGCCGCACCCAGAAGACGGAGCCCTGCGGCTCGGCCATGTCCACGCCCACCTCGCCGCCCATGCTCTCGATCAGGTTCTTGACGATCGACAGGCCCAACCCGGTGCCGCCCATGGCCCGCGAGCGGCCGCGGTCGACCCGGTAGAAGCGCTCGAAGATGCGGGCCCGGTGCTGGGGCTCGATGCCGGGGCCCTCGTCCATCACCTCGATGCACACCTGGCCGTCGATCGACCGGGCGCTGACCCGGATGCGGCCGCCGTCCGGGCTGTACTTGATAGCGTTGTCCATCAGGTTCAGCAACACCTGCTCCAGCGCCGCCGCATCGGCCAGCGCCGGCGGCGGGCCGTCGGGCCGCAGATCCAGCTGCTGGTGGCGCTCGGCGGCGCCGGGCCCGACCGTCTCGGCCGCCCGGCCGATGATCGCGCCGACGTCGACCGGCTCGAGCTCGATCTGCAGCCGGCCGGACTCGATGCGGGCGATGTCGAGCAGATCGCTGATCAGGTTCGACAACCGTTCGGCGCTGCGCACCAGGGCGTCGAGAAAGGACTGCGCTCGCTCGGGATCCTCGAGCGCACCGTCGAGCAGGGTCTCGGCGTTGGCCCGGATGATGCTCACCGGGGTGCGCAGCTCGTGCGATACGTTGGCCACGAAGTCGCGCCGCACCCGTTCCAGCCGCCGCAGCTCGGTCACGTCGTGCAGCACGATGACCGCCCCGCCCGATTCGCGCAGCGGCGTGGCCTGGGCCAGCAGGTGACGCGGGCTGGGGCCGGGCAGCTCGAATTCCACCGCGACCGAGCGGCCGGCCAGCGCGCCGTCGGCCAGCTCGATCAGCTCGGGTGCGCGCACGCCCTCGATCAGGCTGCGGCCGGTATGCTGCTCGGGCAGGCGCAGCAGCGCCCGGGCGGCCGGATTGGACAGTTCGATGCGCTGCTGGCTGTCGAGCACCAGCACCGCCTCGGCCATGGCCGCCAGCACCGCCCCGAAACGGTCGCGCTCGTCCGCCAGGGTGGAGACGGTCCGCTCCAGATCGCTGGCCAACTTGCTGAAGCTGTGGCCGCGATCGGCCGGCGTCGGTACCTGCTCGTCGCCGGGGCCGGCGGCGGTGCGCGCCTTGGAGACCAGGTTGCGCAGGGCCCGCGACACGATGTGCGACGAGGCGGCCGAGATGCACAGCGTGACCCCGAGGGCGATCAAGCCGGCCACCAGCAGCAGCAGGTGCAGATTCGACACCGTCTGCTCGACCGCGGCCAGCGACATGGCCGTGCGCAGCACGCCCGGCCGGCCCGCGCGTTCGAAGGGCACCGCCCGATAGAGCATGTCGGTGTCGAGCGTGTCGCTGTGGCGTCGCGCCAGACCGGCTCTCGCGGTGCGCACCTGCAAGACCTCGGGTCGCTGGCCGTGGTTTTCGACATCGGCCACCTGGTCCGGCTCCAGGGCCGAGTCGCCCAGCACGCGGCCGTCACCGGCGATGATGGTCACCCGCGCGTCGCTGGCGCGGCCCAGCCGGTCGGCCAGCGGATCCAGGGTGGCGATGTTGTTCGGCCCGGGAGCGTGCTCGATCACGGTGCGGCCGGTCTGCGCCAGCCGCAGCAGCTCGTCGGCGGTGTGGTCCTCGAGCCAGGAGCGCAGCTCGGTGGTCAAAAAGGCGCCCACCACCGCCAGCACGGCCAGGATGGAGCCCGCCGACAGCAAGAACAGCCGGTATCGGATTCGCAGGGTCAAGCGTCACCCGGCGGCGCGGCTCAATCCGGCCGGTCGCGGAAGCGGTAACCCACCCCGCGCATGGTCTCGATGTAGGCCGCCGCCGGGCCGAGCTTCTCGCGCAGCCGCTTGACGTGGGTGTCGACGGTGCGGGTGGTCACGTCGGCGTCGATGCCCCAGACGTCGGACAGCAGCGTCTCGCGCGACTGCACCCGGCCCTTGCGCGTCAGCAGCGTCAGCAGCAGGCGGAACTCGAGCGCGGTCAGCTGCACATCGTCGCCGTCGACCCAGACCCGGTGGCCCGGTTGATCGATGTGCAGCGCCCCGAAGCGTAGCTCTTCGGCCGGCGGCTCTTCGGCCGGCGGCTGCGCCCGGCGCAGCACGGCGCGCACCCGCAGCATCAGCTCGCGCACCGAGAAGGGCTTGACCACGTAGTCGTCGGCGCCGATCTCGAAGCCGACCACGCGGTCGATCTCGTCGCCCTTGGCGGTCAGCATGATCACCGGCACCTGCCGGGTGCGCGCATCCATCCGGATGGTGCGGCAGATGTCGGTGCCCGGCACATCCGGCAGCATCAGGTCGAGCAGGATCAGATCGGGCAGCGGATCGCGCTCGATCTGCTCCAGCGCCGCCTCGCCGGTCAGGGCGCTGGCGGTGCGGAAGCCCTCCCGATCCAGGTTGTACTCCAGGGTGCTGGCCAGGTCTTGCTCGTCCTCGACGATCAGGATCAGCGCTGACATCGGCTCCCCTTTGCGGCTGGCTGCTGGACAGCGTCCAGCTTGCCACAGGTTCCCGGTCCGGACAATTGCGCTCGGCCTGCCGGGACCGAGGTTTTCGGCCGAGGGAAAAGATGGCCTGCCTGGCCGGCGGGATCAAGTCACAACCCACTGCTTTCATGATCATATTTCGATTTCGTGGCCGTCCTGTAACCCTTGTCACCCGGCTGTCACGTCCCCGGGCCGCGACGACCGGTCCGGGGGGCGCCAGCCGGTCGTAGGGCCGCCTGTCAGATTCCTGAGATGCGGTGGCCCGCAATGCGCGAAAACCGGAATCGGGCCCGGCTCGGAGCCGGCCGCTCGCTGTTCTAATCCGTTGAAATAATTGAATGCCCACATCCGCCTACCACTTGGCACCGAACTTGCTAGGACGAGGGGGTGACCCGGCGGGGCTGACCCGGGCGGGCGCTGACAGCGCGATTGGTCATTTTGAAGGAGCTTGGGAGGAGTAGCGATGAGACGGACGATGAAGGCGATGGCGATGAGTCGGGTTCTGGCCCCGGTGGGGCTGCTGGCGGTTCTGCTGTGGACGGTCGGCTGCAGCGACCGGGGCCCGGGCCCCGATCCCGACCCCCAACCCGGCGACACCGCCTTCGTGTCGGCCGACGGCCAGCAGGGCGACGACTCGCTGGCCGGGCGACCGGCCGCGGACGGCGACTACGGCGACGCCGAGTCGGGCGACGACCAGCGCACGGTCGAGGAGGGCGACATCTACCGGGTGCTGGGCGACAACCTGATCCTAAACCTCAACGCCTACCGCGGCGTGCAGGTGATCGACTTCGGCGATCCGAGCGCGCCGCGCATCCTGGGCCGGGCCGCCATCTCCGGCCACCCGGTGGAGATGTACGTGGTCGGCAACCAAGCGCTGGTGCTGCTGAACAACTACCATGGCTACTGGGGCCGGCGCGACGACGTGCAGGTCGAGGCCTACAACGGCGGCCTGGTGGCCACCTTCGACATCGCCGATCCCGGCCGGCCGCAGCTGGTCGACTCGGCCCGGGTGCCGGGCTGGATCCGCACCTCGCGGCTGACCCGCGGCGGCGGCAAACAGGCCCTGTTCGTGGCCGCCAACGACTGGTCCGACGGCCAGCACACCCGGGTGCGCTCGTTCGCCGTTCAGGCCGACGGCCGCATCGTCGAGCGCTCCAGCATCGATCTCGGCGGCTACGTGGCAGACATCCAGGCCACGCCCGAAGCGCTGCTGGTGGCCCGCATGGACTACAGCGCCGGCGAGGCCTTCTCCACCGTGTCGCTGATCGACATCTCGGATGCGGACGGCTTCATGATCGAGGGCGCCGCGGTGGCCTGCTCCGGGCGGGTGATGCACAAGAGCAACATGGACCTGTACCGCGGCGTGCTGCGGGTGGTCTCGGGCGCCACCTTCAACGGCACCCGCAGCAACCACCTGCAGACCTGGGACGTGTCCGACATCCAGCAGCCGCAGCCGGTCGACCACGAGACCTTCGCTTCGGGCGAGGATCTCTACGCCACCTTGTTCCTGAGGAACAAGGCCTTCTTCGTCACCTACCGCCGGGTCGATCCCTTCCACGCCTTCTACATCGACGACGCCGGCCAGGCCGAGCCGCGGGCCGAGTACGTCATCTCGGGCTGGAACGACTTCTTCCGGCCGGTGCTCGACGACACCCGCCTGATCGGCATCGGGGTCGACGACGCGCAGGGCTGGACCATGGCGGTCAGCCTGTACGACATCACCGACCTGGACAACCCCGAGCCCTTCCTGGCCCGGGCTGCGGTGGACGCCGGCCATTCCTGGAGCGAGGCCAGCCAAGACGATCGCGCCTTCAGCGTGCTCGAGGACGCGGTGGCGGTGGCAGGGCCGGACGGCGCGCTGGAGACCGGCCTGGTGCTGCTGCCCTTTTCCGGCTACGACGAGGCGCGCGAGACCTACGTGGCCGGGGTGCAGATCTTCACCTTCTCGGCCGACAGCCTGACCCGCCGCGGGGTGATGGAGCACGGCACCTGGGTGCGCCGCACCTTCCAGCCGGCCGAGGACCTGACCGCCAACCTGAGCGAGGCCGCGCTGAGCCTGTTCGACGCCAGCGACCCGGATCAGCCCGAGGAGCTGGGCAAGCTCGAGCTGGCGCCCAACTACACCGATTTTCTGGTCTACGGCGACTACGGCGCCAGGCTGAAGTACAGCCGCGACTACTACTGGTGGTGGGGCGGCGACGCCGAGCTGCCGCCCAACGAGCTGCAGATCGTGGCGCTGGACGGCGACCTGGACAGCGCCGAGCCGCTGGCCACGGTCGAGCTCGACTCGGCCGCCCAGGTCTACCAGGTGGGCTCGCTGGCGGTGGCGGTCAGCATGCGCTGGATCGACGACGACGATGACGAGACCAGCTACCGCACCGGGATCCAGGTCATCGACCTGTCCGATCCGACCGCACCGCGCAGCGCCGGCCGGCTGACCACCGACCAGCTCATGCCCTACTACGGCGGCTGGTACGGCTACGGCCCGGCCGAGGACTGCCTGGGCTGCGGTCGCCACTACTACGGCACCGGCGCCGATTGGGCCTACCCGGTGGGCCAGGCGCTGGTCTTCCCCGCACATCACTGGGAGTCCGAGGTGGTGGGCAGCGAGCACGTCTGCAATACCTGGCCGGTGGAGCAGGAGGACTGCCGGGACGACGAGCCGACCGGCGAGAGCTGCGTCGCCTACACCGGCTCCATCACCTGCCGCTCGGTCGACGGCGGGCCCGAGCAGTGCCGCGGCCAGCTCCAGCGTTGCGTGATCGAAGGCGACGACATGGAGGGCGACTGGAGCTGCGAGGCGGTGTCGCCGGACGACATCCCCACCGAGACCGACTGCTACGAGCACGAGCTGACCCGCACCTGGAGCCGGCTGGAGGTGCACGTGCTCGACCTGCGCCGGGCCGACGCGCCCGAGCTGCAGCCGGTGCTGCAGATGCCGCGCCGCGAGGAGTCGGCCGGCGTGCTGGCCGACGGCACCGACTTCTACGTCAGCTACCGCATCCCCTACGACGTGCCCGGCGACGCGCGGCCCTACGTGCGCTACTACTTCAAGCGCATCGAGCTGGCCGAGCCGGACGCGCCGGTGGTGCACGCCGGCGTGAACGTGCCCGGCGAGCTGATCGCGGTGGCCGACGGGGGCGAGACCGTGTTCACCCGCGACTTCTTCTGGGGCGAGGAGGTGGTCGAGTCGGCCATCAACAAGCTGGCGGTCGAGGGCGGCCTGGCCCGCTTGCTGGCGCGGCGGCGCTACCCGGACCGGCGGGTCAACGCCATGCTGCTCGACGGCGCCGGCCACGCCCTGGTCTCGCACCGGCTTTCCTGGCAGGCCATCGAGGACGATCCCGATCTCGATTGGGACGACGTGCGCGAGACCCTGAGCGTGCTCGACGCCGAAAGCGATGAGCTGGCCCTGCTGGGCGAGGTCGAGGTCGACGCCTGGGCCTGGCTGCGCGAGGCCACCGCCGGCCGCGCCCTGTACGAGGTGCCCGGCGGCATGCTGGTGCTCAACCTGGACGACGCCACGCAGCCTTACGCCCAGGCCTACTTCCCCACCCTCGGCTGGCCGCAGCGGCTCGAGCTGGCCGGCGATGCACTCATCATCCCGGCCGGCCGCTACGGCATCTACCGCTTCGACCTGAACGAGGACAACCTCACCGCGGCACCCTAGCCGAGCCCGACCCTGGATGCTCCGGGACCCACAGGGGGACCCGATGGAGCCCGGCCGCCAGCGGCGGCCGGGCTTTTCGTCAACCGGGCCATGGAGCGCACCCTGGGCCTGCCGTCCTCCGCGTTGCTGGGCAAGACCCCCGAGGAGATTTTCGACGGGGCCACCGCGGCCGCTGGCGGCCGGGCCTGGTGGCGGGTAGACTCGAAGGGCGAGCGGGGGCGTTTTTTCCGTCCCCTGGGGTGGGACCGTGCCCGCTGGTCGAGGTGATGCATGCGCGCTAGAGGCTCGAGGAACTGGATTGCGGGGCTGGTGCTCGGCTTGGGCTTGGGGTTGGCGAGCCCGGCTGCGGCGCAGCCGTACAAGAACGCCTACATGGCCCGGCAGGTCGGGGATCGGCCGGAGCTGCTGGTGGAGCGGTTGGGGCGGGAGGCGTTTGCGCCCTTGCTGGAGAAGCTGGCCCACGCCGGGCCTGAGGAGGTGGACGACCTGCTCGAGGCCGTCTGCCTGACCCGGCATCCAAAGCTGGTACCGCTGCTGATCGAGCGGCTGCGCGATCCGGGTACTTTGGATCCGCGCACCCGCAGCCGGGTGCGCCTGCTGGCCGTGACCGAGCTCGAGCGCTTCGGCGATCGGCCCCGGGTGGTGCGCGCCATCGCGGCGCTGCTCGACGACCCCGAGGCCGGCCGCCGCGAGCGCGAACGGGCCGCCCGCGTGCTGGCGCGGCTGGCGCACCCGGCCGCGGCCGAGGCGCTGATGGCCTTCGACCGGCGCGAGGGCGATTCCAACTCTTCGCTGGTCAACCGGGTGGCCCGCGCCCTGGCCGTCACCCCGGGCGAGAAGGTCACCGCCTACCTGGAGCAGAAGCTGTCCGAGCTGCGCCGGGCCTATATGCCCTGGTACGGCGAGATCGCCATGGGCGCCGCGCGCAGCGGCCGCACGGCGCTGGTCGACGAGCTGATGGCCGCGGCCCGCCACGGGCTCGGCGGCCGGACCGTGGTGCCGGAGATCTACCGGGCGCTGGGCCTGCTGGGCGACCGCCGGGCGGTGCCGGTGCTCAGCCAGGCGGTGGTGGAGCTGACCTATACCCGGCGCTACTGGTCGGCGGTGGCGCTGGGTCGGCTGGGCGACGAACGGGCCCTGGATGCCCTGCAAAAGGCCTTCGACGCCGAGAACGAAGGCCGGAAAAAATCGAAGCTGCGCGATCGAGCGGCCATCGCCTGGGCCCGGGCCCGGCTGGGCGATGCGGCCGGCCGCCGCTTTCTGGACGAGCTGGCCGCGGCCGAAGGCCTGGAGCAGCGGGGGCTGGCATTGCTGTTTCTGCTGCGGCTGGCCGAGGACGACGACGCGGCCCTGGCGTTGGCGCGGCGCATCGTGGAGCTGGTTCGACCCTATGCGGACATCGGCGGTTGTCCCAGGCTGCGCTGGGAGGAGATCTTCGAGGCCATCGCCGCCATCGACCACCCGGCGGCGCTGGCCCTGGTGGTCGAGGTGGCGGGCTGGAAAGAGGCCGGCCGGGCGCCGCATTACGCCGGGCGGCAGCTGGAGCGGCTCGACCGGAGAAAGCGCACCGCGCTGTTGCTGGACCGGGTGCGCCGGGGTGGCTGGCAGGAGCGCAACCGCGCGGCGCGCGAACTCGAAAGGGTGGCTGAGGACCCGGCGCGCCTTTACCGGCGCCTGCTGGATGGCGGCGACCTGCCGGCGCGCATGATCGCGCTGCGCCGGCTGGCGCTGTTCTTTCCCGGCCGCGCCGGCGAGGCCCTGCGCGCCGCCCGGCGCGACCCGGCCTGGCAGGTGGCCTACGAGGCCGAGCGGCTGCTGGCCGTGCGCCGCGGCCGGCCGGCCTTCCCGCAGTCCGGGCCCCGGCCGCCCGCGCTGCCCGAGGCCCAGATCGTCAGCTACAAGCTCGGCATGCAGCCGCCCGATGCCACCAACCTGACCCGCGATCCGCGCATGATGGCCAACTCGCGCGCCTTCCTCGGCCGCAGGGTGCGCGCCCTGGTCGAGGATGCCGAGGGCCGCATCTGGGCCGCCACCCAGTACGGCCTGATGCGCTACGCCGGCATGCGCTGGCAGCGCTACGGGGTGGAGCAGGGGTTGTGCTCGCAGCAGGTCTTCGACGTGGCCCTGCGCGCCGGCCGCCCGGTGGCCGCCACCCTGGACGGGCTGGCCGTGGCCCAGGGCGACGGCTTTCGCTGCATCCGCTCCGAGCTGCCGTTGCACCGGCTGGCGGTCGCGGGCGAGACGGTGTTCGCCGGCACCCCGCAGGGGGTGGTCCGCCTGCGGTCCGGTCGATTGACCGCGCTGGGCGGTGCCGACGCGCCGGCCGGCGCCATCGGCGCCCTGGCGGCCGCACCCGGCGGCGCGCTCTGGGCGGCGCTGCAGCCGCCGGGCAGCGAGCCGGATCCGGAAGAGATGACCCCGCCGCTGTACCGCTGGCAGCAGGGCCGCTGGACCGCCTTCCGCGCGCCCTTTGTACACTACTACGGCAACCTGCGCGCCGGGGTGGGCCACGCCCGCGGCAGCGTGGCGGTGCGCGATGTGGCCGTCGACGGCCGCGGCCGGCTGCTGCTGGCCACCTCCTACGGCATCCTGCGCCGCGAGGGCCGGGCCTTCCGCCCGCTGAGCACCGGCCGCGACTACTGGCCCTGGTACCCGGCGAGCGCGGTCGGCGTCGACGGCCGCGGCCGGGTGCTGGCCGGCTACCCCTCCTATGTCGATGTGCTGGAAAAGGGCCGCTGGCGCCGCTGGACCTACCACCAGGCGCCCGAGGCCCACCCCATGGCGGTGATGGGCATCCCGCCGGTGGCCCTGCTGGCCAGCGCCGCCGGCGAGATCTGGCTGGTGCCCCAGCGGCCCTTCGCCCGGCCCGACAATCCGGTCTTCAGCTTGCTGCGCCGGGCGGTGCGGGATGAAAAGCGCCTGGCCCTGCCGCCCGAGACCGCGGTGGCCAGCCTGCGCGCCGGCGCCTTCTGGAAGCAGAGCCCGGGCGATGCCCTCGAGCGGCGTTTCCTGGGCGGTGAGGTGGTGCGGGTGCCGGCCAACACGGTGGCCATCACCGCGGTGGCCAAGGATCCCTGGGACTTCGAGCCGGTGCAGTACCGCTTCAAGGTCGACGAGGGCCAGTGGACCGCCTGGTCCGATGACAACGGCATGATCACGCCCGAGATCCTGGACGAGGGCGTGCACCGCATCCAGGTCCAGAGCCGCGACGCCTCGGGCCACGTGGACACCAGCCCGGCCGAGGTGCGCTTCAGCGTCTATACCAAGGACGTGACCGTCATCAAGATCCGCGACGGCGAGTTCCAGCGCATCTTCCCGGCCCAGAGCCCGCGCTACGAGAAGGTCGGGCTGGGCCGGGTGCGGCTGGAGAACACCCGCGACGAGCCGGTGGAGGTCGACCTGGAGCTCAAGATCGAGGATCTGTTCGAGCAGCCGGCCACCACCCGGGTGAAGCTGGCCGCCGGCGAGTCGCGCTGGGTCAAGGTGCGGGCGCCCTTTTCCGATGCGGTGTTGACCAACCAGGGCCGGCGCGAGGTGCAGGCGGTGGTCGAGGCGAGCTACAGCTACGAGCAGGTGGAACGCTCCACCCGGCGCTCCTTCCCGTTGCAGCTGCTCGATGCCAACGCCCTGGTTTGGGACGAGCCGGCGCGGCTGGCCGCCTTCATCAACGGCCGCGACCCGGCGGTGCAGAAGCTGGCCGCCGGGCTGTACCGCAGCTTCGCCGAGCAGCGGCCGGACCAGGCCAGCCGCGCCCACCCGCTGCGCAACTACCTGCTGGCCATGTACACCTTCGCCGCCCTGCGCGAGCTGGGCGTGCAGTACAAGCCGGATCCGGAGCGGCCCTTTGCCAGCCTGGAGGCCGGCGCGCTGGACACGGTGCAGTTCCCCTCCCAGACCCTGGCGCGCAAGACCGGCGACTGCGACGATCTGACCGTGTTGTTCGCCTCTGTACTGGAGAACCTCAACGTGGCCACCGCCGTGCTGGCGGTGGAAGGGCACGTGTTTCTGATGTTCGACTCCGGGGTGCGGGTCGAGAACCGGGCCGCCTTCCCGGTCGATAGGCGCAAGACGGTCGATCGCGACGGGTGGCTGTGGGTGCCGCTGGAGACCACGGTGCTGGGCCGCGCCGAGCGCTTCGAGCAGGCCTGGACCCGCGGGGCCGAGAACTTCCACGGCAAGTATCGCCCCACCGGCGAGCAGGTGCTGCTGGTGCGCCAGGCCTGGCAGCAGCACCCGCCGGCCACCCGCCCGGCGGTGGCCACCGGCCCGGCCGCGCCGGCGCTGGCCGGCCTGCAGCGCGCCGGCCAGAAGGTGCTGGCCGACTACGGCCGGCAGGTGCAGGCGCTGGCCGGCGCCGAGGCGGACGACGGCGGCGATCCGCGCGCGCTGATCGAGCGCGCCGCCGTGCTGGTCAAGAGCGGGCTGTTCGAAGACGCCGCGGCCGCCTACCGCCGGGCGCTCGAAGGCGAAGACTCCTTCGCCGCCCGCTACGGCCTGGGCAGCGCCCTGGCCGGCCGCGGCCAGATGCTGCGGGCCCTGGTGGAGTTCCAGCAGGCGCTGGAGCTGGCCGCCGGGCCGGCCGAGAAGTTCCGCGCTCGGCTGGCCATCGCCCAGTGCTACAAGGTCAACGGCAATCTGAACAAGGCCCAACAACACCTGAAACACGCCCTGGCGCTCAACCCCAGCGCCCGCCACGACCGGCGCTACCGGGCGCTGGTGCGCTTCCTGGAGAGCGAAAGCGAGACCAAGGCCGCCGCCGGCGACGACACCCCACCCCACTTCCAGTCCATCCTCAGCGGCCTGTGAGCGCAGAGCCGCCTGCGGATGCAGCGCCCGACCGCGGCTGCCGGTGCTGGTTCGCAATCGACTCAGTGGCGTGATAGCATGGCGCAAATCTGCGGTTCTTGACGGGCCCGACGATGTGTATTATCGATCCGCGAGGTGTGCGCGAGGTGTGCGCCCCGAGCGATGGGCGCAGCGGGTGGTGCCGGCGTAGCAGCGTCGTCGCCGGGGCGACATCCCATGAAGAGCGGCTTGGAGGGTCAGGCGATGGCATTTTGTTCGAACTGCGGCAGCCAGAACCCGGACGGAGCCAAGTTCTGCGCCAAGTGCGGCCAGGCGCTGGGCGGGGCGGAGCAGGCTCCACAACCGGCCCAACCGGCGGCGCCGCCGCAGCCGGTGCAACCCCAGCAACCGGCACAACAACCGGTGCAACCGCAGCAGCCGGCCCAGCCGGTGCAGCCGCAGCAACCGGCCCAGCCGGCCCAGCCGATCCAGCCGGCCCCCCAGCCGCAGCGACCGGCCCAGCCGCAGCAGCCGGCCGGCGGTCCGGTTCCGGCCAAGGAGGCGCTGGCCTCGCCGGCGGTGCCTGAGCCGGGCCCGGCCAAGCCCGGGCCGGATCCCAATGCGCCGGGCCAGACCCAGTTCTTCATGGCCGCGGCCGGGGTCTCGACCGGCTCCAAGATCAAGCGCATCATCCTGTTCGTCCTCGGCGCGCTGGTGGTCGTTACGGGCATCTTCCTGCTGATCCACTACGGCTTCCTGGCCGAGGACGAGCCCACCGGCGACGAGCAGCAGCCCCAGGCCGAGCAGCCGGCGGCTGGCGCACCGGCCGCCGCGGAGCCGGGCGCTGCCGGCGAGCCGGCCGGAGCCGGCGAGGCGGCCGAAGGCGATGCCGCCGCCGGGGACGAGGCGGACGCCGCCGGCCAGGACGATGCCGCCGCCGAGGAGGCGATCGAGGCCGACAAGAAGCCGGCCACTGAGAAACGCCGCCGCCGGCGGGCCCGCTAGGTCCGGCGCCGGGTCGGCTGCCGCACCTTCGGCTTGTTCAACACGATCCGATGCCGCTGATTTCGCTTGATAATGTCGAGTTGGCCTTCGCCGGCGAGCCCGTGCTCGGCGGCGTCAGCCTGGAGATCCAGCGCGGCGACCGGCTGGCGGTGATCGGCCGCAACGGCACCGGCAAGACATCGCTGCTGCGCCTGCTCCACGGCGAGCTCGAGCCGGACGCCGGCGCCGTCCACCGGCAGCGGGGCCTGCGGCTGGGCTTCATGCGCCAGATCAACGAGTTGGATGACGGCCAGACCGTGCTGGCGGCTGCGCTGGCCGGCCGGGCCGACCTGCTCGCCATGCGCGGGCGCATCGCCGGGCTGCTCGATGGCGCCGAGAGCGGTGACGAGCGGGTGGTGGCCGAGCTGGGCGAGCTGCAGGAACGCTACCAGCGCGAGGGCGGCGACGATCTGGAGCGGCGTACCGCCATGGCGCTGGAGAGCGTGGGCTTCGACTCCAGCCAGCACGATCAGTCGGTCCGCCTGCTGTCGGGCGGCGAGCGCAGCCGGCTGGCGCTGGCCCGGCTGCTGATCATGGACGCCGACCTGCTGCTGCTCGACGAGCCGACCAACCACCTCGACATCCGCGGCACCGAGTTCCTGGAGCGCTACCTGGCCGACTTCGGCGGCGCGGCGGTGGTGGTCTCCCACGACCGGACCTTCTTCGACCGTTTCGCCACCAGCCTGCTGGCCATCGAGCCCGGCGGCCTGGTGGCCAGCTACCCGGGCTCCTACGAGCGCTACCGCCAGATCCGCACCGAGCGCATGGAGCGCTGGCGCAAGGAGTACGACCAGCAGCGCTCCCGGATCGAGCGCGACGAGGAGCTGATCCGCCGCACCCACGCCGGCCAGAAGCACAAGCAGGCCAAGAGCCGCCAGCGCCAGCTGGAGCGGTTGGTGCAGCTCGAGCCGCCGCCGCCGGATGCCGGGTCGCTGGGGCTGCGGTTTCTGGAGGTCGAGCATTCCGGCAAGATGGTGGTGGTGGCCAACAAGCTCACCCTGTGCCCGGGCGGTCAGGTGCTGCTCGAGGAGGCCTCGTTCAAGATCGGCCGCGGCGAACGGGTGGGCATCATCGGGCCCAACGGCTGTGGCAAGACCACCTTGCTCAAGACCCTGGCCGGCAGCCATAAGCCCGCGGCGGGCAAGATCCACCACGGCTACAACGCCCTGATCGGCTTCCACGATCAGGAGCTGTCGGGGCTGACCACCGGCCGCACCGTGCTCGAGGAGCTGGCCGTCCTGCGGCCCGAGCTGCCGGAGCAGGCCCTGCGCGACATGGCCGGCCGCTTCTTGTTCCACGGCGACGACGTGCAGCGGCCGGTGGAGTCGTTCTCGGGTGGCGAACAGAGCCGCCTGGCGCTGGCGCTGCTGGTGCTCGGCCGGCACAACGTGCTGTTGCTCGACGAGCCGACCAACCACCTCGACCTGCCCTCGCGCGAGACGCTGGAGGCGGCGTTGGAGGCATTCCCGGGCACCATCGTCACGGTCAGCCACGACCGCACCTTTTTGGATCGGGTAGCCCGGCGCGTCCTGTCGTTCGAGGGCCGCGAGCTGGTCGACGAGCTGGGCAGCTACAGCGAGCTGCGCCGGGCGGGCCGGATCCTGTTCGACGCGCCGACCGCGCCCAAGGTGGCCGATCTGACCCGCAAGCGCGACAAGCGCGATGCCTACGCGGCGCGCAAGAAGGCCATGCGGGTCGAGGAGAATCGCTCCAAGCGCATCGAGCAGCTCGAGCAGGAGGTGCAGCAGCAGGAGCGGGCCATCGCGGCGCTGACCGAGAAGATGGCCGATCCGGCCATGGCCCTGGATTGGGAGGGGCTGGAGAAGCTATCGGCCGAGAAGAAGGCCATCGAGCAACAGCACGAGCGGAACCTGGCCGAATGGGAACGCTTGCAGGCGGCCGAGGAGGGCTGACGCGCAGCCGCGCTTGTCCCCGGCCGCCTTTCGTGAAACACTCAGACGCAATCGGGCCGCAGCGCCCCGAGCGGGGGCGGGAAGGAAGAGCGATGATCGATCAGTTCAAGCAGATGGCCATGAACCAGGCCATGAAGCTGATGTCCAACCCCAAGTTCACCAAGCTGATGTCCGACCCGCGGGTGATGAACACCATCGCCAAGGGCTTCGAGTTGCAGGGCCAGATGCGTACCCACGTCGAGCAGCACTTGCGGCTGCTGGCCGACTCGCTCAACCTGGCCACCAAGGAAGAGGTGTCGAACCTGCGGCGCAAGCTCGGCCGGGTCGAGAGCAACCTCGACGAGCTGCAGCACCGGGCCGAGCCCGAAGACGAGGAATCGTCCGCAGCCGGTTGAGCCGACCCCCGCGGGAACTTCAGCTCAGTCCTCGTCCTCATCGCAGCGCCCACCGGCACGTTCGATCCGCTCCCCGAAGCGATCGTGGATGGCGTCCAGGGTGCGCTCCAGCCGGGCCTGGCGCTCGGACTGCGCTCCGGCGAACAGGTCGCCCTGGACCGGCTGGGCCGGTTCGGTCAGCTGGGTGGCGGCCGCGCCCACCAGGCGGATCGGGGCTTGCAGATCCAGCCGTTCCAGCAGCGCGCGGGCGGTGGCGAACAGGGTGGCCGAGTCGTCGCAAGCCAGCGGCAGCCGGCCATCGCGGGTGGCCAGCTGGAAGCTGCCGGCGTAGCGCAGCTTGACCCGCACCCCGCGGGCCCGCAGGCGCTGGCGCCGCAGGTGGCGGGCCACCCGCTCGCAGGCCTGGCGCAGGTGCTGCTCCACCGGGCCGCGGCCGTGGATGTCGAGCTCCAGGGTGTGCTCCGAGCCGACCGACTTGCGCTCGCGCTCGGCCAGCACCGGTCGCTGGTCCAGGCCGCAGGCCAGGTCGTGGATGTGGGCGCCCAGGCCGCCCAACTCGGCCTCCAGCCAGGCCGGATCGGCCGCGGCCACGTCGCCGATGCGGCGCAGGCCCAGGCGTTCGAGCCGCCGGGCCGCCTTGGGGCCCACCCCCCAGATGCGGCGCACCGGCAGCGGGGCGATGAACTCCCGCTCGCGGCCGCAGGGCACACAGGTGATGCCGCCCGGCTTGTCCAGGTCCGAGGCCAGCTTGGCCAGGAACTTGTTGCCGGCCACGCCGAGCGAGCAGCTCAGGCCGGTGGCCCGGGCCACGTGCTGCTGGATGCGCCGGGCGGCGACGGGCGGCGGGCCGAACATGCGCTCGGTGCCGCTCATGTCCAGAAACGCCTCGTCCTGGCTGAGCGGCTCGATGCGCGGGCTGTAGCCGGCCAGCACCTCCATCAGCTGGCGGCTGACCGCGGCGTAGCGCTCCATGCGCACCGGCAGCACCACCGCCTGCGGGCAGAGCTGCAGCGCGCGGGCCATGGGCATGGCCGAGTGGACCCCGAAGGGGCGCGCCTCGTAGGAGGCGGTCGAGACCACCCCGCGCTTGACCGGGCCGCCCACGATCACCGGCCGGCCGCGCAGCGCGGGCTGGTCGTGCTGCTCGATGGCCGCGTAGAAGGCGTCCATGTCGAGGTGGAAGATGACGGCCATGGTGCGGTCGGGCTCCGCGGCGCCCGCCGCTGCGGGAGCCGCGCCGGGCCTGGTGCTAGGGGCAGTCCCGGTTGCAGACCCACACCCCGCTGCCGCAGTCGGTGGCCTCGGCAAAGCCGCAAAGCGTGGAGCAGGTCTCGTCCGGGCAGTCGACGCGGCACGGCAGGTCGGCGTCGCAGCGCACGGTGCACGAGCCGCCGCCGCAGGCGACGTCGCAGGAGCCGCCGGCGCAGTCGTAGGTGCAGCTGCCGCCGCCGCAGGAGAAGTCGCAGCTGCCGCCGGTGCAGAAGTCGGAGCAGGAACCGCCGCTGCAGTCGGACGAGCACTGATCGCCGAAACAGGTGGTGTTGCAGGACTCGGCGCAGACCACGTCGCAGGTGGTGCCCTCGGCGCAGGTGGTCAGGCAGCCGCCGGTGTCGGAGCAGTCCACGTCGCAGGTCGAATCCTCCTCGCAGTTGACGTTGCAGCCGCCGCCTTCGCAGTCGATGTCGCAGCTCTCGCCCGATTCGCAGATGCACGTCTTGTTGTTGCAGACCTCGTCGTCGCCGCCGCCGCCGTTGCCGTCACCGTCACCGCCGCAGCCGCCCAGCGCCAGACAAGCCGTCAAGCCGAGCGCGATCAGTACTTCGATGGTCTTCG
>CAYVQE010000047.1:0-38374 GCA_964454005.1 uncultured Myxococcales bacterium
CAAGGCGTTGTATTGATTTGCAGGCTAAGCATTTCCATGCTAAATTCAGTGCTGGGGCTTGGGTAGGCTCGGCAATTCGACAGTTGGACAGGAGGTCGCGATTTCGCGATGAGTTGTAGACGTCAGCTGGTCAAAGTGCTGATCGGATTCACCTTGTTGGGCCCAGGGGCGGCCGCCGCCCAGTCGATTGCCCCGCAGCAGGCCCGGCCGGCTTCGGCTTGCCCGGAGCTGTTCGGCTCCCGGGGTGAGCGGGCCGACAATGCCGAGCAACGCCGCGAGTTGTTGGACTCGGTGCGCCAGGCCGATTATACCATCGATCTGACACACTCCTGCGATTGGTCCGCGCCCGAGCGCATCCATTTCGAGGGGCTCGAGCTGATCGGGACCCGCCAGGCGCCGGATCAGGACCGGGTGGCCGTGATTCGGTTGGAAGAAGAGTTGGGCGAGCGAGCCTGCGAGCCGGGGCTGTACCGGCTGCGGGTCGATGACTGTATCGGTGAGCAGGTGAGCGTATTGGCGGTACTGCGCGATGTGGTGCTGCTCGAGCGCGGGGGCGATCTGTGCTTCCTCAAGACACGGGCGGTCGAGCAGCCGGTCTTTCGGATGATCTGGCGGTCGCCCTGGACGCTGCTCAAGCTGCCCGGGCCCGGCAAAACCACCACCAAGGCGAAACGTCGCCGCCGCACCACCAAACGAAAGCTCCGCCGCAAGCGCCGTCGGCGCAGCCGCTGAGCCCTGGCGTTGGGGCTGGTGCTGACCGATCTCGCTGGCCACGCGGCCACGGCGTTCGGCGGCACCGCGGCCCGGGCATCAATCGGAGCGCCGGCGCCGGCCGTGGGGGCCGGGGGCGTCGCAGACGTAGTTTTCCATCTGGCCGTTGCGGTAGCGGATGCGCACGCTGCCGTCGAGGCTGCGCACCTCGACACCACCCCGCGCTTCCTTGCTCAACGACTTGGCCTGCTCGACCGCTTCGGCACGGCCGTCGACGGTCTCGGACTTTTCTCCCTGGCTGACGAGGTACCGTTCTGCTTCGGCGTTCGGCATGTTTCCCTCTCACCTCCTGGGTGGGATCGCTCGATCGCGTCACCACAATGGGTCCGCGGGTGGCCGTGCCCTGGCGCGACGCGCACCCGCTGGCCCGGTTGGCCGGGCCGAAATTTCGGGGTCAAACTAACAGCTTTGGCCACGGTCTGCAAGATCCGAAACCGGAGGCCCGGCAGCGCTCTTGACCTGAGCCCAACACCTTGTTAATGTTGCGACATCGACAGTTGATGGGCCTTTATCCGGTTCGTCGTCGCCCAGGGATGGCAAATGCCCACGCCATACGATGAGAGCATCCTGCGGTCGCTGCGCAAGATCTCCCGCGCGGTCGATCTCTACAGCCGCCAGCTGGCCGCTCGCTACCAGCTGACCACCCCGCAGCTGACCTGCCTGCGCCAGCTCGAGCGCGGTGGCACCCTGACCTCGGGTGAGTTGGCCAGCGAAGTGACGCTGAGCCAGGCCACCGTGACCGGCATCCTGGATCGCCTGGAGTCCCGGGGTCTGGTGCGCCGGCGGCGCGATGAACGGGACAAGCGCCGGGTTCTGGTCGGCATCACCGCCCGCGGCCGCCAGCTGGTCGACCGCGCTCCGGTGCCGTTGCAGAAGCAGTTCGCCGACCAGCTATCTCTGCTGGCTGAGAGCGAACAGTCCGAGATCGACGAGGTGCTGCGGCGCATCGTGGAGATGATGTCGGCCGACGATCTCGAGGCCGCGCCGGTGATGACGCCGGGCCCGACCACGGCCCAGGCCGAGCAGCTGGTCGAGTTTCTGAGCCCGGAGTCGCCGGCCGACGAGGAAAAAGCGGCCACCGACCCGCAAGCCGCCACGCCCGCGAGCGAATGAGCGCTGGCCGCAGCTGCTGCGGGCGGGGGACGACAAGATTGGGCCGCAGTTTGCTGGCTCATGGCCCCTGTTCGAGGTAGCGGGCCAGGTTGGAGATGGTCTCCAGGCTCAGGTTCTTGGCCCGCTCGCGGCGCATCACCAAGGCATAGGTGTTGGAGAAGCCGAAGGGCTCCAGCCAGATCAGGCTCCAGCGCTGGCGGAAGGTTTTTCGCACCTCGTCCAGCACCGCCTGCGGATCCCGCTCGGCCGGGCGGTCCAGGATGCTGACCAGGCCAGTGCCGGTATACTCGGCATACAGATCGATGTCGCCCGACTTCAGGGCGTTGAAGCAGATCATGGTCCCGCCCATGTTCAATGAGCGCTCGACCGGCAGGCCCAGGTGGTGCTCGAGCATCAGGGCCATCATCTCGCCCAGGATTTCCTGCTCGCTGAAGTGCTTGCCACCCACGGTGATCGATGGTGCCGAGCGGCTTTCGGCCGGGTCGCCGGTCAGCAGGTGCGCCTGCTCCAGGTACTGGCGGGCCACCTGCCGCGCCTTGGTGCCCTGCTCGTCGACCTCGAGGTTGAGCCGGCGCATGGTCTCGGCGTCGAGGCGGCCGGCCAGCTCGTTCAACACATGGCGGATGCGGGGCTCGCGGTCGAGCAGGGCCTGGCGGACCAGCGGGGCGGCATCGTAAGGCGGAAAGAAGTTCTCGTCGTCTTCGAGCACGATCAGGTCGTAGGCCTCGATGCGACCGTCGGTCGAGTAGCCGTCGATCACGTCGACCGAGCCCTCGGCCACCGCCAGGTACATCAGGCCCGGATCCATCTGGATCGGCGGCGAGGGGAAATCCAGCTCGTAGTGCTCTTTGAGCCCGGGGTAGCCGTCGGGGCGGCTCAGGAACTCGGCGTCGAAGGCCGCCTGCAGCCAGCCGGATTCGGCGAACCCGCGCAGCAGGCCGAGGCCCACCGCCAGGACCAACATGATGCTGACCGCGGTCAGGACCCGGGCACGGATCGACATCGGCGGCGCCTCATTCGCGGCTGCGATCGCGCAGGCCGGCCGGGGTCAACCAGCGTTCAAACAGGCTCATGGTGCCGTCGAACACCAGCGCCAGCAGGGCGGCTGGTATGGTGCCGGCGATCAGGTAGTCGATCTTGTAGGAGCGCAGGCCGATCATGATCAGATCGCCCAGGCCGCCGGCGCCCACCAGGGCGCACAGGGTGGCCACCCCGATGGTCCAGACCGCCGAGATGCGCACCCCGGACATGATCACCGGCAATGCCAGGGGAAGCTCGATCTTGAGCAGCACCTGGCGGCGGGTCATGCCCATGGCGGTGGCCACCTCGATGACCGCCGGGTCCACCTGTCGGATGCCGGTGTAGGTGTTGCGCAGGATCGGCAGCAGGGCGTAGAGCACCAGCGCGGCGATGGCCGGCAGCACGCCGACCGTGGGCAGCAGCCCGCCTTCCTCGTACCACTGCGCGCCGCCCCACAGGTGGTTGATGAGCAGAAACAGCACCAGCATCAGCGCCAGCATGGCCAGCGACGGGATGGTCTGGAACAGCGCCGCCGCCCCCAACACGCCCGAGGAGACCCGCTGGTGCCGGGTGCGGGCCAGCATCACCCCCACCGGGATGGCCACCGCCGCCGCCAGGCCCAGGCTGACCACGGTCAAGAACAGGTGTTCCACGGTGTGGACGGCGATATCGGTACCCAGCTTGTCCCACCATTCGGCCACTGCGAAAGCTCCCTCTGTCGCTGCGGGCGATCCCGCTCAGCGTTGCACCGCGGCCGCCCGCCGCACCAGCTGGTAGGCCTTGTCGCGCTGCAGATCGCCCAGGCGCTGCTGTCGGTCGAATACCGGCAGCCGGTCGGACTCGTGCAGCTCGAAGGTGTTGAGCGCCGCAGCCAGGCTGGTCCCTAGCTCCAGGCGGGCCGGCGCCTCTCCGGTGCCGGCCGGTTCCAGCTCGCCGCGGTCGATGATCTCGTCCAGGGTGCTGAGTTCGAGCACCAATTGGATACGCTGCGGGCCCAGCAGCTTCTCGGAGAAGGCGCCGGAGGGCGCGGCCAACAGCTCACGCGGTGTTCCGAGCTGGCGCAGCCGGCCTTCGTCCAGCAAGGCGATGCGATCGCCGAGCAGGAATGCCTCCGATACGTCGTGGGTGACGAACAGGATGGTCTTGCCGAGCCGTTGCTGCAGATCGTAGAACTCGCGCTGCAGGCTGTTGCGCGTGATCGGATCCAGGGCGCCGAAGGGCTCGTCCATCAGCAGGATGGCCGGATCGGCGGCCAGGGCCCGGGCAACGCCCACCCGCTGCTGTTGGCCGCCGCTGAGTTGGTGGGCGTAGCGTCCGGACTGCTGCTCCGCATCCAGGCCGACCATCTCCAGCAGCTCGTCGATGCGGGCCTCGATGCGCTCGTCGGGCCAGCCGAGCAGCCGCGGCACCGCGGCCACGTTCTGGCGCACGTCGAAGTGGGGAAACAGGCCGGTTCCCTGGACGGCGTAGCCGATCCGGCGGCGCAGCTCGATGGGATCGTGTCGGCGGACGTCGGTGCCTTCGACCTCGACCTTTCCGGCGGTGGGCTCGATCAGCCGGTTGACCATCTTCATGGCGGTGGTCTTGCCGCTGCCGCTGGTGCCCAGCAGCACCATCACCTCGCCCTGCTGGACCTCCAGATCGAGATCCTGGACGGCTTTGCCCCCCCCCGGGAAGGTCTTGCTGACGCCCGCGAAACGGATCAACGCTTGTTCACCTCGAACACTCCCACCAGCCCGTGGCCGGCGCCGAGGCCGCGCTGGAAGTTCAGCTCGATGTTGCGCAGCCCGTAGCCCAGCTGCGGCTCGATGACGTTGGCGCGCGGATCGCCCATCCGGAACCAGGCGCTGCCCTCGATGACCCGGCGCATGTCCTCCAGCGCCCGGCGCAGCGGCTCGGGGTAGGTCTTCGGGATGTCGGGTGGATCGACCAGCGTCTCGCGCTCCTCGTCGTAGCAGTGCAGCAGATCCATGGTGTAGCGCACCAGGGAGTTCCAGGAGGCTTGCAGCTGCTCGAAGAACTCCGAGA
The DNA here is from genome assembly GCA_964454005.1 of uncultured Myxococcales bacterium. Taxonomy (GTDB): domain Bacteria; phylum Myxococcota; class B64-G9; order B64-G9; family B64-G9; genus CAYVQE01. Next base: position 4,933 of record CAYVQE010000047.1, read on the forward strand.
TGCGCTCGAAGCCCTTGCGCGGCTGGAAGTTGAACATCAGCTCCTCGAGCACGGTCCGCTGGTTGTCCTCGTGCAGGCTGTTGACGATCTTGCGCAGCGGTTTGGCGTAGGGGTTGTAGTCGCCGGTGTCCATGTGGCGGCCGCAGAGCAGCGATCGGTCGAATAGCTCGCAGATCTTGAGCTGCGAGCCGGTCTTCTGCTCGACCCGCTTGACGAGGCGTTCGACCTCTTCGCGGCTGAGCAAGCGCAGCTTCAGCCGCGACAGCTCTCTCGGAGGCGGGCGTCGGTGCGGCGGATAGATGTACGAGATCACGTAATCCATCCACTGCTCCTCGTCCAACGACTCGTGCCACAGCGTTTGCCACTCGTAGGAGAAGCGGCCCAACCAGTCGCCGACCACGATGGACCCGTCCTCGGCATGCTCGACGATGTCGCTCAGCAGGCCCACGGTGTCGTCTTCACCGAGATGCGACATGGTACCGTAGGAGGTGAAGTATACGTCGAAGGGCCGCTCGCCGTCGCGCAAAGGCAACCCGCCGGCGATGTCGCCGATTCGGAACTCGGCCTTCGGAAAGTCGCGCCAGCGGCCCCGGGCTTGCTCCAACAGCGGGTCGTTGAAGTCGATGCCCACGTACTTGCCCAGGTAGTCCGGCAGCAGCAGCCGGGCTTCGTCCTGGGCCACCCCCGGCTGGCGCCGGCGCATCCGCAAAAACATCTCCAGGCCGTCGCCGCTGCCGCAGCCCAGATCCAGGATGCGGCAGCGCCGCAGCTGGGCGATGTTGCGCTCGACCACGCGGGCCAGATAGGGCCGCAGCGAGAACCGGGTCGATTCGTCCTCCCAGTACAGCCTGACGTTGTCGTACTTGCCGTCCAGGCCGGTCGAGCGGACGTAGGTGCCGCTGGAGACCGCCTCGGAGTAGGCGCTGTTGTCTTCGGTCTCTAGCTTCTTGACTTTCTTGCGCGGGGTCGCCATGGATCCTCCTCTCAACCCTCCTGCAGGCGATGCAGCAGTTCGAAGGCGTCGCGGCAGTGACCGTCGGCGCCGATCTTGTCGGCGAACTCGGCCGAGGTGGGTGCGCCGCCGATGAAGACCTTGACCTTGTCGCGCAGCCCGGCCTTGTCCAGGGCCTCGACCGTATCGCCCATGTGGTGCATGGTGGTGGTCAGCAGGGCCGACAGCCCGACGAAGTTGGCGTCGTTCGCCTTGATCGCCTCCAGGATCTTGTCGGCCGGTGCGCTGACGCCGATATCGCGCACCTCGAAGCCGGAGCCGCGCAGCAGGGTGGCCACGATGTTTTTGCCGATATCGTGCAGGTCGCCTTCGACGGTGGCGATGACGAACTTGCCCTTCATCTCCACGTCGGCGGCGAGCAGGTGGGGCTCCAGCAGGTCCATGGCCGAGCCGACGCATTCGGCGGCCGCCAGCATGTCCGGGATCAGGTACTCGCCCGACTCATACTTGGCGCCGACGTCCTGCATGCCGGCGGTCAAGCCGTCGACCAGGATTTCGCGCGGTGGAACCTCATCCGCGATGGCCTTCTCGACCAGTTCGGTCACCCCGGGCTGACCGCCCATGTCGCCGTCGAGGCCCTCGTCCTCCTCGTCCAGCCGGCCCTGCACTACGTTCATCTTGATCTGTTCCAACAGCTCCGACATATCGATCTCCTCTCTCGTTTCGCTCATGCTTGGAAGCGATCGGCTGGCAGGACGCCGGGGACCTGATCGCGGATTTCGCTCAGCTTCTCTGCTGGCAACGGATCGCCGGCGGCGGCCAGCAGCTCCTCCAGCCGTTGCTGGGCGCGGATCATGACCTCATCGCGCGGCTCGCTGGTCTCGAAGGCGTAGGGCGGGCTGACCAGACCCTTGCGCATGGCCTTGCGGATGTGGCGGGCGTATAGCCGGGTCGCCGACTTCATGACCTTGCGCACCTCTCCCACCGCCTGCTGGGCGCTGTCGGCGTCGAACACCGGCCGGCGCAGGATCTGGCGCACGATGCCGATGTGGGCGTCGTCCAGCACCGCCTGCAACGGGCAGAACACGTTGGTCTTGTCCAGCAGGCCGAAGGCGTAGTGGACGTACTGGGCGCCCGAGCCGGCCACGCCCAGGTAGGGGAAGAGCTTCTCCACCGTGGCCTGCATGCCGGGCACCTGGGCGTCGCCGACACCGGCCGTCGAATAGCAGGGCACGCCGTAGTGCCGGGCCATCTGCACGCAGTCGACGTTGTAGTGGATGAACTCGGGCGCACCGTACAGGTCGTGCAGCGTATCCAGCCGAGCCCGCACCGGCACCGCCCCGTAGAGCACCGGGGTGCCGGGACGCACCACCTGGGCCAGGGTCATGCCGGCCAGTATCTCGGCGTTGATCTGCGCCACCATGCCCTCTTCCAAAATGGGCGCGGTGGAGCCGCCTTGTGGCGAGCTGGAGATGACCACCGGCAGGCCGCGCGAGGCGATCTCGATCAGCTTCTCGGTGGTGTCGTCGACCATCTGCAGCGGGCTCTTGACCAGGCAGGTAATGAAGGACAGCACCGGGTTGCGTTCGAACTGCTCGGCGCCGCCGGCGACCAGCCGGCCCAACTCGACCACGTCGTCGAGCTTGTCGACGTTGGCCAGGCCGGCCTGGACGTGGCGGGTCATGTGGGACAGCGCCGCCAGGAACACGTTGACGTCCTTGTTGTCGTCGTCGATGTCCTCGTCCTGGACGTTGACGTTGCGGATGTAGAAGTCGACGTTGTCCAGGCCGTTGCACAGCTTGGCGGCCTGGCATAGCCGCTTCAGGTTGCCGCGTTCCGGAATGAACACCGGGTGGGTCAGCTTCTCGTCCCCGTCGACGCGGGCGAACTCGGCCAACTCCGAACGCAGAAAGATGTTGGTCTCGGAGCCGGTGCCGAAGTAGACCTGGGGCACCTCGGCATCCAGCACCAGGCGCTGGCTCGGCTCACGGGCACCCAGCACCACTCGGCCCGGGGCCTTCTCCAGTGCGTCGTGAATCACCTTATCCGGGAACCGGACATGCCAGGCGCGGGGGCCGCTCTCGGGTCCAGGGGTCACCTGGCAACCGGCCTCGTCGAGCAGGTCGGCCGCCCGCTCGTTCAGGCAGGTGATGCCCGGATCGTCCAGGATGGCCATCGAGGCCTGGTGCAGGGCCGTGACCTGATCGGCGTCGATCCGCGTCTGCGGCTCGACCAGGGTGCCGGCACGCATGCTTTCTGAATCGCTCATGGGGGTCTCCTCGACTTTCACTTGTTGTCCTCGCCCAACAGCCCCTGGCGATAGGCCCGGGCGTAACGCCGGCAGTTGCGGTCCTTGCCGGCCAGCGCTTCGCCGATGGCCACGCCGGCGCGGATGGCGGAGTCGGTCGGATCCAGGATGGCGGCGTCGAGCCCGAACATCAGCGCGCTGATCAGGAAGCCCTGGTTGAGCTGCTTGCGTGCCGGCAGCCCGTGCGAGACGTTCGACAGGCCGAGCACCGTCTTGCAATCCTGTAGCTGCTGGCCGATGGCCCGCAGGCATTCGCAGGTCACCCGCCCCTGGCTGATGTCGGTCACCACCGGCATCACCAGCGGATCGAAGAAGATCTTGCCGCCTTCGATACCGCGCGCCTCGGCGGCGGCGAAGATCTTGTGACAGACCTGAAGCCGGCTGTCCACGTCGCGGGCGATGCCATCCTCGTCCATGGCCAGCGCCACGAACGGCACGCCGTGCTCGGCGACCAGTGGCAGTATCTCGTCCAGCGCCTGCTGCTCGCCCTTGATCGAATTGAGCATCCAGTCGCGCTTGCCGGCCAAGTGCTCGGCCGCGGCCGTCAGCACCTTGGGATCGGCGCTGTCGATACACAGCGGCTTGTCGGTGGCATCCAGCGCTAGATCGATCAGCCACTGCATGGCCTCGATCTCTTCTGCGGCCGTGCCCGAACCGGTGCCCACGTTCAGATCGATGTAGCGCGCGCCCGCCTCGGCCTGGGTGGTTATCAGACCGCGCAGCCCGTCCTCGTCGCGCTTCTCGAGCGCGCGTTTGACCCGCTTGCGGGTGGCGTTGACCTTTTCGCCGATGATGATCAAGTGCTCGCCTCCTCTCGTGTTCAGATGTCCTGTTCCCGGGCCACGTCCGGGAACTTTGCCATCAGGTCTCGGCGCAGCTCGGCACCGAGCAGCCCCTGGGCGTCCTGGCCCAGGATGGAGTCGACGATGCCGCTGGCCCGATCGAGGGCGGTCTTGGCGCCGCCCGCCTGCCACTGCTCGCGCTTGTCGCGGTCCGACAGCCGCGGCTGGAAGTGTTCCTTGCGCATGTGGCGGCGGGTGTGGCGATTGGCGATGAAGTGGCCGGCCGGGCCCACCTTTTTGATGACGTCGACGGCCAGGTGCTCGTCGTCGACCTTGATCCCGTCGACCGCGCGCATGGCCATGCCGATGATCTCGTCGTCGACCACGTACTTCTCCTTGCAGACCGACATGGCGAACTCCATCAGTCCGGCAGCGTCGTGGATGAAATCGCCGCCGGCCAGCGCCACCAGCAGGTTGTTGACCGCTGCCTCGTAACCGCACTGGGCGTCGATGGTCTTGGAATCGGAGATGCCGGCGGTGCCGTAGTAGGGCAGCCGGTAGGCGTGGGCCATCTGGGCAGCGGCCGCGTTGATCAGGCCGGACTCGACCGAGCCGCCCAGGTAGGCCAGATCGCGCAGGTCGGTCGAGGCCGCCACGCAGCCGCTGATCACCGGTGCACCGGGCTTGGCCAGCTGGGCGGCCATGATCATGATCAGGGCGTCGCAGACCTGGATCACCAGATTGCCGGCCAGCGTGATCGGCGAGGTGGCGCCGCAAAGCGGTTCGCTCGGCACCGAGACCGGCAAGCCGGCCTCGACCACCTGCAGCATGAAGTCGCCGTACTTCTCGTCCAGCTTCAGCGGGCTGATGCCGCAGGTGATCATCGAGATGAAGGGGCGTTCGCGCAGCGCCTGCGGCGAGCCGGCCACCTGCTCGGCCATGCGCACCACATCCCGTATGCCCTCGGTGGTGTAGACGCCGCCCATGACGTGCTTGGTGGTGTGGTTCATGCCGGCGAAGAAGCGGTTGACGTCCACCTGCTCGAGCGGCAGCTCGTTCGGATAGGTCGGCAGCACGATGAAGTGCACGTTGTCGAGCTTGTCCACCAGGCGGATGATGTCGATCAGGTCGCCCAGGCTGGCCGGTCGGCATTCGCCGGAGGGCACGTCGTAGAGGTTCAAGGCCGTGCCACCGGTGCCCAGGTAGACGGCGTCCGTGCCCAAGGACAGGTTGTGCCGATCCTCGCGGCCGTACAGGGTGATCTCCGCGGGGGCCCGATCGAGCAGTTCGAAGATCATGGATTCGGGTACGCGGACCACGCCCCGTTCGGAATCGATGGTCGCGTCGGACTTGCTGAACAGCTCCATGGCCTTTTCGGAGTGGACCTCGAAGCCCACCTCGCTGAGGATCTCGACCACGGCCTGGTGGACGCGCAGCAGCTCGTCATCCGACAGGGGACGAAAGCGGGCCGATTGCGGGCCGCGCGGGAAACGGAGATCGCTGGTCTTTGTCGTGTTCGCATTCATCGGTCCTGTCTCTCCCTCCTGTGGTCGCTTCGGCTAGCGGCCGGTTTCGATGCTGTCGGTGCCCCCGGCCCCGGCGGTCAGGGCTCCATCTCGACCGGGATGAGCTCGGGTTCCACGATCAGACCGTGGCTCCGCCGGGCATGCTCGAAGGCCTGGGGCGCCACGTCCACGGGACAGAAATGGCTGATGCCGTCCGCGATGCCCTGGGCCTGTATATTCTCGACCAGCAAACGGTGCGCCGCCTGATCGACCGCCAGCGGATTGCGCCCGACCAGAAATCCCATGTTCGGGCAAATCGGCTGCTGCCGCTCGTCGACGCAGTCGCAGCGCGGGGTCACATCGTACAAGTGGGCGATGTGGACGAAGTCGTCCCAGCGGTCAACCATCAAGCCCACCAGGTAGTCGACCATGCGCACGGCCAGGCTGTCGGTCCCCTTGTTCCAATCCGATACCTCGCGGCCCACCAGCTCGAGCGCGTCCTCGGGGCAGGCCTCCAGGCATTCGCCGCAACCGATGCAGGCGTCCTCGTCGAGTTCCGGGCAATCGCCGTCGCAATCTTCCAGCGCTTCCTCGGGGCAGCAGTCGCAGCAGGCGGCGCAGCCCTGGCAGTGATCGGGATCGATGCGCGGATGCAGGCTCTGGTGCATGGCCAGCTTGCCGTCGCGGCCGGCCAGGCCCATGGTCAGTCCCTTGACGCACAGCGCCAGACCGCAAAGCCCGTGCAGCGTCAAGTGGGCGTGATGCAGGACGGTGCCGGCGGCTTCGAAGCCGCCGGCCCGGTGGAAGCGGTGGAAGCGGCCGCCGACCGCGCGCTCGTGGATGACCTGCTCACGCTCGAATACCAGTCCGTCCTCGGATGAGGTGTCCGGTCGGTCGAGCACCACGAAGGGAGCCACCTCCGTCCAACCGCGTTTGCGGGCCAGCGCCCGATAGGCCGTCGCGTCCGGGCCGTTCTCGCGATAACCGCGGGGACCCGAGTAGCAGACCGTGGTGTCGCCCACCACCGCCCGGTCGCAGCCGCGCCGGTGCAACCAGGCCAATGAACCGGCCACCAGGGCCGGGCGCAGGGCGGTGTCGACCTGCGCCTCGCCGATGTGCACCTTGAGCAGGGCCGGCTCGCGCGGCTTCAGATCGGGAATCGCGTCGAGCACCCCGGCCAGGCTGCGGTCGAAGCGCTGCCGGTGCCGCGCGTCGTCCGGGTCGAAGCGTCCGCTGGCTGGACGCAGCCACCAAACCGGGCTGGTGGCCGGACCGCCGGCGGTCGGCGCCCGCATCCAATCGGGCGGGCGATATTGCGCATCTCGGTTCACGGCATTCAGATCCTCTGCGCCTCGAGCAGCGCCGGGATGCCCCCGCGTTCGTAAACCGACCGCGCCTCGTCGGCCGGGTTGCGGCCACTGCGCAGCCTTTGCCGCAGCGGTGCCAGGTACTCCTGCTCGCCGCGACCGCGCCGTTGCAGGCCCTGCTCGGCCACGTCCACCAGGCGGCCGGCCAGATCGGCCAGCGCCAGGCCGTCGACCTGGCCCTGCAGCCCATGCTGGCAGGCGGCCACCCGGGCCCGGCGCAGATCGTTCCAGTCGTGGGCGCGCAGCTCCTCGCTGGAGGCGTCCAGCGCCTCGGCCAAGCCCAGCGTCAGCGCGGCGATGCACAGCAGGTCGTCGGGAGGCTGCTGATCGTTGACCCGGTTTTCGAGCGTGTAGTAGCGCGAGATGCGGGCGTTGTACCAGTAGAAGGTGCCGTGCTGGTCGATGTCGGCCGGCTCCGGCCGCACCCGCAACCGGTTGCCGGCACTGTCGACCGCCTCGGCCTGGGCCTGGCGGTAGTAGTCGAAGAAGCTGCGGTAGCCGGGTAGGCCCAACGGCTCGCCGTCGCGGCGGACGTAGACCGGCGACAGGCCGGCGATGGCGCGCACGTAGTCGGGCAAATCCTCGAAGGGCCGCAGCGGGATGCCGTAGCGGCCGGTGCCCGGATCCCACCAGTCCCAGAACATCTCGCCGACGCACTTGTGCTCGGCGTCAAGCTCACCGCGCCAGATGGTCGAGTTGCCGGTCAAAGCGATCTGGGCGCCGGCAAAGCCGTTGAAGGCGTTGACCGCCGCCACCGCCTCGTCGAGGCTGACATCGATGTGGACCTGGGACGAGGCCGATACGGTGAACAGGTGGACGTCGTCGCCGTCTTCCGGGGCGATGGCGTCGTTGGAGCCGAACAGGTCGGCCCAGAAGGTGTTGCGGCTCTTTTTCATCTCGAGGTGCTTGCTGGGCGGGCTGACCGGCTGGATGCCGCTGCCCAGAAACAGGAAGCCGCTCTGCTCCGAGTAACGGCGCAGCAGGCCGCGCAGCTCGTCGACCATCTGCTTGAGTTCGTGCAGGTCGGCCACGTGGGCCAGGGCGAACTCGGTCTTGCAAAAACCGGTCTCGCAGCCGGCCATGGTGTCGTTGCAGGGTCCCGGGGTACAGGCTCCGATCACCCGTTGGCTGGCGCCGTCGCATTCGGGGCGCCAGCCCGCGCGTTCCAAATAGTCCCACAGACCCTGTATGCCTTCGGCCGATCCGGCGCGGCCTTCCCGGTCCACGAAGGGAAACTTCATTTCGGCGCCGACCCGGCGCTCGGGACTGCGTTTGGCGGTTGTCTCTTTGAATCCGTTGACGAAGTGGCTTACGATGCGTTCCACGGTTGATCGCTCCCCATGATCTGGCCGTAACCCTGCAGCACGAACTTGTAGCTGGTCAGCTCATCCAGCCCCATCGGCCCGCGGGCGTGGAGCTTGTCGGTGGAGATGCCGATCTCGGCCCCCATGCCCAGCGACTCGCCGTCGCAGAACATGGTCGAGGCGTTGACCAGCACCACCCCGGAGTCGACCCCGGCCACGAAGCGCCGGGCATCGGCCTGGTTCTCGGTGATGATGGCGTCGGTGTGACCCGAGCCGTAGCGATTGATGTGCGCCACGGCCGCGTCCACCCCGTCGACCACCTTGAGCGAGTATATCTTGTCCAGATACTCGGTGGCAAAGTCTTCCTCGGTGGCCGGCTTCAGGTCGGCCACCGCCTGGCGGGCCCGCTCGCAGCCGCGCAACTCGATCCCGTGGCGGTCCAGCGCGGCCGTCAGCTCGCCCAGCCAGTCCACCTCGCTGGCGTCGAGCAGCAGCGATTCCGCGGCGTTGCACACGCCGGGCATCAGCAGCTTGGAGTCGAGAGCGATGCGCAGGGCCTTGTCCCGATCGGCCCGGGGGCCGACGTAGACGTGGCAGTTGCCCTCGAAGTGCTTGATCACCGGCACCCGGGCCTGCTCGGCCACCGCTCGGATCAGACCCTTGCCGCCGCGCGGGATGACCACGTCGATCAGGTCGGGGCGGGCGAGCAGGTGGCCCACCTGGTCGTGGTCGAGCCGGACCGCCTGCACCGCGCCGTCCGGCAGCCCGGCCACCTCCAGCGCGCGCTGCCACAGCTCGGCCAGCACCGCGGTGCAGTGCTTGGCCTCGGAGCCGCCCTTGAGCACGATGGCGTTGCCGGATTTCAGCGCGAAGGCGCCGCCGTTGACCGTCACGTGCGGCCGGGCCTCGTAGATCATCAGCAGCACGCCCAGCGGCACCCGCATGCGGCCGTAGCTCAGCCCGTTGTCCATCCGGCCGCAGCGTTCCATGCGGCCGATGGGATCGGGCAGGGCGGCGATCTTGATCAACGAGGTGATCCGGCCCCGCAGCTTGGCCTCGTCGAAGACCAGGCGGCCGATCTGGGCCCGCTCCAGCCCGTCGCGCTCGGCCTGGTCGAGATCGCTCCGGTTGGCGCGCAGGATCTCCTCGCGCTTGTCCTCGATCAGCGCGGCCATGCGCTGCAAGGCGGTGTTGCGCTGCTCGGCGGTTGTGGTGGCCAGGCCGGTGGCGGCTTGCCGCGCCCGCTCGGCGATGGCCTGGGCACGATCGAGTCCGTCGCTGGATGCGGTTTGCATCAAGGGGTCCTCCCGCTCCGCAGAGCCCGTCATTTTGGAGGTTCAGTCAGCTTTGGGCCCAAAAGCTTACGACCCTAAATAGCACACCGGTCCGGGGAAGGCAAGGGCTTTGTCCCGATAGTGAACCCTGTGTTTTCGGTGACTTGTGAAAAAATTGGGTATTCCGAGGTATGCCGTTTTACCACACGAAGGAGTCTGGCTTGGGCGGGTAGCCCCCGGCGTGGGGCAGCTCGAGCTGGGGCTGGTCCTCGTAGCTGGGCACGGTCTCGATCGGTCGTTGCTGCAGCCGCTGGCGGCCGACCAGCGCCGGGGCCACGTCGCCCTGCATGTCCTCGGCCACCGGCAGGCCGAGCTGGTAGAGCAGGCTGGGCGTGATGTCCAGCACGGACAGCCCCTCGGGCCGGCTTCCCGGGCGCACCCCGGGGCCGCGGGCCAGGATGGCGCCATCGGACCAGTGGATGCCGCCGTAGGGCTCGGCCCGGAAGGGATGCGGCTTGGGGCCGTCGCCGAAGCCGTGGTCCGAGATGACCAGCACCAGGGTCTCGGGTCCGGCCAGCGCGTCGAGCAGGCGGCCGATGCGGGCATCCACGTCGCGGTGGCAGTTGGCGATGACCGAGCCGAAGCGCTTTTTCAGCTCGGCCGCGTGCTCGACCGGCAGTCCCCACTGGGCCAATCTCTGTTTTATCTCTTTGATCGGTTTGGAGAAAATCCAGAATCGGTGCCCCAGCGAGTCCGGGCACTGGAAGTAGGCCAGCACCACCTCGGGCCCTTGGCTGCGGGCCAGCTCCAGGGTGATGGCCTCGACCGAGCGCGCCCGGGCCAGGTTCCAGCGCAGGGAGTAGATGTACTTGTCGATTTTCGGCAGCTCGCGCAGGGGTGAGTCGGCCGGGGGTGGGTCGGCCAGCCGGGCCAGCGCCCGGGCGTCGACCTCGTCGGGCTCGACGATCAGGGCGCGCACCCCTGCGGCCAGCCGCGCCGGCTGCACGGCCCGGCCGACGTGGCGCCAGAACGAGCCCTTGATGGTCACCCGCCGCGGATCGCCGTAGAGCACCTTGGGCGCCACCATCACCCCGTTTTTCACCCGCTCGGCCGGCCAGGTGCTGGGCCAGCCCACGGTCAGGCTGGGGATGCCGCGTTCGCCCACCAACCCCCACAGGGCCTGGCTGCGGCGGTCGGCCGGGGTGTAGATCGCGCGTTTGTCGGTGCGCACTGCGGGCGGGTTGTAGTTGGAACTCTTGACGTGATCCCAGATGCCGTGTTGATCGGGCAGCTTGCCGGTGACCGCCGAGGTCCAGACCTGCATGGTGCGCAGCGGCCAGTACGAGGCCAGTGGCCCCATGGCGCCCTGCTCGGCCAGCTGCTGCATGTGGGGCAGGGCCCCCTGTTTCATCAGCGGCTCGAGCACGTTGAGCGACAGCGCATCGACGCCGATCAGCAGCACCCGCGGCCTGGTCGCAGCCGGGCCGCTGCGGGCCGCGGTCGCGTCTTTGCCAACCGCAGCCGACTCGTCCGCCGAAGCCCGGAGGGCGAAGGCCGGCAGTGCCAGCAGGCCGCCGAGCGCCAAGCCGATGGCCAAATCGCGCCGGCTTCTACTCGACATAGCCCAGCGAGCGCAGCCGCTCGATCTCTTCGCGTTCGAACGGGGCGTCATCATCTTGCGGCTCCTCGTCGGTGTCATCATGGCTGGCCGGCCGGTTGCTGGCGGCCGCTGCTGCTGTGCCGACCGGATCGATTCCCAGCCGCGCCGCCAGACTGCGGCCCTCGAAGTCCTGATCGGTGTGGATGTGAAGCAAGTCCAGCACGGTCGGGGCGATGTCGTACAAAGTGGCCGCGACCAGGCGCCCGCCCGGGCGAATGCCGGCGCCGCCGACCAGCCAGGCGCCTTCGATCTCGTGCTCGCCGGTGAAGGGGACCTTTGGGTTGAGATCGTAGCGACCGGTCCAGGCGGTAAAGCCGTGGTCGGATACGACCGCGATCCGGGCCCGGTCGCCCAACGCCGCCCACAGCTTCCCGAGCACCTCGTCCAGCAAGGCGTAATAGCGGTCGAGCAGGCCGCCGTAGCGTTCGGCCAGCAGCTCGGCGTGCTCGGTGGGCAGGCCGGCGTCGCGCAGCTGGGCGCGGATGCGCTTGATCGGCTCGCGGAACAGCCAGAAGCGGTGCGCCAGCGAGTCGCTGCCCTCGAAGTAGACCATGGCCAGATCGGGCTGCTCGGTCTCGATCAACCGCAGCAGAATGCGTTTCATCGTCAGCGTGTTGGCCAGCGACCAGCGCAGGGCCCGATGGTAGCGTTTTAGGATGGGATAGTCCCGCAACAGCGCCGGGCCGGGCGTCGGGGCGAAGGATGCGACCAGCTCGGCCGGCACCTCCTCGGGGCTGACGATCAGTTCGCTGAGCGCCGGCCAGCGCTCGGGCGGGTACACCTGCCGCCTCTCGTCCGGATAGACCGCCCCCTTGATGGTCACCTGTTTCCGCTCGCCCAGGGCCACGTAGGGCGCCACCATGACACCCTCGACCTTCTCGGCCGGCCAGGTGTTGATCCAGCCGACCACCGCCACCCGGCGTCCCGCCCGCGAGGCCATCTGCCACAGGGCGGGCACCTTGCGCACCCGGCTGGTCACCAGCCGCTGGCGGCCGCCGCGCTGATCGGCGGGCCAGAAACGGCTGCCGGTGATGAAGTCGTAGATGCCGTGGACATCCCGCGGCCGGCCGGTGGCGATGGTGGTCCACAGCGCCGGCGAGCGCATCTTGCGTTCCGACAGCAGCACCCCGTGGCAACCCTGCGCGAGCAGGCGGGCGAAGTGCGGCAGGCGGCCGGCGGCCACCAGGGGCCGCAGCACATCGAAGTCCAGCGCATCGGCGCCCAGCAGCAGCAGCGGACCGGGATCCGGGCTCGGCTGCTGGTCATCGGGGACAGCGGTCTCGGCCGCGACAGGCCGCGGCGGTGTATCCGGATCGGTCTCGGCGACCGCCCGATCCGCGGATGTCTTTTCGCAGCCGCTGGCCGACAACAGCATGGCCAGCAGATAGGCGCAGGCTCGCCACGCGCGCATCTTTTCCTCCAATCGCCGTCGAAGATGGGCGATTGTTTCGCGTACAAAACTTTTTCTTATACCAGCGGGTCGAGGTATGTCAAAGTAGAATGCGTTCGGTGACCGGCTTGCCGCTGCGGCCAGCGACCGCCAGGGAGCGAACGGCACGCCGGCTTTGGGCGCACGAGGAGGCGAGATGGTGGCGCGGATGGCCTGGTTGGCCTTGCTGCTCGGTTGGGCCGCGGGAGCGGCCGCGGCCGATCGCAAGCAGCAGCTATTGCCCAATGGGGGCTTCGAAAAGGGGCTGAAGGGCTGGCATACCCGCGGCCTGAAGCTGATCGCCGATCCCCGGGTAGCCCACCGCGGAGTGCGCTGTCTGATGGGCGAGGTCTTCCGTCGCCGCCAGAGCCGCACCCTGCACCGCAGCTTGAAGCTGCGCCGCGACCGGCTGTATCGCTTCGCCATCTGGGCCCGTGCCTCGCGGGGCAGCCGGCTGACCGTCTGGCTCAAGGCGGCCGGCCAGCGGCGGGTGATCGCCAACTGGCACGGGGTAGGCCGGCGCTGGACGCGCTACCGGGTCAACTTCACCGTGCCCGACGACGGCCGGGCCAAGCTGGAGATCGCAGCGCCCTCGTCCTTCTGGGCCCGGGTGGGCCGCATGTGGATCGACGATCTGATGCTCACCGCCGAGCCCTTGTTGCCCCAGGCCAAGCTGTCCACCGAGCCGGGCTTCGACGACATGCCGGCTATGGCCCAGACCGGGCCGAACGAGGCCTGGGCGGCCTGGCTGCGCTCCTCCGAGGAGCGCGAGGCGCTGGTGGTGGTCCGGCTGCAGCAGCCCGCGGCCGACGCCGACCTGGAGGTGGCCGACCGCTGGCAGGTGGCACCACCGGCGGATGCCGGCGTGCTCGATCCGGTGTTGGCCGCCGGACCGGACGGCTCCGCCTGGCTGGTCTATGCGGCAGAGGTGGGTGACAACTGGGATCTCTACGCCGTAGTCCTGGGGGCGGCCGGGCCGGGCCGGCCGCTGCGGCTGACCCGCCATCCGGCGACCGACATCCACCCGGCGGCGGCGGTCGACGGCGAGACGCTGTGGGTGGCCTGGGAGTCCAATCGCGATGGCGGCCGGCGGCACGTCCACCTGCTGGCCGTGCGCGACGGCCAGGCCGGCCAACCGTTGCGGCTGAGCGTGGGGGACTGGAACAACTACCAGCCGGATGTGGTCCGGCCGGAGCCGGGCCGCCTGCTGGTGGGTTGGCACAGCTTTCGCGAGGACAACTTCGATCTCTACGCCCGCGAGGTGGTCGCCGGGGCGCTGGAGCCGGAGCGCCGGCTGACCCGGGCCGCGCTGATCGACCGCGGCGTGCGGCTGCGGGCCCGCGACGGACGGATCTGGCTGGCCTGGGACCAGGCCGACTACGCCGGCTACAAGGTGGGCCGCAACAGCCTCAAGCGGGTGGTGCTGGCCCGGCTGGACCACGGCCGGCTGCGCCAGCCGGTCGGTTTGCGCCGGACGCGGTTGTGGGAGGAGGCCGAGACCCCCGCGCTGGCCTTCGATGCCGAAGGCCGGTTGTGGATCGCGGCCCTGGTGCCGCGCGACCGCAACTCGGGCTGGGACACCCTGGTCTGGCGGCTGTCCCGCAAGGGCTGGGCCGGGCCCTGGGTCTTGTCGCGGCGCAAGGGCATGAACCGGCGGCCGGCGCTGGCCACCCCGGCCGGCCGGGTGGCGGTGCTGTACCAGAGCGACGACATGCCCGGGCGCTGGCGCTCCTACGAGGCGCGCCACCAGGGCGACAGCGATGTCTACCTGGGCCGGATCGACAGCGGCGCCCGGCCGCGCGGCGGATCGCTGAAGCTCGCGGCCTACGAGCCGCCGGCCGCGGCCTTCGAGGCGGCCCGGCTGCGCCGCGCCCGCGGCGAGGACAGACCGGGTTGGGAGATCGAACTCGACGGCCGGCGGCTGCGGCTGCTGTTCGGCGATCTGCACGAGCACTCGGATCTGTCGGTCTGCGACCGCACCCGGGACGAGACCCCGGATCAGTCCTATCAGATGATGCGCGACCTGCTCCGGTTGGACTTCGGCGCCCTGACCGACCACGGCAAGAACTTCAACGATTATCTCTGGCGCCACCTGGGCAAGCGCAACCGCAGCAATACCGATCCGGGACGCTTTTTGACCTTGAAGGCCCAGGAGTGGACCTCGACCTTCGAGAAGGGCAACACCGACTACCCCTACGGCTACTACGGCCACCGGGTGCTGGTGTTCGGTGACAACCGCGCGCCGCGTTTCTACAACGCGGCCGACGGCGACACCCCGGAGCAGCTGCGCCGCAAGCTGCACGCCGCCGGGGTGCCCTTCGTGCTGATCCCGCACCAACTGGCCGACACCGGCAACGTGCCGGTCGATTGGGACCGTCACGACGAGAGCGACGAGCCGGTGGCCGAGATCTTCCAGTTCCGCGGATCTTACGAGTGCAAGGGCTGCCCGCGCGAGGCCGAGCTGAGCACGCCGCGGGGCTGGTTCATCCAGGATGCCTGGGCCCGCGGCACCCGGGTGGGGGTGGTGGCCGCGCCCGATCACCGCGGCGGCCTCGGCAAGGCCGCGCTGTGGGCCGAGGAGCTGAGCCCACAGGCGTTGTTCGAAGCCCTGCGGGCTCGGCGCACCTACGGGACCACCGCGGCGCGCATCCTGCTCGAAGTGCGGGTGGCCGGCCATTTCATGGGTGCCGCGGTCGAGCCGCTGGCCGCCGATCAGACCGTGCCCATCCGGGTGCGGGTCGACTGCCCGCGGCCCATCCGCCAGGTGGTGGTGCTGCGCGACAACAAGCCCATCTTCCGCGCCCGGCCCCGCGGCCGGCGGGCAGACTTCACCTGGCGCGACAAACCGGCGGCCGGGGCCCACTGGTACTACGTGCGCGTGGTCCAGCGCGACGGCGAGCTGGCCTGGTCGTCGCCGGTCTGGTTCGGCCGGCCGCAGCGGTCACCACCGCCCTGAGCCGCTACTGCATGTAGCCCAGCGACTGCAGCTCCTCGACCAGATCGGGATCCAGCTCGTCGACCTTCTTCGAAGGCTCGCCGTTTTCGATCTCGGCCTTGAGCACGTGCAGCAGCTTCTCGCCGACCGCTCGCCGCTTGGGCCAAAGGTTGCGCTCCTCGTGCGGATCGGCCAGCACGTCGTAGAGCTGGAAGACCTCCTCGTCGAAGGAGACCGAGGGCAGCAGCTCGGGCCGGCCGACGTGCTTCATGAACACGTCGCGCAGTGCCGGGCGCTGGTAGACCAGCTTGTAGCGCCGGGTGCGGATGGCCGAGCGGCGGATGCCGTAGCAGTTGTACTCGGAGATCACGTAGCGCGGCACCGGCACCGCGCCGCGCAGGCGCAACGCGCGGGTGATGTCGAATCCGCGCATGGCCGGCGTGGGCTCGGCCCCGGCCAGCGCCAGGGTGGTCGGCGCCAGGTCGATCTGCTGGACGAAGGCCGAGGTGTAGCCGCCGCGAGCGGATTTCTCGATCCAGGGAGCGCGCACCAGCAGCGGGATGCGCATGTGGGTCTCGTAGTGGTGGTGGGCGTGGAGGTAGATGCCGTGCTCGCCGAATGCCTCGCCGTGATCGGAGGTGACGAAGATGCTGGCCTCGTCCCAGAAGCCCAGCTTCTGGAGCTGGCCGAACAGTCGGGCCAGCTGGTCGTCGGTCGACCGGATCAGGCCGTCGTACAGCGCCACCACTTTTTTGCGCTGGGCCTCCGGATAGTCGTTCTCGTACTCCCAGTGTACCCGGTGGCGCACCTTGCCCTCGTACTCCGGGTAGTACATGTCGTCGTAGGGCGGCTCCGGCTTGTACGGATCGTGGGGATCGAGCAGGAACAGCAGCAAGAACACCTTGTCCTGACCGCGGTGGCGCCGCAGGTGCTTCAAGCCCAGATCGATCACCTGGCGGGCGTCGGGCAGACCCTTCCAGTTCTTGATGGTGTCCTCGTAGACGTCGAAGCCGTGGTGCATGCCGAAGGCCGAGCTGGTGTTGCCGTTGCCCACCACCGCCAGCGTGGTATAGCCGGCCTTTTTGAGCTGTTGGGCCATGGTGCCGATCGACTTCGGTAGCTTGTGCCAGTCGCACTGCACGCTGTGGTTGGTCGGGATCAGACCGGTGAGCATGCTGGTCGTCGCCGGCCGGGTCCAGGGGGCGTTGGCGAAAAAGCGGGTGAAGATCACCCCCTCGTCGGCGAAGCGCTCCAGGGCCGGGGTGGTGTCGCGGCCGTAGCCGTAGGCCGAGACGTTATCGGGCCTGAGCGCGTCGATCACGATCCAGATGATGGGCTTGCCGGTCTCGGGCGCGGTGGCGGCCGCGGCCGGTACCGCCGGGCGCTCGAGCCCCGGGAAGTAGAGCGTGGCCGGCTCGTCGCCGGGCAGGCCGGCGCCGGCGGCCGCGGCGGTCGAGCAGGTCAGCGTCAGCAACAAACATCCCAGTGCGATGCGCATCATGGCCAATCCTTCTCCCGGGTCTCGAGTCCGAAGTGCTCCAGTATCAGCGGTGCGATCTCGAGGATCGACCGCACCCGCCGATGATCGCGTTTCGCGCGCCCGGGGTCAAACCACAGGCAGATGCCCTCGACCGAGTGGTTGGCGTCATCCGGGCCGGTGTCGTTGCCGCGGGCGTGGATGCAGCCGCTGCCGACGCTGGCCGCGGCGCGCCAGGCCAGGTCGCCCGGATAGGCGATCAGGTCGGGGGCCACGCCGCGCAGCTGCCGGTAGCGGCGCTCGGGCCACAGCACCCGGGTGCCCAGCGGCCGGCCGCTCTCGTCGCCGATGGCCGCCAGCCGCTCGGCCAGCCCGGACCGGTAGGCATCGTAGTCGGCCGCGGCCACCGCACCGCGGGGCTCGCGGCCGCGGCGGTTGATCCAGATGCGGGCGTGGAAGCCGCCGTCGGCCCAGGCGCGGGTATGCTCCCAGTCGACCTGCTCCGGCCGCAGCGGGCCGGGTTCCGCCGGCGGCCGCAGCAGGCGCAGGTCGCCCTGCTGGATCAGCCACTCGTTGACGTGCAGTGCGCCCTGCATGGCGCGGCCGCCGTGATCGCTGACCACCAGCACGGCCACCCCGTCCCCGGCGGCTGCGACCAGCCGGGCCACCTCGCGGTCGACCGCGGCGTAGAAGTCGGGGATGGCTTCGGCGTGGGGACCGTTTGGCCGGTGCAGGCGGTGGGCCGGATCGAAGTCGCGCCAGAAGCCGTGGTGCATGCGATCGGGGCCCATGTCCACCAGCACCATCAGATCCCAGTCGGGCTCGGCGGCCCATGCCCGCGCCACCCGGAAACGGGCCCTGGTGACCGCGGTCACCTCGCGCCGCAGCCGCTGCTTGTCCGCGGTGCGGTAGCCATCGACGTCGATGCGGTAGCCGCCGGGGCCGGCCAGCGCATCGAGCGCGGCTTTTTGTTCCGGCGGCCAGACGAATGCGGCCTCGGGGCCCGGGCTGAGCACGCCGGCCACCAGCCGGCCGCGCAGCGGCCAGGGCGGAAAGGTGCCCGGCACCCCGATCACGGTGCTGGTCAGCCCGGCCCGGCTCAACCCGTCCCAGACCCACTCGGCCCGGATGCGTCGCGAGTCGGCCAGCGCCGCCGGGCCGTAGCCGCGGTCGGTTCGCAGGCGGAAGCCGTACAGGCCCAGCTCGCCGGGATCGCGACCGGTGAACATGCTGGCCCAGGCCGGCAGGCTGACCGGTGGATCGGTCGAGCGCAGCGGCCCGCCGAAGCCCCGCGCCGCGAGGCCGTTGAGAAACGGCATCCGTTCGGCCAGCCGCCCGAACACCAGGCTCGGCTCGGCGCCGTCGAGTCCGATCACCAGCAGGCGTGGACGGGCATCGGCGATGGCGGGCACACCTCCTCGGGCCGCGGAGCCGGATGGTGGACACAAGAAAACTTGGCGGTCAAGATCGGCTCCGCGTATACTGCGACCCCCGGGCGGCCGGTGGCCGCCGCGCGCACGCGCACCGCCGGTCTCGGGCGGGACCGGCGCTCTCCGGAGGGAGCGATGGGCGAAGCAGCGATGAAACCGTATGGTGGCGTGCTGGTCGATCTGATCGCCAGCGCTGATCGCATCGATCAGCTCAAGGAGCAATCGCGCGACTGGCCCTCTTGGCAGCTCAGCCCGCGGCAGCTGGGCGATGTGGAGCTGCTGTTGACCGGCGGTTTTTCGCCGTTGACCGGCTTCATGGGCCGGCGCGACTACGACAGCGTGCTCGAGCGGATGCAGCTGGCCGACGGCACCTTCTGGCCGCTGCCGATCACGCTCGACGTCTCCGACGAGCTCGGCCGCAAGCTGCGCCCGGACGACCGGCTGGTGCTGCGCGATCTGTTCGGGGTGATGGTGGCCGTGCTGCGGGTGACCGACGTCTGGCAGCCCGGGCTGACCCGCGAGGCCGAGCACATCTACGGCACCGACCGGCCCGACCACCCCGGCGTGGCCTTGCTGCGCGAGGGCACCCACTCCTGGTACGTGGGCGGGACGATCGAGGGCCTGGAGCGGCCCGAGCACTACGACTTCGCCGAGCTGCGCCTGACCCCGGCCGAGGTGCGCCGGCGCATCACCGAGCTGGGTTGGACGCGCACGGTGGCCTTCGAGACGCGGCATCCCATGCACCGCGCCCAGCAGGAGCTGACCCTGCGGGTCATCCGCGACCTGGACGCCGGCCTGCTGATCCAGCCCACCGTGGGCCAGACCAAGACCGGCGACATCGAGCACTTCGCCCAGGTGCGCTGCATCCAGGCCGTGGTGGGCCAGTACCCGCCGGAGCGGGTGCTGCTGGCCCTGCTACCCTTCACCAGCCGCCTGGCCGGACCGCGCGAGGCGGCCCTGCTGGCCATCGCCCACCGCAACCACGGCTGCAGCCACTTCTTGGTCGGCCGCGACCACGCCGGCGCTGGCCGAGACGACCAGGGCCGGCCCTTCTACTCGCCGGACGCCGCCCGCGCGCTGCTCGAGGAGCGCGCCGCCGAGCTGGGAATAGAGCCGGTGGCCTCGCGCGAGATGGTCTACCTGCCCGAGCAACGGCGCTACTCACCGCGCGACGAGGTGCCCGCCGGTGCCCAGACCCTGTCGCTGTCGCCGGCCGAGCTGGCCGACAAGCTCGAGCGCGGCGAATCGATCCCGGCCCACTTCTCGCACCCGGAGGTGATCGCCGAGCTGCGCAAGGCGCGCCCGCCGCGCGTGCAGCAGGGCTTCACCGTGTTCTGCTCCGGGCTGCCCTCGGCCGGCAAGTCGACCGTGGCCCAGGTGCTGATGATCCGCCTGCTGGAGATCGGCGGCCGGCCGGTCACCCTGCTCGACGGCGACATCGTGCGCACCCACCTGTCGAGCGAGCTCGGCTTCTCGCGCCACGATCGCGATCTGAACATCACCCGCATCGGCTTCGTGGCCTCTGAGATCACCAAGAACGGCGGCGTGGCCATCTGCGCCCCTATCGCGCCCTACGACCGGGTGCGCAAGCAGGTGCGCTCCATGATCGCGCCCAAGGGTGGCTTCGTGCTGGTCCACGTGGCCACCCCGCTGGCGGTCTGCGAGCAGCGCGACCGCAAGGGCCTCTACGCCAAGGCCCGGGCCGGGCTGATCGACGAGTTCACCGGCATCTCCGACCCTTACGAGCCGCCGCCGGACGCCGAGGTGGTGGTCGACACCGCCAGCCAGAGCCCGGCCGCCTGCGCCGAGACCATCCTGACCTATCTGCGCCAGCGCGGCTACCTGCCCGCCGGCGCGGCCGCCGACTGATCGACCCCGTCCGAAGGGCGGGGGACAACCAAACCGATGAGCCGGCAGGCGCCGAGCCGAGCGCGGCTCAGCGGCCGGTGTCGGGGCGTTGGGGGTGGAGCAGGATGCGGGCGTCGACCACCTGGCAGCCCTGCTCGTGGGCGATGACCGGGTTTAGATCCATCTCGCGGATCTCGGGGTAGGACTCGACCACCTCGGACACGGTCAGCAGCACCCGGCGCAGGGCCTTCTTGTCCACCGGCGGCCGGCCGCGGTAGCCTTCGAGCATGCGGGCCGAGCGGATCTCGTCGATCATCAGGCGCGCCGAGCGGTTGGTGATGGGCAGCACCCGGAAGGCCACGTCGTGCAGCACCTCGACCATGATGCCGCCGATGCCGAACATGACCACCGGGCCGAACTGGTCGTCGACCTTGGTGCCGATGATCACCTCCAGCCCGTCGCGGGCCATGGGTGAGACCAGCACGCCGCGCAGGTCGGCCTCGGGCGCGTAGGCCCGGGCGCTGTCGACCACTTCCCGGTACTGCTGGCGGACCGCATCGGCGCCGCAGACGCCCAGGCGCACCCCGCCGGCCTCGCTCTTGTGCAGGATCTGGGGCGAGACGATCTTGAGCGCCACGTCGCAATCGAGCGCTTCGGCCGCGGCCACCGCCTCGTCGGCGCTGCGGGCCAGCGAGCCGCCGCCGACCGGGGCGCCGTGCATGCCCAGCAGCCGCTTGGCCTCGGGCTCGAGCAGCAGCTGGCGGTCCTCGCGCAGGGCCTGGTCGATGATGCGCCTGCCCTGGGCCCGGGCCTTGACCTCCCAGTTGAGCACGAAGTCGTTCTTGGCCTCGTAGCTCTGCAGGTAGGAGCCGTACTCGTCCAGCGCGTCGACGCACTTGCAGGCGATCTCCAGCGAGTCGTAGACCGGAACGCCGTAGTAGCGCAGCAGGGCCAGGGCGTGCGGTTGGGCGTGGTTGTACAGCGAGTGGACCACCACCGGTTTTTTGGTCTCCCAGATCAGCTTGCCCAGCTGGTGGGCGGCGTCCTCTTCGGGAAAGCGCAGCCGCTCGGCGAAGCGGATGGCGTAGCCGCCGAACAGGCCCACCAGCAGCAGCCCGCCGATGCCGTTGTCCTGCAGCAGCGCCCGGGCGCAGCGGGCGAACACGCGCGGGTCGGCATCGGCCCCGCCGGCCACGTCGACCGGGTTGCGCACGCTGGCCGCCTCCGGCAGCAACGCGCGCAGCTTCTTCTGGGTTTTGGTCGCCAGCGGCGGCACCTGCAGGCCGGCTTCGGTCAGCAGGTCGGCGGCGATGGTGGCGTGGCCGCCGCCGTCGGCCAGCACGGCCACCTTGTTGTTGCGCACCGGCGGCAGGCTGGCCAGCGACTCGGCCACCGGGAACAGCTCGTCGGAACTCTCGATGACCACGATGCCAGCGCGGCGGAAGGCAGAGCGGGCCACCTCGCTCATGCCGGCCAGCGCGCCGGTGTGCGAGCCGGCCGCGCGCTTGCCGGTGGCGGTGCG
Source organism: uncultured Myxococcales bacterium (assembly GCA_964454005.1). Classification (GTDB taxonomy): domain Bacteria; phylum Myxococcota; class B64-G9; order B64-G9; family B64-G9; genus CAYVQE01. The sequence goes on from CAYVQE010000047.1 coordinate 26,726, forward strand.
GCCGCTCTTGAGCAGCACCACCGGCTTGCGGCGGGTGGTGCGGTAGGCCTCCTGCAGAAAGGCCCGGCCGTCGCGCATGCCCTCGACGTATATCAGCACCGCCCGGGTGGCCGGATCCTCACGGAAGAAGGCCAGGTACTCGTGGAAGCGGATGTCGGCCTCGTTGCCCACCCCGATGTAGTAGGAAAAGCCCTTCTGGCTCTTGATGCTGGCCTCGGTGATGAGGGTCAGGGCCATGTTGCCGCTCTGGGTCAGCAGGCCGATGTCGCCGGCCGGCACCCCGGTCAGCCCGACCAGGTTCAGCCCGCTGTGGACGTTGATCATGCCCGAGGTGTTGGGCCCGATCAGACGCACGCCGGAGCGTTCTGCGGCCGCCACCATCTGCTGCTCGAGGTCACGGCCGGCCGCGCCGGTCTCGCCGAAGCCGCCGGCGATGACCACCGCGCCGCTGACGCCCTTGGCGCCGCAGTCGGCCAGGATGGCCGGGATGGACCTGGCCGGGGTGGTGATCAGGGCCATGTCCACCGGACCCTCGATGTCGGTCAGCCGGGCGTAGCAGCGCAACCCCAGCACGCTGCGCTCCTTGGGGTTGACCGGGTAGATGGGTCCGTCGAAGCGCGCGTCCTGCAGGGTCTTGATGGCCTGGTAGCCGCGCTTGGTCACGTTGCGCGAGGCGCCGACCACGGCCACCGAACGCGGGTCGAGGACCTTGTCGAGCGCCATCTCAGCGACCCCGGAAGACCGGACGCCGCTTCTCGGCGAAGGCATCCAGCCCCTCCCGCCAGTCGGCGGTGGTCATGCAGGCCAGGATGGCCTCGGTCTCGGCCAGCAGCACGGTGTGCAGATCGCGCTCGGCCGAGCGCTGCAGCAGGTCCTTAGCCAACTGCAGCGACACCGGGGCCCGCTCGGCCAGCCGCTCGGCCAGCGCCAGCGCCTCGGCCTCCAGCCGCTGCAGCGGGTACGTGGCCAGGGCCAGCCCGGCGGCCACCGCAGCCGGGCCGTCGAGCACCTCGCCCAGGTAGACCAGCCGCTTGGCCTGCTGCAGGCCCACCAGCCGCGGCAGATGGGCGGTGGCCCCGCCGCCGATGAAGGTGCCCAGGCCGGTCTCGGTCATGGCCAGGCTGGCCGTGTCGGCCATCAGGATGAAGTCGCAGTTCAGCGCCATCTCGAAGCCGGCCCCGCGGGCCGGGCCGTTGATGGCGGCGATGACCGGCTTGGCAAAACGGTGCAGCCGGTAGGTGCTGCGGTGGGCCAGCTGGATGTAGGCCCGCTGCTGCCAGGGGCTGCGCTCGCCGGCGGCGTGGGCCTTCAGATCGGCCCCGGCACAAAACGCCGGCTTGGGACCGTCGGCACCCTGGCGCACGCTGCCGGTCAGCACCAGCGCCCGCAAGTCGCCATCGCCTTCGGCCTCGTCGAGCAGGCTGTCCAGGTCGAGGTACATCTGCTCGATGACCGCGTTCATGCGTTCGGGCCGGTTCAGCCGCATCAGGCCCACCGCTCCGCGGCGCTCGAACAGCACCGTTTCCAGCTCGCGCGTCTGCATCGCTCGGCATCCTCCTCATGCTGGGCTGGCCAATCGCCTCAGAGAGGAGCATACCAGATCGACCGGCCGGCGAAACCCCGCGGCGGCCCGGGATGGGCTTGACGGGGACGCTTCGAGGACCGACCTTGTTCGAGAAGCCATAACGAGGGGAGCGCGGCATGCGGGTATTGCTGACCGGTGCGACGGGGTTCATCGGGCGGGCTGTGGTGCTGCGGCTGCTGCGCGACGACCATGATTTGAGCGCCTGGGTGCGCGACGCGCAGCGGGCCCGCAGCCTGTTGGGCGCCGAGGTGGAGCCGGTGCCGGCGGCCGGGGGGCTGGAGGCGCTGGTGGCGGCGGTGGCCCGGGCCGACGCGGTCATCAACCTGGCCGGCGAGAACGTGCTCGGCAAGCGCTGGACGGCGAAGCGGCGCCAGGCTCTGCACGACAGCCGGGTGGGCCTGACCGAGCAGCTGGTGGCGGCCATGGAGCGGGCCGAGCCGCGGCCCCGGGTGCTGGTGTCGGCCAGCGCGGTGGGCACCTACGGCGACGGTGGCGACGCGCCGCTGGACGAGTCCAGCCCGGCCGGCGAGGGTTTTCTGGCCCGGTTGTGCGTCGACTGGGAGGCCGCCGCCCGCGCCGCCGAGGCGCTGGGGGTGCGGGTGGTCACACCGCGCATGGGCATCGTGCTGGGCGTGGGCGGCGGGGCGCTCGACAGCATGCTGCCGCTGTTTCGCAAGGGACTGGGCGGTCGGCTGGGCAAGGGCGATCAGGTCTGGCCCTGGATCCACCTGCGCGATGTGGCCGAGATCTACGCCCGGGCCATCGCCGACGAGTCGCTGTCCGGCGCGCTCAACGCCACCGCGCCCCAGCCCGTCAGCAACGCCGCCTTCAGCGACGCCCTGGCTGCGGCGCTGGGCCGCACGGCCAGGCTGCCGGTGCCGGCCGCGGCGCTCAAGGCGCGCTTCGGCCGCGCCGCCAGCACCCTGCTGGAAGGCCAGAACGCCCGGCCGGCGCGGCTTGCAGAGGCCGGCTTCGACTTCGCCTTCACCGAGCTGGGCCCGGCGCTGGACGACCTGCTGCACGGCGGTCAGGTGCACATCGGCCCGGCGCGCGAGGTGCCCGCCAGCGACTACCTGGCGCGGCGCAAGCCCAAGTACCTGCTGCAGGCCACGACCGACATGCCGGCCGGGCGCGACGAGGTGTTCGCCTTCTTCTCGCGGGCGGCCAACCTGGCCCTGGTCACCCCGGCCGATCTTGCCTTCGCCTTCTTGTCGGACAACGATCCCCCCATGCAGGCCGGCACCACCATCGATTACCGCATCCGGCTGGGCGCGCTGCCCATGGCCTGGACCACCCGCATCGAGCGGGTGGAGCCGGGGACGCTGTTCATCGACAGCCAGCTCGCCGGGCCCTACAAGAGCTGGTGGCACGAGCACCACTTCGCCGACGGACCCGCCGGCGGCACCCGCATGCAGGACCGCGTCTTCTACAGCCCGCCGGCCGGCCCGGCGGGCCGCGCGGCCAATCCCCTCTTCGTCCGGCCCGAGATCGAGCGCATCTTCCGCTACCGCGAACAGGCCATCCGGCTGCGCTTCGGCTAGCTGTGCGGCGCGCCCCAACGGGTTGGCGCCTGCTCTCCCGGCTCACTCCTCGCACTGGTCGGCGCCGATGTCGTTGCGCTGGGTGCGGGGTTGTTGGTCGAGGTCGTCGGGCACTTCGGCCAGGGGGGTGCCGGCGCCGACTGCGGCCTCGAGGTCGCAGTCGGCCAGGTGCAGGTCGCCGGCGGCCGGATCGCGGAACCAGGCGGCCCGGGCGCTGTCGAGGTTGTGGCTGCTGTCGGCCTGGGCGCCGTCGCGGGCGCGGATCCGACGGTTGGTCAGGTTGTTGTGCAGCGCCAGGGCCGATGTCGAGCCCCAGCGGTACTCGATGGCGTTGGCGTAGGCATCGGGCGAGGACAGAAATACGGTGTTGTTGGCCAGCAGGCTGTCGTGGGCCCGTTCCAGGATGATGCCCACGTCGTGCTCGCCGCCGCCGGCGTGTTCGGAGAAGACGGTGTTGTTGCGGATGATGCTGTCGTGGACTTCGGCCACCATGCCCAGGCCGATGCCGCGGGCGCAGTTGACGATGCGGTTGCGCTCGATCAGGTGGCCGTGGCCGTCGACCGCGTCCCACATGTGCACCGCGTGCTCGGCCAGCCCGCCGGTGTAGGTCTGCCCGTCGCGCAGCTCGGCCTTCTCGCCGTGGGCCGGCCGCTGCACCCCGCCGGCCGTGCAGTAGATGCCGCTGAAGCGGTTGTCGTGTATCCACCAGTCGCGGGCGTCGTGGGTGTCGATGCCGCCGGTGTAGCAGCGGGTGCCGCCGTCGACCGGACCGTAGCCCCAGATGTTGTCGCGGCCGGCGGCGGTCATGGCAAAGCGGCTGCAGCCGACCTCGACGCCGTCGATGCGGCTGCCGCTGGCCTTGAGCAGCTGCTGGCCGCCGTCGACCAGCTGGACCTGGTGGACCACCGCGTCGTCGCCGTCGGACTGGATGTGGATCAGGTGGAAGATGGAGCGCTGCACCGTGAAGTCGGCCAGCACGATGCCGGGCGCGGCCACCGTGATCACCCCGGACTGCCCGCCGTGGTCGGCGTAGGCCGAGTCGAGCACCACCGCGGCGGCGTCGCCCGAGGCGCCGCGCAGGGTGACGTCGCCGGTGGTGAAGTAGAGCCCGGTGTAGTCGCCGTCGCCCGTCGACTCGCGGAAGGTGTAGCTGCCGTCGGCCAGCAGGATGGTGTCGCTCGGCTGGGCGTCCATGACCACCTGGCGCAGGCTGCTGGTCTGGCCGCCGACCAGCACCTGGCCGGCTGGGCCGGGGGCCACCTCGATGGTGGCGCCGGTGGCGGCGGCGATGGCCGCCGAGCGCTCGGCGCAGACGTCCTGCGGCTGCGGGTCGGCGTCGGCCGGGCCGGGATCGCCGGGGCCGGGGTCGCCGGGGCCGGCGTCGCCCGGGCCCGGATCGCCCGGGCCGGCATCGCCGCCGTCGGCGTCTGCTGCGTCGCTGCCGTCGGCGTCCAGCGACCCGTCGCCGCCCGGCCCGTCGACCTGGCCGCTGCAGGCCGCCGCCAGCAGCAGAATCAAAGGGAACACCCACCTGCGCATGTCGCCTCCCATCGCGGCTCCGTCCAACGGACGCCACGGCGATTGTACACCAAGCGCCGCCCGATCGCCCGGCCCGTTCGGGTCCAGGCGCCGCGGACTCATGCGAGCGGCTGCTGCCAGGGCAGGTGGTCGAGGTCGGCGTTGCCGCCGGACAGGATCACGCCGACGCGCCGGCCGCGGTGGCCGAGGCCGTGTTCGAGCAGGGCGGCGATGGGCACCGCGGCCGAGGGCTCGATGACCAGCTTGGCGCGTTCGAACACGTGGCGCATGGCCGCGGCGATGGCCGGCTCGGATACGGTCGCGATGCGCTCCAGGTGCTCGCACAGGATGCGGAAGGTGCGCCGGCTGAGCGAGGTCAGCAGCCCGTCGGCCGCGGTGCGCGGCTCCACCGAAGGCTGCAGCCGGCCGCTGGCCAGCGAGCGGGCGGCGTCGTCGGCCCCGGCCGGCTCGGCCCCGATCAGCCGGGTGCGCGGGCTCAGCCCGGCGGCGGCGATGGCGCTGCCGCTCATCAGCCCGCCGCCGCCCACCGGGGCCAGCAGCAGATCGAGCGGGCCGGCCTCGGCCAGCAGCTCGAGCGCGGCCGTGCCCTGGCCGGCGATCACCCGCGGATCGTCGTAAGGGTGGACGATCACCGCCCTGGTCTCGGCCACCACCCGCTCCAGCGTGCGCTCGCGGTCCTGCAGGCTGGGCGCGCAGTCGGTGATGCGGGCGTCGTAGCCGGCCACCGCGGCCCGTTTGACCGCCGGGGCGTCAGCCGGCATGACGATGTGGGCGGCGATGCCGCGGTTGGCCGCGGCCAGGGCCAGCGCCGCGGCGTGGTTGCCCGAAGAATGGGTGGCCACCCCGCGCGCGGCCGCGGCCGGCTGCAGGCTGAACACCGCGTTGTGGGCCCCGCGGGCCTTGAAGGCGCCCACCTTCTGCAGGTTCTCGGCCTTGAGAAACAGCTGACAGCCGCACAGCCGCTCCAGCCCGGCGCAGCGCAGCACCGGGGTGCGGTGGACGTGGGGCCGGATGCGCTCGGCCGCGGCCCGGATGTCGTCGAGGGTGGGGATGTCCAGCGCAGCTGCCTCCATCGCCCGCTCCTTGGCTTCAGGCCCGCCGGCCGCTGATGCCGGTGGCCAGGCCGCCGGCGATCAGGTGGGCGGCGCGCAGCGGCTCGGGCAGGTGCGCGCGGGTGCAGGTCAGCGCCAGCAGCTGCTCGGCCTCGGCCGGCTGCATGCCGCGCAGCTGGCAGTGCAGCCGGCCGATGGGCACGATGGCGCCGGCGCGCTCGATCAGCCGCCAGCGCGCGGCCGGCCGCGGCAGGTGCTCGAGCGCGCGGCGCATGGCGGCCCGGTCGGGCGGCCGGCGCATGGGCACCAGGATCTTCAACCCGGTGGCGGCGTGCAGCCGGTCCAGGTCGACCACGTTGAAGCCGCCCAGGGCGATGCCGTCCAGGATGATATAGCGGAGCTGGGGGCTGAACTTGTTGTCGCCGAGCATGGCCATCAGCCGCTCGGTGGCGTTCCAGCCGTCCTGGCGTACCCGGGTGGTCAGCAGCCCGTCGAACCAGGTGCCGCCGCGGTAGATGGCACCCACCACCCACACGTCCGCCCGCCGGCCGCGCACGAAGGGCCCGTCGTCGATGCCGATGCTGCGCACGCCCGGGGCCAGCACTCTCATTCCCAGCGCAGCCGCACCGGGCCCAGCAGCCCGGTGGCGATGCGGGTGTCGGCCTTGTCGGCGAAGTGGCTCAGGCGCGGATCGCCGCCTGCGCCCAGGGCCACCAGCCAGTTGCGCCAGGGCGGCTCGAGCTCGATGCGCAGCGCGTGGCCGCCGGGCTCCAGATCCGCGGGCAGCGCCAGCCGGAAGGGAGAGACCAGCAGCCGGCCCAGCTCGCGCTCGTCCAGCCAGACCCGCACCGCGCCGGCCACCCGGCCCAGATCCAGTTCGGCCCGGCCGGCGGCGGCCGCCGCCGGGACGTCCAGGGTGGTGGTGTAGACGCCGGTGGCGGCGGCGTCGCGCAGCGGCTCCAGGTCGCGCCAGTCGGCCAGCTCCATCAGCTCGAGCGCCATCCCGCCGGCGGCCACGCCGGGCCCGTCCGCGGCCAGCCGCCAGCCGTCGACCAGCTGCTCGTCGGCCTCGGCGCCGGGCCGCGCCGCGCGCGGGTCGGGCGCCAGCGCAGCGTCGGCGGCCGGGCCGTCGCCGCAGACCAGAAAGACCGACTCGTAGGCGGCGAGAGCAAAGTGCAGCGCCGCGTCGGAGCGCTCCAGTTCGTGGGCGCGGCCGGTCCAGGCGTCCAGCCAGCGGGCCTCCGGACAGCCCCGCTGCTCGCGCAGCACCACCGCCCGCGGGTCGGCCTCCAGGTTGGCCAAAAAGATCACCCGCGCCCCGTTGCCCAGCCGGCGCTGGATCTGCACCAGCCCGCCGGCCGGCTCGGCCGCCAGCGCCACCGCCGGCGCCAGCCCCAGATCCGCGAGCGCGGCCGGGGCCTCGGCCAGGGCGGTAAAGCGCGTCCGCCTGGCCCGCCGCACCCGCTCGAAGGCCCGGCGCACCCGCTCGTCGCCGGCTTCGTGATCCAGCCAGCCGGGCTGGGCGGCCGGGGGCCCGCCGAGCACCAGCAGCGGCGCCTTGCGCGCCAGATCGGCCAGCTGCTCGGCCAGCCCGGGCTGCATGGCCGGCAGCGCCGGCAGCAGCAGGGCGGCGAAGCGCATGTTGCCCACCCGCCAGGCGCCCGACTCGGCCGCGGCCCGGCCCAGCGCGTGCGGGTTGATCCACTCCCAGGTCCAGCCCGCCTGCTCCAGAGCGGCCAGGGTCGGCTCCAGCGCCAGCAGCCAGGCCACCCGCGGGTCGGTCACCGGCTCGCCGAAAAGCGCCGCCAGCTCGGCGTAGGGCACCTCGCGCAGCTCGGGCTCGCCGGGCATGAAGCCGCCGAGCAGCGGCTCGAAGTAGCCGGGCTCCAGCGCCAGCGAGGTGGGAAAGCCCAGAAAGGGCCACAGCACGGCCAGGTCGGCCTCGGGTCGGCCCTGGCGCAGCAGGTGCTGGCAGCGGGCGGCGTAGTCGGTCAGCGGGCGCAGCGCGTCGAACCAGGGCGAGCGCGGGCCGAAGTGCGAGGCGAAGGTGTTGGCCCCGCCCCAGCGGCAGGAAAAGGGCGTCCAGCCGGTGGGTCCGTAGTCGTCGGGGTGATCGTAGGCGAAGCCGTGGAAGACGAGCTGGTCGACCCCGGCGGCGAAGGCCTTGTCGGCCGCGGCCTTGACCTTGAGCGGGGTGGTCATGTGATCGCGCAGCGGGAACACCATGGCCTCGGCCGAGACCCGCCGGCGGCCGTAGAGGTGGGCGCCCGCGGCCACCGCCTTGAGGAACAGCCGCGAGCCGCCGGCGTAGAGCTGCTCGGCCTCGGGCTGGTGCACCGCCCCGGCGGCGCGCAGCACGTCCACGTCGAGCCCATAGGCCTGGGCCCGAGCCTGCAGGCCGCGGGCCTGCAGCCAGGCGGCCTTGGTCTCCAGGTAGCGCTCGCGGAACAGCGCGGCTGCGGTGCGGGCGAAGTCGTGGCGCACCCGGTGGTCCTCGGCGCTCAGCGCGAACTCGGGGGCGCGGTCCAGCCGGCCCACCTCGAAGATGTAGTTGTCGGCGCCGGGCAGCAGCAGCGCCGGCAGCCAGGGCGTCAGGTTGTAGCCGCGGCGGCGCTCGAACTCGGCCAGCATGCCGTCGGCCCAGTGGCGCTCGACCTTGAGTTCGAACGAATCGGTGAACACCGCCCGCAGCGGGTCGCCGTAGTAGGCGTCCAGGCCGCTGCGCGGGCCGAACAGGTGGTCGAGCTGCTCGGCCACCCGTTGGGCGTCGAAGTGATCCAGCACCAGGCCGGGCTCCGGCTCGGCCGCAAGCTGCACCAGCCCGCCCGCGGGCCCGCGGAACAAGACCACCACCTGCCAGCGGCCTTCGGGCACCTGCCAGTCGAGCCAGCCGTCGGGGCCGATGGCGTGGCTGATGATGCGCAGCCGGTCGCGGTCCAGCTCCAGGGTGTCGCCGAGTTCGAGCATGGAGTCGGAGCGGCTGCCGCCGGTGATGGGGGCGGCCACCGCGGCCAGCGGCTCGGCCGCCTGCGGCAGGAAGCGGGCCAGCTGCTCGCCGAAGGTCTCGGCGACGAAGTCGGCGATTTCGTAGAAGTGGCTGGGCTGGGGCTGGCGGGCGTCCAGGCGGGCCGCCTGCGGGCCCTCCAGGGTCCACTCGCGGTAGTGCAGGCTCTGCAGCGACTCGGCCGCGGCGATGCGCCGGCCGCCGGCCGGCCAGCCCGAGCCGAAGGTCAGATCCACCTGCAGCCCGGCCCCCCGGGCCGCCTCCAGCGCCCCGCGCAGCAGCTGGTAGTAGCGCGGCGTGTCGAAGGCCCGCCGCCGCGCCAGCACCGCTTGCGGCGCCTCCGGGTCCAGCGCCGCGTCGAAGGGCTGGATCTCCACCCCGCCGAAGCCGGCCGCGGCCAGGGCCTCGATCTCGGCGGCCAGCTCCTCCGGCTCCACGTCGGCGCCCGGCCACCACCAGCGCACCCAGGGCCGGGCCGCCGCCGGCGGCGCGGCGAAGGCCTCGATCGACAGGGCGGTCTGCACTTCGCCGCCAGAACCGCCGCAGCCGAACAGCAAAGGCGCCAGCAGCAGCGCCAGCCAGCATCGTCGCATGAACGCCTCCTCGGCGGCATGATCGCCCCGGGCCCGCCATGGGGTCAAGCAGCCCCCGCCTTCGCCAAGGCTTCGGCGGGCTACGCCCCGTGCGCTACGCCGCGCGCAGCAGCGGTCGCCCCGCGCGCCGCGCCGCGCGTGCGGAAATATCGTCCCGGTGCCTGCACCCGACCACTTGTGCTCCAAACTCTCGCACCCGCGCATGCCAGCGGCCCCAGTGCGGCTGCCGGGGTTCATCCCCCGGCAGCTCAGTTGCCCTGCTTTTACGGCCCGGAGCCCGGGCATGTCCTGGGCGCCATCGCCAGGGCCTTCAGGTCCCTGTACAATGACCGAATCGGCGGCGAAGGCGCCCGGGTTATGCCCGGGCCTCGCATCGGCGCAATTCACTTTCCGGCCCGAAAACCGCAGCCGCTTCGAAACGCCCCCACCCATCGCGGCAGCAGTTGTCAGCCCGGCCGGCCTTCGGGTATACATTGCCGGGTCGGTCCCGCTTCCGCGGACCGCCAGGAGGGGGCATGAGCCCGAGACGCGCTTTGGGCCGGCGGCGCCGCAAGGCGGCCGCGGCGGTGGACGAACAGCCCGTTCTGATGCAGATCCGCGGCCCGGACCTGGGCCGCCGCCACGCCGTCGACGGCGAGCGGCTGGTCCTCGGCTCCAGCGACGGGGCCGGGCTGCGGCTGGAGCTCGAGGCGGTCGAGCCCGAGCACGCCGAGTTGGAGCGGGTGGGCGGGCAGGTGGTCATCCGCGATCGGCGTTCCCGCGCCGGCACCTACGTCAACGACCGGCGCATCGACGAGCTGGAACTCGAGCACGGCGACCGCGTCCAGCTCGGCCGCGCCCTGCTGCGCTTCTTCTCCCATGACGTCAGCAATGCCTGTGACGAGGAACAGCGGCGGCTGGCCGGCGAGGACGGACTGACCGGGCTGTACAACCGGCGCGCCTTCCGCGATCAGCTCTCGGCCGAGCTGAGCCGCTGTAAGCGCTACGGCCGCGAGCTGTCGGTCTTGGTCTACGGCCCGGACGAGGTCGGCCGGCTGGAGCGCATGCTGGGCCCGGTGGTGCTCGATGCGCTGTTGGTCGAGTTGGTCGATCTGGTCGGTCAGTTCCTGAGCCGCAACGACTTCCACGCCCGCTACGGCGAGCAGGAGTTCGCCGTCATCCTGCCCGAGGTCAACCAGGCCCGGGCGCTGATGCAGGCCGAGCGCATCCGCCGGGCGGTCGAGCAGACCGAGCTGCAGCCCCACGGCCAGCCGCTGCCGGTGACCATCTCGGTCGGGGTGGCCACCTTCGAGCGCGACATGGAGGACGCCGGCGACTTCATCGCCGAGATCGACCGCAACCTCTACCAGTCCACCAAGGCCGGCCGCAACCGCGTCATCGGTGTCGAGGGCGGGGTGACCCGCTGCAGCTGATCCGATGAATCCTCCCCGATCGTCTCCCGCTTGCGGTAAGCTCGGAGCATGAGCCCCGAGACAGGGAGGAAGCCAATGAGATGCTCGCTCTCGTATCTGGCGCTGGCCAGTTGCCCGGCGTGGTTTCTCGTCGCCGCCTGCGGCGGGGGCGGCTCGCCGACCGACCCCTGTGCAGACGTCGACTGCTCGGGCCACGGCGTCTGCGAGCTGGTGGGCACCGAGGTGCGCTGCAACTGCGACTACGGCTACGAGGCCTCGGCCGACGGCCTGGAGTGCCTGCCGATCGACACCGGCCCCTGCACTGGTGTGACCTGCTCGGGCCACGGCCGCTGCCGGGTGGACGACGACGGCGAGGCCTACTGCGACTGCCAGCCGGGCTACTGGCCCAGCGGCGACGGGCTGGACTGCATCGAGAACCAGTGCGCCGGCGACTGCGGCGTGCTGGGCTGCTGCGGCACCACCTGCTGTGAGCCGCTGCCCTCCAACAGCCGGGAGCTGGGCCGGCTGCAGCAGACCGGGATTGCGCGCAGCGCTTCGGGGTCCTTCGACACCGGGGCCGACTGCAGCGCCGGCTCCACGCTGGGCGACTGCGAGCCGGTGGCGCTGGCCGACGGGCCCGCTGTGTGCGTCTGTCGGCTGGATTCACTGACCATCGATGGCCGGCTGACGGTCGGCGGGCCGGCCGCGCTGGCGGTGCTGGCCTGGGACGCCATCGACGTCGACGGCACGCTGGACCTCTCGGGCGGCGGTGCCGAGTCCGGCCCGGGGGCGGCCGAGCAGCCGGCGGCGGCCACCTCCTGGCGGGGCGGTGCCGGCGGCTCGCTGGGCACCGCCGGTGGCGGCGGGGCGCCGCGGGGCAACGCCGCGCTGGTGCCGCTGCTGGGCGGCCAGGACGGCCAGGCCGGCTGCGGCGATCGGGCCGG